>JAPHTP010000004.1 GCA_026196875.1 Kangiellaceae bacterium
ACCGGCCAGCTAAACAGGCTTAACAACAAAGTTAACGACCAAATAATCGCCGGTACGCCAATAAAATGAGTGGCAATATTTTTTCGATTTAGATGTACACTTTTATAGGTGGATAGTTGCTCTTGCGCAGATTTCATGGCCCGTCTCGCTTGCTCATTATTATTATGTATATGTTCGAATAATACTCAATCATCGCAATTTAGCGGTTACTTGTAAAGTGGTCCGATGTGGTTTGCCACTCTACTAAAAGTATCAGTATCTGAAAGCGATTAATGCCCCGACTCGATGGTATTCAAGTAGCGGCGCTCAAATACTACCGCAGGTACGGGTTCACCAAATAAATAACCTTGAATATTTTGTGCGCCTAGAGTCTTTAATACCGCAAGCTCCTCTTCAACTTCCACCCCTTCAGCTACGATATAGGCACCGGTAGCATTGGCGACTCGAATGATCGCATCAACAATTTTTTGATTAATTTCTGATTGATGGATATTTCGAATAAAGGACATATCAACTTTAATGATATCCGCATTAATTTGTTGCATATATTGCATCGATGAGTAACCGGTCCCAAAGTCATCTATGGCGATAGTAAAACCCAACTGTTTCAACTCGTTAAGCACTTTAAGAAATGCGGCGCGATCATCCGAAACCGCCGATTCAGTGACTTCGAAAGTAATTTGCTTGGGATTAACGTGCGACCGTTCTAGTTGCCAGCGGACATATGGGATCAATTCGCCATGTTGGATGTCCAAACCCGACAAGTTGATCGACAATTTGAAATTATTTACGTCGATAGCTATATAGGACAACCACTCGAACGATTTGTGGATCACTGCCTTGGTGATTTTGAAGATAAGATTCGACTCTTCGGCCAAGGAGATAAACTCCACTGGACTCACCATACCTTTAGTTGGATGGGTCCAACGCACCAATACCTCTCCACCACATAACGCTCGATCCTTTGCCGTAAATTGTGGTTGAATATAGATCTTTAATTCCTCATTCTCCAACGCTTGGCGTAAATCGGCGAGCAGCGCTAAGCGAGAACGAAACGCAGCATCATCTTCCGGCCGATACACAAACCATTCTTTTTGACTCGTATAACTATTGAGTAACGCTAATTGAGCGTGACGATAGCACTCGTGCACATCCAGCAGCTCGCCATCAAAGCGCGCCACACCAATTCTGAATGTCAATTTACTTTCCAACTTGCCGATTCGGATGGCCTTTTCCGCCAAATGTAGCAACGGGATGACAATAGACTCATAATCATCTTTTACTTCAGCAACTATCAAGATGTGATCGCCGGGCAAAGATACCATATGGCTCTTACCAGAATTCGGTAACTCAAACTGCAATGCCCATTCGCTATGCGCCAAAAACTCTTCTATTCGGCTAATGTGCAAACGATATGCCCGCTCAACCCCACTTGGCCCAAGCAATCCAAGCAATTGCCTAAACCCTTTAAGTTTTAGCAGCATCATCGCCATTGGCCTGTTCTGTTTGAATACCGACTGCTCAGTAAAAAATGGGCTAGTAAAGAATGAGTAGTTGGGCTGGCGGGTTTGCGGATCGGTAAAGGCTTGTGAAATAGCCAACTTTTCTGAATGCTGCAACCTATCGGCGAGCGCGATTGATAGTAAAATTAATTCCACCAAAGCACCGAAGAAAAAGCCATGCACGGTGAAGAAGTTGGCTTCAATCAAATTGGTAAAGGTCATCATGCCAATCGCTGCGCCAAATATAACGAAAGTCCATGAGAGGATAAAAAAGCGTGCCGGCCTAAATCCATTTTTGTAAGCCACAATAGCCATGGTAATGGCAAACAATGAACCGACAAATTGCAGCAAACCAAAAAAGGGAATTAGTTGATATTCGACAATAAAAAAAGAAGCGATAAATCCCGGCGGTAAAATATAGTCAAACCACTTAATATGTTTAGCGTGCCATGGCGCATTTTCTTTAATTTTTAAAAATTCAGCGGCAAAGTGAAGTACTATCCACAACAAGGCGAAATTGAGCGTCATGATATGCTGTGATAGCCAGCGCTGAATATCGTCGCTCCACAACAGATGTCCAAATCCATGCAGCCCGGCGAAGTAAAAAAAAGTAATGCTGTAAAAGATCAGATACCAAATGTAAGACCTAAGCCTAACTAACAAATAAATGGCAACATTGTATAGAGCAATCGTGGCCAACAGGGCAATTACGCCGCCCCAAAACAAATACTGGTTAAACAGCTTATTCTCAAAGCTCGACTCCGAAAATAACTGTAGAGGTAAAATTGAAGGACTAACGCTTTGCTTTCTGATCAACAAGGTAATTTTTTCGCCGGGAGCTAAAGATAATTCAACCACGGGCCCCCGATACCTTTGCTCGGCATGCGTTTTTCTATCAGCAACGCCCAACTGCTGTAGGCTAACTAATTGGCCTTCCCGGTAAAGGTAAAAGTCTAAATGGGTAATGATTGAATTTCCTACCATCAGGTAGTAATTCTTGCGCGCCTTACTTTGGTGAAATCCGGAGGATTTATTTTTAACTTGGTGCTCTTTTGAATATACCGAGCTGATATTAAGCTGATACCAATAAACGGAATCACTTGGTTGCAAGCTTTCTTGATAAAGCTGTTTGGAAAACCGATTGATTGGAATGGAGGTATCAATATTGAATGGGATACCAGGAATTTGCTTTAGAGTGGGCAAAGGCTGCAAGATATCTCTTTGCGTAAACCCCTCACCGACTTGAATTTCCAACGCAAAAGCTGAATTGCTCAATGCCAGCCATGCTAGTAACACAAGCTTTAGCCAACTTTGAAAAACAATCGAGCCAATTGGCCGAAAATCAAAGGTCAAGATCCGTCCCTGATTGAGATAATTGTTGGCATCTAACTATAGACCATATCTGTATGATTCAGAAGAGAAATCTTCGACCACGCATAAACCTAACACGACCTTTTTATGACAAATTTTAAACAGGTGTTTAAAAACTGGTCTAACCTGTTATAATCAGTGGCCCAAAATTATTAGATCAGGATCAGAATTTGGGTGAAATAAGCTTTATTGCCGGCCTTTTTCGTCTAAACTAGGCGACAAAATACACCAGGCAATAATCCGGTCAGAATTACGATTAATAATTAGGCAATTCGCTAAATTAATAGCCGGCGTTATTACACAACCCTAAAGAGATCACATCCTGAACTCACCAATGGAGACAAGCATGATTTATGACGGTCAATCCCTTCAATGCCAAATGCTAGACAATGGTATTGCGGAAGTCATCTTTGATAACAAAAATGAATCGGTCAATAAATTCGATAACGCAACATTAAAAGAATGGAAGGAAGTTATTGAAATACTGAATAAAACTGAAGGGGTTCGCGGTGCAATCACCACCAGTCCTAAATCAGTTTTCATTGTTGGTGCTGATATCACTGAGTTTCTGGCAATGTTCGCCGAGCCACGTGAACAAATGCTCAATTGGTGTGAGCAAGCAGGCGCTATTTTCTCAGGTTACGAAGATTTACCCTTCCCAACAGTTTGTGCAATCAATGGCTTCGCTTTAGGTGGCGGATTCGAAATGGCGCTAACTTGCGACTATCGTGTAACAGCCGCTACCGCAAGGGTCGGCTTGCCAGAAACCCAGTTAGGATTGATCCCGGGATTTGGCGGCACCATTCGTTTACCTCGCGTTATAGGCAGCGACAATGCGATTGAGTGGATTGCAATGGCTAAGCCGCACAAACCGGAAGATGCGTTAAAAGTTGGCGCCATCGATGCCGTTACTACAGCGGAAGATTTACGTGAAGTTGCGCTGCAAATGGTCACTGACGCTGCTGAGGGTAAGCTAGACTGGAAAGCTCGTCGCGCAGAAAAACAAGGCCCAATGCTATTGAACAAGCTTGAAGCCACTATGGCATTTAATACCGCTAAAGGTGTTGTCGGCGCCAAAGCATTACCTCACTACCCTGCACCAATGGAAGCGATTCGCGTCATTGAAGAAACAGCTAACCTTTCCCAACGAGAAGCACTAAAAGAAGAGCACCAAGGTTTCACTAACGTTTGCCAAACTTCGCAAGCCAGCGCAATGGTGCAAATTTTCTTAAACGATCAATTACTCAAAAAGAAAGCCAAAATTGCATCTAAAACTGCAACCAAAAAAGTGGAGCGCGCAGCAGTTCTCGGCGCAGGCATAATGGGTGGTGGTATCGCTTACCAATCGGCGAGCAAAGGCATTCCGGTTGTGATGAAAGACATCAACACCGCAGCGCTTGATTTGGGCATGAACGAAGCGATTAAAATCTTGAATAAAGGCGTTAAGCTCGGCAAAGTCACTCCGGAAAAAATGGCGAAAGTTGTGGCGAGTATTAACCCGACTTTGGATTACTCAGCGGTAAAAGACGTTGACCTGATCGTAGAAGCGGTCGTCGAAAATCCAAAAGTTAAAGATATCGTGTTGCAAGAAGTTGAAGGGATTATTGCTGAAGATGCGATTTTAACCTCTAATACCTCAACAATTTCGATTGATCTTCTTGCGAAAAACTTAAGACGTCCAGAATTATTCTGCGGTATGCACTTCTTTAACCCGGTACATAAAATGCCGTTGGTGGAAGTTATCCGTGGTGAAAAGACTTCTGATGAAACAGTCGCAGCGACCGTTGCTTACGCCACTGCCATGGGTAAGTCTGCCGTGGTTGTTAAAGACTGCCCAGGATTTTATGTTAACCGGGTATTGTTTCCTTACTTCCGAGGTTTCAGTCAGTTATTAGCCGATGGCGCTGACTTCCGTCAAATTGACAAAGTAATGGCTGGCTTTGGTTGGCCGATGGGTCCAGCCTATTTGCTAGATGTTGTAGGTATCGATACTGCCTTCCATTGTACAGACGTTCTCGCCGAAGGCTTCCCTACTCGTATGGGCAAAATGGACGAAGACTCCGTCGAGAAATTATTCAAAGCAGACAAATATGGTCAAAAATCTGGTAGCGGTTTCTACACTTATGAAAAAGACAAGAAAGGCCGACCGAAGAAAGTTGTCGATGAATCCATCTTTGAACTAATCGGCGCACCAAGCAAAGAGTTCGAGAATCAAGAAATCGTTGAACGAATGATGTTACCGCTAATTTTTGAAGTGGTACGTTGTCTGGAAGAAGGTATCGTCGATACTGCAGCAGAATGTGATATGGCTTTACTTTATGGCTTAGGTTTCCCTCCATTCCGGGGCGGCGCACTTAAGTATGCTGATGAGTTAGGTGTCCAAAATGTAGTTGCTGCAGCCGAAAAGTACGCTCACTTAGGTGAAGGATATACAGTACCAGAGTTGCTAAAAACAATGGCCGCTGAAAACAAGCCGTTTTACAGCGCCCAACCTGTTACAGCAAAGAATTAACTCAATAGGGGAGAAATGAAAATGAAAGATGTAGTAATCGTCGATGCAATCAGAACCCCTATGGGTCGTTCCAAAGGTGGTATGTTCCGCAATGTTCGTGCAGAAGTGTTAAGCGCGAAATTAATGCAGGAATTATTGGACCGTAACAAAGCGCTTGATCCTGCTGAAGTTGAAGATGTGATCTGGGGATGCGTACAACAAACTTTAGAGCAAGGTTTTAATATTGGACGTAATGCAGCGCTAATGACCGACCTTCCTCACACTGTAGCCGCGTTAACTGTAAATCGTTTATGTGGTTCTTCGATGCAGGCAATTCATTCGGCAACTCAAGCAATTCAGACTAACAACGGTGATGTTTTTATCTTAGGTGTTGTTGAACATATGGGCCATGTCCCAATGACTCACGGCATTGATTTTGCCCCTCAAATCGCCAAACACTCTGCTAAAGGTTCCGGCATGATGGGATTGACCGCAGAGCTACTAGGTAAACTTCACGGATTTGATCGTAAGACTCAAGATGAATTCGCGATGCGTTCGCACCAGCGTGCTTACGCAGCAACCACCAGCGGTGCTTTTAAAGCAGAAATTATTCCCCTGGAAGGTCACGATGAGAAAGGTGCATTAAAAACCTTTGATTATGATGAAGTTATTCGTCCTGAAACCAATATGGAAGGCTTAAGCAGTTTGCGTCCGGTATTTGACCCTCGCGGAACCGTTACCGCCGGTAACGCCTCTGCTTTATCTGACGGTGCATCCGCGATGCTGATAATGAGCGCAGAAAAAGCGGACCAACTCGGTTTAACCCCTATTGCTAAAGTTCGTTCTATGGGTGTTGCCGGTTGCGATCCTGCGATTATGGGTTACGGCCCGGTTCCTGCGGTTCAAAAAGCATTAAAACGTGCAGGGTTAACGGCGCAAGATATTGACCTGTGGGAACTCAATGAAGCATTTGCCGCGCAGTCTCTTCCTGTACTTAAAGATCTAGGTCTTCTCGATTCAGTTGAAGATAAAGTGAACTTAAATGGTGGAGCAATCGCACTAGGCCACCCACTCGGATGTTCCGGCACGCGAATCAGTGGAACACTATTGAGGTTAATGGAAAGCAAAGACGCAACCTTAGGCGTTGCAACTATGTGTATTGGACTAGGTCAAGGGATCGCGACCGTATTCGAACGCATATAGATAGCTCCCTAGTATCTGAAAAAGCGGCCTGGTAGGTCGCTTTTTTATTTGAATTTGAGAAGTAACTAACTTTTTTCGAAGTAAAGTTAGATTACAGTATCTTATTCATTCAACACTTTTTAACCACAGATAAAAGGATTTTCCGTGGAACAAATCATCGCAGTATCAGCATTTGTTGTCGTTTTAGTCGGCTTAGTAAAATGGGCTAAGAAATGGGAAAAAGTACGAAGCGAAGCGACTAAAAAAATTGCAATTAATCTTGGTTTTGATTTTGAAGCTAAACCAGATCTAGTTGCTGTGGACTACTATCAACACTTCCAACTATTTCAACAAGGCAGCCGCAGAAGAATCACTGACTTAATGAGCAAAAAGTCAGGTGAAGACTTTATTAAAGTTTTCAGGTATCAACATGCCAAATTTGATGGCGACAAACGTAGAGTAAGCATCCAACGAATTGTCAGTTTCACAAACTTTAACTACCAGTTTCCCGAGTTTGATCTGAAGCCCGAGCATATATTTCATGAGATTGGTAACTTGATTGGTTACCAAGACATTGATTTTGTAGAGCACCCTTCATTTTCTAAGAAATACTTACTTCAAGGGAGAAACGAAAGGGCAATTCGAAAACTTTTCGCACCGGGGTTACTTGAGTATATAGAAAACAGGGAAGGCATATTTGTCGAAGCCCGCGGCAATACCCTCATCTTTTACCGGGAATATTATCAGCTAGAACCGGAGCAAATTACTGATTTTCTCCAAGAAGCCAAAGAAGTCTATCGAGAGTTTTGTAAGGCATCCGTAGCCTAACCAATAAAAATAGAGCTAAAAAAGAATTTTCGTCTTGCCCCCTCAAATCAACTGATATCTCACGTTTGAAAACAGGGTTTATCTGTTTCTTGCCAGATTCGCTTTTGCAAGATGCTTGGTGTGTTGCAATAGTTGCTTATCTCCGCTTCTTCCATGTCCCGGTATGATGATCTGAGCTTGAGGAAACTTGGCGATTACTCTTTCGGCTGAGTTAGGCCATTGGTCAAGGATTGCGTCTGCGATATTGCCGAGGCTCTTAGACTGTAAACTGCGGACGAAGCAGCCGCCAAATAGAATTTTCGATTTGGGTAGCCATACGACTATGTTATCTATGGTATGCCCACCGCCGGGATAATAGGCCTCGATTAGATCTTCTACCATCCAGAATTCGGTTTCATCAAATGAATGAGTTGCCAAGGCTTTTCCCTCTTGCAGCAATAACTCATTGGTTAACTTAGAAGCATAGGTCGGGATCGACTTTGAGTTTAACCAGGCGATTCCTGCACTACGATCATCATGTGAATGGGTAGAAATACTAGCGGCAGGTTTATATCCTCTTTTTTTAATCCAAGAAACTAACTCTCCTGTATCACTTTCTGACCAAGGTGTATCGATGATATAAGCATTTTTATCATCTAAAATAACTAGCCCATTTGAACTAACGAGGCCCCAACCTTTGGTCATTTGGTAAGATTTATGAAGAAAAACACCTTCAGCTAATTTCTCTATTTTAATCGCCGGGATTTGCTCCTCTGCGTAAACCAATTTTGTACTTAGCAAAATTGAAAGTAAGACTAATGATTTCATTGTGTTTATTTTCATTTTTCTCAAAAGTTTGGGGAGGCGATCAGACCTAGATATATACATTGTCTATATAGAAAAAGAAAAGTTCCGTATCAAATCAATAAAGGAACTCAGTAGACAAACTCCGATTATAACCGATTGATTAGGTGTTTTAACTATAAACCTGTATGCTAAAGCAACAGAGTTAATCGCTCGTTTCGTCATTTATCCTCGATACCTGGCCTAGCGCCGCTTAGCGCCACTTATCGCAGGCCCCTAATGACTGAAGTTCGTCTTAACTATCAAACCATCGAGTTTGGCAAAACCGACATTCATATTTGCACTCTACGTGACAGGCAGCAATTTCACGACCCCGATAATACAGCTAGAGATCTCGGAATATCCTCAGCGTCTTGGCCGATCTTCGGCGTTATATGGCCGTCTGGTTTAGTTTTAGCCCATTATATTTTTGACTACCAAACAGAATCGAAACGAATTTTGGAAGTCGGTTGTGGCATGGCGCTGAGTAGCTTACTACTCAATAAGCAAAACGCTGATATTACTGCGACCGATCGTCACCCTGAAGTTGAAAAATTTTTACTACGAAATTCCCAGCTTAATAAAGATGATGATATTGCCTTTGAAAGAACTGACTGGGCGACCGGTAATGACAAACTTGGAAAATTTGATTTAATCATTGGCAGTGATCTTTTATATGAAGATGAACATATCAAATTGCTGGCCAATTTTATCGAAGAACACTCAATGCCAACTTGTGAAGTTATCCTTGTCGATCCAGGTCGTGGTAGAAAAAGTAAAATGAGTAGGCTAATGATAGATTTTGGATTTAGCTCTACCCATTCAAAACCCGCGAATACCGATTATCTTGAAAAGGAATTTAAGGGATATATTTTGAAGTTTGAGCGTTCAGAATAAAAATTTGACTCGCTAGAATCGTCTTTAACATAAATTTTAATGCGGCCTTTGGAGCCGCTTCTCTAAAGTCTTAATTAGAAGATAAGATATATCCATACTCCAGATAGAGTCTCAGTTCAGAAACAGATGCTCTTTCCCATTGCAAAGCACCGCTTATACCATCAATTTCGGCTTTATAACTGTCACCAAATATTTTTTTAGTACTATTTAGTTCTTCGGCAATAAGTGTCAATAATTCGTTTCTGTATTTCTCAGGGTTAATAATGCTGAGTATCAAATCTCCGTCGCGATCGACTTCTGTTCTACCCGTCATCTTTAACTTGTCGATAAACTTATCTAATCTCAGCGACAATACTTCGGCGCTGAGCTTTTTAGTTATCGGTGTTTTTATAAAAAGATACACCATTGAAGTATCTGCTCGTCCGCCTTTGTAGAAATCTAACTGGAGATTTTCTAGAGTGATCGGATAGACAATATCTTTGCCTACGCCAATTTCAATTTTTCCGTCTTTATTCTTTGCCTTTAAGATATCCCGTACAGTGCTGTACAATTCTTTTTCTCGCTTTTTCTTGTCACGAGAATCATTGATAAGTTTTACTTTTTGAATCAGAAAGTCTGCTGGCTTGATGAGAGTAACTGCTGGTGAATCGTAAATGTCTAGCCTTGAACCGGTCACAACAATCTTTTCTTCCATACCATCAGCAACTACATGAGATGAGCCGATTAAAGCAAGAACTGCAAAAAGTACTTTTTTGGCCATTTCCCTTCCCTAAAATATTGTTTGTTTTTTATTGGTCCTGAATATTTATAACAGATAAATTGTCACTACTAAAGTAGCAAAGGAATTTTATAACCAAATAAAACTTGATCTTTTGAATTGTTAAGGTGTAACATCGCGTCCATGAAAACTTTATTTTTAACTCACAGCGAATCATTACTTGGCGAATTCAGCCAGGCGTATTGCTGTGCATATGAATATTTGAAAACTTAGACGTCGAACAATTGTGAGGCGTTTTATATTGGCCTCCTGTGAATTTTAAAAACCCGGATGGCCGTAAACCTCCGGGTTTTTTGATGAGCTTTATTTAATAATTTAGAACTTTTATCGGTTTAGAAAAATGAACTTAACAATCTTAGTAAACGAAAAATTTGTTTTGGCTTGGGATTCAGTTTTTGTTAGTGAAACAACCACTGAAGGATCATTGATGTAAATGTCTTTTGTTTAAACCACAAGAGGCAGCAATCGCCTCTTGGATAAAAACCTGGGAGGCGAGAGTTTTCCAGGTTTTTTTATGTCTTGAGAAAGCTTATTTTAGAATGACTAATTTGGGAAAAGTATTTTAAGAATTTGGTGCGCGCCAATAAACACCGTCAGCATGGGGCTGGCATTTTTTAAAAGGAAGGAGATATTCCAATGATACTAAAGACACACGTCAACGTTGGAACCATTGGGCACGTTGACCACGGCAAGACCACTTTAACAACTGCGATCAGCCAAGTTCAGGCGATTCGTATTGGTGGTAAGGCTTTGACTTTTGCACAAATTGACAATGCAAAAGAGGAAAAAGAGCGTGGCATTACTATCAATGCTTCGCACGTAGAATACGAGTCTGACACTCGTCACTATGCACACATTGACTGTCCCGGACACGCTGACTATGTAAAAAACATGATCACCGGCGCGTCGCAAATGGACGGAGCGATTTTGCTAATTGACTGCAATAGCGGAGCGGCAAAGCAAACGATTGAGCACGTGTTGCTTGCTAGGCAAGTTAACGTTGAGCACTTAATTGTGTTTATTAACAAGATTGACATGCTCAGCAAAGACGAGCGTGACGAAATGATCGACCTGGTGCAAATGGAGCTTGAAGAACTTTTGGGTAACTACGGTTTTACTGACGTTACTTTTGTTAGCGGTTCTGCTTTACAAGCACTTGAAGCGATTAATAGTGACAACTTTGATAGTCCTTGGGTGAAAGGTATTATTGAATTAGTTGACGCTTTGGATTCCAAAATTCCGGATCCAAAACGCGACTTCGATAGCCCTTTCTTAATGCCTATTGAGGATGTATTTACTATCAGCGGACGCGGTACTGTAGTGAGCGGTCGAGTTGACCGCGGTATTGCTAAAGTTGGTGACGCCATTGAAATTGTCGGACTCAACGCGAACAAGGAAGATCCGGTTGTGATCACCGGTGTTCAGGCATTCCACAAAGATGTGCCTGAAGCACGCGCCGGTATGAACGTTGGATTGTTGCTTCGCGGGGTACGTCGCGATCAAGTACAACGTGGACAAGTGCTTTCAATTCCGGGTGTGATTAAACCTTATCAAAACGGAACTGCGCATATTTTTGTTTTGAGCAAAGATGAAGGTGGTAGACATAAACCATTTAACTCTGGTTACCAACCACAGTTCTTCTTTGGCACAACGGATGTGACAGGTGTAATCACCGTTAACAACGACACTGGTCAAATTAACCCAGGCGAGCAAGCCGAAATTGGGTTTAAGTTGATGAAGCCGGTGGGAATTGAGCCAGGATTACGATTCGCAATTCGTGAAGGTAGTAAAACTATTGGAGCTGGTTTGGTAAAGGATGTGATTCAGTGAATTGCGCTTGATTCTTATTTGGAAGCGACCTCATTTGGGGTCGCTTTTTTTAGCTCTTAAGCAATTTGGAACAATCCAATTCTTTTTGCTGTAGAAGAATCAATCTTCCATTATCAATATGACTCATTACATTGGCCTCCAATCGGGTTCCTATAGGTAGAAGGATCTCAATATCCATTTCGGTGCCATCATGAATTAAGTATATTTCAGAAATTGAGCACGGAAAGTCTGCACCAATGTCGATAAAGACCGTTCCTTCTTTTTCATGAACATCTGATTGTTACTCCAAAACCAGAGCTTCTTATCCAAACATATTTTTGAAGAACCTCACAAATTCGATAGCCCATCTTGCAATTATCTCAAACGAATCGGATCCAAACTTAGATAATGTGATAGCGTGCCGATTTAATCGAATCAAATTACAAGGAAAGTTCTAGTGATAATGCCATATCAGCAGCCAAGTTATGACGAAATAAAGTGCCGTTACGAAAAGTTACGCCGAATGTCCAGAGCCATAGCGCTAGAAAACTTACCTCCTACCTTAACCGGAAAACGCAACATCGCTATTTGCAAAAGCGAAATTTCACTCAAAGGAATTACTCTCGAGTGTCTTCATCAGCTAAAAAGGTGGCAAACCAGCGGCTCGCGACGTGTCGTTTGGGATTGGAAAGATGTAATTCAAACATATCGTCCAAAACCCAAACGATTTGAACTCTCAATTTGGCACCGTGATATCAACCTGGGAGACGCAGCAATTGGCAAGCCGACTTGTAGTGGCGGCAAATTACGCTTAGACTTTATTGAGTCAAGTCCGCTAGGCACTAATTTAGATGGTTTAATCGCCGATATAGTTATTAGAGCCGGGATTACATATGCAGAAGCTATCGGTGCTACACAGTTGCGCATAATGAATCCAGTTAATGAGCAGGTGAAGGAGCACTACCTCAGTAAGCCCGGATTTCGTTTCGATAGTCATAGTAACTTCTGTTTTCGAGATTTATAAAATGAGCGATAAAAATTCAGATAGACCACCAATTGATAGTCCCGAGTTTGAAGAGTGGTTGAGAAAACAGTGTGCAAAATATAAAGATGAATCTATTGGTGATGAACTCAAAGTGTCTGACTTTGATGAAAGGGACTTAGTATCAGGTGATATTAACGACCTTCACAAAAGTGATGCAGAATTGTTTCCGAATGAAATTGAAGAGTTCACACCGGAAGAACGTCGTAAGGCCTTTAAGGTTTATTCTAAAAATAAGTCGAATAAAGAAAAATAAAAAACTACAGCCTAGTACTTAAGTTAATCGCTAATTGTACGCTATTCTTTACACACCAATAAATTGGTCGATGCGTAAGTTTGTCTGAACCATTTCGCCGACTAATGTCTCTATGTTCTTCTTCATCTTGAATAATGCTCTGAACTACATCAAATGCTTGGGCATCTATTTTCTTAAGAAATTCCAATTGATGTTCCAAATGATGAAGAACCGTTGTTTCGATTGATTCCGTACAAGTCCAAACAGCTTTTCTACCAGCCAGGGCAGTTAGTATTCCCAATAATGTTCCGCCAATTGACCAAAGCTTAATTGCATAACAATGCCTCAACTCCCTTTCTTTAAGAGCTTTATCGAAAATTTGGTAATGCTCTTTTTCATGGGCTAGCATTTCTTCTAAGACTGGAACGATGTCCTTGTATAAGTACCTGGCAACGAAAAGCTGGGATTTGTACACATTAATCGCCCCACACTCACCTGCATGATCAACCCTTAAGATTCTTTCAACTTCCTTCATACCTACTTCCTTTTTGCATTCTCAATATCTTCGTCAGCTTTGAAAACTCCAACCTGCCGATAAACGTCCCCCAAAACCGGATGCCTAACATCCAACCGAAACTCAAACTCTTCATCGTTAATTGCCGTTTGTGTAACCACCGTCTTCCCCGGCGTTAACCAATCAGGAATCCGGATTTTCTTATTTCCCACTTGCCAAAAAAACCTCTCGCTTTCAAAGACAATCGCACCTTCTTTTTCGTAAACGTCAAGCTTCATGCCGAAACCAAACCCAACCATTTCAACTAAGCCTGCTTCTTCATTGCCATCTTCCAGCAAAATACACTTAGTAGAAGCCACTCGATTAACCGGTTTGTCTGGATATTGATAAAACCGATCCCATGTCATCCCTTTTAATTTTTCATTGGGATAAACCTTCACTTCCATCGGCACATCTTTTCCTTCATAAAGCGCCAAAGGCGTTCCAATCAACCGACAAAGCTGGGCAAAAACTTTCCCAATAAAAGATAAATACACTTCGTTCATCACGCCTTTATAAGTGACAGCTTTTTGCGCATTTGTAGAGAATCGTTTGCGAACCGCCGGATGTATTCTTATCCAATTATTCCAACCCACTAGATCGACATAGTTGAGTTTCTGCTTCCAATCCTTTTTGGTTTTTGTTTTAGGAGGCACACCAGTCATCACTTCATCTCCCTCTGATAAATTCCCCAACGACCTGCAACAATTAAGAACTCTTCAAGGGTAAATAGCCCAGTGCAAGGATAAGCTCCCGGTTTTAACTCACCATTGGCAATTTTGTTAACCACCAATTCTGCTGCGATAGTCGGTACATTGGGGCCAACTCCATCTTCCGCTACCAATTGCCAAGTGATTTGTTTGTCTTTAAGGATGTCACTTTTACCTGTTAACTCGACAAACATCCCGCCACAATCACTACCCCACCCTTTGAACCACTCACTCATTGTCACCAATGCGTTAGTGAAAGTTCGCCAGGTATTGATCAGCTTTAACCGCGGAAACCAAGATAAAGCCCACAAACCTAAATGCAATAAAGAAACTTCCAGCCCGGCTTGAAAACGGACGGTTTTAATTTGTGGATGTAATGCCGGAATTAAATCTAAATCCGGAATTTCACAATTACTCATCCAGCGTTTACCTATAGAGCCGCCAAAGTCATAACGGTTTAGATCCTGCCAACCATAAACCGGTTGGAAATCTCCATCGACTAAGGTATCAAAAGGCTTGCCGGTATAAGACAAAATTGAAGCAACCGTACCTTTGCCTCGGTCAGTTCGATTACCAGGAGAAATACCGTAATACATAGAATCGATACTCTTGAATTGAGGCAGATAGTGAGTGATCACTGCATCGGTTAAGGCAGGAACCGTGCTAGCGCCAGTCACCATCACTAGATTTCTCTGTTTTGTCTTTTCATTAAGCTGTTTACTAAATTGGGTAACAAACCTTCGATCATCAGCCAAGTCTACGTAATAACACCCAACCTCTAAGCAAGCATCCGCAACTTGAAAAGCACCAGTTCCTGAATCAGAATCCCCACTTTGCAATTGATAAGGACCTGAGGCATTAATGACTAAGTCAGGTTTTAACGCAGTAAAAATTTCAACCAGGTCTGAATTCAAAACGTCCAACTCTACAGTCTCAATAATGTTGTCCGTTGAAACACGCAACATATGTTGTGCTTTAGCCAACTTCTCTTTTGAACGACCGGCAATCACAATTTCATGGTCGCCAAAGTGTAGTAGGCTATTAACTAAACGCTTGCCGAAAGTGCCGTATCCGCCGATCACTAGAATTTTCATGTCTACTTCTCCACTTCTGTTTTAGCTTCTAATTCAATAAGCTCACTTCTTTCCGGTAAGTCCTGGGGCAACTTGATATCCCAAACCAATCCCAATTCTTCTAATGCTCTTATCACCCACCAACCCGGATCAATTTCTCCAGCTTTAATGCCTAACAATGCAGAACCTGGATAAGCATGATGATTGTTGTGATAGCTCTCCCCCATGGTGAGTAAAGAAGCGAAGCGAATGTTGAATCCTTGAACCGCGGCACCTTCCACATGCCAGTGGCGGTCACCGTCGTTATGCGCAAAGTATCCAATCAACCAGTGACCAGTGACTGAAACCGCCACCCGCATCGCGCTTCCCCAAATCACCCATTCGATTCCTCCAAGAATGAACAAAAGAATTGCTAGCGGCAGTTGCTGCCACTTCCAGGTCTTCTCCATCCATTGGTAAACGCAGTCTTGTTCAACGACCTCTTCAATTTGGTATTGAGGAGGACGAGCGAGTTTGAAATCACAAAACAACTGCCAAATGCCGTCTATTAACATCGGCTGACGATGGGCGAAATAATCGTGACAGTCTTTTTGGCGCTGGGCCCAATCACGAAAATCATGAGTAAGCATCATGCCCTTGGGGCCAGCAAGGCCAACAATCACACCGCAGTGGACTAAGAAGTACTCAAGCCATTTAGGCGCGGCGTAACTGCGATGAATAAGAAGGCGATGCATGCCTAGTGAGTGACCTAAACATAAAGTCGCTGCGGTTGTGATTAAGAAAACCAGCAAGTTCTCTAGAGAAAAGGTCATCGCTCCGCCGACTATGGCGATTAAGAAGACGGGACCTAACCAAGTGATCTTATCTAAAGACCAGATAACGGCCCCCTCAGTGGCACTGCAATCTTGGTCCTCTATGACTCTCTCATTTTGGTAGGTATGTAGGTTGCTCATCGTCTGACTTCCTGTTCAAAAGGTCTATGAGCACTAAGTTAATGAAGATTGAAGCGAGAAAACTCCTGTTTGATAAAGATTGAATAGATAAAAATTAACCTGTTAAATATCAATGTGTTAGAAGATTCCAGAATGATAAAAATGGAGTTGGAATGGGGATTTAGGAAGTTTGAATTCTACGAGATCTGTTCCCCCTCCCTATGGAAGGGGATCGAATGTGCAAAAGTAGGTGTGAATAGCTTAACCCTTAAACGACTTCCGATAATTCCCCGGCGATTGCCCGGTGAGATCTTTAAACGCCGCGTAGAAATTAGACTGAGACTTAAAACCTGTCTCCATGCTAATGGAAAGAATAGACGAATCCGGCTCATTCTTAAGAAGATGCTTGGCCCGCTCTACCCTCACTTCCCTTAAGTACTGAGAAAAACTCACCCCAAATTGAGTATTAATCAATTCAGACAACTGATGCCCACTAAGCTCCATCGCTTCAGCCAGGGTAGAAAGATTCAAATTCTCATTTTGATAGATATTCGATTTTTGCATCAATTCTTCAAGTTTGGATTTGCTGCCTGTCACATCGACACTCTTCAAGGTGGAGGTCATATAGCTGAGCTTCACCACTTCGGTCAGCTCGTTAAGCAGATCGGGATAAACAATCAAAGCTGCCGTCACCAGCATAAAAGCAAAGGCAATACCATTGGCATAGAAATGATAAAAGTAAGCATCATTGATGTAAGAGGCAGAAAACCCAACTGCCAATACGCCTAAAGCGAAGACTGAAAAGAAAGCAAAGAAGAAAAACTCTACCTCAAAGCGATTACGATGAGTACGCAGCTTATAGAGCAAATGAGAAAGCCATAGGCAATAGCCTGATCCAATTAAGAAGGCCAAAGGAACGGCATAATCTCTTTCTAAGAACCAAACAACTACAACAGGCGCGATATGCAACAAACTCGTTGGCTTTAACCTATACTCGGGGAAAAGCACAAATCGACTAAAAAAATAAAACATCGGCGGCACAATAAACAATAAGGTCCGGTAATAAATAGTATTCAACGGCTGCGCTTGGCCCTCGAAAAATAGTAAATGCTGCAATTGCAGGGCGGTGATGCCACCTAAAAATAGAAAACAGGAAACGATCGATGAAGGTTTTTTATTGTTACTTTTAAGGAAAAATAGATAACAAATAAGCAGTACTGGGGTAATAACCAGGGAAAATCCGATATTGAGAGTGGTAATAAGATTGACCATTGCTACCTGCTTTGTTTTTCTTGTTGACCGATTGAATTATAATCATTTGAAGAAATAATGATAACCACCTTACGAAGATTCTTATTGGTATAAAGTGACTAATATCCAACCCATTATCCACAACATCATGAGCTCACTCACTGTCTTACCCAAAATAGGCTGTGATGAGTTAACGGCGAATGCCGGTGAGATTAGCTTTCCAGCTAACCAGTTGCTTATCTCGGCGGGCAAGAAGCCTGAATATCTTTACTTGGTGGTTAATGGCCTGCTTCGAGCTGTTTACGAAACAGAGCAAGGCAACGTTTGCAGCAAAGAATTCTACTGGGAAAACGATATTATTTTCTCAATGCGCAGTATTATTCGCGATGATCCCCTTCCCTATTCTATTTATTCGGTAGAAGACTGCCGACTGATTAAAATACCACTTAGTAGCTATCTGCAATTAATTAAAAAATATTCCGAGTGGAAGGACTACCATATCGCTCAGCTCAACTTTTATTTGCACGCCAAAGAAGTAAAAGAGGAAATGCTATTAGTCAATAACAGTCAAGAAAAGGTCGTTAAGGCTTACGAACTCTTTCCCGATTTTGTCAAACGAGTACCCGCTACCTTACTCGCTTCTTATTTGAATTTGACGCCGGTTAGCCTGAGTCGAATTAAAAAAAGGCTGAATCTAAAATAAATTTATTTCCTGTTAACAATTGTTAACGCCTAAACTCAAAGTACTAGTTTAAAGTAACGGCCAATTAAGAGTTTCACTATAAAGAGATGAAATCAATGGCAATTGAATGGCATTTAAAATCCTTTGATGAATTGAGTAATTCTGAGCTTTACCAGATTCTCAGAATGCGAGTTGACGTTTTTGTTGTGGAGCAAGACTGCCCGTACAGCGATCTCGATGGTAAAGATAACAAACTAGGTGTACTTCATTTCTTTGGCGTCGATTCCGGCCAAGCCAACGATGAAAACATAGTCGCTTATTTAAGAATCCTACCACCCGATGTAAGTTATCCTGATATGCCATCAATGGGCAGAGTGGTTACATCTAGCCTAGCTAGAGGAACCGGCGTTGGCCATCAAATGCTCGAAAAAGCTGTTGCGGTTCTCGATAAAAAATGGCCCGACAAGACTTGCCATATCTCCGCCCAATCTCACCTCCAGGGCTATTACAACCAACAAAACTTTTTCGCCGTGGGAGAAGAATATCTGGAGGATGATATCCCACATATTGGTATGGAACGGAAACCTCAAAACAATCATTAGCCATTATTCCTTTCGATTTTCCTAATGAAAAATACCAGTATTATTTTGCTCGCAATCATTAGTTTGGTAGTAGGTAATCTATTTGCCACTTTTGTTGATGTGATTGTTAAATTGCTAGCAGCAGACGTTAGTATTTATCAGTATATTTTTCTTAGGCAACTAGCAGTATTTTTGATCTTATTTCCTTTCTGGGTTCGCCTGGATAAGAGTGCCCGCCATCCAATTAACGTGAAAGTTCATTGTGCAAGGGCTGTATTAACTAATATCGGCGGCCCTGCCGCTGTGATGGCGATCTTATATTTACCACTTGCGACCGCCAATGTAATTTTCTATTCCGCCCCTTTAATCACCGTTCTGATGGCTAAGCTATTTTTCCAAGAAGTTATCACCAGGCAGAGATTGATTGTCACTTTGCTCGGCTTTACCGGCGTGGTCGTAGCATTTCGACCAGAGTTTATCGATCTGGCAGGATTACTCGCGCTTGTTACTGCCTTTGCTGTGGCAGGTTATAATATTTCAGTTAAATGGCTGCCGAGCAGCCATCCGGCGAATACGCTCTTTTGGAGTAATCTTTTTACTTTGCCACTTACGGGACTAATTGCTGCCTTTTATTGGCAACCGATTACCCCGGATCTAATCATTCTCGCGTTAGGAGCCTGTGTTTGTTTGATTGTATATCAAGCAAGCTGTGTTTATGCTTTTCAGAAAGCTGATGCAGGCGCAATTTCAGTGGCAGAATATTCAGGATTAATTTTCGCTGCAATTCTGGGCTGGGTAATTTTTGAGGAATCGTTAGATCTTTGGACTATAAGTGGTATCACACTTATCGTACTACCTATTTTGTGGCAAAGCTGGCACGAGCGTCCGGGTAAATTTGAGAGCAATCTAGCCAATTAGCTGCCATTCTGGTTAAAATGACTTGGATGCTTAACGTCCCCAGACTGGTCCGCAAAATGATAATAAAAAAACTGCTCAAAGATATTAAATGGTCAAATCTCGTACTTGAAATTTTTAGTGTGATATTCGCTATTCTATTGGCGCTATGGGTTAATGAATATCAACAAGAGAAGGAAAATTTAGCAAAGGCACAAAAACATCTAGCCAGAATTCAAGAAGAGGTTAAGCAAAATCTAAAGATCTTGGAACATCACAATCCACTGAATAAAGAAAAACTCAACGACTTACAAAATCTAACGGCTCGTCTCAGCGGCAAAAAACTACCCAATGGTGCCGATAGATTGACCGTAGGCTATTCTTTTGCGCCACTAGCCAATACAGAATGGGAAATTGCAAAGCTAAATGGCACCATCGCGCACATAGATGCTGAGCAAATCACTCTATTATCGCAAATCTATTTGGCACAGCACTTATACCAAGAGCACTGGATTGAATTCACCAAGCGCTCCTCTTCAGGCAAAGTTACTATAACTAATCCGGAGGCAACTGACGAATATTTGGGTTCACTGAAATTTTCGGTCATAACCTCAGATCGTTTAATCGACTACTACAATAACTTTCTAACTTCTATTAAAGGTCGAGATAAGAAGTAATGAAAAATGGATTAATTTTTGCAATTGTTACGTTTCAATTATTGGCTATTTCACCATTTGTGACGGCTGAGCCGACGCTTTACCACACTAAAGTCAATATCTTTTTCGGCAAACAAATTTTGGCAAGCCCCACCATGCTCCTAGAGCCTGATAAACAATCGAAGGCAAGTATGTCGCTTGTGGGCTACCAAGAATATCGGCTTGTTCTTACTCTCACTAACCCGCGTAATGAACCTAAGCTTGATATGGAATTTACTTCCGGTGAACACAAAATCAAGCGAGCATTTAATGTCACTCTTGGACAAAAGCAACAGATTAAACATAGTCAGTATGAAATTGAGATAACTATAAACGAATTGGAATAGGTTGTGGTTGGGTTGCGAATTTGATCTTAATTAAGCCACTCTAGCCCTTCGTAAGGTGTGTTTTTCAAACTCGCAAGTCGACTGGCTAATGAACCACAACTCAGTTCCAGTTTATGTCCATCTGGGTCAAGAATATAGATCGACTCTCCCTCACTAGAGTTTGCCTTCCATTGCTCTATCGAATGACCTTCTAGTTCTAGTAGAATAGACTCAATATTTTCTTCCTTGATCGAAAAGGCTATATGAGTGTAGTCATTTCGACTATCAACCGAATCTAGACTTAAACATAACCAAAGTTCCCCCAAACTTAAATAAGCCCCCGTTTTCCATTTAACTTCACCTTTAAAGCCCAAAACGTGAGTATAGAAACTGAGTGATTTTTCGATATCCGAAACGGCAAGAGTTATATGGTTTAAGGAACTAATCATTGATATTTAATGAGGCCGGATTAACTTGCAATGATAATAGCATGAAGTGTTTATTTGACCCATAAACCAAAGGCATTGGTATAATTTGTAGCAATCAATATCGAAATAAAAATCTTCGAGAAACGTCTATCAACCACGGACCTGATCATATTAACTTAGGGAAACATTTATGATTTATCGAATAAAAGAAAAGTTTTGGGGATTTGGCGATACTTTTATCATTACTGATGATAGAGGAAATGATCGCTGCATTGTAAAAGGTGCTGCCTTTTCCTGGGGTGATAAATTGTCTTTTCAAGATACCAGGGGCAACGAATTAGCCTATATCAGCCAAAAGCTGATGTCCTTTAAACCTCGCTACAGAATCTATCGCGGCGGAAATCTCTTTGCGGAAGTTACTAAAGAATTTAGCTGGTTTTCCAAAAAATTTAAGTTAGATGTTCCAGGACCAAACGATTACTGTATAGACGGCTCTTTCTGGAAACATGACTACACGTTTAACAGAGACGAAGGGTGTGTCGCCAGGGTCAGCAAAGATTTTTGGGGTTGGACCGACAGCTATGGCGTAGAAATCAACGATGGAGAAGATGATATTTCCATCCTTTGCGCCTGTATCGTCATTGACCAGATTTTAGAAGACCGTAAAAATTAAACTCCTTTTTCCGGTATTTGTGAGTATCTAGCAAATACACCAGCAACTAAAATGCCGACCGAGATCTCTTTCAGAGTAAAAGATCTCGGTCTGCCCTCTGCCGGTCACGGCATATTAGCGATTGATTTCGCTTAAATTTCAATAACATCCCCAAATTCAATAAAAAAATACCTTTACAATATAAGATTACAAGTGTAATACTATTCATTGTTTACATATGTAATCGATAGAGGCGAAACAATAATGAAGATTAGTGACTCAGAAAAATACATTATGGACGTACTCTGGCAATCATCGCCGTTAACAGCCAAAGACATTATCGACAAACTAGATAAATCACTCGACTGGCAGGACAAGACGGTTAAAACCTTAATTAACCGCCTCCTTAAAAAGGAAATCATCGAATTTAAAAAGCAAGGCAGGGAATACTTGTATTCGCCCAAAATGAGCGAGCAAGAATACATCAATCAGGCAAGTGAAAATTTTGTAGAACGTGTTTTTAAAGGCAATGTTAAATCCCTAATTGCAGCGTTTGCCAAACCTGAAAAACTTTCCCCTGAAGATATCAAAGAGCTTAAAAAACTTGTAAATGATTTAAGCGATAAAAAAGGAAGCAAGTAATTATGGATACATTAGTTGACTTGCTTTATAGCAAAACCGTAGGAGTCTCATTTCTTATTGTATTGATCTTAGCGGTCAGACCATTTGTGCTGGAAAAAATGAACGCTAAGTTGGCCTACCAGCTTTGGCTTGTGATCCCTTTATATTTAGCATTGCCAACATTCAACACAGAGCTTCAATCAAGCGCAGCGAGCTGGACTTTTTATCTCGGACAAGACTTGTCTTTGCCAAAACTACCTCCAATCTCTGCCAATATTTCTCAGAAATCTTTTGAAATATTTATGCTCGTATGGCTGATCGGCTTTATCGCAGCCTTGTCGATCTATTGGATTAAATACAGAAGATTATCGAAATCGCTAAAAACATCCAATTTTAGACCAACCCACAATCTGACGAAGGATTATTTGGCTCAAGCTAATAGGCAGTTTGATTTCGTTGAGTCTGACTTAGTTAACTCACCGGCAATCTTTGGGATGACTCGGGCCAAGGTCATTTTACCCAAGGACTTTTTACGGCAAGATTTTAGTCAACGACAGATCATTCTCAATCACGAATTATTTCATATTCGACGAAGAGATCATCAGATCAACCAGGTTAGAAATCTGATTAAGTGCTTGTTTTGGTTTAACCCAATTTTGCTTCTAGCTGACAAATATTTCGAAGCGGACCAAGAATTATCGTGTGACTTAGGTGTTTTACAAACGTCGAAATCAATCAGTCCCAAACAATATGCAACCGTGTTACTCAACGAAGCAATTGCAAAAAACCGAACCGCTTTACTGAGCCAATGGAATTACTCACAACTCATCAAAAAGAGGATTAGCATGATAGGAAGACAACAGAATAAATTTTGGCACAAGTGGATAGCCTTAGTTTTCGGTATTACCTCACTTTCCTATGCGAGTGTAATTGTAGCGAAGGAATTGGTGATGGAAAATAGCGCCTCGCCAGTTAATATAGTTAATCCAAGATATCCGCGAAAAGCAGCCGAGGAAGGAATTGAAGGAAGCGTTACCTTTGAGTTCGAGCTATCAGAAGAAGGAAAAGCGCAAAACCTCGAAATTGTTCACTCGGAACCAAAGGGAGTTTTCGATGAGGTGGCCAGAGAGTCAATTCTAAACTGGACATTCAAAAAGAATGAATTCATAAAAGGTAAAAAGCGCTATACCATGGAATTTAAGCTTGGTGAAGAAGGAAAAGCCTCAATACAAAGCAAATTGAAAGAAAGGGAATCTGACAAAATCATCGCAGAAATAAAAACCTATGAAAGTAAAAAACTCAGTATGATGGCCGAAATTGAGAAGCGCAAACTTAATGGCGAGCACAAAACTGTTGCATCCTTAGAAAAATATGTTGCCGCGCTAGATGAGCTTATTGACACTCTGAAGAAAGAAAGAGAAACGCTTTAAGTATCTTGTAACATGGGATAATAGTTAAAGAGGTCCGTTAGGACCTCTTTTTTAATTCAATTTATTAAGCAAATGCTCAGCAGTAATTCTCTTCTTATAGCCTTGGTAAAAGTACTTATCTTTTAACTTTCCATTGGTATCGATCACCATAACTCCAGGGTAAGGAATACCATAATGGCGATGACCAGGTTTGTATTTTTGATTTACCACATCGTAACTATTCACTGTACGCGAATCGACATCAGCCAAAAGCGTGTAGCTTATTCCAGCTTCATCTTTAAACTGTTTAAGGACTTCCGGCGAGTCGTACGAAATTGCCGCAACATGGTAGCCCTGCTGTTTTATTTTCTCAGCCCACTGGTTAATTTCGATTAGATGTTTTTTGCAAAATGGGCACCAGTCAGCTGAACGAAAAAACACCAGAACTAGTCCTTTTTCTCCATACAGCCCATTTAAATTTACACTATTTTTATCAATGCCGATTGCGGATATTTCAGGCACAGAAGTACCAATTTCAATTCCTGTTTGCATAGATTCTAGCGATTCAGCTTTTAACAACGTAGAAGCGAGAACAGTCGACAATGCCATAGTAATGGCCAAAATTTTTCTAAAAGTCAGCACGAATTTCCCCAGTAAATAGTCAGTTAATACATGAAATTTAATTCATTCGCTGCAATAGACTGATATTGCTAGAGGATGTTACAAAAATTATCCTTTGTATTTTTAGTTAATTGATAGAGATATTACGGGCAAGGTTTATCGAAGCTGGATTCCTTTTCCCTACCCCTTTCACACAGAGAAAACTGGGTTGGCTTAGAGATAAAAGCTCAGAAGACGCTATCGAATCTATCATTGGTTTAAATTTTTATTTATTTATAAATCAACAACTTAGAATCACCGACTTGCCTCAGTTCAAAACAACTTGTACAAAATTGCGAAAAATGGTCATTTGTCACTGTTTTGTTCAACTTTTACTGGTTAGATCGGTCAAAGCCAAACGTAATGATTGTATCGGTAAGCGTTAATCGTTAGAGTGACAAATATGTTAGTAATTCTGCCATGACAAAGGGTGGGATGAGCTATTAAAATAGAATCAGCACCAATATATTCTGCAAACTACAAGACCGGGAAAAACCCGGCAACTTAGGGAAAACAAAGAGTCATCTAGGCTAATGGCAAATCAATCTTCACAAAATAAGAGTAAGCCCAGTCAAGTCGATTTAGATGAGATTGCAACCGCAATTTCGTCTCCTGATTACGTCGAAAAAAGAAACCAAGCATTAACTCAGATCGGTAAAACCCTACATGAGCAAGATAATCAGGACGGTTTTATAAAGGCTAAAGAAGATGCTAATCGAGCGCTCGCGGAAAATAAGATCATTCTAAAAAATCGTTTTGTGCTCGAAGCAACATTAGGTGCCGGCGGTATGGGAACGGTGTATAAAGCGCAAGATTTAAGGAAGGTGGAAGCGCAGGATACCAACCCCTATGTGGCCGCTAAAGTTCTTAATAATGATTTTAAAGAACACCCGGATTCTTTTATTGCCTTGCAACGCGAGGCAAGCCGATCGTCAAAGCTCGCTCATCCCAATATAGTAACGGTTCACGATTTCGACCGAGACGGCGACACCATCTATATGACAATGGAGCTTCTGGAAGGTGAAGACTTAGATAGTTTGTTACGCAAGAAACGAAATCAGGGCCTGCCTAAACAACAAGCAATGCAGATTTTAAAGGATTATTGTAACGCCTTGTCCTTTGCCCATAAGAAAGGGATCATTCACTGCGACTTAAAACCTGCCAATATTTTTGTTACTAAAGAAGGGGCCAAAGTCCTCGACTTTGGTATCGCCAGACTCGCCCTGCAAACCCAGGATCACTTTGATGCAGGTAAAATTGGGGCATTAACGCCAGCTTATGCCAGCATAGAGATGTTCAATAACGAAAGTCCGGATCAGGCAGATGACGTTTTTGCGGCGGCAATTATCGCTTACGAGCTTTTCAGTGGAAGACATCCTTACAACAGTAAATCAGCCCCAGCGGCTCAAGCTTTGAAAATGGAGCCTCGCCCAATTGAAGGACTGACCAAAAAACAATGGCGGGCCCTATCTTCGGCACTTAAGTTAGATAAAGCTGAACGAACCAAGACGATTGGCGAGTTTTTGACCGGAATGACGGTGAAAACCAAATTTCCTGCATTAGTCTTGCTTACCTCGATACTGGCATTAGCCTCAGCAGGCCTCACTTACTTGGAATTTTTTGGTGAAGACGAACTTAATGCCGTGGTCCAAGAAACCTTGGTGACCGCTCAGAATTGTTTCAAAAGCCAGGATTTTGAGTGCACTATTTCAAGTGCCAATGCGATCTTGAAGATCGCCCCAGACCACACAGAAGCCACTCAGTTACTTAAAGACGCAGAAGCAGCCAACGAGCAACTTGTTTTTAATCGAAATTTACTACTTTTAATTACCGATGCAACGGATTGTTTAGAAAACAGAGATTATGTGTGTGCAATTACTGAGTCGACAGAAGTTTTGGAACTCGAGCCAGGCAATCAACAGGCCATTGAAATTCTCAAGTCTGCCCGAAAAGCACAAGCTTCCATTGAACTAGGATTCGAAAATCACATGGCTAGTGCCAATCTGTGCTTGACTAATGCCGACTATAGCTGCGCCATCGAAGAAGCAGATAAAGCACTTGAATTTAAACCTGAGGCAGCGCAAGCTATATCGATCAAGCAAAACGCCGATTATGCGCTTAAACAAGAAGCACAAGCGCAAGCGCAAGCATTAAACAAAGCTAGAAATATTGTACGAGATGGCCGAAATTGCTTTGCTAAATACGATTATAGCTGCGCCATCGCCAAGTCAGAGTCGGCTCTAGAGTTTGTGCCAAACTACCAACCCGCGTTAAAATTAAAACGAGACGCGGAAAGAGCCATTGCCGACGCTAAGAAAGCCATTCAGATTGAGTAAATATTCGCGGGTGTAAGATTAGGCGTTTGATTTACTCGAATTTGACTCAACCAGACAAGGTATCATTGGGGGCTTGTTATAAAGCACCCCTTCGGCTAATGGATTGCTAGGGATATAGAATAGGAGAAGACACCGATGAAATTGAATAAAACAACTACAACCGCTGTAGGGATTTTATTTATCATGTCAGTGGCAGGCATGGGATGTAAAAAGAAAGATCTTGAACGAATAGCGACTGTAGCAGCAGTAGCCATTGCAGCTAAGTTATTATATGACATGTACATCGAGTACAAATCTGAGCAAAAAAGTGATGACGATCATGTTGTTAACAAGTATACCGCGGAGCATCAAAGCTTACCCGCTAAAGCTCAGCTAGTATCGTATCAATCCAACATCAAGCCTGGTGAGGTAGTTAACCCTGGTAATCAAATCTCGATTGTTTCTAATCTGGAGGTTGTGCGAGGACAAGATACTGAACAAGTCGAGATCAAAGAACGGATCACAATCTACGACAATGAGGACAATAGCAAAGAGCTAAAGAGTTTGATTAAAGTTGTTAACAAAGACACCAATAAATGTGGCGCATTTGAAAATGAATTTACATTTACTTTGCCAAAAGGAATGCCACAAGGTCTTTATCCAATTAAGACCGCCGTCATTATCAACGGTGTGGAACTAACCCCAGTAGATAGCAGAATGCAGTTGGTTGACTTAAGCATGCCAGCGCCTTCATCGACAATCAGAACAGCCGTTGCTAAATAGCGGTTAATAATCTCTCAATAAAAGGCCTTAAACTACTAAGGCCTTTTTATATTTCTTCTTATATCAGCTCTTACTGCTTTGCACTTCGCTAATGTTGCAATCACTTTCATAAATCTGTTTTAGCTATTTCCTTCAAAAAACGCCGTGAAATTACAAAAATTTCGCCAATATTACGGCCATATTGCTACCACAAATTTCAATTCGCGATTTATCAGCATTTGTCAGGTTCAAGCTGGTTTCATTTGGTATTTTTGGCTATTGAATGGCTTGTAAATCAATACGTTCTACGGAAGACCCCTCGTATTTTATTGCAGGCCATTCAATTGTCGCTTAAACGGCAAATTGAATTGTTTATTGATCAATAAACAATCTTCTAAACGCTTAAGTGTTACTACCAAACTTAAGATCTTTTTTTATCTTGAAATAGGAGAATATTATGGCTGATATTGGACGCGAACTAGCCACTTTGGATTTTGGTAACTTGATCGGCGGACCTTTAAATGCGGTAGTTGAATCTCAAGCGAGATCAGCTATTACTACAGCCAATTTCATTCGTGAAGTTGGCTTTGACAAAGACGGCAAAATCATTAATGTCGACTTTAAATATAATCGTAAGGATGAAGAAGGCAATGATTCAAACTTTACACTGACAGTTCCTTTCTTGACGATGCTCCCCATCCCTTACATCACTGTTGACGAAGCTTCGATCGTTTTTAACGCCAAAATCACTTCAACTCGTGAAAGCAATATGAGCTCTAACTTCAGTCAGCAAGTAGACGCGAGTGTTAGCGGAAAATATTGGTTTGTACAAGCATCAGTAAAATCAAAAACCTCTTACCAACGTCAGGCAAGTTCTTCAAATAAAGAACAACGAACTTACGACATGAATGTTAGCGTAAAAGCGAGAAATGCCGATATGCCAGCAGGTACAGAGCGATTGTTGACCATTCTTGAAAACTGTATCGACGAGAAGCAAGAAGGCGGAACAAAAGAGACTAAAAAGGGCAAATAAAAGTCCACACTAGGAAAGCTATCGAGAACTCTCGATAGCTTTCTCATTTTGTCAATTCAAATTTAAGGGAAAAATTATGGCTGATGAAAAACGTCCCCAATTTAACGATGTATTAGGTGCGCTCGTTTCCGGCGTTTCCCACGCTAGACGGGTAGCTGATGCTGAGGTCATGAGAATTGCACAGTTTTATCGAAACCATGAGTATTTAAGCGGGCTGACCGTTCCAAGGCTAAGAGTCAGCAAGATAGCCATTGATTTGCCTGTGCTTTTTGACGAAGTCATTCCAGCTGAAGCCGCGGTAGCTAATACTCCAGAATACATCGCAAACTGTTCACGCGGATACGTGGAAAAGTCGGTTGCAGAGATGCGGGAGAGACTCTCGCAAGGTCATCATAAACTCGACGAAGATGTCGCTGCTATGGCGATACAGATGATTGACTATATTAATAAAAAGTGGCTGGATAATTTTGAAAAAATGCAACGTTCACGCCTTCAATTAGTGGATCGTTTGCTCAAAAAGGCGATGTATAAAGACGGCGTATCAGATGTCGCTATCATGGAAGCCGTGGGCGAATCCACTGAAGATCTGTTAACTGAAATGGTTACTGAGATAGTGCGAGCCCAGGCAGAACGAGTTGACGAAGCACAACGTCAGTTATTGATCCAAAATACTATGGTTAGCAGTAGCATTAAAGAACTGATCACAGATATTCGTACTCAAACCGAACAATCTGCGTTAATGAAAGATAGTATTCCGGCAAGCTTTAGCGTACGCGTTGATAGTGAAGCGATCAAAAATTCGGGTAGCCCGCAATCTGTTACGCGCCTTAGAATGGTACTTAATGAAGAAGGACTAGAATGGTCTACCGAAGAAGGCGATAGTGGCGAAACCAACTGGCGACTCTTACCGGAGTAAACCATGATTTTGAGTATTCAAATCGAGAAAATTTCAGATTTTCTCGCTACTTTGAGTCCTTTAATGGACATGTATAAGGATGGTAATTATAGCTTTGCATCGAGGGCCATCGACTGGCTGGAAGAAGCGGAAAAGTTAATGAGTAGTCTACGCCTTAAAGAGGGCGCAGAAATGTCCAGCTTACGAGCACAAATCCTCAAGGCGGGCGATATCGCCAAGGACGATCATGGTGCACGTACTCGTAGCGCAATTCGACGCGCTTGCTGCGCAGCAGCGGCAGACAGCGTCACGCGAGCAGAGTCGATCTTAAGAAATCGGATCCTCCAAGCGGAAGATAAGCTTAACCACTTTGAAGAAAAGTTGTGCGAAGCTGTCACCGCAGCAGTGCTCGTAGATTGCTTTACACACTCGCCGAGAGAACCAAGGCAACAGTGGCTAATGAAAGTCTGGCAGGAATTGAGTCAGCATAATTCAATTCGTCCAACTACGGTTTACTTGGCCACGGCTTTACTTTCCGTGGATAGGCTCTATTTGCTCGATAAAATAATGGCCAGACTTTATGAAAATGACGCCGCGGTCATTCACGAAACCCCAACTCCACCTTTGGCCAACTAAACGAGCCGATCCACAATACTTTGAACTTCTGCCGGCTTAATTCGATAGCCGGCTTTTTATTCCTATTTAATATAAACAATATCTCGAGCATAACTGTTACTACTAACTATCGAAACTTATCTCATATCTAGATTATAATTATTTGAGATAACGCAGTTGCAGTGAGAAGTAGCATGAAACCCTCAATCAGTCTTGAACAAATGGAATGGATGAATTCCCTTCCGATTCGGCACTACCTACCTTACACCTTCGATAACGGTCTTGAGTTTGAAGGATTCAATGCCCACTGTTCTGGTTGTGAACAAGGTATTGAGCCAAATGATCTGCGCGGTTCACTAAGTTTACTGAATGAAAATCGATGCCTGTTAACCGCGAAAGGCTTTTGCGAACATTGCAACGGTATTACTTGTTTTAACTTTATCTTAACGGCAGATGAGCATTTACATGCTGAGGCGGTTGATATGGATGTTGGGGGGAGTGTTAATTAGATAGTGTAAATAGACTTTTTGTTATGCCTCTTGTGTAGCTCCTCTCAAAGGGAGGAATAGCGTGAAGTTAAATGCACTCAAGATTTTGTACCATCTCGACATTAAAAAAGACAGATTCCAAAAACTAATCACAAATCCTAACATCAACTAAAAGTTGATATCCTTTCCCTCGTGCGGCTTTAATACAAGCGCCTTTCATATTGGTGTTGGTTAGTTTCTTTCTCAAACGACTAACAATCGACTCTAATCTTCTTTCATCATAACTTTTAAAATCTTGTCCTAAACACTCTGAAAGTGATTGCCTTGAAACAGTGGCAGGCGCTCTTGTTGCTAACTTAAATAGAACTTCTCCTTCCATGGCAGTTAATTCAATTTTTTCTCCATTTTCATTCCTAACTGTGCGTTTTGATTTATCAATCCATAACTGACAATGATTTTGAATGCTCATCGAGCTAGAAGCCGTATTGAGAATAGATGTATTGACCCGATTAAATCGTTTACTTAAATTTATGACTAGTGCATCACATTCTAGGTAGTCGATGGGTTTGGTTAGGACAAAATCGATTCCTGAATTGAGTGCAGCAACCCTCAACAGGCTTTGATGCTTTTCCGTGATGGCAATTAGTGCAACATTACATCTGCCGACAAATGGCTTTATGATTTGATGCCAAGAATCCAACTGATACTCCAGATCAACGGCGAGAACATGGAATCTATTTTGATTTCGAATACTATTACAGAATGCCTCGAAGTCGCGAGTATACTCAACATCGATTTTATGCTGTCCAGAAAATGGTGATAACTCTGAGAAAACTCGTTTCGTCCAATAAACCAGAACGGTCATTCTAGTAACCTTCTAGCAATAAAAGTTATTGTTTTAATTTAGATTACTAACCCTAGCTTGTTATGTCATGATTTAAAAAGAAAACTTCCCAATTTATCTCCTTTAAAGATATTTATCCTAAATAAAAGAATGAATAATAAACGCGCTGAAAATAATTAGAATGATTTGCATTTTTTTGGATTTCTCGATGGCGAATTCCCGCTTCAGTTTAACGGTTTTTTATCGCGACTTTATAAGACACTAAACCAGCCAATATACAACTTAAAAAAATTGGCCAAAGACTCGAACTTTCAATTAAAACGAATAGAGCCAGTAAGCGGCCAATAATTAAAGTTAGCAGACAAACTTGCTTCTTCCATTTAGGTGTGAGAGTGGGGTAAAGCATGACCACAAAAAATGCATACAAGCTCGCATAAATCGCTGCAAAAATGTTTTCGATTCACTAATACCTAGTCTCAAAGAAAGAATCCCTCTACATTGAAGAGAGGGATTCTTTGAGGCACAATCCATTTGCGCTTTTCGCGTGATTTATTTAACTCGCAGAGTACTAATTTTGTTTGACTTCAGCTTCTAAACTAAAGGATTTCTTCTCTGCTTGTTTTTTAATTGCAGCACTCAAAGCTTGATCCATAGTAGGGGCAGCAGCAGCTTGCTCTTTTCTCTTCTCCGCAACATATGCCGCTCTTCGCGAGCCGAGTACAATGATTTTTTCCTGAATAGCTTTTCGTTCTTCTGCTTTTTGAATCACGTAGTCCTTCTTTTCTTCAACGGACATATCATGCATTTCTTCAGGTAAATCTTGCTCTTGAAATTCAGCAATTTGACCAACGCTGACTTCACCCTCCTCTATAGCGTCCACTAAATCCCATGACTTATTATTGTAGTAAGTACTAGATTTGGTCTTTGCTCGTTTGGCAAGTAGAGCACCCGAAATTTGATTGGTGCGGCGGTCTTGCTCCATCTGACGCATCGCGCTTTCTTTACCTGTCTCACCGTAAGGAACATAGGTTTGATTAAGCTTAGCGTTAAGTTCAGCAATTTCTTTATCTTGCGGCGCTTCAACATGGACCACCCGTTGGTTCGCATCAATACTCATATAACTACCATCAGCGATCAGTGCGCCGGATTTCCAACTACCGTTAACCCCTTCCTTATAATCTCCGGCATAAATAGTATTGACAGAAATACCTTTCTTTTTGGCTGCCGCTATGGCTTCTTGGAAATGAATTGGCCCTTGAGTAAATGGCTCATTGCCTGCTATAAAAATTGACTTAATATCATTGGGCGATTGGCTCCATTGAAGTTGTTCGACCGCAGTTTTGATCGCGTATCCGCAGTATTCATCGCCACCATTAGTAGTCAAGGAAAATAAACCTTCAGAGACTCTATCAAGCTCTGTTGTGAAGTTATTTAACTTTCTAATATAACCTTTATCTTGAGGATTTTTGGTGTTGCCATAGTCAAACAAAGCAACTTCTAGGATTGGCGCAACTCCATTACGTTTGGCAGTCGAGAATTCATTCACTACTTGCCATAGTTGGTTACGAGTCTGATTGATTAACCCGTCCATACTGCCGCTGGTATCTAGCAATATAGCAATTTGAATTTTGGGTTTAGTATTTGGCTTGGGAGAGATTACGGGCGGCATCGGTTCAATTTTAGGCTTTGGCATAACAACTGCTGGTCGAACTTGCTGTTGTTCCAATTGTTGGTTTTGTGCGTTAACAGATAGTGAAGCACTTGTTAATAAAAGGCTCACCGCAATTGAAACCATATTTTTTGCTGGTTGTTTAATTTGGGATTCCATTATCCTCTCCTGGAGCTAAACGGTTTTGATTAACTTATGAATAGAATATGAAATTGGCCTCCTCAATATTAGGCATGAAAAGGTAAAAGGTTTGAGGATGGAGTTTACATTTTGTTTACAAATGCAATCTTGTCATCTCGACCGTAGCGAGAGGGATCATCAATAAACGTGTAGAATATTAATAATATAGATTTTAGTTTATTCAAAAAGCTGCGCGCTATTCGAAATAAATAGGCAATATGCCAACCCTTGGGAGATTCCTTCATTGGAGTCGGAATGACACAATAGTGTTATATTCGAACGAAGACACTAATTGCTCATCAGAGTAATGATTCCCATTTGGGATTAATAGACTCGATTAAATTTACTTTCTTCTCTCGGTTCCACTTTTTGATTTGCTTTTCTCTACAAATAGCATCTTGAAGCTCATTGTTGGTTTCGTCTTTGCTCAATATTGCTCGTAACTCCAACATAAAGAATAGTATTGTGCTTATTTGTTAGAATATAGATCTAGAATGTTTTCAACTTAGTCACTCCCTTGACGGAGAAACTATAAGGCCTTTAATAGAAATTAGAAATAGCCAATCACCATAAACTATGCAGGTAATATCTACATCGTTAATCTCAGAAGTTCATCTAATTAATTTAGTTCAGAATTCAATTGCTTTGACAAACGGCTCACCAACTCCCTCATCTTAGCTACCGAATGTGCATACCCATCTCTTTCTAACTTACCCTGAAAACTAAACTGACTTCCGCTAAGTACTTTTCTATTCACCGGATCTTCGACCCAATACTTACCTGACAGAATTACTTCAGAATTGTCCGTCGGATAGAAATGATCGATCCGAACAAACAGTCGATTGACTTCTAAATCAGTTTCACTATGGTCATGGATCTTTAAGCCTCTATTTTGAAGTTCACTGACCAGGACCTTCGATACACCGGCTTGCAGACTTTCGGCCCATATATCGTAACCGGCGTAGTGGAGTCGATGATCAGAAAGCTGCATTACTAAATTCGGCTGCACTAGATAATCAGGCATGCGAATTCTTTCCAATACATAGTCAGGCTGAGCAATTAGTTGAGAGGATTCCGATTGAGCTGTAGAGCTATTAAGCAAATAATAATTCGATTTTTTCGCGGGGTTGCTATTACAACCGGCTAAGAGAATAGTCACTAATAATAGAGCAAAAACTTTATTCATTTTGTATTATTCCTTTCCTGGCTCTACGTATCTTTTTGGTTCTAAGTTGTCTTCTTGGCCACGGCTATTAAAGATTAAGCTGTTTGGTTTACTTTTAACTTGTTTTAATACTGGCTGTAGTTCATGCAATGTCGATTGTAGGACTCTAAGCGAATTATTCAGCTCTTCGTATGTTGTGGAACCTTCAGAAAAGTCTGCGGTTAGTTGTGTCATTTGTTGCAATAACTCAGCAATCTTTTCGGTAATCTGGTCATTATTCGCATCATTTACAACTTTAGTTATTTCGTCGCTAGTTCCTTTAAAGGACTTCACCGTTTCAGTCAATTCAGTCATCAACTTTCTGGCGTCCGCTGACAGCTCATCTAACGGCATGCTATTTAGACTATCCATAAATACAGATGCTTTTTTGGTGATTTGGCTAAAACTATCTTCTGTAATTGGAATAACGGTGTATTCACCATAGGTTTCGACATTGTCGACTGGTTCTTCAAAATGCTGCAACTCTACAAATAAACTTCCTGTAAGTAAATTACCTGACCTTAGAGTAGCTTTTAGCCCTTTCTTAATCCAATGCAGATTTTGCACCCGCATATTTTCTTGGCCAACCTCGTTGTCAGGTAATCCAACTCGGCCGGGTTGGAGCCTGACTAAAACGGGAATTCTAATGGCGTCTTCAAGTAAGCGTGTATGATCAGGTATATGAATATTAGTTGACGCAACCTCACCCAACTTTATTCCGCGATATTCAACGGGAGCTCCTTTATGTAATCCTCTGATTGAATCGCTCACCATAACAACGTAGTCAACATAACTTTTATAACGGGCAATACTCGCCTTTTCATAACTTTGATAGATGGTGAAGTATTCTCTTTCGGTAATTGGCTCTCCACGCGGCATTCCTTCAGGCACACCAAATGTCGCGCCATTGGTCAAAAGCGTTTCAACGTTTCCAACATGCATTGAAATACCATCAGCGCTCATATCCAATTTAATTCCGCTCACATTCCAAAAACGGGTATTTTCAGTGACTAACTGATGGTATGGCGCATTAATAAAAGCGTTGTAGTAAACGACTCTCTCTTCAAAATTAAAATAGACATCTTCAAAGGTACCAACGGTTAGCCCCTTATAAATAATTGGATCTCCTGGAGAGAAAGCAAATTCGTCGTCGCTATTTAAAGTAATGTGTAAGCCGGGCGTGCCGATCGGTGTAATCGGCGGCGTTTCCAAACCAATGAACTCATTGGCTTGATCTTCGTCTTCTCCCGGAGATAATTCTATGTAGCCACCCGAAAAAATTGTACTTAAGCCAGAAATGCCGGTTTTGCCAATGCGCGGTTTAACGATCCAAAACTTGGTATCTTTGGTAAGCAGTCTCTCCGTCCCTTTATTTAGTCTTGCAGCAACTTCGATGCCATCAAAATTATCGGTTAGTTTCAGGTCAACGATTTTACCAATAGTTAAGTCACGAAATTTAATTTTGGTACTATCAACTTCTAAGCCTTCTGCTTCTTTGAACGTAATCGTGATCAGCGGCCCTTGATTACTCCAGGCATAATAAACCATCCAGGCGCCGATAAATAAAGCGACGATAGGAATGAGCCAAACCTTGGATATAGATTTAATCGGTTTTATTTCCGCTTCAGGCAAGTCGTCGTATTCCATTTTCTTCTATTTTTGATTTTTTATTTGGTTTAAGTCCGATTTAGCATTGACAGGATCCCAGATCAAGCGCGGATCAAAAGTCATTGCTGCTAGCATAGTCGCAATTACCATTCCGGCAAAAGCGATTGCCGCGACGCCTGGATAAATGCTCATCAAGTTTCCCATTTGGATCAAGGCCACCAAAATCGCAACAACAAAAACATCCACCATAGACCAGCGGCCAATAAACTCGGTTAACCGATAGAGTGTATGATGTTTTTGATACGAACTAAATCGATCAGTTGCTACACCATAACACAACCAAGCCAACGCAATCATTTTTCCTATAGGTACAAGTACACTGGCAATGAAAATGATTAGCGCTATTGGATACGAGCCTTGCTGCCATAAAGTAATAACACCACCGAGAATAGTGTTGCCCGTCTTCTGGCCTAACAGGTTGGTATACATAATGGGCATCACATTCGCTGGGATATAGAAAAGAAAACCAGTGAATAATAGCGCTATCGTATTCTGTAAACTGTGCTTATTGCGACTATGTAACTTCGATTGGCAAATCCGACACTCGTTATGCTCACAGGAATTTAATGTTAGACACACATGGCAATTAATAACCTTACCGTTACTAGACGCAGTTACATCAAATTCAAACTTAATCATACGCCACGGTCCTTCAATTGACTTAGATTGGGCTGATTTTGATCTATGTGAATTTTGACCCAACGCCAGAATTGAAACCGATCTAAATTACTTACAGTTAGAGCCAAGAAAATGATAAATAAAACGTAGGCAAAGAATGAGAGACCAAAATTTACTTTGGCCATAGATGCAATTTTGACAAAGCTTACTAGAATACCGATTAAAAATATCTCCGCCATATTCCATTGCAATAGCGAAAATAGAAATTTTGCTATTTTTTGCGTATGTCTATACATTTTATTGACTGACAGTGAAATCAAAACGTAAACAAGCCCTAGCAAAAAAATTCCAGGCACCAAAATGGTTGTTAGGAAAATCAGAATGGCAATACTCTCAAAGTTGTAGAGCGATAAGCTCTCGATGGATTCCGCTAAAGTAACGATTCGTGCATTACCTTTTGACTCGAAGGACAAAAAGTCAAAAGGAAGAGAAAAGACTAAAAAGATGATAGCACTAATAGCAAAAGCAAATACCTTATCACGCGCATTTCTTCTTTTTTGGGTCAAAACATGGTTGCACCTAGGACAAAGCGCCTTATGTCCTTCAGCCAACGGCGGCAAATGGATCAATAAATCGCATTCATGACACGCAATAGTCTCAGATTCTAAGGATTGATGGGCGTTAGATTGTAGTGGATGATGTTGCATTGTACTAAGGACAATTCATTTGGCTGATAAGGACAAAACGCCCACTAAATGGTTAACCTTAAGAATATGAAAATTCAACAGTTTTTACAATCGACAAGTGATCGCCTTTTATTAAATTCAATCTAGCTACCCGCTAATTCAGCTTGAATTTCATCTTGCAGACTATGCCCATGGTAAGCCTGTTGCATCGATTCCGATGTTAAATGGGGATAAGCTTCGCTCACCGAAGTTGCGATAAATTCCATCGGCACATCGACAAAAGTGCCATGTTCCTTAATGTATTCCATATGTCGCTCCCCTTGCCCATTAAACTCTTGAAAAAGAGAGTCTTTCTCTCCATCAAATGACAAGGGTTCGACACCAATTTTGTCGCATAAGTTGGCATCAAAGGCAGGTGTAGCTTTGACCCAGTTAGAATCAATATACAATTCAATATAGCCGTGCATGACAAAAACGTTACTACGCAATATATCGAGTAATTTCTGACTAGAAAGATGGTTTCTGACATCTGATAACCCAAGCCGCGAAGGAATACCAAATCGACGAGCTAAGGCGCCTAAAAGTACCGCTTTTGGAATACAATATGACTCTTTACTGGCTAAGCAATGGCTAGCTGTCAAAGTTTTAGGGTCAAAGGTAAACACATAAGGGTTATAAGCAATCCTATCTCGTACCGAGTAATAGAGATCAATAGCGAGCTCCTTTCTTGAAGGATAACTTTTATCTTCAAATTGGCGCGCAAATTGTTCAATATTTGGGTGATTGTAATCAAAAAATGCGGTTGTTTGTAAGTACTTTTGCATTGTAGAGTTCAACTTGGGCTATTTAATTGAGTTCGTTACAACAAATACTACATTGGATTCTATGGCCTAATCAACGAGGAAGTTGTGATCATATCGTTACAATTAATGCGCTGCTGCATTGATTGATAGCTAATAATAGCAATACAGGCTCCACTAATAGCTAACCATCATAAAAAAGACACCCGACTTTTCTATACTTAATTGAGGCCTATATATTTAATCACTAATTACTATTCAGAGCCGTCTAGCAATGGATCAGCAAAATGACGATTTTAATTCAGAGAAAGATACGAGCACCCTTCAATGGCGAGACTATCAGCTGGGCGAGGAATTTCTTGACGCTCTCGCAATCATAGATAATAAACGCAATATTGTTCAGTTAAGCCAAAGATGGCACGAACTACTAGGGCGCGATCCAGACCAGGTAATTGGCGTCAACTTTCTTGAATTTGTCCACCCTGATGACAGAGAGACTTTAATCTCTCGCTTAGATCAAAGCGAGCAGCTCAACGCGACTTTCGACGTTGAGTTTAGGCTCAATCATAAGGACGGCGAATGCCGCTGGATCCGTATGCGCTCCGCGCCGATGAATGAACGCAACCTAGTTTTTCTCAGCGTGTTCAATATTACGCCCTTAAAAGATACTATTGGTCAACTCGATAGCTTTTTTACCTTATCTCCAGATCTATTTTGCATTGTTGACTTTAAAGGCCGTTTTATCCGCTTCAACCCCGCATGGCGTGTTCTGCTAGGCTGGAGCAATGAAAAGCTGATGCAAGAACCGGTGCTATCATTTGTACATAGCGATGATATAGAACGATCTAGAGTTCAATTTGCGAATAATCTCGAAGGCGCAGACACAACTCTGTTCGAGAATAGACTACGCACTATTAACGGCACTTTTAGATGGGTTGAATGGAAATCTGTCACTCTCGTTGACGAAAAAATTATTTTTGCAATCGCACGCGATATCACCAGTCGTAAAGCCTATCTTTCCAAGCAGAAAGATCTCGAGGTTGAAAAAGCAACTAGCCAAGCTAAATCTCTTTTCCTCGCGGCAATGAGTCACGAGTTAAAAACACCATTAAATGGAATTATCGGCTCGCTAGACCTTGCCTTCGAAGAAGCCAACACGCCGAGTTTAAAGGAGTTGTTAAATAATCTAAAAGTTTCTTCCGATTCTCTAAGTAAAATCGTGAATGATATACTCGATTATTCTGCAATGGACTCGGGCGAGATCGAATTTGACCCACAACCATTTTCTCTAAAGTCGCTGATTACTAGTTGTGAATTATCATTTAAAACACGAGCTAATGAGAAAAGACTCGACCTACACTCTGAATTTGACCTTTCGTTACCCGACTTAGTGATCAGTGATAGCAAGAGGATCACGCAAGTGATGGATAACTTACTTGATAATGCAGTGCGTTTTACCGAGCAAGGCTCCATTATCATTAAAGTAGAACCGAGTGATCCTTCTATTAATCACTATTCTAAATACACCAAGCCCAAGCGATCGGATGAAAACAGAATATGGGTGAAGATCTCCGTCAAAGATACTGGGATCGGGATCTCGATGAAACAACAACTACAGATATTCGATGTATTTCGCCAGGCTGCCGAATTCATCAAGCGTAAAAAGTGTGGCTTAGGAATAGGGCTGACCATTTCTCGGCATTTAGTCGAGTTGCTTGGCGGACAACTCGAAGTATCTTCTGTCCTAAACAAAGGTAGCGAATTTAGTTTTGATATTCCGTTTAGTATTTCCAATGTATCTGAACACTTAAAAGATGAGCCTGTCGACGAAACAGTATCGATCCCTCCCCTTAGGATCTTGGTAGTGGAAGACAATGTAATCAATCAAAAAATAGTGGTTCGCTATTTATCTAACAAAGGCCATACAGTAATAGTTGCAGAAAATGGACACCTGGGCATCGACGCTTACGAAAGCAATATTTTTGATATAATTTTGATGGATTTACAAATGCCAGAAATGGATGGCTTAACCGCAACTCGCTATATCCGGGAATTAGAGGCCGAAAGCGGTCATCGAACTCCAATCGTAGCCATGACTGCACACGCTGCTAAAAGTGATGAAGAAGCATGTTATGAATCTGGCATGGATGAATTTTTGGTAAAGCCCTTTAGGCCGCATAAATTAGACGCCGTATTAAAAAAGATCATAGCAAGACGATAAAAAGCTAATTGTTGGTTAGGGTCTGTTGACCTTTTGCCACCCGTGTCATAATAAAACTCGTTTTCTTCAGCTATTCAAGACAGTTAACAATTGAAAATCGGCGCACGACTATCCAAAATAGATTCAACAATTACCAAACACTATGACTGCATCTGGGACTGCTGCTGTGATCACGGTTTTTTGGGCATGACTTTATTAAAGCGAAATGCTGCAACTAGGGTCTATTTCAACGATATCGTTCCTTCAATTACCGATGAATTAGAGATCAACTTGAATAAGTACTTTCCACGAGATCCCCGTTGGAGTGTGACTTGTAGCAATGCCTCCGATATTTTACTCGCAGAAAATCAAACACATTTGGTGACTCTCGCGGGGATCGGTGGCGATCGTTTTATTGAGATCATGCAGGGCATAACCACCAATAATCCACATCTTAGCTTTGATGTCATCGCTTGCACGGTTCACCATAACTACCGAGTTCGAACCTATCTTGCTAATCTTGGTTACAAGTTAATTGGTGAGTCTCTTATCAAAGAAAATAAAAGGTTCTACGAGATTATTTATGCCTCTAAGTCTGCCGCAAACCCTATCTCAAATGTTGGAGAATCAATTTGGCAAAAAAATAAGCTACTAGCAGAAGAATATTTGGCGGAAAACTTGAATTTTTTTTCCAACAAAGTAAAAGGCGACAATGAGAAATACCAGCCAATACTCAGTGCCTATAAAAATATAACGATAAAATAAAAAGCCACCGACTAGGCTGGCTTTTTATCAAAAAATACTTATCCAAACAATTAGTTTTGATATGGCGTGTTCTCTGCAAAGTACTCGTGACTGTCGGCATTTTTCACCGCATCATCAGGATTACTGATCGCTAAGTTTTTAGCGCCGGTCTGGCCATAAACAATATCATCTGTACCGGCCACTACGTTAAAATGGCTGATTTCATGAATGATGGTCCCAGCTTTTGAGTCAGTTCCCGTTAAACTAGCGCTCCAGAACGCTTTACAAAGATAGACTTTATAAGGCTGGCTTGGATACACGTAAGCGTAGTATCGTTGGTTGCAACTACAGTCAAAGGTTTTTGATTTATTATCAAGTGCATCTTTGATTGAATCAAAATTACTCGCAACTTTATTCCAACGGCTATTAGAGTAAGTACCAAACCAAGTGGTATAGCGTGAACCAGCGTTGCCGTTTAGGTAAGAAACCGAATCATTCGCCATAGTTTTAGCCGCATCAAGCGCAGACAAAATGCTGTTCTGTTCAGAGTTAGAACATGCTCCAGTGAAAGACACGTCGTCACCACTGCCATTGCCACCGCAATCTTCTTTACGTGGATTGCATGGTTTACCCTTTGCCGCACGTACTTTAGCGACCATCACGCTGGTAGCCATGTTACTTTTCATGCCGGTGAAAGTATCTTTCTTTTGATCTTTGCCTGGCTTGATTGGCTTAAGCGGACCATATAGGGCCAAATTATCGACATCTAACTCTACTTGATAGTAGCCTTGCTCGGAGAAGTCATAGAGACCGGATAGTTCAACCGTGAAAACCGCTTTCTTATGCGCAGCTAGCTCGAAGTAATCGGCGTCAACCGCCGCGGGTCTTTTGTAGTGAGGTCCTAAATAGTCTATCACCTGACCATCTCTACTAATTTTAAAGATCCCTTCCTCGACTTCACCGTTCTCGTCCGGCATATACCATTTCAGGATCTTGATATTCTGGTTAGATTTATTATGGTAAGTCACCTTAACGAATACGTCTTCATCGTTGCCCTGACTTTGTTTGACCGATTGAAGTTTAACTTCGATCCCCGTGTGCACCTTTGCCGACACAAAGGTCGAGAACAGCAAAGTTGCGATTAGCGCAAGTATTGTTCTTATCTTCATAGGAAGTCCTTTATTGAATTAAAATTGTTATGTTTACAAGTAAAATGCTGTGGCTCTCGCTACATCTAAGCACCGTTCAAATAAAACCGACAACGAGACGTGTGCATGAAAATAGAAAGCACTCTCGCTATTGGCACTACCTTTTGAGGCGGTACTAGCAGGTCCAACTAGAGCCTAGTTCAGCAATAACAAACGAAATATCAACTAAACGACTATTTTTCGCTCAAATCCGACAAATAATTATTTTTACGCACAAAGAAAAGTCGAATATAGGCGTTGCAGGGAGTTACACCAAAGTACACGCTAGGTAGCAGCATACGCGACCCTTTAGAATTGAGGTGTTTACGAATACTCTCTGGAATATGGTTAATACAACTAACGCCTCAGCGAGCCATACCATGAGAAACCGAACATTCCATTTAGCCTTATTTATAGTTGTGTCTGCTTTTGTCTCTGGATGTAGTACAACTCAGGAGTTTAAACGTACAACTGAAAAGTACTCTGCTAGCAAAATAGAAAAGAAAGCCTATAAAGACGTCGCCCAAATAGTTTTAAAAGATGGAAAAACGCAACAAGTCGTCATTAATTCAATTGACCAAAAGTACCTGTGGACTAAATCAAAAGAAAAGATCTTGCTAGAACAAATCGAGAAAATTAGTTTAATTGATGAACACGAAAACTTTATTGCAGAGGCCTTTATCGAAGGAGCTAAGGTAGTGATTTTAGTCCACTCCCTACAACGACATAGCGCTATCAAACTGCTCAAAAAGCTTGCAGATTAATACTCAGTTATTAGCTTTAACGCAGACTCAAACCAAAACCCACTCGAGTTGACGGGCATATTCAGTTTAAGTCGAATTATTTGTAAAAAAAACGGCCCTAAAAGGGCCGAAGGGATAGTCACTCTATTTATCAACTGAGTGTTATTCAAAGGAATTTCTATAACAACCTACTTTCACCAGAATAAAACCGGTTAACTCTATTGCTCTCGAGCTTGATGTTTCTCCAATTTCGAGCTCATTTGATACCAAATGACCGAACCAACAGAAGCCTCGCGAACTGATAAAGTCATTTGTAAGTGGAAGGTAAAATCACAACAGATTTGGGAAGGAGCCCCAGTAATCAATATACATTTTTGTTTAGCATACTTTTTTATTTCAAATGGCAAATCGTAATGCAGATGGTGCTTTTTTAATTATGTATATTTCCCCTCCATCTGTAATTCAATATAGAGATATTAATTCTGTGATAAAAGGTAAAAATTTCACAAAAGTTCTAAAAATTCGAGAAATAGATAACAAAATTCGCTTAAAAAGCGAATTATTATTTCATTAGTAAAAAATCGAGTCCTACAATAGCCTTATTTTGAAGTAAGACTTATAGCTTTATTCCGCTCGAATACGCCGAGCAGCAAGGTTATTCAGTTTTCTGAAGGTCCCATATTCTGGTAACTTTCAGCATTTTTCCATCAAACCAAATTATTAAACCCTATAGTAAGGATCAAACTTGCTGGGTAGAGGTACTAGATTGCGATTTCGTTGATTTGTCTTTCACTTTGCGCATTGAATAATAGGTACCAAACATCAAATCACTGATAGGATAAGTGATGTTGAAATTATAGTGACTCATCAACTTTTGATTATGGTGATGCAAATGTAATTCCCTCAGCTTACACATGATTTTGCTCCTGTATATCCAATGATCATCAGCTAGGTGGTATATCGTATGGAACACCTCATAGTTAATAAAGTAAGCAAAAGCAGTCACTACAAAAAGATAGGCAATATTAGGAGTGGCAATAAACGACAGCAAAACTCCGACGGGTAAAGCAAAAAAAACGATAAAGAATGCAATTAGATAAGGTGGGAAAAGTACCGCTGCAAGATCATCTATCGAATCAAACTGCATCGCCTTGTCGGTGAAAAATCGATGATGCTGTCTAGCATGACGTCTAAACAGGAGTTTCAACTTCTTAAATGGTCGATGCATCGGGAATCGATGAATGACATATTCCACTATATTGGCATAAATAAAAGTTACCGGGATAACCAGCCACTCCAGTATAGTTACTGACTCTAGCTGACTAGCTGAGACTAACAAGGCTCCCATTGCCATTGCCATAGAAAATCCCAAATGCACCCATCCATTATAAGTTTTAGGTTGATGATGCTCCCGGTAGAGCTGGCGAAACCTCGCAACTTTAGGCGGAAGTGTTTTAGCATTCTTGGAATTGGCCATCTAGCTATTGATTCTCTATGCAGAATTTTTCATACTGGCAAGATTACCTCTTTCAGCCAAAAATCTATCGCCAGATCACGACAGTAAATTTAACTTTCTATGCCAATTGAATTATCGCAACAAAATCAGGCAACGGTCGCCAATAGTTATTTACTTTCACTAATCGAATTTTGTGAACATATTGTTGGGCCTGAAATATATCCAAACTTAAAATTTTTAGATATCGACAACTTAAAACTGTCTGCGCCTGACCGACGCATAGACGCTCGCGAATATAACAAAACACTCACTACAGTTTCGAAAAATTTCGACCTACCGACTTTAGGTCTAGATTTTGGCGCGCAAATAGGCGCGGCAGCATTTAACTTATTGGGTTACCTAACTATGGCTAGTGATACGCTTGGTTCTGCAGCTGTGGGATTACAAAAATATAATCGTCTGGTTAGCAATATGGGTCAAAGCCAGATCAGTTTTGAAGATGATATAGGATTTGCAGAATGGCTGGTCTTTGGTGAAGCATCTCACTTTAGCTACCATGTAGTGGACGCGGTACTGGCAGGCTGGTGCTCTTTTAGTCGACGTATTGTGGAAAAAGAAATTCCGGTAATCAAAGTCGAGCTTAAGCACCAAGACTTGGGCCAAAGGCAACACTACCAAAAGATATTTGGCGGAGATGTCATTTTCAATGCTTCTAGAAATCGTATTATATTCGAACGAAAGTGGTTTGACTTACCCGTAGCTCAAGCCCAACAAACGGTTTACCAAGCGGTTGTATCACAAGCAGAATATGCTATCGCAAAAATTGATGAAACAAATGAAGTCAGCGAACAACAAATTATCAACGTAATTCAACAATGCTTGCCGACTGGTAACTTCAATGTCAATTCCATTGCAGAAAAATTTAAGGTATCGGAACGGACTTTTCAAAGAAAATTGAGTCAACACGACTTAACATTTAGGGATTTACTGGAAACTGCACGAAGTCGACTTGCGGTAGATTTATTGAAGCGAGATGAGCTTCCTCTATCAACAATTTCCGGGTTAGTTGGCTTTGCTGAGCAAAGTGCATTTACCCGCGCTTTTAAAAGGTGGCATGGCTGTACACCAAAACAGTTTCAAAAATCTACATGAACAGAGTATTAATAACTAGTCTTAAATTACTTATAAGAGATATGAATTGAATGCTTCTTTACCTAAGTTTTTTTAAATGATTTTTGTATATACGGAAAACCTTCAATTTAATTTTCTTACTTAACAGGTTACATCTAGTTCATTTAGCATAGCCTATTTTTAATTTTAGAATATAACCAATGAAATCAGCTGACTAACTCGCTGGAAAGAAATCCTCATAATAAAAGTTGATCTTCTAATATACCAATCATACTTAAAACCTACTCTATTTATTGGTAATAAGTGCTACAAGTCCAATTTTTTCTTTATATTTCTGTGACTTTTTTAACTCTTAAATGACACCAAGTTTTATCGGCTAATTTATATCGGTTTAGTGATGGTGACTTTGGCTGTTTGGGTATATAGTCCTGGCGAGCTTTTCAACAATCCCCCGCCTCATTAGACCTTGGAGGTCTTTATGAACCATATCGATCCAAATGCCCCAAATACACTTCAGACGAGTTCTCTCGACAGAGAACTAACAGTTGAAGAAGTTGCATTAATTGAAGAAGCAAACGAAGAAACTATTGTTGCCCCCGAAGATATAGCTAGAGAAAATTTGACCACCAGTGACTTAATACAAAATCAAGCACTAGAGGGTGACTCACTGCAACGACCTCAATTGATCTCAAATAACCAACAAGTTCGACAATCAAAGGAAAATTTACTACAAGAAACTTCTAATCACACCCTTGATGGAAGAAGTGAAACAGAGAGATTACGACTAAGGGCACTGAAAAGAAAAGTGAGCGGACGCTATTCAAATTGCCCTCGTCCGTGGAAACTGGAACTAAGAGTAGACGTAGATGGTCTTCGCCCTGGAAAAAAACTAAGCGGTGATTTCTACTATTCAAGTGGCTCAACGAGCAGTTATTTTGGCAGCTTCAAAGTAGAGGCGCCAAACATATATGTGTCTAGTTCACAAGTAACTATAATCGGCATTGCTGAAGCAACTTGGAACACGGCTTACAAGAAAATTAGAGTGGTAATACCTCGCCATAATATTTTCCAACCGGCAGCAAACGCCACGGTACAATGGTATACCTTAACCAATAAGAAAGGAGCGAATTATACCTGTTTGTATGAATCTCCTTATTTTAGAACACTGCATTTGGAAGAAGACCGCGAGCAAAATGTTTCGGCTTTCCAGAATTACCATACTTCTGCACTTCCATCCGGTGGAAATCCTCGCCAAATGTCTGTAGCAAAAGCTTTTGAAGAAGCAGGTATTCAAATTCAAGCTTCAGGCGCAGCTAATATTATTCCAACCGATGAAGCACAAGCCAATCACAAATGGAACAATGCAGAATTGCATGACGCTATGGAAAAACACTTTAGCCTGTGGCAAAACCAACCGGGATTTAAGGCTTGGTTATTCCATGCCAACTCTCATGAATATGGTCCAGGATTACTTGGCATCATGTATGACCAAAAAGATAAGCAACGCCAAGGTTGTGCTTCCTTTTACCAAACTATCGGAAACAATACCGCACAAGACCAAAGAACCCAGCTATACGTCAATATACACGAGCTAGGTCATTGCTTTAACCTATACCATTCTTTCCACAAAAAATATATGAACCCACCGATACCTAATCGCCCAAGCGCATTGTCTTGGATGAACTATCCTCAATATTTCCCAGGCGGCTCGTCAGCTTTTTGGTCTTCATTTAAGTTTGAATTTGATGAAATTGAATTAGGCCATTTGCGCCATGGCTTCCGCAACAATGTCATTATGGGAGGGAATCCATTTGGCGATGGCGCGGCGGCCGAAAAGCATGAAGCGTTTATGGATGTAGTTTCAGATCAAAGCGGGATTAGATTATTAGTTCAATCGCCTCACTTTGTTCAATTGGGTACTCCAATTCATCTAGGAATTTCCGTCACCAATATTTCTAATGAAGTTAAAGAAGTATTTGATGACCTTCACCCCAATAATGGCTTGGTACAGATTTCATTGCAAAAACCCAATGGCGAAATCATTAACTACCATCCACCGATGAGCCAATTAGTTCTGCCACAGTCAGTTTGGTTAAAGCCTGGCGAATCAATTGAGGAAGTAGCTTACATTGGCTTTGACGCTGACCATGGCCAAGTTTTCGATGCCCCGGGACGTTATCAGTTATTTGCAACTTACTACTGTCCGGATGGTTCAGCTATCCGCTCTACAATGTCACGAGTGACTGTGAATACGCCTCGCTCTGTAGAAGATGAAGTTATGGCAGAATTACTGCTTGGCGATGAACAAGGTATGTTGTTCTTCCTTGACGGTTCTGATTCTGACTACTTGAAGCAAGGTAATGATGCCTTTGCTGAAATGAAAGATCGCTTCGCTGACCATCCATTAACTAAGTACATTTCGGTAACTGAAGGTATTAAAGCATCGCGTACTTTTGTCCAAATTGATACCGATAAGAAAATTAAAGTTAAAGACGTGGATTTTAACATATCGAAAGAGTTACTGGGCAATATTGTCAACAAACAACCCGAGCAATTAGGAATTTCTCCGCAAGCAGTTCGTCGCGCAGAAATGTGTTTGGAGGAAATCGACAACTTGATTGACCCTGAAAACAAAGATGGCAGAAAAAAGAATAAACGAAAATTTCGCAAAACTGCCTAACATATTAAAGCCGGGGAACCCCGGCTTCTTTTATTTTATTCATTCTATAGATGACAAGAAGCCACTTTAAAAGTGGCGTTATCTAATCACCAAATATACGCCATATCCCATTAACACCCAAAAAAGCATTCCCAAAATAAAGACACTGATTCCATCCGGGTCAGGCTCTTGACCTTTAACAAGTTTATATAAGATATAACCCGGTCCCTTAATAATTATTTCTAGAATAATTTCGATAAAAATCTGATAAATTACTCTACCAATTAGTTTCGCGATTCCACCGACAAAATCATCTATCATTGGTTCAGATGTCTACTAAGACTCCTGGTTAATTTAGATAACTATTCTGCTTCTTCTAATAATTCTTTTTTACTAGAATCATTATTGCTTAGTTGTAGAATAAAATTCTCAAGTTTAGTATTGCATTGCCCCACAAATTCCTCAAAACGACAACCAACTATACATTTATCAACACTTTGTCGTTGCAGATATACAATGCCACACTTAATGCGCAATTCATCTGCTTCACTTGGTAGCTGGATTGCCAATTCAAGCTGGATTGGCTGCATAGCATTTTGTTCCGATATTGTAGGAAATAAATTGGGGATTTCGAATTGATCAACATTAAACTGTAGACCAGACGATGATATATTGGATACTTCGATTTTACATCGGTGATTCGATGAAGTGATCGCCGTACCGCTTAGGGCGACATCAAATCGCGGCGCCCTTCGACGTTCAACCAGATCCATAAAGGAAAATTACCTCAGAGTATTAATATCGCGTTGTTAAAATATAATCATAGATTATTGCCAAATAAGTCACTCAATTATCGAGCAAAAGATTTTAATTTGAGATGTTTATTACCTTTTACTCTAAAAACTCAATGTTATTAACCCAGGGTTCAAATAACCTTCCCCAGGAAACGCTAATTTTATATCGATATTTTTTATCGTAATCCCTCTTTAACGGGAAGGATGTGGCTTTCTCTTTCGGCAGATGAATTTGCGAAATTAACATACGTTCCAAGTACAAAGAAACTCTCGGCTCTTCCTTATCCTTTACCTTGCTATAGTCATAGTAGACCTTCGCAAGACCCTTTACGACTAGATAGCTACCTTCTGCTAAATTGTTTTTGCCTATGCTGAAGTTATTCTGAGCAGAAACATCAATAACGATCAGTCTCGATTTACTCGATTCTTCCGCATTTATTTTGTCTTTCAAGCGTTTAATTTGATTGTCCAATTCTTGCTGAGACCGGGTTTCCTTGTTCGGTTTGACCTGCTCAAGCACTTCCAACTTCTGTCTTAACACTCTAAGGTGGCTGTTATATTTTTCTCCATCAAATTCAACTAACCAATATAGTTCTTTTGAAGGATTATCAAAGAAGCGTTTTTTCTTTTCATCGATATCAAAGCCAAGTTTTCTAACTTTTTCTCTAGGTAAATCCAGTTGACGCTCATTCCAATAGCGATAAATCTCTTCGTTATCGGTGCGATTTATTGTGCGCCATTTAAGATTCAACTTTGCTCGGGTACTTTCGCGGTCAAGACTAAACCGGTAAGGGATAGCTAATTCTCTTTCGGTTAGATCTAAGGTAACCATTTCAGTAGTTCGATTGTAAAAAACCTTACCAAGAATAATCCCATTGGTGATGAGAATCGCCACAACAATATAGATAAATTTTTTCATTGTTATTCCCCTCTTACTGAGCCTTATTAGACGCGAATACCTGCGCCATACCTTGTTTGTGTCTATTCCGTATCTTGGTAAAGAGTGCTAGCAATCCGATAGAAATGGCGCCAATAACAAAGAAAAAGATATACTTAGGCAGCAAATCCCACCACCAGTCAAAGAACTTGGTATAAAGAAACAGTACAAAAAATACAACGCCGGTATTAACCGTATCTCGCCAGTGCATTTTTATGCCCAACCAAATTATGCCACTCGCGAGAGTAAAGCCAATCACTTGATAGATTATCTCTACCGCGTCCGCGCTTAGTGGCAGATAACTAATGGCGCCAAAGTTACTCAAAATAAGCACCGGGATAAATAAACTAATCAAAGAAGTCACTCGATATATTGGATCAAAATCTCGAAATGCTGGCTTTGAAATAAGCTTAGGTAAACTAAAAATCATTATTGCTGGCAGTATGAAATTTTCGGGTCTTTCGCCAAATGAAATCCAATAAATACCAGACCAAGTACCGACTTTCATGGCAATGAAGTTTAGTACACCGACAACGGCAAAGAATATTAACAGTCGAGCCCGGCAATAATACGCAAGCAATACGGCATATGCAGACCAAACCAAAATGGCATTCGGTGAAGGCGTAAGATTAAATATATCGCCCAACATAGTGATATTGAGAACCAAAGCGGCCAAACTCACTAAGGCAGAGATTTTGCAATAGTATGCTGAAGCCCCCTTCTCCTTCAGGAAACAGGTTAGTCCTAAGCTACCGGTACTTGCGGCAACTAGACAGAAAACCTGAATACTAGTGCTCATTTCTCCCCAAAATCGATAAAAGAGAAAGAAAAGCCCTGCCGCCATTGCTAAAGCGCCCAGTAAACTCGCAATCTTCATTCCCCAGGACAACTGCTTTTCTTTAACACTCAGATCCAGATCAAACTGCTGACTTAACTTCTTAATGATTGCGCGATGATAGCTGTTGATGGACTCCTGCTGTTCATTCGAAAGGGTCAAACCCGCGTTTGCCTCAAGACACGATAATTCTTGCTGAAACGAATTAATTTGATCAATTCGACTTTGAGCTTGTAAAACATCGCTAGTTTGCGTGTCTTCATTTGATTTTAACGAACTAGTATGAATTGCCATTTTAAATTAACCACTTTTGATAGTACGCTGAGTTGATTAAATAACGATCTAGCTGGAATGTCGACTTTGAGGCTTTGAGCCGCAGATATTGCAACTGTGGGTATCCTATACTGAAACCAAATTGGCTTTTGTTGCTAGCCAACTGATTTACGTCCAAAAACTTACAGTTTGTTACTAATCAATAGCGCTCATATTTGAAATTTCCCTAAAAAATGCTCTATATTGCCCAAGATCTACAGATTTCTCTCTCCAGATTTTTCGAGACAGAATCTCAACCTCCTAAAAATTAAAATTCTATAAGGTCCTAACAATGAAAGTATCGCGACATATCAAGCCGCTAAGGGCGTTAGCCCTAGGCGTCATGAGCGGACTGCTGTTTAGTTGTGCCTCTACTGCTCAAAAAGTAGAGACAGCATCCGACTCTCAAGAAAAGATCTTTAATCTTCCTTACCATATGGAAACCTTGGATAACGGCCTCAAAGTTATCGTCGTCAAGACTGACTACCCAGACTTGGTTTCTTTACAAATTCCGATGCAATCTGGCTCTCGTAATGAAGTAGAGAAAGGCAAGTCGGGTTTTGCCCATTTCTTTGAGCATATGATGTTTAAAGGAACCAAAAACTTTCCACAGGCAGAATATAGCAAGCGCCTTAAAAATGCAGGTGTTGATGGCAACGCATACACCAGCGACGATTTGACTAACTATCATATTTCTTTTCCTAAAGAGTACTTGGAAGAAATGTTAATGTTGGAAGCAGATCGTTTTCAAAATCTACACTACGAAGAAGCGGAGTTTCGTACCGAGGCACTCGCGGTGAAAGGGGAATATCTTAAGAATTCCTCAAACCCATTCCGCAAGATGTTCGAAGGTATTCGCGATGCCGCATTTAAAACCCACACATATAAACACACCACTATGGGGTTTTTAAGGGATATTGAGGACATGCCAAATCAGTTTGAGTATTCCAAGACCTTCTTTAAACGGTGGTATACCCCTCAATTTGCCAGTGTCATAGTTGTTGGTGATGTAGATGTTAAGCAAACCACTGAGTGGGTAAAAAAACACTGGGGCGATTGGAAACGCGCTGAAAACAATGTGGTAATTCCTGAAGAAGGACCACAGGAAAAACAAATTTATCAACATCTTAAATTTGAGAAAACCCCTAATACCTATATCACCATGGCATTCCGAGGCCCGGCATTGGACGAAGAAAAGAAAGATAAGCCCGCGCTTGATTTGATGAGCGAAGCCTATTTCTCTGAATCATCGGACCTATATAAAGATCTCGTAATGGACCGCCAATTGGTTCAATTTGTTGGCGCTTATTTTCCTGATCGTAAAGATCCGCAATTGCTTTACATCTACGCACAACTTAAAGATCCCAAATACGCCAACGACGTAAAACAGGCGATTGCAGACACCCTAGTACGCGCCCGTACAGAGTTAGTTGATGAAAAAAAACTTAACGATATTAAGAACAATGTGCGTTATTCATTTGCACAAACTTTAGATTCTACCGATAGCATCGCTAGCACATTAGCAAGTTATGTTCACTTTGAACGCGATCCCGAATTTTTAAATCGTCTGTATCAAACATCGGCGCAGATTACACCGGCGGATATTCGTGATTTTACTTCTAAATACTTTATCGATAAGAATTTAACCATGGTGACTATGTCACCTGCAGATAAATTAGATGATTTTGATTCCGTAGTTAGCTTGGATATGCCCAGTAAAGCAAAACCAACTGCTTCTACAAGTTCAATTAAATCTCTGTTAAAACCGACCAGCTCTGACTTAATTGACATTACTTGGTGGTTTAACACCGGCTCTGCACAAGACCCTGTAAACAAGAAAGGCTTAGCCGTACTAACGTCAATGATGGTCAGTAGCGGCGGTACCACTTCACGTACATACAACGATATCCAAAAAGCCATGTACCCGCTAGCCGCAGGTTTTGGCGCTAGCGTTGATAAAGAAATTTTAGTATTTCGAGGCAATGTACATAAAGACAACTTAAATAACTGGTATGGATTGGTAAGCGAGCAACTATTACAACCTGGTTGGCGCGAAGAAGACTTTAAGCGTCTTAAAGATCAGTTGATAAACAGCATTGAAAACAACCTAAAATCGAGTAACGATGAAGAGTTAGGAAAAGAAGTACTTTATGAAGCACTTTATCCGGGTCATGTTTACGGCTCTTTAAACTCTGGCCACGTTGACGATATTAAAAAACTAACACTTGAAGACGTAAAAACTTTTTACCAAGCTCAATTAACCCAAGCCAACTTGACAGTAGCTATGGCAGGTAATTATCCGGATGCATTTAAAAATAAATTGCTAGCGGATATGCAAAAGCTACCTAAAGGTGAAGCAAGCGCCAAAGCAATCCCTGCGGCACCTAAACTAAGCGGACGCCATGCAACTATCGTAGAAAAAAATACTATGTCTACGGCAGTCTCTTACGGCTTCCCGATCGATGTTAAACGTGGTGACGATGATTGGGTTGCTTTATGGTTGGTTCGCTCCTGGTTAGGTGAACATAGAAATAGCAACTCTTTCCTTTATCAGCGAATTCGCCAAGCGCGTGGTATGAACTATGGTGATTATGCTTACATCGAATATTTCCCTAGTGGTATGTTCCGTACTAAACCGATTATCAATGTGCCGCGTTCTGAGCAAATCTTCCAAGTTTGGATCCGCCCACTACGTAGCGTTAATGATGCACACTTTGCTACTCGAACTGCTATGTTGGAAATGGAGAAGTTAATCAACAATGGTCTAAATGAGGAACAATTTGAATCGACTCGTAACTTCCTTAAAAACTACGCGCCCCAGCTAGTAGATAGCCAAGGGCGAATTTTGGGTTACTCGGTAGATTCGGCTTTCTACGGTACTGATGACTTTGTGAGTTATGTGCGTAAAGGTTTGAGCAAACTAACTTTAGAAAAAGTTAACGCGGTAATTAAGAAGCATTTACAGCTAGAAAATATTCACTTTGTATTTATCACAAAAGATGCCGGCGATTTGAAAAAGCGATTAGCGAATGATACGGAATCACCGATGAAATATAACAGTGAAAAGCCTGCTGAAATTTTAGAAGAAGATAAAATCATTTCTAAATATCCGCTGAAAATCAAAGCTAAGAATATTAAGATAACGCCCATAAAGGATGTTTTTAAATAACCATCAAAAGCCCTCTTTTCGAGGGCTTTTTTATTTTGGGGATTAGAACCGAAAGATTTTAAATCTACAATAATATTCAAGGACAGTATTTTTGAGTTTCTCAGGAAAATCGATCTTCTATCAGCGATTGACCCACGCTGTAGATGAGCCTCGAAAGATCGTCGTGGCTTTCGGAGTTTTAGAAGCTCAAACAGAATCAGCTTATTTTTTATAACATCTGAATATGATGCGCTATGATAATTTCGACTATGATTAGTTCTGTATTAGCGTAAATCCATCAGATCCCATATTTAATGAAGTCTTCCGTATCTATTTCTTACATAGCCGTTGTCTTGATCTGGTCTACCACTCCGCTTGGAATTGTATGGAGTAGTGAATCAGTTCATCCCACTATGGCGGTGTTACTACGGATGCTGATCGCTGTTGTATTAGGGCTATTTGTGATTTACTGGCAGCGTATCGAGTTTCCATGGCATAAGACTGCTTTAAGGCTCTACGCCTTTTCAGCCATGGGTATTTTTGGAGGGATGCTGCTGGTTTATCTGGCTGCAAATTATATTGCTTCCGGCACGATTTCGCTTATTTTTGGGTTAGCCCCAATTATTTCCGGCGTGCTAGCCGTTAAGTTTTTAAACGAGCCCAAGTTCAGCCCGGTTAGAAAAATCGCATTGGGTATTTCTTTGATTGGATTGGGTATTGTTTTTTCAAACGGATTAACAGTTAGCCTAGATGCTTGGCCTGGTTACGTTTTTATCTTGTTTTCGGTGTTCTTTTTCTGCCTAAGCGCTGTCTTGGTCAAAACTGTCAAGCTTCAAATCAATCCAACAGCCACTACCGTAGGGGCGCTAATACTTACTTTACCCTTATTCTTTTTAGCATGGGCTTTGATGGACGGAACACTTGCATACGAGACATGGGGACAAAGAGCAATCTATGCAATCTTATATTTAGGCGTTTTTGGTTCGTTTATAGGGTTTGTTGCTTATTACTTTATCCTTCAAAAACTCCCTGCGAGCACTGTCGCGCTGATTACCCTGATGACCCCCATCCTGGCACTGATAATTGGTGCAGTGTTTAACCAAGAAGAAATCTCTATGCGGCTGATGCTTGGCGCTGGCTCAGTTATGCTGGGACTTGGTTTATATCACTTTGGTGAAAGGGGCTATCATCAAAAACAAGCCAAACTCTCTACTGAAGGAAATTAGAACTTGGCTATATTGATTGGATAAGTACATCAAAATGTCATATTCAGCTGCTACTGTTTAGCGTGGCTGCGATACGGAAATCAACTCCTTTATTCTGTCGCTCCCATAGTCGCAATGGCAACAAGATGAAACTTAAGAATATCGTTTACAACAGAAGAACCGAGTTGGGCCTTTCCAAAACGCAGCTAGCTGAACGCTGTAACATCGATAAAAAAATAATTGATGATATAGAAAAGGGGCGCATTCGTGGATTCCGCTACCTTTACCAATTGCTTGTAGGTCTGGAAATTACTCGCGAAAAATATTTCAGGTCAAATGTCGAGCAGTATCCTTTGGTAAACGCCGATATTGCAATATTACTCGAACAATCCGATGTTTCTCATATCGACTTTGTCAGGGCGATAGACGATGTAGAAGTAATGAGCGCCAATCGCGTACACCCCCTTGATCAGGAATTGAAATCTAAGCTAGTGATGGCTTGTTATACTAATTCAGTAGAAGGATTAAACGCTGAAAAACTAGCGGACATTTTTGAGTAGCTCGTCCATTTAGATTTGCCTAACAGCCTTGGTGTTTCTTTTTTTTCTTTTCGAGCACTACAGGTTTAAAACTAACAGACTTGCTGCGGTTGCTTTCATTTCTTATTGAACCACCAAAAAAATTCGTCAGTCTCTTACGGTGTTCTAACTCTTCTGCAGGGATATCATCTTTTAACGGTTGCAAGATTTGAGCAGTCCAAGCATCGATCCCGCCAGCAAGAATTTTCACTTTGAAATATCCACGAATTAATAATAGGTAATAGAGTTGGAGCGCTTCTGTCTCGAAAGAAGAGTAAATAAATACGGTTTCGTTTACTGGTATTTTCAGTTCTAAAAACGACTTAATCGAATGACTTTCACTTGTTGGAATTTGATAGCCTGAATTTTTTCCCTGCAAGTCTATAAGATTGTAGTGATGCTCTTGTTTCATTAGGTAATCTGCGAGTTGAACGGAAGAAATAGTTTCGACCGGCGTCGTTATAACTTGATCAAACTCGGAAAAAGATAAGCTAGCTTCATCGGGATTTATTGCCTTTTTACCTCCGATAACAAATGAAGCAATGCCCAGACTAATTAGGATGAGAATAACAACTTTAAGTTGTAGGCTGAGTTTACTGATCATTTTTGTGTACTACCCCTAGATTTTGACTCGATAATCTCAGCGGTAATAAATCCTAATATGGCAATGCATATCACTATAAAAACACTGGTACCAAATTCAATCGCGAATACTTGACTAAAATGATCGTTTTTTAAATGAGTCGACCAATAAAAATCCTCGATCCAATCAAAGATTGCGACAAAAACCAAACTCCCAAAGATCAGCCCTAAAAAACTCGCCAGTGCATCTAGCTTGCCGGTGGCCATACCGACAATAGTAGTGCCAGGACAATAACCGGCAACTGCAAAGCCAACCCCGAGAATGAGTCCACCTAGAATTTGAGGGATCCAGTATGTATCCGAATTGCTGATAAGCTCTAAATTTGCAAGACCAAAGGCTGAGAGAAAAAATAGACCAATCATCACTGTAACTATTGCTGTGAACATGACTTTAAAGACGGTCAGGTCGGTTAAAGTAAATTGTCCTATCAGTTTTTTGGCATTGCCAAGTCCGCCTCTTTCCAAAATAAATCCAAACGCAATCCCTATTATTAAAGCAAAGAACAGATTTAAACCACTAGAGATAACCTCATAGGGCGCAAGCGGCATATTCATGACCAACTTTTCCTGACGAAAACAATCGCAATATAGGCTCCGATGAAAATTGACAACATAAATGCCCAACTTCCGACGCTTAACATCGCACCACCGGAAAGTGCTTGTCCGCTAGTACATCCTCTGGCTAATCTTGCCGCAAGCCCCATTAAAAGGCCGCCGATCAAAGCTTGTCTCAGCCGACTCGAGTGGGAAATTGAGTCACCTTTTATCGTTTCCTTTTTAATTCTTCCAGCAAATTTTGCAGACAAGAATGCACCAATAAATATTCCTATCACTTCAATGACGATCCAACTACTCCAAAAAGAATTCGAATATTTTTGTTCCTCTAGATATGCGTTAGAAATATTCAAAAAATCGGCGCTATGCGCCAAACTCTGACTTATCGCCCCTGATGCTCCGATTCCTCGTCCTGCAATAAGAAAGCTGGCAAGCAAAACTAATCCGAGCAGCCCCCCTGCCAGATAAGGGTTGATATAAGTTGTATGGCATTTATCGGACATGTTGGCACTCACTTAGAAGTTATAGTTGAAATTATTTTTGGTAAGCTTGAATAACTTCCTTAATATACTTGTCCCAACCATCATGAGGCTTCCAAATGGCTTTAAGATCGGTTTTAGCTTCTTTTTGAGAAACTCCTAACTGAGTCACGCGGTATAAGTAAACAAACGATGAAGCCCGCCAGTTGAGCTGACAGTGGACGAATACTTTTTCGTCGCCGTAACTTTTCATGAAGTCGACAAATTTTTCGAAATCAGCAAGCTTCGGATTGCCCCAATCGACCGGTATTTGCTCATAAGTCATACCTAAAGATTCGACGTGTCTCCTTTCTTTGAGCTGCATCCCGGGAATTAAGTTAATGACATGCTTAAAGCCATATTCTTTAATATGCGAGTACTGTTTCAGATCGATCATCCCGGCACTGGCAAATTTGTCGGACACAAATCGAAAGTTTTTAATTTCGTGGAGTGATTTATTGAGGTCAAATGCGAATGTAGAAAAAGACATTAGTGTAAAGCCGATAATTCCAAAGAAGAAACTTTTAAGTTTTTTCATCATATTTCCTGACAGTTTTGAATCTATTGAAAGCGCTGCTGGTAAGACTGAGGAGCAATGCCATACTTGCGTTTGAAACTTCTTCGAAAGGCATCTGCGGATGTATACCCAACCATCTGAGAAGTTAGCTCCACCGTCGCATTTTTTTTGGCTAAGTATATTTTTGCCTGTTCCAATTTAACGTGCTCAATATACTTTGCTGCGCTCATATGAAAGTGTGACTTGACTAGTCGATTTAAATGGCGCTCGCTTAAGTGAATTTTCTCAGCAAGCCCATGAACGGTAATATGTTCCGAATGGTTTTCATTTAACCAGCGATTAATTCGATCAAGATGGCTGTTATTTTCCGCTTGGAATTTAAGTGGTTCAGAAAACTGAGATTGATGGCCGGAGCGTTTTAGATAAGTTACTAAGTATTTCGCGCAGAATGATGCAACATCTACTCCGTGATCCTGCTCAATTAGATTAAGCGCCAAATCGATCCCGCTTAAAATGCCGGCAGCGGAATAGAATTTACCTTGTTGCAAAAAAAGTCTTTCACGGTTGACCTTTAAATGGGGAAATCGCTTTTGTAGTTTTTCAAGATATCCCCAATGAGTCACCACTTCCTTAGCGTATAGTTGCTCAAGATCCCCGATTAAAAACATCCCTGTACAAACGGTTACGACTCGCCCTACTAAATCGTAGCTCTTGGAAATCCACTGAGTTACAGGATCGGCGATTTCGGGAACACGACTGCCCGCCCCACCGGGAATAATCAGGGTGTGGATTTCGGGATGATTATCGAAGGTATAGTCAGCGCTGATCCCGATCCCAGATTCCGATCTGAAATTATTACTCTCTGCGACAATAAAGGTGCGATAAGGAACGCCTTGAATTGTCTCATTGGCAATTTGAAATGACTCTAGCGGACCGGCCAAGTCAAGCAGTTGCAGCCGATCAAAGCCTACAAAAGCGACGTTATGTGTTTTTGGGTTGGAATCCTTCATAAGATAGAGTTTAAGAAATTACATGGATGTCCGATATGACTTTAACAATACATTTTAGGACATTTATGCCGAATTTAGAGAATTACCCTATTTAGAGTTCAAATCGCCCCCTTGATTTACGGTCGCAAGCCCAATATTCTGGATAAACAAAGAATAACGAATACAAAAGAAGATGGACTTAAGCAGCTTACCGGTTAAAGACGGCTTTCGACTTCGTGGTACTGAAATCACTCGCCTGGAAACATTTACCGACGCAGCATTTGCATTTGCTGTGACTATGTTGGTGATTGCCGGCGATTCTATCCCGACAAGTTTTCAGGCATTAATCAATTCGCTTTCTGATATTCCTGCCTTTGCCGCAGGGATCGCGATGATTCTCTTTATCTGGTACGGCCATTTACAATGGAGTCGGCGGTATGGACTGGAGGATGCGGTCTCGATCATACTGAGCGGAGCCCTAATTTTGTCGATCTTGGTATTTGTCTATCCACTCAAATTAGTTTTTGCTGCAATGTTTGCATTTTTTAGTGGAGGCGCACTAAAGTCGGCTTTTACCATTAACCAACCTGATGAATTAGCCGGCTTGTTCATTTTTTATGGTGTAGGATTTACCTTAACCTGCCTGGTAATAGCTCTTTTGTTCACCCATGCCTGGCGCAAAAGAGAGGAGCTAATGCTTGATGAATTGGAAGTCTTTGAAACCAAAGCCAGCATTGGACTCTGGCTATTCATTGCCATCCCGGCATTTCTATCAGCAATACTAGCATGGATATTACCAACTCATCTCGGCGTATGGAGTGGCTTTTGCTATTGGCTTTACCCCTTTATCTCGCCCATTTTTTCTATTCAGACAGGCAAGAAGCGCGAAAAATTAATCGCTGAACACGCAGCCAAAAGTATATAAACCGGTTGGTTAGCTAAATAGATTGGCTCCTTGAATAACTGGCATTTCTTGTTTAAAGCGCCCTTTTAGGAACTGAGTGAACGCCTGAACTTTGGAAGTTCGGTGCATATCCCCATGGGTGACCAACCAAAGATCATGATTCCATTCAGCGGGCGGTTGCATCATTGGGCATAACGCTTTGTCAGTAGCTGCCAACCAGCAATTAACCGGTGCAATACCAAACCCGGCTTTTATCGCCTGGATAAAACTCGGAAAATCACTAGACCTTAGAGCTATTTGCTCATCATTAATGTTCTCATTCATCCAGCGCATGAATTTGGCGATGTTGAATGGATCGATGGTACTGATAAATCGATGCTTAGCCACTTCCTCTTTATTTGAGTAATCGCGAATTAAGCCATTTTTGGCAACATACTCAGCACTGGCATAAAAAGTCGTACAGCTTGTGGCTAGATGCTGCACGACATAATCAGGGTCTTTCGGTTTTGTACCAGGCCGAATACTAATGTGGGCCTCGCCATGCTCCAATTTAAAGATTCGACTTTCCGCAGCATATTCCAGTTTTATCTGAGGGTACTTTTGCTGAAACTCAGCGAGTATTGGCATTAAATTGGGCGCCATTGAATTGACTGTTGTAATAACCAAGGTTCCTGAAAGCTCGGTATCCGTTCCTTGGATCTTACCAATCATCCGATCAAAACCAGTTTGCGTATTTTCCGCGACCAGGGTTAGTAGCTCACCGGCTTCTGTTGGCACGTAGCCCCTTGCGTGTCGGTGAAACAGGCGGGTACCCAGTCGCTCTTCTAGTGCATTAATTCGGCGCAACACGGTCGAGTGATGCACATCTAATGCCTCCGCCGCTGCAGTTAGCGTTCCGTACTTGGCGACATGGTAGGCCACATTTATATCGTTCCAGTCAGCAACCAATTTTCAGCCTTAAGGTGATCCCTATCTGTGCATACATGCACATAAGTCTTGCATAGATACTATTTTTCTTCAATTTTGCTTATGAAAGAATAGAAACCAAGTCGACGGGAATACCCCTAAATGAAACTAATTATCAGATTTAAAACAGGAGTAAATCATGGCTAAAATTATCGCACTGGCAGGCAGTTTAAGAGCAAATTCTTTTAATAAACAACTAATTAAGGTTGCTGCACAAGGAGCCGAAGAAGCTGGCGCAGAAGTGCAGGTGGTGGACCTTGCCGACTTTAATATCCCACTATTTTCGGAAGATGTGGAAGCTGAAGGTACACCTTCAGGCGTCAACGATCTTAAACATCTATTTGCTCAGAGCCAGGGGATCCTTTTAGCCAGCCCCGAATATAACGGTTCAATTACCGGTGTTTTAAAGAACGCATTGGATTGGTTATCTCGCCCTTCAAAAGACACCAATATAGGTTCGGCTTTTCAGGGAAAAGTCGCTGGCATAATGGCGACTTCTCCAGGTGGGCTGGGTGGGATCCGTGGGCTAAGCCACACCCGTGACATTCTTTTTAACCTCGGTGTAATTGTTAATCCAAAACAACTGGCAGTGCCTTCTGCTTACCAGGTATTCGATGAACAAGGAAATATCAAAGATCAAAAAATGGAACAAAATGTAAAAGATTTAGGCGCTCAAATTGCCAAGTTAGCTCGCTCCTTAGCATAGCATTGTGAAACTTTGAGGACACAACAATGAAATATCCAACCAGCTTACGCATCCTTCATTGGCTTATGGCGGCGATCATTATTGGCTTGATTATAATCGGGTTTATTATGTCAAATACGCCTGCAGACGCACCGCACAAATATGATCTGTATCCTCTCCATAAGGCCTTTGGTTTCATCGTATTACTGCTCTTAATGGTGAGAGTACCAACTAGATTCCGCGGTAAAATTCCTGATCCATCAAGTACTCTTAAAGACTGGGAAGTAAAACTAAGTCATCTTGTTCACGTGTTGCTTTATTTAAGCATGCTTTCGATGACTATTTCAGGATTCTTGATGAACTCTACTTATCCTTATGTTCAGGGCTTGGACTTGTTTGGCTTAATTACTGTTCCGGACATTACACCGAAAAGTGAGTTTTGGAATGGCATTATGCACACAATACACAGTGTATCTGCATGGACGTTAACCAGCTCGCTAGTGCTTCACCTTGTCGGTGTTATCAAACATCGATATTTAGATGGACCAGATAGTGATGTATTAAAGCGGATGATTTAGAAAAGACTTAATTAAATTCATACTCAAAGTTTTTCGCTCCACATTATTTATGCGGAGCGAAATTACATTTGCTTAATTGCTTGTCTGCCTAATTACTTTCTTCTAACTGAGATAAGTCCGAATGCAAGTAATAGTAAAAACGCTGCAGCGCCACTTCCTGATGAAGAAGTTGTTGTATCAGGCGCAGGACCAATGTTAGCAGGTGGATTTAGTCCAGTAGCTGTATCAGTATTTGCATCAATAATAGTTACTCGATTAATAATAATTAAATTCGTATCATCTGGATTATTTCCTTGGGTGTAGTTCTGCAATGGCAATTCGCCAAGCGCTGCAGAAGTGGAACTAAAATTGTATCTGTCTAATCCTGCAATTTGATCAATTATCCCCATTCCGTTGCCAGTCACTTCGCCAAACACTGTAAATCCTGAGTTAGTTCGATCAAGATTTTCGCTATTATTGCTTAAATTGAAAAACCATTGACTTGTGGCACTGTTAGGATCGCCTGATAATTTAGCCATCGCAATGGTGCCTCTTACGTTTGAATAAACGGGTTCGTTAGTAACTGCAGGTTGGGTAGTGATCGCAGTGACGGGCCAACTTGAATTGTAAGCGAAACCCCCGCCTTGAATTACAAATCCAGGCACTGATCGATGAATGATAATATTTTCGTATGCTCCTGAATTCACATAACTTAGAAAATTTGCAACCGTTTCGGGCGTACCCTGGTCGTAGAGGTTTACTTCAAAGTTTCCTAGTGATGTTTCAAATTGTACTATGGTTGCTTTTGCTTCTTGCGAGACGGTCAAGCTCGCTAGCACAGCCGCAGCTCCCCAAATGGCTTTTTTCAAAAAATTCATTTTATAACACGCTCTTGAATAGAATTAATTAGTTATCCGATTATCAATTTTTCTGTCTAACAGACGGAATCGCACAGAATAGTTGGGTGCCTAAACGATGACAAGAGACTAATTCCCCTTTTTACAAAAAATTACTTTTTATCTCTTGGGTCTATTACTCTATAGTCTGAAGATTAAGCAGTAGTCCCTAGCTTTTAGCTAAATTTCAAAAATCAGCCTATATCAACTAAATTTAAAGCATACAAATAAAAACAAGGACCCTCATGCTAGCAGCCTCAATGATTTATCTCTGCGCCGCGGTAATATCCGTGCCAATTGCCAAACGCTTGGGACTTGGCTCAGTTTTAGGGTATCTTCTGGCTGGAATATTAATCGGACCATTCGCCCTCAAACTCGTCGATAACCAAACTGACGTAATGCACTTCGCCGAATTTGGCGTCGTTATGATGTTGTTTTTGATAGGCCTCGAACTCAGACCTGGGCTTTTATGGGGGTTAAGAAAAACAATCTTAGGTTTAGGTGGACTGCAAGTTACACTGACCGCCTTAATTGCGACATTCTTTGTCATGCAGCTATCGACCTTAAGCTGGAAAACCTCGTTAGGTATTGGGCTTGCGATAGCCCTTTCATCAACAGCGATAGTTATTCAATCTTTATCCGAAAAGGGACTATTGAAAACCCAAGCCGGAAAAAATGCTTTCTCGGTACTTCTATTTCAGGATATTGCGGTCATTCCAATTCTAGCTTTGCTGCCTCTATTAGCAGTGTTTGCCAGCACTTCCGAAGCCGCAGAAACTCATACCAGTCTTATTTCCCACTACCCGGTTTGGGTACAAATATTCATTACTGTTGGAACTATTGTCAGTATCATCGCCGGAGGAAAATATTTATCGGCTCCGATATTTCGATTTATAGCCGAAACTCATTTAAGAGAAATATTTACCGCATTTGCTTTATTAATCGTCGTGGCAATAGCGGTGTTAATGCAGGCCATCGGACTATCTCCCGCACTAGGAACCTTTCTCGCTGGGGTGGTACTGGCGGAAAGTGAATTTCGTCATGAGCTCGAAGTTGATATTGAACCATTTAAAGGGATGTTACTGGGTTTATTTTTTATCACCGTTGGGGCGAATATCGACTTTTCGATTTTGTTTGACTCGCCGGTGTTTATTGTCGGCGCAGTTATCGGATTAATTTCGTTAAAAGCTTTGGTGCTCGCCTTTTTAGCAACAATATTCAAGCTCGGTAACAAGCAAGGATTTCTCTTTACCTTTGCGCTTGCCCAAGGAGGAGAGTTTGCGTTTGTTATCACTTCCACCGGATTGAACTTTGGCGTATTTGACTACCACATCAGCAATACCTTAACCGTAGTCGTTGCGCTTTCAATGCTGGTGTCACCACTGCTTATCATTTTTTATGAGTGGTTTTTTAGTCGACCGCAACAAAAATCATCCCATGAAGATAGCGAAGAAATTGAGCCAACTTGCAACGCAATCATTGCCGGCTATGGCCGATTTGGGCAAATTATTGGACGCTTGCTGGACTCACAAGGTTTTCATTTAACTATCCTGGACCATAGCCCGAGTCAAATAGACTTGTTACGACGATTCGGGAATAAAGTTTACTACGGTGACGCTTCTCGAAAGGAATTACTGGAAGCGGCAGGAGCTGATGATGCCCAAATTCTGGTTATTGCCGTCGATGAACCCGACAAAACTTTAGAAATAGTGCACACAGTAAAAAAGTACTATCCACACCTGAAAATTTTAGCTCGCGCGATTGACCGCAGACACGCTTACGAACTTATTCGCGAAGAAATTGCCGGTTATCAAAGAGAGACTTTTGACTCGGCACTTCGCTTAGGTATTCAAGCACTAACCGAGCTTGGCTTAAAGCATCAAGAAGCTGAAGAAGCAGGAAAAATGTTTGCGATTCACGATCAGCAATCACTCACTATGCTCGCTTCGCTTTGGGGCGATGATAAAAGCTACGGCGCAGCAGTTAGGCAAAGGATGGAAGACCTTAAGCAGGTATTGCAACGGGATAAAAAGGATAAGGGTCAAAAGCTAGATTGAAAATCTGTTTGCTCTAAAACTTAACACTAGCTACTAAAGCTGCAGATTATTCCATTGCCAACACTTTAGATATCTATCGAAGACGGAAGAAAGCAGATCTCAATTGACAAGTTCACTATCTATCAACCAAGGCATTTTCTCAGAAGTAAATTTCTCATTTTGAGGAACAAGTATTTTTCTCTCATCAATCGTCCCAACTCTTAAATTGAGAATACTTTGCTCATCAAGATCCGTTGCATAGATCTGGGTACCACAGTTTTCGCAAAAGCACTGCGCTCTCTTATTGCCACTTTCAGCTATTTTCACGTAAGTTTTCAGAGCTCCGCATATCAATTTAAATTTTTCTGATACAACCGGAAGGCTTACGCGAAAGGCGGAACCAGAAAGAATTTGACAATCGTTGCAGTGACATATGCGAACCGCGCTGGGATTAACTGCAGCGGTAAACCTAATTTTTTTACAATGGCAATTTCCATGAACGGTTATTTCACTCATCAAGTTTCCTCTTAAACACTAACTCGCGGCAATAGGCAGTCCACTGGCCCAGCCTTTAGCCATTGAAGTGACAACCTGGTCATAATCAGTTTCGATACTGTTTATATTTCGTTGCCGACAAAATTCTGGGTCCTGACTAAATATTGATCTTGCTAGCTGACGACCTCCCCAAATAATTCCCGAAGTTTTTGCCAAGCGCCGAGAAGTAAAGTTCTTACATGCTAGTTCTAAATTCGTTTTATTGTCCTTCAAAATGTCTGCCAAATGCCAAGCATCTTCTAGCGCTTGGCAAGCACCTTGCCCCGATGTTGGCAAAGGTGCATGGGCGGCATCTCCCAGTACGAGTACATTATTCTTGTGCCAAGATTTCAAAGGATTGTGATCATGAACATATATTTTATTGATATCAGACTCAGGGCATTGTGCTATTACAGAAGAAATTGGCTGCGGCCAGTCTTGGAACAATGAAAAAAGTTCCTTCTTATATTTCTTGGGGTCTTTGCTTCCGATTTCTGTTGCGCGAATAGCGCCCGCCCAATAGGCTTTTTTGGGGGAAACCGGAACTATACCGAAACGCTCCCCCACTCCCCAAAAATCTTGAACAGCAGTCTCATCGAAAATTTCTTGCTCACTTTCTGTAACACCGACCCAGTTAATAAATTGCTGATAAACAGGTTTATTATTTTGATTAACATAGGCTCTTGCGAGAGAGCGCATTCGTCCATCGGCCCCAATTATCAAATCGGCACTAACAACATCACCATTTTGTAATCTTACTTTTGCTTGGCCACAAGTGGTTTCAAGATTTGTAACTCGATTATCATATCTGATAGATATACCCAATTTGATAGCCCTGGATTCGAGAATCTGCATTAGATCTTTACGTAAAATTGAATAACTCTGATATCCCAATAAAGCATTTAATTTTTGGATATCTAATGAACCTAAGCTTTCTCCCAAATCGGAAAAGCGCTGCATTTTTTGGGGTTGACCGGATTTTTGCTTAACTTGCTCAAGAACACCTAACTCTTGCAAAACAAAACAAGCATTAGGCCAACAGACAATACCGGCACCAATATCGGTTCTACATTTCTCCTTTTCCAAAATTTCAACTTCTATGCCTTTTAACTTGAGTAAAATTGCGACACTTAAACCGCAAATACCAGCCCCCAATATTGCGGCTTTCATCGTACATTATCCTTAGTCATACAGTTTGATATTAGAAATAAGTTTGAGTGAGCATTTGAAAAAGCGCAGTCCTGCATCGACGTAATTAAACAACGGGCACAATATTAGCCAATTTCGTTCACAAACTCTGAGAACCTTTTGAGCCCCTCGGTTAAGTCATTAGGTTTACACGCATAAGAAATGCGAATTGCGCGTGACTCGCCAAATGCGCTTCCAGGAACCACCGCAACACCTTTTGCTTCCAGTAATTTTTCAGCAAAATCAACGTCATTATTGATTGGTACACCTTGGTACCGTTTTCCAAAAACTGACGAGATATCAGGGAAGGCATAAAATGCGCCTTGGGGTTTCGGGCAAATAATTCCCTTAAGTAACTCCATTGTTTGCATAACTTCATCACGTTTTCTTGAAAATTCGATACACATTTCATCCGCAAAATCTTGTGGTCCTGCAATAGCTGCAGACGCGGCAGCGCCAACGACGCCGGGAATATTTGTAATAGAGTTGCTATTTAAAGTCACCATTGCACTAGCGACCGGTTCAGGACCTGCCATCATACCGACACGCCACCCCGGCATACCATATGATTTGGAAATAGAATCGATCATAATAATCCTATCCCTTAATGCCGGATTGGTTTTCCACAAATGATGGAATCCTAAATTATCAAAAACCATGCGGTTATAAATATCGTCTGAAATTATCCAAATATCATGTTTTTCAAGCACATCACCTATAGCTCTAACTTCCTCTTCGGTATACACCATACCTGTCGGATTAGATGGGTTATTAAATAAAAAAACCTTGGTTTTATCAGTAATCGCATTTTCAAGTTGTTGTGGCGTCAATTTGTAGTTTTGCTCGGAAGGACAAAGCAAGGTCTTTGCATCAACGCCGATAAGGTCGGCAATGTCTTGGTAGGTAGTCCAATAAGGCACAGGAAAAATAAGTTCATCACCTTCGTTTAATAGTGCATAAAGTAGCGAAAATAAAACGTGTTTAGCACCAATCCCTGAAGCTATATTACTCTTGTTAAAACCGGTAAACCCATTGGCTTCGAGGCGGGTAAGGTAAGCTTCAACTAATATATCTTCCCCTCTGCCTGACAAATACTGGCCCGAATCGTTTTCAAGAGACTCGGCGGCAGCTTGATAGACGTGCTTTGCCGGTAAAAAATTGGGCACCCCCACTGAAAAACTGATGACGTCTTTGCCTTCGGCTTTAAGCTGTTTGGCTTTATCAGCAATCATCATTATTGCGCTGGGTTTGGCTCTTCCCATACGATCGGCTAAAAATGGCATTGTTAAACCTCAGATCTTTAATTGCTCGAGTTGAAATTTAATGTGAGACTAGCTTGAAACAATGCCGGTTGCCAGAAAATTTTACAACTTAATTAATATACCTTGTTTTGTTTGTAATCAATTAATTTATTGGTTAAGTTGGCTCGACACAAATTCATGATCGTTGGTAGTTATCTCATGATTATGGCCAAATGGATCAGTAAAATAGAGAGACCAAGCAGCAGTGTGATCAGCAACTCTTAATTCAATTTCCTGTGACTCAAAATATTTCTTCCACTGGATGAAGTCTTCACCAGTCGTCCCAAAAGCAACTGAAGTCAAAGGTTCAAATTCTTCTCGCTCAAACAAAGCCAAGTGAACTGATTTTGATTTATCTTCTATAACTAAAGGACCATTCTTACCATTCCAAAATCGCAAAGCTTCGACAACCTCAAAACCTAAGTGTTTTTGATACCAGTCGAGCGCTTGTTTTTTATCGGTCACATATAAGTGAATATGATCGACGCCACTAAGTCTTGGTTGCATACCTTCTCCTTTTAAAAATAAATTGTATAAGTAATTAAATGAGTTGAAATCAAATCCAGAGAAGTGTAAAACCTCAAGTTAACTTAAGGTCAAACAAATATTTTCGGAATTAAAACAATTATGGCGACTAAGGGAAAAGATGACTGGAGCGTTGGTCAAATTGCCAAACGAGCAGGGGTAAGCGTCTCGACTTTACACTTTTACGAAACGAAAGGGTTAATTAAAAGCTGGCGTAATTCTGGGAATCAGAGACGCTATAGTCCGAGTGTTCTAAGACGCATAGGCGTCATTAAAAGTGCCCAGAATTTGGGCATTTCACTCAAAGAAATAAAACGGGCACTGAGTATACTACCTGACAACGCAACTCCGACTACAGGAGACTGGAAGAAATTATCTAAGCAATGGCGAAAAGAGCTGGATGAGCGTATTGAAAAAATGCAGCAACTCAGGGATCTGCTAGACGACTGTATTGGATGCGGTTGCTTATCGATAAAATCCTGCAAACTTCGGAACCCAGGCGACAAATTGGGTCAAACTTCGAGTGGCGCGGTCATATTGGATCCCGACGATTGAATTCTGATGTTCAATTTGGTGAAGTATTAGTTAACTTACTGCTTCGTGCGGCATCTCCAGTTCTAAATGTGCAAAATCATTGATTTTTAAATGTAAACTTGCATTTAAGCGCATTACATATGAAAGCTTAAGTAACCCAGCCCCTACCATAATAGAAATGTGGGCAACAACCTGCTGCGGGATGGTAAATGCGTCATGATCGACGAACCCAACATAGGCTCCAGCGATCATCATCATAAAAGATAACGCGATTATTCCGTTGGCTAAAGTATAAACTCTTTTGGCACTCATATATTTTCCTGTTGCATTTATTGTTTGGCATTTCATCTATTGCAACGGAGAGGCCAACTTAAACTTGTTTTATTTTCAATTAGTTATAAAATAAAGTTGTCGCAACGACAACGCAAATAAAAGTCATATTGACAACATTGATATCAATATGACAACAAGCACTTTAAGAGCAAAAGACATGATAACCAGTCAACTCAAATCTGATAGTGATGTTCTTTCTGCACTGCTTTCAATTGCAGTGGACCTAACCAACAGCCTGACATCAGCTGAACGTTTTGAGCGCTTACTGGTAACTTCAAAAAAATTTATTCCTTGCGATGCCGCAGCAATTTTGAGACTCAAGGAGGGCATTTTGACTCCTTTGGTAGTCGACGGATTACATACAACCACTCGGGGTAAAAGGTTTAGAGTTTCACATCACCCCAGATTCGAATCGATCCTCAACGCTTCCGGGGTAGTGAAGTTCGATAAGAACTCCAAACTTCCCGATCCATACGATGGATTAGTTGAGTCCTGCGAGGGTAATCTTCCGGTACATGCGTGTATGGGTGCTCCTCTTATTGTTGGGGATAACATATGGGGAATCATCACATTTGATGCGCTCAATCCAGACGCATTTGACTCCATCGATGAAGACTTAGTCGCTACTTTTTGTGCGTTCGCTGCAGCTGCAGCTTCATCAGCCAGTTTTATTGAGAAGCTAGAATCTACAGTTAACAAACAAACTCAGGTGAGTGAAAACCTTATCCAGCAAGTACTCAACCATCAACACCAAGAAATGATTGGTGAAAGCCAATCGATGCAGCAACTTAAAAAGGAAATCGCTATAGTTGCGCCTTCTGATCTTAACGTATTGATTTCTGGTGAAACGGGTACTGGAAAAGAGTTAGTCTCGTTGGCCATTCATCAAAACTCCAATCGTTCTGACCAACCAATCGTGTATCTGAATTGTTCATCACTGCCTGAAAACCTAGCCGAAAGCGAATTGTTCGGGCACCGCAGAGGTGCTTTTACGGGCGCCGTTAAAGATTATAAAGGCAAATTTGAACTGGCCGATGGTGGAACTTTGTTTCTAGATGAAATAGGTGAGCTCCCATTAAATCTTCAAGCAAAACTGCTGCGTGTTTTACAGAGTGGCGAAGTACAAGCAATTGGTGATGAAAAGATAAAGTACGTCGATGTACGAGTCATCGCCGCTACCAACAGAAATTTAAAAGACGAAGTAGTAAAAGGAAATTTTCGGTTAGATTTATTTCAGCGGCTCAGTGTCTACCCAATCAGTGTACCGCCACTGCGAGAGCGAACCGGTGACATTCCATTGCTAGCGGCCTATTTTATTGAAAAGCTTGCACGAAAATATGCGCTACAAGGTGTTTCACTTGAACCATCAGCGATTGATTCCTTATTGGTCTATCAATGGCCTGGAAATGTTAGAGAATTGGAACATTTGATTAATCGGGTCTTACTCAAACTAAGCATTAATAAAGATGCAAGGCTCAATCGAATTAGCCATTCTGATCTCCAGTTACCACAAGTTAGCGAAAATTGGGGCCGGCCTCCTTTGATAGAGACTGGTCCGGCCCAACTCGGTAAACCTCAATTCAATTCTAACGAAACTGGCAAGTCACAATCTCTTAGTTTGTTAACTGATAAATTTCAAAAATCGATTATTGAGCAACAATTGCTATTAAAAAACGGGAACTGGTCTAAAGCTGCCAAAGCCCTTGGTTTGGATAGAAGCAATCTGCACCGACTTGCCAAAAGGCTTGGATTGAAGTGACTGAAGTTTTTATTCACAGCTTTAGCTTTCGACTTGTGAAAAGATGTGGTTCAAGGTAAGCTTTCGATGACTTTAATCGAGCTATCTAGAATCCTGTGTCCCTATTTTTAAGCAACATTTACTTGCCTATAGCCTCTTCTACCAGCGGTCTAGTTGCTTACGTTAATCGCTTTAGCGGTTTGTAATACCAATCCATCACTTCTTACCAGTTCAGTCTTGCTAATTTTTTAGTTAGCGTGCGCTATCTTTATTTAAAATCCGGGAAAAAAATATGAACGTAATTGTACTCGGCGCCGGTCTTGTCGGTGGCCCAATCACATATGACTTGTCAAAAGACAATCAGTTTTCAGTTACCGTAGCTGACTATTCTGAAAATGCGCTATCCAAAATAAAAGCCAAATGTCCCAATGTCGCAACTCTACAAAAAGATCTATCAGATCCATCTAATGTTACAACTTTAGTTAGTGACTATGATTTAGTTGTTAATGCTGTACCTGGATTCATGGGATTTGAAACCGCTAAAGCTATTATCAAAGCAAAGAAAAATTGCGTATGCATCGCGTTTTACGAAGAAGATCCATTCGAAATTGATCAGTTAGCCAAGGATAACGATGTCACCATGATTATGGACTGTGGTGTTTATCCTGGTATGGGAAGCATTCTAATCATGGATGCTGTGCAAAGGCTGGATAAAGTCGAAAGCGTGTTAACTTATGTTGGCGGCCTACCTGAAGTTAGAGAGTGGCCGAGTGAATATAAAGCAGTCTTCTCACCGGTTGATGTAATTGAAGAATATATTCGTCCTGCTCGTTATATCGAAAATGGATTTGAAGTAGTACGCCCGGCGCTTTCTGATCCTGAGTTTATTCATTTTCCAAAAGTTGCTACGTTAGAGGCCTTTAATACCGATGGTCTTCGTACTTTAGCGCAAACCATCGATGCGCCTAATATGAAGGAAAAAACTTTGCGCTACCCAGGTCACATTGAAAAAATGGCGGTCCTAAGAGAACTAGGCTTTTTCTCAAAGGAGAAAACGCTAGAAGTTAATGGCGCGAAAGTAAGCCCTTTAGAAATGACTGGACAAGTCCTGTTTCCCAACTGGCAACTTAAACCAGGTGAAGCCGATCTTACAATTTTTCAATCAATTGTCGAAGGCATCAAAGATGGTAAAAGAACGCGAATTACTATCGACATGAATGACCGTTATTGTCCGGAGACAGATGTTATTTCAATGGCGCGAACTACGGGGTATACCGCCACGAATGCACTCAGGTTAGTCGCTAATGGTATGTATCACCACAAGGGGATTTCACCACCAGAATATTTAGGCAAAGACGTTGATTGTGTAGAGTTTATGAAGAAAGGCCTTGCTGAGCGAGGTGTTAATTATAGCGAATCAATAGAAGCTATTAGTTAACTAATAGCAATACTCTCCTTCTCTCTTTAGTGAAGTGAGATTGGTGACCTAAGTAGCCAGTAGTCCCGAAAGAGCGTAGCGACTTCGGGACTATACTTTATCGTTCCAAATTTATTTTGAATTCATTTTTCCAATTTGGTTATAAAGATGAAGCTGCACTCGATCACCGGATAGAGAAAACTCAACATTTACTCCGGTATCTTGATGAACATAGCGATCCTTACCCTGAATAGCCGTTAATGGATAAACGTCTCCATTAGGGAATTCAACAGCAATCCCGTCGGCCATTTTTGACGAAATAATTTTCGCCTGCCAACCTGAATCAAAGCTATATTCTCCTATAAACGTCGCTTGATTAAGCTTATTAACTGACCTACGTTTGAGTTCTTTGGATTTAAAGTTTGGCCAGTCGTAGACTTCCGACACCGCACGTAGCATTTCCATACCAACACCAAACCCCGCATCCGAATTGGCCATAAATACAGCGCCTTTTCCGCTATGGGGATACATAACCATATAACTACGATAGCCGATGTTTCCCCCGGCATGAGAAAACATAAATTCGGAGCCGTCGCCATTTACAACAAACGTTATTGCTGGTTGTCCACCAAAAGAGTCGCTTAAATCCTTGTCTTTAAAAACAGGAGACAGTAGTTTTTTAGCTAACTTTTGATTTAAGTTGTTACTTTTGCCGAGATAGGCCTGGCTCATTTCAATCGCAAACTTAGCCAAATCTGTTGGCGTAGACCATAATCCTGCTGCCGCTTGTTCAGGATGAATTTTCCAGCTCCCCTTCACCTGGTCACCATTTGAATGATGTCCTGCTGCAGTATTACTTTGCTGTCTTAATGTCAATGATTGATTAAATGTACTTTCTTTCATACCGACTCCAGCTAGAACCCATTTATTCATAAGCTGTGTAAAAGGTTGTTGAAAGATTTTTTGAAGGACAATTTCTGTTAATGTGTAACCAGCGCCAGAGTACTTAACCTCAGTTCCAGGCTCTATTCCTATCTCTGCTTGCTTGCTAGTTGATGGACCTTTTCCTCGAAACGTTTGTTCATCAGTTGGAACCGGCTCTCCCTTTTCATATCCTATATAGCCCCCGGGGGTAAGTCCTGCGGTATGTGCCAAGAGCCTTTCCAGAGTAACCGGGTTTTCCCTGGTTTGCTTGCCTTGAGGCAGTTCGAAAATTTCTAAATATTTTTGGACATTTTCGTTAATGTCCAAATACTTTTTTTCATGCATTCTCATCACGGCGTATGCAGTAACGGGCTTAGCAATGGATGCTGCTTGAAAGAGTGTTTCTTTGGTCACCGGGACATTACTCTTATTGCTCAAGGCTCCATATCCGTCTGCCCATTCAACTTGTCCATTATTGATCAAAGCAAAGCTAAACCCCGGTGTCTTGTGATGGTGCATTCTTTCTTCAATAGTATAAGTTTCGGTTTTTTCTCCATTAAACCGAATGGGCAAGCTTAGGCTTTTCTCAACGATGTTCTTTTTTGACATTTTGCTTTGGCTAATTGCCGATATTTGAATCGAAAGCATACTAAAAAGTGAAATGCTCAAACTAATGATGATGTTTTTTTTCATAAATAATCCTTGCCGATATTTTTTGTGGCCTAAATCTCTAATTAACAAATTCGCTTAGCGGTAAATGAATAAAGCTGGAATTTAGCCATTCTATTTTTAGCGTTTTTTCAGCGTCTTTTATATTTTCTTTTGCAATATCTTTTCCAGTTCCATAATTCACCTGTGAAAAAGAATTAAAATTAACATTCAGTAAAACTAGCAATCGACTTCCCTTACTAATTTTTTTACTGATCATCCTAGCCTTTTCAAATGGCACGGTTTCAATTTTACCCTCCATTAACAACTGGCGACTTTCGGGATCCTTAGCATGGCTTGCTCGGCCGATATAGTAATTTAAGTGATGTAGACTTCCGTCGGCTTTTTGTTCAAATAAAACAATTCCAAAATCAAAATCCTTTTTATTAATTTTAACTTTTAGTTCTCCGGAAATGGTTCCACTTAACTCCATATCTTGCTCGAAAGTCTCAGTAGAGAAAGTGAATCCCGTTTCTGCCTCTAAGGATTTTCTAACGACAGGAAATGGATAATAAAAATCATTGTACGTTTTAGTACGATCTTTCATATCAATTGTTTGCTTTAACCACTTAACAGATGAAGGTTGCTTTTTAACCAGCGACAATCCATGTTCATTCTTAGATGCCGAAAAATACCGTTTATGACCTTTTCGATTTAAAGATTCTATCGACTCGGCATGACGCCAAGAATTATCACCCATTAATTGATAGTTGATTTTGTCTTTGAGTAACTTTGGTTTTTCGCCTTGCTCAAAGACGTAGTTGAACCAATCGAATGTCAGCTTGCGCATATCAATGTGAGCTACAGGGTCGAGTTTGTAACCACGAAACTTTTCTTGTTGCAGAATATCAACGTTAAAGTGATCGTAAGGACCGATAACTAAATGGTGATTTGGATTGCGGTGATATTTGAAGTGTTCTTTAACAAACTCAATCGCAGAGATCTGCGCGTCGTCGTAATACCCAGTTAGACTTAATACTGGAATATCGATTTTTGCATATTCAGATTTATACGGCACCATTTTCTGCCAAAACTTATCGAAGGTCGGATGCTTTAGCCACTTTTGGAACCAAGGGTTATTTTTTCCCGCAACTTGATCATATTCGCTAAATGGACGACCACTTTTAAACCAATCTTGATTAACCTGAAACCAGTTTTTCGCATAAGCGTCATTGTGGTTATATCGGCCAGTCGATACAAATTCGGTCCAGGCATAATTGGCATTTAAAAAGACGCCATTCTCTTTCGGCAACCCTTGCCCCGGAATAATCGCAACAGAGGGTACAATAGTTCTTAACGCAGGATGCAGTTTTTTAGCTGCCGCCCACTGAGTGTAACCAAGATAACTACCACCATACATGCCCACCCGGCCATCACTCCATGCTTGCTTGCTGATCCAGTCTATAACCGCAGTAACATCTTCAGCTTCATTTTCATATGGCGTGATTTCTGAGTTACTTAGTCTTTTACCACGAGAGTCCGATACCACGCCGACATAGCCATGTGCCGCAGCCTCAATTGCACGTTGTAAATTCATTTTTTCGTCTGAATATATTGTTGCGGTTAGAATGGCAGGTCGACTTTCTTTTTGTTTGCGACTGCGAACTATCATTGCAGACAACTCGATGCCGGCATCGGTGGTAATAACGACCTTAGTATCGATCTTGTATCGTCTATTTCGATCCAGGGTAGCTGCTTTTTGAACAACTTCTTGTGTCTTTGAGCCAATATAAACGTCAGCATAAGTATTCATCATGCGAACAAGGTTGCTGACTTCTCTTTCATCTAGTGCTTCTGTCTTGGCTCTAAGCGATCCAACTCGGCCAAACAGGAACTCAGAATATGACTTATCTCTTTCTAAATCACGCGCAACAAATTCTGTCGCCAAATGCGCCGAAACATCATCTAATTGTCCAATTTGTTCTTTGAATACTGCCAAATAATCCTGCTCGAAATTTGAACTCCCTTTATTTTTTGCCAACCCGAATAATTCATATCGAATAAATTGAAACGGGCTAGCATTTGCTCTTTTTTGCTTTTCATCCAGACGTATTTGCCGAATAAGATCTACGGCTTGTGAGTACTCACCGGCGACAAGTAAAAGAGGAAGTTTTTGTTTATCCTGGATGTTAACTTTAGATTGATTAACCAATTGCTTTGCCAGATAAGTAAATTGGCCACGGATTTCGTGTTCTATCTGATTTTGCTCACTACTTGGTAGTCGCGACGGAATCACAAATTGCTCAGCATTTTTCTGCTTTGCTAATACCGAAATAGACACGCCTGAACAAAGGGCTAATAAAAAGACGGAAAATACTCGAACAATTCTTGATACAGGCTCACTCGAGCTTGACTGATTTAGTTTAGTAATTGGCCACATGCCTAGCATACTAATACTCCGGTTTTATTGAAGATTGAATTTGCTTAATAGATGGAGCATTAAGTTAAGCTCCGGTTTCGAAAAAGGCATGATTTCGATATGACTTTTAGTGACTAAAGGTGACTAACGCCCAAAAACCTGTATGATCCGGCATATTGAAAGCAGAGCCCTTGTTATTAACTGATTGAAATGCAATGGAAAATTAGACAATTTGTCTTTTGTGAAGATAAGCAGCATTTATTAGGCGAAAATGAGCCGATCCAGCTTGAACCCAGGCAAGCCGAAGTGCTGGCTTACTTTTGTCGCAATCCGGAAAAACTGATTTCACGCGACGAATTAGTTGAAAATGTCTGGCAAGGTCAAGCTGTAACCGACAATGCGGTTAATCGAATCATTGCGAAATTAAGAAAATCGTTAGGCGACACTGCCAAGCAAAGCGACTTTATTGTCACCTTGCCGCGTAAAGGCTATCGATTTGTAGTTCCGGTTAGCACAATTGAAAGTCCTCTTATTGAAACTAACACCGAGCAAGAAGATGGGTCAGAAGCAATCATCAACTATAAATTGATGCTAATCGTTTTTGCCGTCTTGCTAGCAATTACCGCCATATCGACTCTCTACTCACTGCAACCTAACAAGGTCGATTCTTACCAGTTTCAATCAGTCAAGGCCTTAACACGCGACAAAGGCGAGGAATTCCTACCGTCAGTTTCACCGGATGGTAACTATTTGATCTACTCTGATTATAAGCATCAACGGCTCGACCTATACCTTAAAGATATTCATTCGGGAGAATCACGATTAATTAGTGACCAACTCGGAAATGCGGGTAACGGAGATTGGTCCCGGGCAGGTGATCAGTTTGTTTATCTTTATAACACTGAAGAAAGCTGCGAACTCAGGGTAATTACTTTTGATCTGACTAATTCTATGCAGATCAAAGATAAACAAACGGTTCATCAATGCCCTCAAGGTAGCTTTGGTAACTTTGCATTCACCCACGATGGTCGTAGTATTATTTATAGCGAAACGGATAAGCCGAGCGGGTCCTATCAGATCTATGTTAAAAACTTGGATAGTGGCAAAACCCGAAGATTGAACCAACCGCCGATATTTCTTGCTGGTCACTACGCCTTCGATTTACACCCCACAGAAAATAAGCTGCTGTTAGCAACCCCCGATAAAACTCAACAGCTGGCTTTCTATATTCTAGATATGGACACTGACTCTCTGGATTATCGATTTAATCTAGAAGGCTATACTTGCTGTCCTCTATGGAATCACGACGGCAGTAAAATCATTATGACCGGGGCACTGCCATCCTTTTCAATCATTGAAATGGACCTTGATGGCGAAAACCTTGAAACCATTTACAGTAGTTCGCACCGCGTTTACAAGTTAAAGCGTATTCCCAACAGTCAAAGTTTCGTCTACTCTGGCGGTATTAACAATTCAGATATTCAATTTACTGACTTTGGCGACCAGTCCGTTAAAAACATTATCAGCTCCACAGTCGCAGACTACAAACCCACTGTCTCCAACAACGAGTTGTTTCTGGCCTATATCTCCCAAAAAAGTGGGAGTGGCCAAATCTGGGTGCACGATATTGAATCTGGAACAGATAGAAAACTAACTCAATTTGAAGATAACCATCAGTATTTCGATTTAAAGTGGTCACCTAACGATCAAAAAATTCTGGCACTCACTATCAACAGCCTCAAGCTGATCGATTTTATCAGCGGCCAGGAAACACGACTTAATCTTGATTTACAACAAATTCGAGGAATTTCCTGGGTTGACGATAACAGGGTGGCGTTTAGTCTGAAACAAAATGAACAGTGGCAGGTTTTTCACTATGACTTGGTGAATAAGCGGTTAATTAAGACTGAAAATTCTAAAAATTATGCCTACTATTCGAGTACTCCAAATGAAGCGGGCTCGAATATTCCACTAGAACTTGAGAACGAGCAATTCTATTTTAATGACGTGAAGCTAAATCTTAGGTTAGATAGCACAATAGATCATAATCGACGCTTTTACTTCCAGTTTAAGGGAGTTCATCTTTACTACATACAAGAGTTTCTGCCCGAAATAGCAAAGGCGTCAGATCAGAATCCGACGTATCGACTGGTCGACTTTAATGTTAAGACCCAAAAATCCGCAGTACTAACTCCTTTAAATAGAGGAGCACAATTTAGCCTTGCTGAAAACGGCGTCTATTTTGTTAAGACTGTTGGCCGCAACGCAGATATTTTTAAAGTTGATTTTGTGTCTCGATAATTTCTTATTCTCCCTTCTCTAACATTGAACGATACAAAGGGATCATATCATCCGATAGGATTAAGAATTCCGGCTTGTCTTTTCTTAGAGAGATCCTTCCTCCGCCAAATACTTCCCACTTGTCATTAACAATTTCGGGTTTACCCCAATCAGCTATTAATAACTTCCTCACTCGAGCTTCTTCAGGCTTTCCAGTTAACACCCACAATACCTGCAATTTACCATCGCCGAAAACGGCTTCGAACTTTCTGTCGAATCCAGCAAAGGAATAACCAAAGCAATTGATCTGGATTTGCTCTTTCGGTTTATTAGGTAACCAGACTCTGTTGATTTTATCTTCTTTAGTTTGCATACACTCATGTTCGAACTTAGGACGCAGTTTTTCGAGATCGGAATCAAAATCAAGCAACCCGGGAATTTTGGTACTGTAATTTGTCTTATTCTTAAAAGTCGTATTTAGGTGTGGATTAGCCCAGGCGAACAAGTTAGGATGGCCCGCATCTTTATGAAGCCAAAGCAATCGACCGTGAGCATTATCGACCCATAGCTCCCCTTTAGCATAGATATCCATTCCTAAATAATTACCTGTTTTATCGCCTAGCTTGTTTCTTATCCTGGCTAAAGAGACACTTTTCGCTTCCATCTGAGTAAATTTATTGTCAGCAATGACAAAAGCCGCTCGGCCAAATGTTACCTTTTCCTTGCGGTATCCATCACAAATTAAATGTTGCTCCTTTTTCTCCGCTAACGGGTAAGTTGGTTGCTTTATATCGATCACTTTTGTTGTGCGACAGTAGCTAAGCAGTTTTTGTTTGATCGTAGCTAAGTCATCTTCGAGTTGAAGGTTATCACCTATAACAAATTGCGCACTAGCAGAGTGGTTGAATAGCATTGCTAAAACAATAATCAGTTTGGTATTCATGGCCATAATTTTATTTCTGAATTTTTTATTTTTTACGTTTTGGCCTTAGACGATACCTGCTTCAAATAGGATTGCCGTTAAATAAAAATTCAATGTTTTTATCGAAAATTAATGCACTAGCAATTATTCCGAAAACTTTTTCCTAAAACTGAAGCCCATCACGAATCTCAGATATGAGATATTTTTTAAATTAATTTTTTGATCCAAAATCTCAAATTCATGACAAGATAATGAAGCTAAGATTTTCTTTATGCGTTACTAATAAATTCTTATGACTGAAGTCATCTAATTGATTAAATAATCAGCTAGACATCAGCAACATTTTTGTTAGTCGTGCGCACTTTTTATTCGATTATTTTTTCTAATCTATCACCTGAGTTTTTTTCGTTTGTTCAGATTTTTTCTCCTTTCCATAATCAAATTCGTCAGTTACGACAAAGCACGATTTTCAATCGAAAACCAATCACATTAAGGACGAATCATGAACAAGCTAAAGAGAATCAAATCTGCTGCTGTTTTACTTAGTTTAGTTTCCTCAAGTTTGCTTACTTCACAGTCGATTTTTGCTAGTTCTATTAATTTAAATTCATCACTCAATAATATTTCTCAAGAATTAACTCAAGAAAAAATAAAGATATCAGGCAGGGAATATTATCGTTATGGCGATATGCTTGTACCGGTAGAAAAACACTCAATTCATTCTCAGTTCGATCTCAATAAAAATAAGTGGACTGATGGTAATGTTATTTACCAATTTGCACCGGATGTCACACAAGAGAATCGACAACAATTTACTAAAGCAACTGAGCTATGGTCACAAGTTGCTCAACTAAACTTCATCGAACGTACCGACCAGACAAACTACATTTATGTAGAAAACGGCGATGGTAACTTCGCCACAGTTGGCATGGCCGGAGGTAAACAAACCTTGACCATGAAAAACTGGGGAAGCCTCTATGTCGTGGTACATGAGCTAGGGCATAGTCTGGGTATGTGGCACGAGCAACAACGCAGTGATAGAGATAACTACGTTGAAATACTAACGGAGAACATTCTGGATGATCAGCGGCATAATTTTAACCTGCATAGAACCAGCAGCTACGGAGCTTACGATTTTCTATCAGTAATGCAATACCCGAGCACAGCATGGTCTAAGAATGGTTTGACCACAATAAAACCTAAGGCAGACTATGTCGATTTTACTTCACATATGGGCCAACGGAGGTTCTTAAGCGGTGGCGATCAGTACAGTGTCGCTGCCCACTATGGAGCTAAAACGATCACTATCCCCGACAACGCTTTCAAAACTTATTTAGTAGAAAATTTTGATACAAACAGCGATGGAGAAATTGACTCGCTAGAGGCAGCAAAAGTTGAGTCAATCCAAACTCCTGGTAATGGTGAAATCAATTCAATTGAAGGCGTCCAGTATTTTCGATTTCTAAAAACGCTCAACGTCTCAAACGAAAACCTTTCCGAAGCTTCAGAACTTCCCAACCATTTAGTTGACATCAATTTGTCTTATAACAACATTAATATTGTTGACTCGGCCTGGGTATTGCCACCAATGATTACCAACCTTCAATTGGCTGGTAACATGATCGATGAATACTCGTGTGAAGAAATTAAATTTATCGAGTCTACAATTGATGGTTCCTTTAGTTACAGTCCGACAAAATCTGGACACAACTTGGTATGTGATGAGTCTGCTTCTTTCGTATTATTCAACGGTAAAACTCGATTTGACTTACGTTCTAAAGGTTCGCAAACCTACCACATTGAAGTTCCTGATAATGTGGGCCAGCTAAAAGTAGAAACCGTCAATTTTGAAGAACAGGTTGGTGGCGAAATGGATGTTTACCTAGCTTTTGGAAAGCAGCCTGCGAATAACGACTATGACCACTTTTCAAATAACAACGGAAACGAGGAGTCAATCACCGTTGATAACCCTCAGGCAGGCACTTGGTACATTTTACTCCAACCTCACGATCGATCTTTCGAATCTGTTAACTTAACCGCCAGTTTCGTAGACGATAATACACCACCTAATCTACTCAAGAACGGTGAAATAGTTTCAGGTTTATCGGGAGAACAAAATAGCTCGCAAATATTTGTCTTTGACGTTCCAGAAAATGCGATTGACTTGAAATTTGATATCAATGGTGGAACTGGCGATGCAGACCTTTATATTAAATATGGACAAGCGCCTAGCACATCTGATTATGATTGCCGACCTTGGAAAAATGGTAATGTCGAGAGTTGTCTGATAAATAATGCTCAACCAGGTCGCTATTATGTAATGCTACACGGCTACAATAGTTATCAAGCATTAAACTTAGTTGCCCGATATGAAGTTTCAAGCGGTCAGCAAGGTGGCAGTGAAACGCATAATAGCCTAGCAGGCAATGCGGGTTACTGGGTTGACTTCCCCGTGCAAGTTCCTGCAGGCATGACTAGTTTAACTGCAACATTGAGTGGAGGTTCTGGAGATGTAGATCTGTACGTTCGCTATTCTAGCCAGCCAACAACATCCACCTATGATTGCCGGCCTTATTTAACCGGCAACAACGAGTCTTGCACTATCAATAATCCACAAGAAGGAAATTGGTATATCAGCTTGAGAGGATATACAAATTATAATGGCGTTGATTTAATTATTGAGTGGAAACACTAGGTAATTTTCTAACCAGGAGTAGGCCTCTTGCGGCCTACTTCTTATTCAACTATTGATTGAATTGCACCATATTGATTACTAACGAAATCACTATTAAAGCAATATGCGGAAAGGCGACAGTAGGTCGGATAGACTGATTAAGATATTCGCCAATTAAGGAAAGTCCGCCTGGACGTATACTTTGAAAATGGCTGTTGAATTGAAACGCATCTCCAGAATTTTCTTCCATAATACTTTTCTCAAGCTGGAGTAGTCTCATTTCAATCCGCGACTGAAAAGTTTTCCAAATTGCATCCTGCAGCCATAGGACGAGCAATATCAAAACTACGGATACACCTGCCGCATCTGATATTACAGTAGCGACTAGTGCTAATATGCTTACTAACTTAATATAGAGAGAGTGCTTTTCATAACTATCAAACTGATTTTGAAGTAAGCACCACTCGGTTTTGTATTCTTCACTTTTCATTTAGTTTTACTTTCCTTATCGCAAAATTATGCATTTCTATCAGATTCGTTTTTGTAAATTAGGCCAATAAGAACGCCGTAGATTCCAAACTGCAAAACGAGATAAAAAGTTTCCATCAGCACAAATGAAAGAGAACTATCAACTATCTGTTTCGCTACAAAAGCTAGTACATGAGAAGACCAGAAGAATATGCCAATGAGCATTGAATATTTGAGGCCTTTTAGGATGCCGCTACCTTTAAAATTTATATATGGATACAGAAATGATAGCGTGACCCCTTGAATCACTATCGTTAGCAACCCTAATATAAAATTAGGCTCTCCTTTAAAGTAACCAAAAATTTTATATTGTTTCTCAAATAACATCACGTGCCATACAACTGCAAGTGGAAACGTGACAATGGTGTAGGCTACAGTGCCGAGTAATACAGACTTTATATTCATTCGATATTTGGCTCCTTTTTTAATTCCTCCCTATTCATTTCTTCAAGCTGTTTAAGGTGGTAACCAGTGACTAAACTGAGTATGACATAGTCTGCTTGCTCGAATAAGCTTCTATTACCAGCTTCAGTTCGCTTAATCGAACAAGCAAGCACACTAGTGTTCGCAACGACTAATACCATAAAGAGTAGAGTAGAGTTAATTTGAGTCTGACATTGCTCAATTCGTAAGTTCCATCTTTAGCCAGGGGTCGGCTTGACTAACATGTTATGCCAATATCCACACACTTAACAGCAATCCCAATAGAACCATGCATTTTCAAATTTCCCTGATTCTAGATCATTGGGTTTTATAAACAGATGCCCAACACCACTATCGCCAAACATGATGTAATCATCAATATCTATTTGTAGAAGCTGGATATCATCTTTCTGACTTTTCTCATATTCGCGGGGGTCACTTTGAGTAAAGTCACCATACCCACCAATTTTGTGCCCCGTACTTGAGAAATACTCATGAAACTGCTCTTTCTCAATATCGCCAAGATCATCCTCGAAATCCCAATAATCCTTTTCCCTAAACATAAATGAGAATTGGGAATCTTCGCTACACCCCGTATCTATTGATTTTTTGAAGTTTAACTTGTGAATTCTAAATACAGGAAGCTCATTATATAAGCTACTATCAATAAAAGAGAAATCTGAGATAGCAGTTTTCTGCAGGTCATTTTCATTGTGAAAAAAGACCTTTTCAGTCCCCATATCCCACCACCCGTCAGAAGAAAAGAACAACTGCAAAAGTCCGCTTGCTGGGAAACCTGATAATTGGGGAATCTCCGAAAAATTTATCTGTGCCAGTAACACCATTGGTTTTCCATTTTCATCCTTAGGATATTCCATATCAGAAGGAATAAAAGGCTGCCCTAGAAATTTGCTTTGTGTGAGTTCCAATGGATCATCTGTTATTCCACATTCAAGGGGCGTAGCCTGAATTGATACATACTCACGCTGAGCCTTGATTAGATCAGATTCATAATCTTTCAGCACGTCAGGAACAACAGCCTTTGTATCACTAAATTCCATCTAAATATTCCTTAACTTTCCTATAGGGCATAACGCTTAATTCAAAAATTCAGGCTGTTGTTTAGCCTGAATTTTTTTGCAATTTTTGGTTATATTTTTTACTTTTTAATGCGCATTTCTGTAACCTTACACTGATCATTAGTTAGATAAAGTGCAACCTTTTTACCACTCATCATAGCGGCCAATAAATTTGACTGCATCCTATCAATTCCTGGGTGTTCAGGATAGATAGATGCGTACGAAGCACCATATCCACTTTGAGAGACACAATTCTGCAAAAGAGGAGACAAACGTACGTTTACTCCTCCGTTTGCAGTAACTACTAAATCCGTAACTTCTGATTCTTGGGTCCAACCTGGCCCATCGGCCCAAACAGTTGATACGCCAAATACGAAAGAGAACACTACACAATTTTTTGTGATTCGATTCATAAAAACTCCAATATCCTATATATAACAGCTAAGTATACGGCGACCACAATATAACGCTGTGCCATATATATCTATTTTTTTAAGTTCAAATAATAATGAAACAATAACCCATTCAATTCAAGATTCTACATTAATGTTAGATTTTTATTCAATTCAGATTTACAGAGCGTCGGCCGTCTAATGCTGGCGGCCTATCTTATTCAATAAATTCAATCACCAATCAAAAATTTTAGATAAAACAAATAGTTAAATCGCTATATTAGAATCCACTTTACTGTAACTACCGCAACGGTGGCTGAAAACCAGTGCTATTTGACAAATACCTAGCCATTTAATTACTTTTTATCTAAATAGTATTTCGCGGGAGAGAATTTCATAGACGATGTTCAATCACACGCACCAACTCAATCTCTGCAATTTGCAGACTTTATCAATTTTTCTTGAATTGGACGTTGGAAATTAATTTGTTGTTTTTATCAAAAAACCATCAACGCTTCTTACAACTTCCCAACCATCTTTTATTGATAATTTCCATCCCTGCCCATCTAAATTGGAATCGCTGATTTTGCCCAGGTCTAAATTTTTTGCGACTACCTTAATATGGCTAAAATCTTTGGCTATTAATAAAGCATTGGTAGCTTCAATTTCCCCCCAGTTATCGAAAATGGTAATTTCCTCATAAACTTTGCCATAAGGTTCTAAACTTATAACCTTATTTGGATTAAAGCTCATTCGCATCTGTTGTAATGGCAACGTGAGTGTCTGCCCCTCGACTAACTTTTCGGTGTAATGTTGTTTGGTTTGACGAATTTCTTCAAAACTTTCTTTCTCCAAAGCCCATAACTTCTCACCATCGAATCTTCTTGCTAACCATTCAACTTGTTCCATTTTGCTTTCGGAAAATTCAATGTTAAGCAAGTGCTGTATCGCCTGGTTAAACGAGAAGTTACTATTAACCTTTTGCAGCCATGGCTGATCTTGATTAGGTTTCGCCATCCGGTCAAGCAACAATCCATAAGCCGGTCCAGTTAGATAGGCAAATGAACGTTCCAATGAAGATTGCTTATCTGCCGACTCCAAACGTTTAACTAAATCAGCAATGAGCTCATCATTTTGATTGAGAGCAATTCCCGTATATTCTGCCAGCCCTTCATTAATTTCTAGCTTCCGCTCATTCTCTTTAGCTTTGCGATAACGCAAGTAACGTTGATGACGCAATGACAGTGCTTCTTTCAATGCAATATTCGTTTTAGTGGGATCATTCTCTAATGCAACACTCAATGCCCTTAATTCCATTAACATTAAATATCGACCTTCAAGTTCTGAAAGATGCGCATTATTCGAGAACGATTGCGATAGCTTTAAAACAGGTTGTATTCGATGCCAAGACTCATGAGCAAGCAATGACATCCTTTGCGCCAAATTATCTGGTAGCGGCAACATTATCATGCTCCAACGAACACCAGCCCAATCTTTAGCGGAATTCGCTATCGTTTCACGACTTGGCAGTTGACCAACAAACAATCCTCCTGCTTCCTTTAAGATACCTTTCTTATCCGCTACAGAAGCAAATACTTTTCTAGTTTGAGGATCTACTAACAGTAATGGCCCGCACAGCGAATGATGCCAAATCTGCCATTCTTCAGACTGGCACTCATGTGAATAATGTTGAATGGTTTCTAGTATAACCTGTCGGTTTGAATTAGAAGCTTGCGCTGAAATTGCGGCCCAAAAACTAAGTAAGATAATTGATCGAATTATGGTACGTAGCGAATTAAAACCACTCATTGAGTTTTCTCCCAATTTATATCTGAATCTATAAATTGAATTTCAGATAATTTGCCTTATAGATCAACCGGATAAGATGAAATTAGAGAAAATTGGATGTTTTTCCCACTCGCTATTGCCAATCACCTGCTGGCAACATAGTTAGAATTGAAGGAATTAAGTCGAATAGTTCTGAAGTTTTTACTTGCCAACTCTTCGTTTCAAATCCATTGGTTTGAACTTGCACAACTTTGACTGAAACACTCACTTGCTCTTGAGTTAACCGATTCACTTCAATATAAATTAAGGCTGTGACCCCGAGTTGGCTTGCTTGTTCTTGTTTCGACTGGCTTTGTAAAATTTGGTGCTTAAACTCACTGTCTAGTAGCTCAAGGTTGGCCCGCTGCTTGATCAAATTCTCTATTTCTAAAACGAACTGTTCAACATCAGGCGTTTTTATACTACCACGCGAAAATACTACGATACGATTTGCTGAAGATTCATCGGCAAAGTCAGATTCTCTTTGTTGCAAGAACCACCAAGCTGAAGCTAATAATACTAATACCAAAATGGATATCAACTTTTTAACTGTCGTAACTTGGCTTTTAGGCTTATGGTTTTCGTTTGAGTTACCATCCAACGCAGCAGGCTTTTCTACAACTGACTTTTTTTCTACTTCAGTTTCTACTTCAGTTCCTGCTTCTAAAACCAAGACTTCAGCACCGGATGATGTTATTGCTAATCGATAACCTTTTTTGGGTACAGTTTCAATACTCACCGACGACTTATCAAGTACTTTTCTTAGATTCCAAATTGCAGTTGTTAAAGCCTTATCACCAACCGGAAAATTATCCTCCCAGATCGCTTTGATCATCTCTTCGCGGGTAACAATTTCATTTTGATTGTCGAACAGTAACTTAAGAACGCTAAAAGTCTTCCAGTTAAGTGGAAATGTTTCATTATTTGCATTAGTCAGCGTTTTACTAACTAAATCAAGCTTAAATTCACCGATAGTTACGCCTTTATTTGGCATTCAGTTTATCCTTCAACAATTGAAAACATTGCACTTTGTTTTTGTTCGAAGTATCAATAGAAATAAGAGTGATATCAGATTCATCCCAGGGATCAAATTCCCTTTGTTGAACCTGTTGCCAACTTGGCAGCTCTAGTCCTTCAATATCAGCTTGTCGGCTTTCAATTCTTTTTTGATGCTCGACCTGATCAGAGCAGTACAAAAATATATTAATTAAATCGGCTCTTGAGTCCTTAGCAACCTGCTGCCATTCTTCACGGCTAAGTTGAACTGGATTACAGCTATCTGCAACAACACTGACGCCATTTCGTAAATTATCTTGGGCAATTCGATTAGACAATCGGTAACCTTCAGCTACAACTTCATAATCACATAGTTCTCGCAAACCTTGCTCAACGGTATCTATTCTTAAGTAAGCCGCAGCTACATACTGACTGAGCATTTTAGCCATGGTTGTTTTTCCAGTACCAGGCAAGCCTGAAAGTACGTATAGAATTGGATTAGACTTCGTCATCGATTTCTTTCTGCAAATCTTCAAGCTGATCTAAGATGCGAATAAATTTCTTGCCAAACTGGGTAACCTCATACTCAACCCGAGGAGGAACTTCAGGGTAAGTAATTTTTTCGATAATGCCGAATTCTATGTTTTTCCTTAAACACTCATTGAGCACTTTGGTCGATAACCCTTCAACATTTTTGACCATTGCACCAGGTCGATTAATACCTTTATTAAGTAATTGGTAAACCGTCAGTGACCATTTACAACCATAAATAGTCTCAACCATTCGAGCGCTTCGCTGCGGCGCTAATCTTCTCGAATTTTTTTTCTCTTTTAAATTCATTAAGATGTACCAAAAAGTACCTAGGTTACTAATATGTACTTACTTTTCAATAGCCTATCTGCTCACATAAGCTAAGTCTATCGTTAAACGTAACACAAGGTGGATATTATGTCTCAACAATCTGAAGTAGCAATCATTGTCGGTGGCTCAAGCGGTATGGGTAAAGCGACCGCAAAAAAGCTCTTATCTCAAAATTTAGAAGTAGTGATAGTCGGCCGCTCAGAAAGTAAGTTGGAATCAGCCCAAAAAGAGCTAGCTTCATTAGGAAAAATAAGCGCGTTTCAAGCAGACTTGTACGATGCAAGTTCAGTACAGTCGCTAATCGACTGGATTAATGCTTCACAAAAACATTTTACCCACTTGGTCAACGCTGCCGGTTATTTTAATCCAACGTCTTTTCTTGAACATCGTGGAGAAGATTACGATGCTTATCTCGATCTTAATCGTTCCATCTTTTTTATTTCTCAAGCAGTTGCCAAAAATATGAAAAAGCATGCTGGTGGGTCGATTGTGAATATTGGCTCTATGTGGGCCAAGCAAGCAATTAAAGCGACGCCTTCCAGCGCCTATTCCATGGCTAAAGCGGGTTTACATTCATTAACCCAACATATGGCTATGGAACTGGCGGATAACAATATCCGGGTAAATGCTGTTTCTCCGGCGGTGGTTAAAACACCAATCTATGGTGCATTTATTGATCCTGCTGAAATTGACTCAGCCCTAGAAGGGTTTAATGAGTTCCACCCTATCGGGAGAATTGGAACGCCCGAAGATATAGCAGACACAATCGCATTTTTACTAAGTGATAAAGCGAGTTGGGTGACTGGAGCAATTTGGGATGTTGATGGAGGGGTCATCGCTGGGAGAAATTAGACTTCTTTCAGCTGTTTGGCAGTGCTTATTTTTATGTTTGTTTGAATACTTCGCACCGCTATCGCCTGGGTGCGAGTTACTTTTTTCAAGAGCGATAAAAAGTAACCAAGAAATCCATTGTTTTTCAACTTTCTGTCCCCTAAATAAGTAAAAGAATGGACAGAAGAGCGAAAGGAGCGCGCCCAGCGGCTATAATGGGCTGGTGGAATGCACAACACATCAGATAAAGCGGAACAATTGTTTGGACGGAGTGAGTTTTGTTCTACCTGATGGGTCGCTTTCAAGTTGGCTCAGGCAGTGAAGGCTTGTACAAAGTACCGAACAAATATGAAATAGCTATCTTCAGCGAAAAAGACCTTTTGGTTCCTTTTGGGGCTTTGGCCAAAAGGGACTCTCACGCAAGCGAAGCGGTGCGAAAACCAGAAAGCTAATAACGCTACCCCTTAATATAATGAACAAATAAAGTCACATTCTTCTTATCAGCATCAACTCCCAATCCAGCTCCTCGTTGTACATAGAATGCAACACCTGTTTGTGCCTTCATAAATTTTGCCACTTCATTAGCTTGACTCCGCGCAGATGCGGCATAGAAAAACACTGTTGGCCTATAGGCAAACCAACTCGGTTTTTGTCCAGCGGGATAAGAATATGTCACTTCGTCCAAACTATATCCATCATTTTGAAGTTTCTCATTCAGCTGAACTCTAACCTCATCATCAACACCAACGGTTTGTAGTCCAACTAAAAAATTCGACTTAGTGTTAGTAATCTTTGCCACTTGCATAAAGTCCAGATTGGACTTTACCCGCTGGCTAACGCTTGACTGGATCTTCTGAGTATCGGACTTAAGTTGAACATTCTGTTTTTCCAACTCAGCAATTCGAAGTGTTAGCTCCCCACCATCGTTATCACCATTGGCCTGTTCCAGTTGCTGCTTAGCGATATCCAAGGCCGTGAGTAATTCATCATTTTCAGCTTGCAACACTGTTATTTGTTCATTGGCTTGGTCGAGTTGCTCGTTAGTCACTTCAAGGTTAGATTTCCATTTAAGACCAACAAAACTCCCCTCTTCAAACCCGGCGGCAACGAGGATTGAATTGAATTTTGAAGGAAAGACGATCAATAGAACAGTTAAGATAAAGATTGTACTATCTCTTAATAGTGCTACAAGATCTTTGCCGACACTAATTAAACGACTTACAAGAGATGTTTGGGTTGAAGACTCCGATTGGGACTGACTATTTTGAGTCACACTTTTGTTAGACACGATACCCTCCTTGCAACGGCCTTATTTGTTTTTATTCGATTATTATAGGCATTTTAAAAAGGAAGGTAACCCCAGGTCTCAAAATGAGATTAAAGCTCGCTTGAATCGACGTTGCCAGCTTAAACTTTCAGCTTCATTAATATGTCGGTTTGTTTATCTTTTCCAAGGTAAAAAGAATGCGTATCAAATGATTCAAATCCAAGACGTTGATAAAACCTTATTGCCCCTGTATTTTTTTCCCACACTCCAAGCCATAGATATTCAGCCTTGGCTGACTGCGTAAACTCAAGTGCTTTCGAAAATAATAGCTGTCCGACTCCCTGACCTTGTAGATTTTTATCAACATATATTCTTTCTATCTCCACCGAGTTTGCAAGCTTATCTTCGCTCTGTGCCTCGCCGGTATTTAATTTTAAGTATCCAACTGGTTCATCTTGATTTATCACGAAGTAAAAAAAAGAGCTGTCTTTCGCTAGCTCTTTTCGGACTTGCGCATCGCTAAAGCTCTGGTCGATATAAATTTGCATATCTTCTGCAGTATTATCTTTAGCAAAAGACTCAACAAAGGTCTTAATCGCAAGATTCTTTAAGTCTAACCATTCTGTTTTGTCAACTTGCCGAACGTGTAGCATAAGACAGCCTATAAATATTTTTCCTAAGATAAGTCTTCAATTTCGAATATACTCTCGGCCTCTTCATCAAATGTAAAAGCGCCTAATAGTGAAGTGTATTTATCTAAGTCAATATCAGTTGCCTTAGCGCTATACTCATAGTCAAATAACAAAATCACCCAACTAACTTTTAAGAAGTCTTTTTGCTTAGCTTTGTTGAGAAGCGGTTTGATAAACGATTGAGAAAATGAACACTCACCAACGGCTTGTTCAATATCAATAAAGCCTTCCATTGAGCCATTGGTTTCCATATGCTCTGGGTTAAAAAAGCGAATTTTATAGTTATCTGACCACTGGTTACGCGCTCGTTTACCTTTATTGCTAAACGATTCTTCAAAATATTCTTCCGGTATATCTGCATAAGGAAACTTGGACGCCCAAACAGTTACTTTGTTTTTCTTGGTAAAATCATACCCTTTAACATTTTTCTCAAGTTTTGCAGTCATAATTAATACATTCTAATTTTGTTATCTACGCCAAAAATATTGAAACAAGATTCTGAGTACTAGATAGAGGCCAATAAACAATCCAACATAGTAGATGAGCTTCCTTGGATCCTCATCAAATAGGTTGATGCGCCAATCTAATAATCCAACGACCATAATAACGATAAGCGAGAATGTTGCGGCTTCCACGTGAGCATGGTTTGTTTTCATGCGGATATTGTCTTTATTGAATCGCTATCTCGCTATTAAAACAAAACTGCGGCAAAATTGCCGCAGTTTTTTTTAAATTTGAAGTTTCGTTTTGTTCAAAGCTTCTTAATGTAAATATCACCATTAGTCGTACTTAACTGAATCCTATCACCACCACCGTTGATATCCCCTTTGCCGGTAATACGGTCACTCTTTTCGCCTTTGATAGTTAATGGGAAGTCAGAATATATTCGGTAATCTCTTTTGGCACTGCGCGTAATTCGCAATCTGGCGTCAATACTGGCAGCTAAATTTTCATCAATATATAAAGTGATCGATCCTCCGGCAGACTCTAAATTAACGTGTGTGTCACCACTGGTGGCAATCATCTCAGCTTCAATTGAACCACCCGCCGTTTGCGCTTCGATATATCCATTAGCTTTTTTGATTCGGATACTACCACCTGCAGTATCAGCAACAACTGGGCCGCCACTGCTGCCTACGGCGATACTACCTCCAGAGGTATCAACATTGACTTTACCTTTAGCTCCTTCGACTTTAATTGAACCACCTGAAGTTTCAGCCTTTACATCACCTTGTGACATACCGATTTTAATGCTTCCGCCAGAAGTATCGACATCAACATCACCATTAACCGGGCCAATTTTAATACTTCCGCCGGAAGTGTCGGCTTTAACGCTACCTCCACCTGAAACTAAACCAATGCTACCACCGCTGGTATTGATTTCCGAAGTGCCGGTTACTTCACCTATTTTGATGCTGCCGCCGGATGTATCAACTTTTAAATTACCGTTAACATCACCAACTTTGATCGAACCGCCACTAGTATTGGCGTCAACTTCACCTTGAGCAACATTACCTATTCTGATACTGCCCCCAGAAGTATGTACTTTTATTTTGCCGCTTAGATCCCCAACTTTAATCGAGCCACCACCAGTCTTAAGATCGAGGTTAAATTCAGAAGGAACCTTAATAGTATATTTAATTGATACTTTACTATTCCACTCGCTATCGCCTTCGACATAAATGTCATTGCCTTTTTGGTCGAAAGTTAACTTAAATTCATCAAGCCTTTCTTTATTACGCGCTTTCTTACGAACTTCTATTAGAACTTCATTTTTCTTCCAAGACTCCAATTCAATCGAACCATGATCGCTATTAAGGTTTAATGTGCCACCACTGGTAACATCAAATCGTTTTTCAACATTTTCAACTTCAGCAATCACATTGCCAGCAATTAACAAACTGCAGGCCGCGATTAAATAACTGAAAAAATTATTAGTTTTTAATTTCATAACATCCTCTCAACTTTCTTTAAAATAAATATTCTTTGTATCTGCTCAAATATTTTCACGAGACGGAGGCGAAACTATCTTACGCGCTTGCTCGCGGATAAATGGATTACTATCATTGACGCTAAAGTCTTTAAACGCTTCAATTGTTTCTTTATCATCCAAGTGCTGAATCAAGGCCTGAAACGCTTCAATTCGAATCCCTGGATTAACATCATTGGTTAATGCCAGTCTCAATATATCCCTAATTTTTTTATCATGGGAAAGCAGGGCCAAAGATTCCGCGGCAGCCATTCTTACACCGGGGTTAGGATCATTGAGCAGACTATGACTTAATGTCTCACGAACTAATGCAGTTTCCGAGTGCTCTTTAAGTATTTCAACTAAATCCAGCCGCGTTGCATCGCTCACTTCATTTTTCATAGTTGAAGCAAGCAGACTTTGAATCTCCGGGCTATTCAACTTGCCATTTACTACGGTTTGAGAAGCTAGTGAATAAGTAACTTGTACCGCACCGGAGCTTGGATCAATTGAATCAACGGTTAAGTCAGTGATCTCATAGTCTCCTGGCTGAATTAATTTAACCGGCTGTAGTTCATAACCTGCTCTTCTCATTTCCTCCGATGTCTCAGCTACCTTTGGCTCATTGCCTGCTTGATATGAGTTGGCTACCATAAAACCCAAAGCAAAAGTCGCCAGCATGCTTGCAAACTGAGCTTTGAATGTAACTTGGAAGTTAACTAAATTTTTCAAAGCGGACCAAAAACTCTGACTATCTCCCGCTTGTTTTCGCAACGACTTGTTAAGCGCCCAATGCACTCCTTCTTGACGCTTTTTATCTATAACGGGCTGGCTACCACGAGCCATGATACCTTCAAGCTGTGATTGCGCAGAAACTTGTTGCGCAAAATCTGTGTCTGATTTAAGTCTCGCTTCAAACGCCGTTGTTTGAATTTCGTCGAGCTCGCCCAGCAAGTAATCGACGATTAGCTGCTGGTCCTGTTCTGAAAGTTGACTAATTTGATTCACCATAATTACTCTTTATTAAAACTTTGATTAGTTAGCGAATATATTCGGCTAACTGTTCGCGCATTTTTTCTCGTGCGCGAAACAAAAAACTTTTTACCGCCCCGTCGCTACACTGCATTACGCTGGCCGCATCAGATATTTTAAAACCTTGTTGATGACACAAAACAAATGAAATCCTTTCTTTGTCAGTCAAACAATCTAGAGCCCGATTAATGGCCTTGCTTAGTTGCTCATTGTGTAGTTCCATTTCCGGGTTTGCTCCATTACTATATTTTTCGTACTCCTGTTGCGTCTCATTCCCGCTGGTCACACTGGTAGAAACAAAGCGAGATAGCTGTCTCTTTAACTTGCGTTTACTACTCATCGCGGTATTCACCACAATTCGATACAACCAAGTGCTAAATTGACTCTCCATTCTAAATCCTGGCATCGCCTTAAAAGCACAAATCATGGCATCCTGATAAATATCATCGGCTTCGTCTGGACACGCAGCGAGGCCCGCCGCTACGCTCAGCATTTTTGCTTCGACTTGATTAATGAGTTGCTCAAAAGCGCCTACGCTGCCTTGCTGAGCCGCGAGGATTAACTCTTTTTCCAAGTTTTTATGTTGTTCGTTTCCACGATCAAATTTGACGACTGACAAACATTACTTCCTGATATTGGGTCGACTAGTTCAGCTTATATAGTAGATTACTTACAAAAAGCCTCAACTCTTCTGATTTTTTATCTCTTTGTTACTTAGAGACACTTGCGATCTAAATGGTTGGCAAATAATACGTAATTTTTAGATAAAGAATTTTCCTTTATAATTCAATTGGTTAAGAACCCATCTCTCAAGTGAATTTCAATAATAATCAATTCATATGTCTCCCATAGAGATGATATTCGCGATTTAAGATTTGTGTAATTCAAGCTTAATCTTTTTGTCACCAAATTTCTTCAGCATAGATTCGCCAATTTGGTTTCCCTAACTCAGATTGGCGCTTGAATGTAAGAACTCTAAAACAATGTAAAAATTTTAAAACTGGAGAAAATGAAATGAAATCTTTAAAAATCGCGTTGATAGCTATTTCCGGCTTAGCCACAATTCCATTATTCGCTGACGATTCATTGAAATCAACAGAAACAGTTAGCAAAATCGAAACCCAGGCTGCAGTTGCCAGAACTTTCTACTATCCCAAACGCGCTAATCAATATGGTCAAGTCGACTATATCTTTATCAACGCAACAAATGGTACTCAGTTCTGTAAAGAGCAAGGCTACTACAATGCGACAGCCGGCTCTATTCTATGCGGTGAAGATGAAAGCAGCTACACCAACTTTGATTGGTATTCTCAATCATGGAAAGCGAAGTCTACAGGTAGCAAAAATCAATGCTATCCGCTATATAGGACCATTACTTGTAAGTGATATTAGATAGCAATATTAGATTCAACTCGCAGGTATTGATGGACAAGAGCTAATGGCTCTTGTCCAATTTAAAACTTTGGATCGCGCCGGTTAGATTGGCTAGAGTTACTGGTTTAGCTAGGTGGTAATTCATGCCTGCTTCCTTTACTGCGACTTGATGTTCTTGCATGGTATGCGCGGTTAAAGCAAAGATGATAGATGGTTTAAGATGGTGCTGTTGTTCAAACTCTCTAATCTTACTTGCTGCTTCAAACCCATCCATTTCAGGCATCTCACAATCCATCAAAATGAGATCGTATGGCTTTTTCTCTCTGTGTACCGAAGTTAAAGCCTGAAGCCCATTTTCAACTAATGTTGGCTGAATATTGATTTTCGCTAACATTGAGCGGATCACAACCTGATTGATTTCATTGTCTTCCGCAACTAAAACATTAAGATGGCTAAAGTCAGCATACGCTGAACTTTTATCAAGCTCATCAGCTCTCTCTGCCTGTGGTTTAGCTTGCACATTTTCGGTTAACGCTTTACCACAACTAACAAAATTTAGTGGATTACGCAGTACTTTAAGATTTGAGCTTTCAATCAGCTTGCGGGCACTACTTGATTGACCAAAGTTTCCGTATAAAAATAGTCGACACTCCGATTGTTCATTGCGGCTAATAAAATTCAATAAAAATACTTCGGATTGATTGTTCATCCAGGATTTTGACAAGAATATACAATCAAATTGTTCAAATAACTCAAACAGTTCGTCGATATCCAATAAAGCCAAATTAAGCTTAGGATCCTCAACCTTAATTCCATAATGATGCATATGCGATTTGATATTGGTAAAGAAAAGGCTATCGTGGCCGGTAAACAACGCCCTACCTGTCTTCGCAATATTGGGTGTTTGCATCGGTTTGTCTTTCGGACCTACTTCTAACTGCGCGCTAAACCAAAATCGCGCTCCAACGCCTTCATCGCTATCGACACCGATCTCTCCCCCCATTAGCTCAGAGATTCTTTTACTGATCGCAAGTCCAAGTCCGGTACCGCCATATTTTCTAGTTGTGGAGCTATCACTTTGATGAAAAGACTCGAATAGTTTCTTCTGCGCCGCATGAGAAATTCCTATCCCAGTATCCTGGACAGAAAACTCTAGCTTAATTGTGTAGTCATCATTGTCAGATAATTTCTTGATTTCAATTGCAATACTGCCGCGTTGGGTAAATTTAAAAGCGTTTCCGATTAGATTGATTAACACTTGGGTAATTCGAGTTGGGTCACCGACTAACTTACACGGAACATCTGGATGCAGATTAACAAAAAGAAATAACCCTTTTTCCTTCGCCGATACTTCAAACAAACTAATACAATCGTCGATCAAATCTAAGATGGAGAATTGAACACGCTCCAACTCCATTTTCCCCGCTTCGATTTTCGAGTAATCAAGAATATCGTTAATGATGTTGAGCAACGTTTTTCCCGAGCGGGAAATGATATCAACGAAATGCCTTTGATCTTCTTTAAGGTCAGTTGATTTTAATAGATCAACCATACCAATAACCCCATTCATCGGCGTTCTAATTTCGTGGCTCATAGTCGCAAGAAACTGACTCTTGGCCAAGTTCGCAGACTCGGCAATTTTTTTCTGTTGTTCTACTCTCTCCTTTTCACGCTTTTCTGAAGCGATCATCTGTTGGTGCATTCGGTTATTAATTAGCGCGATAGCGGTGAAGTTAGCTATAGATTGCAACATATCTACATGTGAAGACTGATATTGATTCTTTTTAAAACTCTGAATACCTATCACACCCAAAACTTCATCGTTAAACATGATAGGAGCATAGAGAATCGAATATGTTTTTTCACCCGCAGAGTCATCCTCCAGTAAGTGATCGGTTTCTTCCTCGTAGCAATAAACAAAACCAGGTATATAGTTTTTTCCTTCAAGGTCAACATCATTAATAAAAACGGTCTTGTGGTTTTCAATACACCAAACCGGCAGCTGTGTTTTGTCAGCCATATCTCTAAAATAGGGCTTATATTTTTTCCCGCGAGATACCGCATAGTCATATTTTAATTTTGTACCATCCTCATTCAGCAGGCCGACGCCTAGGTTATCGGCCGACATAAATGATTTGATATTTTCATAAACCGTATTCATTGTTTGTTCAAAATCAAACCCTGCGGTTATTTGTTGTCCTGCATCGGCAACAGCAAGGATAATACTGGTCTTTTTACCAACCTCTCTTTCAAGCACTTCTGTCTGCCGCTGTAGGTTTCTAATTCTTAACCGATATATGCCTAGTGAGGTCATAATAATGATCAGAACAAGCGTTGTGTAAAAATACCATGTCTCATAATAGGACGAATCAATTGAAAACTTGAGCGGTGAAGACTCAGCTCCCCAAACGCCAGAATTGTTGGTACCTAAAACGACAAACTCGTATTTCCCATATGGTAAATTCGTATACGAAACAACCCTATTGGTCGAGTCTGGAAGCACTTTCCAATTTTCGTCATAACCTTTGAGCTTGAATTTTATTTTGATATTCGTTGAATCAATAAAACTAAAGGTGGTAAATCGAATTTCTATATCTCTTTGTTCTGCTCGTAACCTAAATGGCTTGTCGTTGGTAATCGGTTGCCATTTACCATCCACCCGGAATGCTTCGACCTTTGACACTGGCGTCGTTTGATTTTGCTTGTAAAGACGCGTATCAATGCTTATCACGCCAGTACGCGAGGGCAAATTAATAATGTCGTCAATTAAAAATCCCTTCGCTGTACCCGCTCCCGTACAGCAAGGCGACTTCTCAGCACCTAAAACCCTACCCGTATCGTCTAAAATGTGATCGATTGAAAGTTTTTCCCGTATTTGCTGAGTTAGTTCAATAAGCTGTTTATACGGAAAGCGATAGAGTCCATTAAATGAAGAAATCCAAATATAGTCCGCGGAATCTTTGCCAATAAAAAAACCACCGGGAGTTGGTAGCCCCACCTCTTGCACTTTAAAGTGATACCATTCGGTTCCGCGATGATAGATCAGACCATCGGAGGACGTTCCCAAAAGTACAGAGCCATCTTCGGGGTGTTGATAAATTGCGGTAATATCAAAAGTCTTACTAGTATCAAAATGGGGAAATACCTTAGTTAACTTTTTGTCCTCAAAAACGTAAGCTCCGTCTAGTGCTCCGATAATTATCTTGCCGCTCTTTGCTTGTTTTATAACCCTCATTTCGACATCATTGTTATTGATGTCCTTAGAAAAATGATTAACTTCATCCCCATTAATTTCGAACAACCCATTGTCTGTTGTAAACAAATAATGATCTTTTGCCAATCGTAATATACCGCGCACATGACTGTAATTCATCGCTGCAAATGCATTTGGTATTTCAAATTCATTATTATGATAAATATAAGCACCGGCGCGCGTACCGACAATTAACCCTTCAGGGGTAAGTAACTGGGTGTAGACTACAGGATGAGGTAGTTCAAATCCTTTTAAAAGTTGCGTAAACTTTCCACCACTAAAATACTCGAGCCCATTGTTTGTCCCGATATAGAGATCACCATTGGCTGCGGGCTGGATAGACCACACGATTGGTTCATTTAATCCAGACTCAATGCCAAAGTTATCGGCAAAAGCTTTGGTTAATTTTGCTATTCCATGCACATAGCTTCCTAGCCAAATATTTTTCTCGTTATCCTCAAACATCGAGAGTAAGACTTTGAAGGATTTTGGGTGTGAATTCGCGATATATTCAAAAACACTATCATCTTTGAGCCTAAATAACCCTGAGTTAGTCGCCACCCATAATGTACCATCTGAATCTTCAAGAATTGAAGTGATTGGCGTTTGTGCTAAAACAGGATCATCAGTAAATTTTCTAACTTGCAGATCTTCAATAACAAAAAGTCCCTCGGTCGAGCCAATCCAAATTCGGGCATTATGATTTTCAAAAGTTTCTATTTTCAGCTGGCTATAATCTATTGGAAGTTCGATGGTTTTTGATTTTTCTTTTGAAACAATGAAGAGCTTCCCAATTCCGCCAATAATTAGCGATTCTCCATCTAGGTATACGCCATAGGTAGCTTCAGTTGGTAAATAGTCTCTTTCGACAATCGTATCATCTTGAACTTCGAAGCTTCCTTTGGTTGTTGTAAAAACGATATTGCCATTCACACCTGTTGTTATTTCATTCACATTATTGGAGCGCGCTTTAGCTTCTGATGAATCAGATCGGTGAAGTATTAATTTGAATTGATTATTTTTGTATGAAAGGAGTCCTTTATTGGTGCCAATCCACATGACGCCGCTTGAATCGGTATACAGGTCTTGAACATAAGATCCCAATGCAAAGAAATCTTTTTGGGTATATGTTTGAAAGCGAACACCATCAAATCGAGTTAATCCAAACTGTGAACCAATCCAGATATAGCCGTCTGCATCCTGGGTTATAGAGTTCCCAACTACCTGCAATAAGCCGTCTTCAATGGACCAACGCTTTTGAATATACTGATTAAAAGATTTTAAACTGCTATTTGATGAAGAGAAAGAGTCAAAAGAAAGCAATAAAGCGCAGATTAGAAGCGCCAATTTAGTTGTTAATGATGCGAAACTAGCTGAGCTCTGTTGGTTCAAATTCTTCACTATTAAGGTATAGCACAGCTTAAGCTATTTTTTTGCTTTTAGAGATGTTAGATCAAAGCAAAACTCTAACTATATTTCCAAAAATAGGTCTCAAATCATATTTTTGATTTTGTCTACAGAATAAATTAAACAGTTATAGTACTAGAAAGAAGTATCTATGCGAGTAAATTGATTAGTCTTGAGGTTGTATTGAACAAACTCTGTTTCCTTGCCTCCTCCCTTAATTATAAGAATCAAATCATCACCTATTACTTCATATCTATCGATATCGGATCCAATTAATTTTAGATCCTCTCCATTAACTGAAGATACATAAAGATTTTGAGAATCATCATTATTTAGAAATCCATCTTTATTTGTGTCTGACTCAATTATTCGATAGATGTTTTTTGAAGTTGAGAACTGCTCATAGCCGGTTGCTTCTTCAGCAAAATTGGTGGCAACGATAAATTTATCGTTTTTTAGTAGTTTGAGCTTTTTGTTCCCTTCAATGAACAACATATTTACTCTTTTTCTGGTATAACCGTCAAATGACATGCCAACAGCGTAGAGAGCATGAGTCGTACTTTCTTCCGGTTCTGAAATGCGTACCGACTTGGCATTTATGCCAAATACAAAAATATCGCCTAATTTAGTAATAAATTTTTGCTCATATTCCACTTTTTGTAATTCATCGACTCGTTTTTCATCAATTATTTTCACTCCAGGGTCACTGTAAGAATCTCTAAAAAGCTCTCTCGTTAAAACACTAATGAACAAACCAGCAATCACTAAAATTCCTACGAAAAAGAATATCTGATTCGCTTTAGTAATAAACTCAAATGTCTTAATCAATGAGAGCTTCATTCTTATGTTCCCTAATTTTTGGCCATTAACTCCAGCACTGCGTTGGACATAGTTGCGACGCCGGTTTCTATTGTTGGTTTTGGATCAGGAGCGAAGTCTGCAGAATGTAATGTCGGCAATCTCAGTTTTCCATCCTTAGCTTTTTTAAATTTGCCAGCCTCTACTGTGCCTAAGCGGAACATTAAACTAGGAATTTTCGGCTCAACTTGCCCATAACGCCCAAAATCTTCGCCTACCATCTCTGGACCGAGTTCAATAACATTATCCTTACCGACAGTCTTCTCAAAAACTCCTATCAATTTGGTTGCGAGTTTGGGATTGTTATAGGCTGCCGGAGTATATTCATCCAAGACAGTAACAACAGGAAGTAGATCTTCCGGTAAACCCGCAGCACGACCTAAATTGCTCGTCATTCGTTTAATAGCTTTTAGTGTATGCTCCCTTACCTCGTTGGAGTAAGAGCGAAGCGTTAACTGCATTTTAACTTCATTAGAAATGATATTGTGCTGCGAACCACCATGAATTGAACCGACTGTAACAACCGCAGGTTCAAGCGGAGAAATTTCCCGACTAACAATAGTTTGCAATGATTGAACAATTTGTGCCGCTAAAACGATGGGATCTTTGGTGTTTTGCGGATAAGCGCCGTGGCCGCCTTGACCACGAACAACAATATCGACTGAGTCAACATTTGCCATGGCGTAGCCCTTAACAACACCGACGGTTCCGGCTTTTAAGTCAGCAGAAACATGAATCGCCAGGTTATAATCTGGCCTAGGGAATTTTTCGAAAAGCCCTTCCTTAAGCATTGCTTTTGCACCACCACTTCTTTCTTCAGCGGGTTGACCAATCATTATCAAAGTACCGGACCATTTATCTTTGTTATCGATTAATCGACGCGCAGTACCAACAAACGCCGTCATATGAATATCGTGACCACACGCGTGCATCGTATGGGTTACTTTACCATCGCGATCTTTCTGTGTTTTTTTACTCGCATAGGTTAAGCCGGTTTGTTCTTTAATCGGTAGAGCATCTAAGTCGGTACGAACCATAACAGTAGGACCATCGCCGTTCTTGAAAACACCGACGACGCCGTGGCCGCCAAAGTTAGTAGTTATACCAAAGCCTAGTTCTTTTAATTCTCCGGCGATCTTTTTGGCGGTTTGTTTTTCCTGAAAGGATATTTCTGGATTTTGATGAAGATGTTTATACAGCTTATCGAGATAGGGGTAATCTTTTGTTATTTGGTCTTGGAGAGAATTTGCACTCACGTTTAATGAGATTGCAAACAACGCAGCCCAAACTAATGCTTTATTCATTTTTCTTGTCCTTGGATCTAATTATGGACCTAGTTATGGATCTACTGTACCAGAGAATTTGCATTAACTGAATTAGTGATTTAAGCTGCCGTCTGAATTACCAAGGCTCTCCCATGAATTATAAAAACCTTCTTATATCATCTGCAGTGATATTTATTTTATTAATTACTTCCTACATAGCTTTTATTGGGTTTGATCTGAATCGTTCTTTGCAGCCTTCTTGGCATTCTAGTATTGAAAACCAATCAGAAGAACTAGCAAAAGTTCTTCAAATCGAGTCGATTTACCGATTAGAAAAGAATGTTGCTAAATTCAGACTTTGGATATTTCCATCTTTCAATCATAAAACGCTGATTGAACTTATACTCTCTAATAAAAACTCGATCCTTAAGGTCAGTTACTTTGATTATGACCAAGATGGAGAATCATATAAAGTCCTAAATAGCTACTCTCGATCTCTGCAACCTGTCGAAAGAGAAGCTTTTATTTCTGAACTAATATACTCTCAATTTCTGCACATAAAAACGGATAAAGAGAAAAAATTGGGATTAGATGGAACAAACTGGGCAATTGAACTAAATATCAATAATACCTACCTATTTCGAGACGGATGGGAAGTAGATGATAGACCATTCGTTATTCTTCGAAATTCACTGATTAGTTTATCTAACATTAGTAGGCAATGCTTAGAAATTAACTGTGACGACCTCCGTGATCGAATAACACATCAAACAGAGTAAGAAAATGCTAGTACAATTTATCTGCAGCCAAACGTAAATCAGCATCCGGCAAAAACTGATCACTTATCACCAAAATAGAATTTAGATTATTCCTTAACTTATTCAACTCAATATCGCCAGGCTTCAGTGCCGTTTGCAACAAATGTAACGCCATATCAGCTAATAACACTCTTTGCTTTTCCAACCATTCCTCGTCGCCTTTTTTTGCTTTTAAAGATAAGTAATGCGACTCCACTTGTGCATGGATTTCCCAACTAGTTTTAATAATTTTTTCTCTATTTATGTTACTCATAAATTCACTTCCAATTTGTCGCTCGGGAAGAGCGGAGCGCTTCCCAAGCAATGATTTTACTCTACCTGACTCCAAAGTACTTCAAGTTCCTCTCGCCACTCTTTTTGAAGGTTGGGCTTTTGGAACTTAGGCTTTCTTTGTAGATCTTCTTCAAGTTTTAACTCTAGCAATTCAATTCTTTGCAATATGTCTTCATTTCTAGAATCACTGACCTTTTCATTTGAGTTACCTGGAAATTCAATCGAAGTGTCAACTTTATCTTCTAGCAAGCTTTGATAAAATGCATCGGGTTCAGGGAGCTCAATCAATCGACCTTTCTGAATACAAAGCCATCTCGTCGCAATCTGATCTAGAAACTGCCTGTCATGGCTAGTTATTAGCAAGGTTGCCCCAGACTCCATTAGTTGTTCAGTAAGCTCTTCTTTACCTTGCAAGTCAATATGGTTAGTCGGCTCATCCAATATTAAGAAATTTGGTTGATTAAGAGAAAAAGCCATAAACATTAGCCGCGCTTTTTCTCCGCCACTTAAACTACCAACCTCGCGGTCAAATTCTCTATATTGAATGCCGGCATTAATAAGCGCTCGCTTAAGCTCTTCTTCGTTGGCATTTGTATTGCTGCGTAACCAATCTAGCCTCGAGTCCTCGCCGACCAGACTCATCAATTCTTGATCATAAAAACCAAGTTCGGCTCTTGGATTGAATCGAATCCTATCGTCAAAAACCTCACTGGATTTAAATCGTTCTCGTACCAGATTTAGCAAAGTCGATTTACCACAACCATTCTCCCCCAGCAAAGCGACACGCTCACCCGGTTTAATCGAAATTGATTCAATTCGATAGAGCTCTCGTTCTTCATTTGGCGTGATTACAATTAAGTCATCTATAGCTAAAACTTGCTTTGCAGAAAGGCTTTGATCGTTTAGCGACAGCTTTAACCCTGAACCTTGGGTAACAAATGTTTTTTCAGCCTCTAGCTTGTCAACTCTTTTTAAAATCGATTTGGATTTTCTAGAAAGATCTTCATTATCATACTGATGACCCCAAACTGCCAATCGTTTTGCGGTCTTTTGCAAACGGTCGATTTCCTTTTCTTCAACTCGGCGGCGCTTCTCTGCGTCGACATCCATTTTTTCCAAAGCAACTCTCGCTTCAGAATAAGCAAGGTCAAATTGGTAGCTTTTCTGATCTCGAATAAAAATAGTTTTATCGCACACGCTATCTAACAACTGCGCATCGTGCGAAATCATTAATACCGCACATTTACACTCGGTCTTTAAGAAATTTTCGAGCACTAGCATGGCTTTGATGTCCATATGGTTACCCGGCTCGTCCATTAACAAAATGTCCGGATCATTGATGAGTGCTTTTGCGATCAACACTAAATTCTGTTGACCACCGCTCATGGATTGAATTTTTTGCGTTAGCTGAGCTTGATTAAACCCCAAGTTGAAAAGCTGGCTTTCAGCCCGCCACCGGTTGTACTCGCGTTCCTCCTCTGGCATTGCGGATACTACTGCGTCAACAGCACTCGAGTCAGTCAGCTCTTGTGGTACAAACTGATCAACATGGCCGATGCTAAGTTGATTGAATTTTCTCACTTCACCTGAATCTGCTTGAAGTCTTCCACTGATCAATCCGAACAGTGTACTTTTACCACATCCATTATGGCCAACTAGACCAACTTTTTGTTTAGCGTTAATCACTAAATTTAGATTGTCGAATAAAGACTTTTCGCCATGTGCGAAAGAAACATTAAGAATTTGTATTAAAGCGTTCATGATATTCATCTTATTAAAAGGCAGGTCTCAGCCCTGCGGGTTATTGGTTTCGGCGTGTGCCGACCAAATAACGCAGATGAATACTTAGCAATTGATAGGTGATTTACTTAGGGCTAATTTACTCTCGTTTTAGCCTTTAATATGTAAACCCCATTTGATTGGAAGTATTGTGATCTGATTTAACAGATCGAATTGTTTTTCTAATCATTCAGCCCGTATTTCATCGCGTTAGTTAACTGCGGACTGAGGGCGTAGATTAGAAAGGTAGCGAGCAAAAGCTAATTGGCTCAATTTCATCAGAATAATCCTCCTTTGTTTTAAATGCATAAGTTGGCCATATGCCTTCCATTATGGGCGCTATTTCAACAGATCTTGCCTCAAATTCAAATAGCTAAAATGTCTGAAAGCACTAATTGTCTACTTTTTTCGAACAATGCTTTCTGCATTACACTGTTTTTTGATTGATTAATCAACAATAAACTGGTTTTGTCGGCAGAATTACAAACAGACGATTCTGCTATGGGTATCAACTACACTTTATAAATGCGAGTTTTTCCGACCTTATAACTCCTTTTTAATGTTGCAGAGATACAAAAAATCCGATTAACCAACAACAGGATGGGGACATGAATAAACCAGTTATCGCGGATAACAAACCTAAAGGTGTCGAACTAAAGAAAGGCGAAGATTACTATTTTTGCACCTGCGGACGATCCAAAAACCAACCGTTTTGCGATGGGTCTCATAAAGGCACATCATTTACACCAAAAGCTTTCCAAGCAGATGACGACGGCACAGCCTATTTATGCGCATGTAAACATACAGCTAATGCGCCATTTTGCGATGGCACACATAAAAAGTTCACTAGTGAGCAAGTGGGCAAGGAAGGGCCAGGAGTTCAAATCCAGGCCGGCCAAATTCCGACAGCAGAGCCCACACCAGAAGAACCCACTGTAGCCTACATTCACGAATTAGCTAAAAATGGGCTTTCTAAAGTAGGCCATCATGGCCCCATGACTTCAATGGGGGTACCACGTAATCAATTACCTCATTGGGATGATATACAGATCATGGTCGCGCAGATGGCGCGTAAACCTTTAATGGAAGATGCGAATGTAGATACAAAACTGATCATCGGTCCAAGAGCCGATAAGCCACTTATACTCAATATTCCATTATTTGTATCAGATATGAGTTTTGGCGCGCTTTCCGAAGAAGCCAAAATATCACTGGCTCGTGGTGCCAATATGGCGGGAACCGGTATTTGTTCCGGCGAGGGGGGTATGCTGCCGGAGGAGCGCGAAAATAACTCTCGCTATTTTTACGAACTTGCTAGTGCCCAATTCGGCTACAGGGAAGAATTACTCAAAGACGTCCAGGCGTTCCATTTTAAAGGTGGCCAGGGAGCAAAAACAGGTACAGGCGGACACTTACCCGGCAACAAAAATATTGGCAAAATTTCTCAGGTACGTGGCATTGAGGAAGGTAGCCCTGCGGTTTCGCCACCGACTTTTAAAGATCTTAGAAGCGTCGATGATTTCAAGCGTTTTGCCGATAGAGTAAGAGAGGTATCAGGCGGGATCCCTATTGGCTTTAAATTAAGTGCCAACCATATCGAACAAGATATTCAGTTTGCCCTGGATGCGAGCACTGACTACATTATTCTTGATGGCCGAGGCGGCGGCACGGGGGCGGCTCCAGAAATCTTCCGTGACCATATCAGCGTGCCAACTATACCGGCCTTAGCAAGAGCGAGACGTTACCTTGATAACAAAGGGGTTTCCGGCGAAGTCACTTTGATTATTACCGGCGGATTAAGAACGCCGATTGATTTTGTTAAAGCCATGGCACTTGGAGCAGATGGAGTGGCGGTTTCTAATAGTGCTATGCAAGCAATCGGTTGTGTAGCAGCACGCATGTGTAATACCAATAATTGTCCAGCCGGAATTGCGACTCAAAAACCTGAATTGAGAAAAAAACTCAATATTGATAACTCAGCCAGTCGGCTCAAAAATTTCTTTGAAGCTTCGGTTGAGCTAATGCAGGTAATGGCTCGGGCGTGTGGGCACCACAATTTGTCTGATTTTAGCAGGGAGGATCTTGCCACCTGGCATTATCAAATGGCGCGCTTGGCTGGAATAGAATTTTCTGGATTGGATGAATAACTCTAAAATCTATCGCCAATCGAAATTCCAATTTGTATCCCCTCTCCCAGCGGGTGAGGGGATACAGAAAGTATTCATTTTATAGCTAAAAGCCTTTTCTTTCGCCTAACTTGCTAATATTCCTAAAAAAATGCTGAATATTCCAGGATATTCATCTAGCATTCTCGACATGACTTCTTAAGAATAATGCTCAGCGACACTCACTTTGGAGAGCAAAATGAAATTTGGCGACTATTTACGCAATTGCCGAGACAAACTGGAATGGACTCAACCAGAAGCCGCAGCAAAGATAGAGATAGAACAATCTTATCTGTCTAAGCTGGAAACTGGTAAGTCATACCCGTCTGAAGAGATATTCGATAAATTGATTGAGATTTATCAAATTGATACCGAGTCACTTTATGAAAAGATATCATCAGAAGAATTGGCAAGGTTGAAAGAACTCAAGCAAGTACGCAACGCTATCCTAAAAAAAGACCAGATCAAAGTAACTACCACAAAAAGCTGGCTATTAGTTGGGTTTATCATGATTATGCTCGGCGGTACCTTTCTTGGGATCGCTATAATTCCGAACCAAGCCTCAGTAGAATATTTGTATCGTTCGCAAGGTGTTTTGCATCCGGACGAACCACTTGATCAATTCTCTTTGATTGAACGTCAACTCAAAGAATCCCCACAAAATCAACAACTGTTCGCCAAGCAAAAAGAATTGCTGACTCGCCTGGACCAGGTGGATGAAGTGACTAGCCAAGACAAAGGCAATGCTTTTGTTAAATCTACAATGGGAGGTCGACGATTATTCGAAAAGATAAGTGAAAAGGAAGTCTCTCGCAGACATAATAATCGTTGGTTTATCGCCCCTGCATTTATGCTTATTTTTGGCTCTATCGGTTGTTTTTATATAAGTCGCCGCTGGAACTAATCCTCTGATTTGTTAATCAAAACTCTAAAATAAAGGAATCAAGTAATGAACAGACTGCTTAAATGCGCAGTCGGGGTTTTCTGTTGCCTGCTACTTTCCCAGCTTGCAGCTAAAGATCTCGACCCTCGAATCCGAAAAATCGACAATTTCTTAATTCAAGGAATTAACAACGGCTTCTCTGGCTCGGTTATCGTCATTGACAAGGGAGAAACACTCCTGGCTAAGGGGTATGGTTATGCAAACAAACAGTCGAAATTGACAAATGGCCTCAATACCATATTTGACATCGGCTCTAACACCAAGCAATTTACCGGAGCCGCTATTTTGAAATTGGTAGAGCTTGGAAAACTCGATACCCACCAGCCGATTACCGACTTTTTCAACAATGTACCGAAGGATAAGCGCTCGATTACCATCCATCATTTACTCACTCATTCATCCGGATTTGTTGAATCAATAGACAGAGATTTCAATCACGTTGCCGAAGTAGAGTTATTTGGTCGTTTATTTTCCCATGAACTTCTGTTTGCACCCGGAGAGCAATATAGCTATTCCAATATTGGGTATAGTCTGCTGGCTAAAATTGTTGAATCAAGTAGCGGGCAAAGCTACGAAGCATTCTTACGCCAACAGTTTTTTAAACCATTAAAAATGGAGCAGACCGGCTATTTGTTACCTGACTGGGAAAAAGCAAATCTGGCCCACGGGTATCCAAGAAATGTGATGCATAGTGGCTCAATGGTAGAACGCTACCTAAGCGATAACAAAATCAGCTGGAACTTGCTCGGTAATGGAGGCATCAATTCAACCCCGCAAGATATGCTCATTTGGATGCAAGCGCTCGAAAGCAACAAGGTACTGAGCAAAAAATCAACCGAGAAACTTTTGGGGTTACATCAAAAAATCAAAGACTATAAAGACGGAAGAAAACTCTATTACGCTTATGGCTGGGGGATCACTCAAAAAATCAATAACCTCCGCCGGGTTAGTCATAACGGCTCCAACGGACGGTTTTGGCACTCAATTATCTGGTACCCCAAACTTGATAGATTGGTGCTGTATTCAACAAACGCGGATAGCCCGCAACTTGAAAGAGTCGCGTCAGAAATAGACAAAATGCTTCATGATGAAAATTACCAAGCAGATCCTATTCACAAGAATCCTTACCTATTTGCATTTGATTTCATTAAAACAAACCCTCCCACTAAATCTAAGAAGTTACTACAACTTGTAGATGAACAATACGCCGATACGCTAAAAGAGCGAGCATTTCTAAATCGAATGGGGTTACTTCTTATGAGGCAAGGTCACAATAAATGGTCGATTGAATTACTTCAGCACAACACCTTACTGTTTGCCAATGACGGTAACTTGTTTGATAGTTTAGGAGAAGCTTACCTAAATGATGGCCAATCTGAAAATGCGGCGGTAAGTTTTCAGACTGCGCTAAAACTCGGCAAAAAAGAGGACTGTCACTGGTGTGAAAACTCACAATTGAAGCTCAATCAAATAGGAAAGAAGTAGATTCGTTCCACTTGGTGTAGAGTCTATTCTTATGACTCTACATTGCCCCTACTTCCTCACTCTGATTAACGCTTCCTTAAATTTAAAAGCAAGTTCTTGGGCAAATTTATCTTCGCTATTTGAAATCATCTCAAATGCCCCTGTGTAACTGACAACCTTTCCTCGATTACCTAAAGACTTTTTTGCTTGCTCGACAGGATCCATACCTAACTCAACAGAAACTCTTAATTTTGAAAGAATATGCTTAGCTGTCTCTTGAATATTTGGAAACGCCTCTACCGAGCGGTCAAAAGTATCATAAAAAAAGAGCATCGTATTTCCAGTGTAGATAAGCGGCATCACAATAATAAAAGTATAGTAGAGGATGCCTATTTTTGGGGGAGTTTAATTTTATGCCTCGCCCATCTATAGATTTGGATAACTCATAACTAAAAATGAAATTCCTAGTGAAACTTCACCCTCTCTTCAAGTTGAATCGAGGGTAAAAGTTGGCCCCATTTTATTACTCAAACAACGGCTGCCCAATAATCCACGGGGCACCAGCTTCGCGTAGTTCTTTTTCTAGTTGAGGGATAGTTTGTTCCAGAACTTGCTTAAGAATGACTCTCTCATCGCTATACTGCTTCGCAGCTTGATCCAAACTTTTTCGATGGGTAGGCGTCGGTCCATAAGTAGAAAACGCAGTTCCCATCTCTGCAACATTGATAAGATTATTAATCGTTTTAACATTTGATAGATAAACTTCAGATCTAGACTGGTCACCATTGATCCGATGGTTAATTTCCAATAATTCATCTCGAATAGCAGAAATACGTTTTTCGAACTGGCCCGATGGCGACTGAGACTCAGCCAAAGCTCTTTCTAACATTTTAACTTTATCCATCGCCAGCTTATGCGCACTGTTTAAAGCACTCATTTTCTTTTTAAGCTGAGTGATTTCTTTCCAGAATGCGACAGCTTTTTGTGCACCGGAACCCGCCAAAGCACCTTGATAAAGTTGCTTTACATTAAACTTTTGTGGTGCAGACAACTGGGTAACCTCACCATTTACTTTCTGAGACAAAGACACCGTATATTCTCCGGGCTCGGCCAAGTAATTAATCTGGATATAACTAAACCCCTCGTCTTTTTTAGGTTTTAAAATAGCATCAACATCTGGCATGTCTAAATGCCAGGCAACGCGGTTGATGCCTTTTTGGTTTTCTCCTTTTATTCGCTTTACCACGTTACCACTGCCATCTTTAACCGTTAACCAGATCTCCGGAGTCTGTTCTCTGCGCTCTTTTTCGACCGCCTTCCAACCTGGGAACGCAATATCCTTGTTTTTCTTTTTAAGCTCTTTTTCATTTTCTCGGCGAATATCTTTTTGTGTTTTTAGTTTGTCTTTTAAATAGTAGGTAAACACTGCACCGAATGGGGGGTTTTCCGCATGATAATGGTTGGCACCTTGGTAAGCTTTCGACTCAAATCGTGATAGTGGGCCTTTCTGTATATACCACCATGCTTGCCGAGTTGGAAATAGTTGCGCATCTTTTTCCAAGGATGCTTCCGATATTTCTCTTAAGGCAGAATAATCGTCTAAAATGAAAAAGCCTCGACCAAAACTAGCGACGACCAGATCATTTTCTCGGCGCTGAATGGCAATATCCCGAATTGAAATTGTCGGCATACCAGAATTAAGCTCAGTCCAATTCTTACCTTTATTAATCGTAAAAAACACCCCAAACTCCGTTGCGGCAAACATTAAGTTAGGATTAACGTGGTCTTGCACCAAGCGCCAAACCAAATGCTTTTCAGGCAAACTTTCGCCAATATCTTGCCAGCTTTTACCTTTGTCAGTACTTTTATAAATATAGGGTTTATAATCTCCAAACTTATGGTTGTCTAACGCAACATAAACCGTTGCAGCATCGAATAAATCCGCCTTAATGTCGTTTACGAATGCGGTCGCCGGCGCACCTAGTTTTTTTACATCAATTTTACGCCAGTTCTTTCCACCATCCTCAGTTACTTGTATAAGACCATCATCCGTGCCAGCGTAGATAAGTCCTTCCTGTTTCGGTGATTCTGCAAGTGAAGTAATAGTACTGTACTGGGACATGGCCCACATGTCCCAGGGAGAGTCCCAACCAGGCTGGCCATCCATTATTGGTTGCTCAATCCGATCTAGATTCTTGGTTAAATCTGAAGAAATTGCGGTCCAAGTATCACCGCGATCTTCTGACTGCCACACACGCTGAGAGGCATGAAAGATACGTGAAGGCTTATGCGGGCTCACCAGTATTGGCGCATCCCAGTTAAATCGCTCTTCTGGTTCTCCAGGCTCAGGTTGCGGTTGAATGTACACCAATTCGCCATTGGTTCGATCAACTCTCATTAAATTACCCTGCTGCCATTCGGCGTACATGATGTCAGGATTACCTGGCTCAGTAGCTGGCTGATGGCCATCGGCAAATAGCACCATTTCCCAATCAGCATTTCTTATACCGTTGGCATTATCAGTGCGCGACGGGCCCCCATGAGTTCCATTGTCTTGAGTACCGCCATAAACATTATAAAAGGGTTCAGCGTCGTCGACCGCCACTTTATAGTACTGGGTAATTGGCAGGTTCGAGATAAAACGCCAGGTAGTGCCGTTATCAAAGCTTTCATAAATACCGCCATCTGATCCCATCAACATGTAATTTTTATCACCAGCCATAAAAGTTAAACTGTGGTTGTCGGAGTGCTTATGATTTTCCTTCATGGGCGCAAAGGTTTTACCACCATCATTCGATTGCAACATACGCACATTAGCCAAGAATATCTGATCGAAATTATGCGGGCTGGCATACAGCTCCTGGTAATAATGCGGGCCAGTTCCACCAGCTACGGCATCTGACATCTTCTTCCAAGATACGCCGCGATCCGCACTCCTGTATACTGCACCCTTACGTCGATTGAGCTCTATAGCAGCATAAATAACATCCGGGTTTTGCGGTGAAATTGCCATTCCAATCTTTCCCATATCGCTCGTCGGCAACCCACTTTTCTTTGAAAGCTTTTTTTGTTTCTTATTTTCTTTTTTTGCAGGGCTCAATTGGATCCAAGTTTCGCCACCATCTTCACTTCGATGTATACCTGTTCCAGGTCCTCCATCCATTAACGCGGCAACTGTGCGATGTCTTTGCCAAGTAGCGGCATAAAGCCTATCAGGATCCCGTGGATCAATTAATAAATCGGTAACCCCAACCCATTGATCATCTCCTAGCACCCGTTTCCAAGTATCTCCCCCATCAACAGATTTATATAGACCTCGTTGACCACCTTTGGACCACAAAGGACCTTGGGCCGCCACCCAAACAACATTGGGATCCTTGGGGTGTATAATAATTTCAGAGATATGCTCTGAGTCCTTTAAGCCTTTATGCAGCCAACTTTTTCCAGCGTCATGACTAACATATATACCATCGCCAAAACCGACGTGGCGGCCGCTAACATTTTCACCGCTACCGACCCATACTGTTGAAGAATTATTAGGGTCAATAGTGACCGTTCCAATAGAGTAAACATTTTGCTCATCGAACAGAGGTTGCCAAGTTGTCCCGGCATTTTCAGTTTTCCAAACGCCACCAGAACCAACACCGACATACCAAATATTTTTGTTATTTGGATCAATATCAATATCTGCAATTCTGCCTGACATAAAGGCGGGACCTATATTCCGCCATTTTAAGCCGGAGAATAGTTCGCTTGATATTGAACTCTTAGCGTTGGCATTTGCTACTCCTGACTGATTACAACTAATCAGCAATACAACAACAGCTAAGCTAGTTAGTAAAACGCGGCTTACTTTGTTCATAGAGCGACTCCATAGAGGGTAAGAAATAGATAGCCTATTAGAAAAATCTAACGAGGTTTAATCTGATTAATTCACGAGGTTGATAAAACCATATATCATATGCCCTAAGTTGTGTCTAAATCAGAGTTCCGATTAATACCGAACAAGGCGGTATTGCTGATATAATCAGACCTTTCTCATAAACTCCCTGTTGACTTTATTGCACAACAGCATCTTGTTTTTCTGACTATGGCCAAACCCAATAAGAAAGGACCGACAAAAACTGTTGATATTTTTTGCAGTCAATGCAAGCAACAGTTATTTAAATACCGAAAAGGGGGAAAGGGCAGTTTAGTTAAGTGTTTTAAAGAAAGAATCGTAAAAGACTTCACCCAAGCCATCGGTACTTGCCCTCAATGTGGTCAAGTTTTTGCCAGAGATAGCTTAATCAGAGGGGCACCGGCACTAAAAATAATTGGTGGAAAAGTAACGACAAAATAGGGGTTGAATAGTTAGTACTAGTTTGTTCGTCCGAGGTAATTTTCGATCAGTACCCCCAATTTTTCGTGTAAATGTTCTTCAAATTCATCCAAATCTTTCTCAAAAACCGACAGATATTTTGCTGCCTGCTCATGAGTTAGTCTTTTCTGCAAAGCCTTATACTCCATTTCGGGCAGCGTTTTATCAAAACGTGGAACAATGTCCCAATGAACGAAGTCGGCGTCTAAATCTTCTACTTCTTTTTCTGCAAACTGGCAAAAATCTTCGATCCTTTCAGGTCCGTCTGGGCCTAAACAACCGGGCTCTACCCGATAAAGTACATTTAGTTTTTTTTCTTTTGGTAACTGAGAGACTTTCATAAATTGATTAATAAATCCTGCGCTGATTTTAAAAGTAGCCGGGCAATCTAAAATTTGCGATAAAAATATAGATGGTAGATATAAGTTAACAATTTTTCATATTAAGAAACTTATTCATAAAATTTCGCTATTGATCGTAAATTTAGACGGCCTGTAAACAACTCCTCCTTTATCATTCTAGTAAAATTCAGACGAATATTTATGAAATATTTGGCAGATTATTTTTTGCCAAAACGATAAATAAGATGTGTTATTGAATTTCAACTAAAGCCGACTATATTTGGTTAATAGCGCAACTTAAATTAAATACTAAATCCCCCTATATTTATGTCTGTTTTGGCCAAAACTAACATCCTGATTGTCGATGATTCACGCGCAATATGTGAGGCTATTAGAGCAATTCTTTTCCATTTGGGGGTTAATTCAATTGAAATGGAGCACGATGGTTATTCCGCAGTAGAGAGGGTTAAATACGGCGCGACTCAGTTTGACTTGATCATTCTTGATTTACATATGCCGAAAATGGACGGGTTGCAGTGTTTGCGCAATTTAGAGCGATGTCAATACAAAGGGGCAATAGTATTAATGTCAGGCCTAGAGCCTAGAGTTCTGAGTTCCGCAATTAGAGCTTCACGTCAATACAACCTCAATCTTTTAGGATCTATTAGTAAACCATTTCTCGAAATTAATTTCAGGATAATGCTACAGCGCTTGGAGGGGACGCAACAGTTTTCGTTAAAATCTACTGAAGGTTTTTTAAAACGACGCGAAGTTGAAGACGCGATTGAACTCAACCAGCTAACGCCTTATTACCAGCCCATCGTTAATATCCAATCCGGTGAGATCGATTATTTCGAAGTGCTGCTTCGAGCGGATGTTCCGGGCAAGGGGATCGTGCCCCCTAATCTGATCATCCCAGTCGCAGAAAAATTTGATCTTATTCAGCAGCTCACCTTTGGAACTTTTAAGAAAGCGCTAAATGAGTTAGGCCCATTATTTGAGAGTAATAACGGGTATAAAATGTCAATCAATTTGTCGCCCAAAATGTTGGAGAACCGGGCATTACCCGATACCGTTGAAGCCATTGTCGAGGAAGCTCAAATATCTCCTGAGTCGATAGTATTTGAGATCACGGAGACAGGAATAATTAATCGCACTGGATTAACCTACGAAGTCCTCGATAGGTTAATTATTAAGGGATTTAAATTAGCCATGGATGATTTCGGCACCGGATTTAGTAATGTTGAACAACTAACTTCTATGCCTTTTACCCACTTGAAAATTGACCGTTGTTTTGTACATGGAATCAGCCACGATGAAATTTCTCAAGTGATAGTAAAATCACTTATGGAAATAGCGAAGGTTCTCAAAATGGAAGTTATTGCCGAAGGTGTTGAATCTTATCAAGATTTCGAGACTGTTAAGGAAATTGGCTGCGCGCATGTACAAGGCTATATTATTTCGAAACCCAAACCTATCAGCGAAATCAATCGCTGGATAAGCGGCTGGCATGGATTAATGGCAAGTAAAGTTGGATAGTTCCTAGTAGAACTTTTATCTCTACTTTTGTAGGTACGAAAAATTCGCTCAAGACGAACCTTTCGTACCCAGGCAAGCTATTAGTCTTCTTCCGTTAACGTCATCAACGAGGTATTTCCGCCTGATGCAGTAGTATCAATACTGACAGTTTTTTCCGTTAACAATCGATTGATTAAAGTATCGTAGTACTCACTACTAATCACTGGCAATATTGCACCAACTCTCGCTGCAAATTGCGTATTTACAAAATCTTTGTTTTCACAACCACTACCAATCACAGCGCCAGATAAATGAGCATGTGCCAGAACAATCTCTAACTGATTGAGGTTAGCAACTTGCAATACGCCCTCAGGTACGCCGGCTGAAATAAACATATCTCGGAAAGCCAGCGCTTCGTCGTGGAATTTGTCAGAAACCACAGTTACTACGGTATTTCCTGCGGCTAACGCAGTTATGATAGAAATCACCCAAAAATTCACCGAAGTATCTTTGTCCGCGTAACACACGACGCAACCGCGAGGCTCGAGATAAACAATATTTGATTCACCGGTCGGCCCTGGCATAACACTGGGTGCAGATAACTTTTGTTCAATAGTGATAACCTGCGCCCGCGCATCAGCAAGAGTTTGGTCTAAATCCTCCGCTAGCTCATGCATACTTTGGACGCTAGCGATTTTCGCAATCAATTGCCTCACACTAGAAATACGGTCATTTAGGTCCGTATTACGCCAGATTTTCTCATCACGCATTGCATTAGCCATCAAGGCATTGACTAGTTCTTTATTCTCAGGTGAATTGTCAAAGGTTACCGGATCAGATTTTTGATTAGTTTTTTGATGATTCTCTGGAGATGCCTTTTCTCTTACTAAACGAGTTAAATAGGTTGGTCCACCGGCTTTCGGACCTGTTCCAGATAGACCTCGACCACCAAATGGTTGCACACCAACGACTGCGCCAATCATATTTCGATTAACATAAATATTGCCAGCCCGCGAAGCTTTGGAAAGATAATTAGCTCTTTCCTGGATGCGGCTATGGATCCCCATAGTCAGTCCGAAACCGGTGCTATTAACCTGGTCGATTACATTATCAATTTCAGTGCCTTTGAAACGAATTACATGCACACAGGGCCCAAAGACTTCATCTTTTAGTACTGAAAGATCTTCAATCTCATAAAGACGCGGCGCAAAGAAATTATGCTGCTTACCTTCGATATCATTAACTTCGCATTGATACAGCAATTTTCCATTTGATTTCATGTACTCGGCATGATTTTCCAACGACTCCAGCGCTTTCTTATCAATAACTGGACCAACGTCCGTCGATAGCCAGCTAGGGTCACCAACGTATAATTCCTGCATTGCGCCTTTAAGCATAGCGGTTACTTTATCGGCAATTTCTTCTTGTACAAATAAAACACGCAAAGCCGAGCATCTTTGACCAGCGCTTTGAAAGCCAGAAGAAACGACATCATCAACAACTTGCTCAGGTAAAGCGGTGGAATCAACGATCATGCAATTTTGGCCGCCAGTTTCAGCGATCAATGGAACCTGGTCGCCACCACGCTCAGCCAGAGTTTGTGAAATACGAGTTCCTGTATCTGTCGAACCGGTAAACATTACCGCTTTGATCCTTTCATCTGGAATAATGATTTGACCAACTTTACTACCGCGAGCAATGACCGGTTGTACTACATGTTCCGGTAAACCAACTGCTTGCATTAGCTCAATGGTTCTCAGAGCGATTAACGTCGTTTGCTCGGCAGGTTTTGCAATAACCGTATTACCCGTGGCAATAGCCGCCGCCACCTGACCAAGGAAAATTGCCAATGGGAAATTCCAAGGACTGATACATAAAATCACACCGCGAGACTCAAAGCGCTCATCCTGGGCCAACTCTTCAGCACGTGCCGCGTAGTAACGGCAAAAATCGACCGCTTCTCTTACCTCATCAACACCGTCTTGAGTTACCTTTCCGGCTTCTTTAATACAAAGCGCAATCAACTCGTCACGATGCCTTTCTAAAACATCACCAGTTTTTCGCAAGATTTCAGCCCGTTTATTAACAGGCGTCGCAGACCAACCTTCAAATGCTTTTTCAGCATTATCTATTAGGGCTTTCATTTCAGCTTCATCCTGATGGCGAATATGGCCGATAATTTCTGCTAAATTCGCTGGATTAGTCACCGGATCCGATCCATCGGGGACTTTATCAACTGCAATCAAATTGGATTCAACCCACTTATTTAGGTTATCTCTCATCGGAGTAATATGATTTATGTCGGTTAAGTCGATACCTTTTGAATTATTTCGCTCTTCGCCATAAAGGTTAATCGGTAAATTTATATGCGGGTTTTCTTTGTGTTTATATCCTTGTACTTTCTCGACAGGATCTTCTAACAAGCTCTCTACCGGCTGAGATTCGTCAACAATCGCATTAACAAACGATGAATTAGCACCATTTTCCAATAAGCGACGAACTAAATAAGCCAACAGATCTTCATGATGGCCAACGGGTGCATATACGCGACATTGCACACCGTCTTGATTAACAACTTGATCGAAAAGAGACTCACCCATTCCATGCAGTCGTTGGAACTCGAAATTATCTTTTTGTCCATCGGCAAGCTCTAAAATTGTCGCTGCTGTATAAGCATTATGGGTCGCAAACTGTGGAAAAATGGTGTCGCGGTATTCCATCAACTTAATCGCACAAGCTTTATAGCTCACATCGGTTGCCGGTTTACGTGTAAATACAGGGAAATGTTGTAAGCCATCTTGCTGTGTGGTTTTGATTTCCGTATCCCAGTAAGCGCCTTTAACCAATCGCACCATTAACTTACGTCCGACTTTTTCGGTTAACTGGCGCAACCACTCAATCACAAAGATCGCACGCTTTTGATAAGCTTGAACAGCTAGACCAAAACCGTCCCAATCACCTAAATCATCATCAGAAAAAACTGCTTCGATAATATCCAAAGAAATATCTAAACGATCCGCTTCCTCTGCATCAACCGTAAAACCTATATCATAACTTTTAGCGGCTAATGCAAGTTCCTTTAACTTAGGCACTAACTCTTCAATCACCCGATGCTGATGGGTAAATTCATAACGGGGATGAATTGCTGATAGTTTAACCGAAATACCCGGGCTCTTAATTGGGCCTCTACCATTAGCGGCTTTACCGATAGCATGGATCGCCTTCATATAAGCATCGTAGTAGCGCTCAGCATCGGCCATGGTGCGTGCACCTTCACCCAGCATGTCATAAGAATAAGCATAACCCTTGGTTTCTTTTTCAACCGCGCGTTCAGTCGCTTCTTCAATGGTTTCTCCCATTACGAACTGCTTACCCATGATTTTCATGGCGAAGTTCACCGACTTGCGGATCACCGGCTCACCTAATCGACCGACGGTTCGCTTCAAAACACCAAATTGTTCTTCTTGGTTTTTGTCTGAGTAGCTCACCATCTTGCCAGTGATCAACAATCCCCAAGAAGAGGCATTTACAAACAAGGAATCGCTATTACCAAGATGAGAGCTCCAGTCCCCTTTGGATAATTTGTCACGAATTAACTCCTCTTGAGTTTCTTTGTCAGGAACTCGCAGTAGTGCTTCTGCTAAACACATTAATACGACGCCTTCCTCCGAAGACAAAGAAAACTCATTCAGTAACGCATCGATACCGCCTTGCCCTTCCTGATCGTTACGGATATTAACAACCATTTGACGAGCCCTTTCCCACGCACGGCTACGTGCGCTAACCCCAACCTCAGCCAGGGGCAAAATATGGTCAATCACCTGCTTTTCATCAATTCGATAAAAGTCTCGGATCTTCTGGCGAATAGGGCAATCGGTTACCAAAGAGCCTTCAAATAACATGTCACGGTCCTCTAAAAGAAATTCTCAGAATCTAACCAGATAAGCAGTATAAGATTCTGTCACTTATTATGAATGGGCGAATTTTATAAAAAAATCAGCAGGATGTGCTGGTTAATTTCGGAGAACTACCGCAAATTAGTGGGATTTGGGGCATTTATTCAGTAGAATCTACTGAAAAGCCTCATTTCGCTCAATTATGCCCAATTCTAACCATGTCTATTACAAACAACGCCAAACCCAGCAAATCGCGCCCATTAGATAAGATTGATTTAGCAATTTTAGACGCTCTACAAAGAAATAGCCGAATTTCTAATGTGAATTTAGCCAAGGAAATAAACCTTAGTGCCAGTCCATGCCTTGACCGTGTGAAGCGCTTGGAACAAGAGGGATATATTGAGCGTTATGGCGCAAAACTTAACGCCGCTAAACTTAACTTTGGCCTAACTGCTTATGTAGAAGTCGGTTTAGATAAATCGACTTCAGAAGCGTTTGATAAATTTGCTCAAGAAGTGCAAAAAATAAAACAGATTGCCGAGTGTGATATGGTAGCCGGAGGATTTGATTATCTGCTAAAAATACGCATCTCTAGTATGGCGGAGTACCGGTCGGTATTAGGTGAAGTGGTCGATATTCCCGGGGTTGCCAAAAACCATACTTATGTGGTGATAGAAAAAATTAAAGAAGATAAAGGGCTGCCAATAATAGAATAATTTTAAATGGCATTGGAAATGTCGGTAGATAACCAGTCCCTTTTTTATTGGGTTAAAAGCTTTTCTCTTTATTTATCGGCTCATTCGGTTTTAGCAGAGCCCTGCTCAAATAGTCGAATTTATTTTTAACTGAGGCCAGATGTTTAACCACCCCTTCTTGTTGATTCGACTTTTGAATAAATAGAAGTCGCGTTTTTCGTTATGAGAAATTTCACCTGCAAACAACGAGTCCAGATTAAAAGCGTAAATCAAATCTAACGACTTATCTTGGCTTAATCTAACAGCTACTGCAGTCTCTTTTTCCGGCCAATAACTCATTGCATCGACAATATCGCGATAAGAAGGATCACCATTTTTCAAATGCATAAATGCTTGGTTTTTAACTTGCCAATTAATGCCTGGATGGAGCGAGTACAAAAAATCAGAAATCTGCTTTTCTAACCTTGGATCTTTATCAAAAAATATCACATCAATATCATTTAATGCCGTTGCCTCAAATCCATGTAAATGATCCCAAACGCAATTACGAACAAAACCAGCGGCGACATAGCAGTCAACTAACGAAACACCGGAGAGGATGTTTAAGATCTCTACTCTTTTGGGATCTGAGGTTATGAGTTCTATTAGTTTTTTTTCGTACATCAGACGATGACCAAGCCAAGATTCAACGTTGGAGGACGTAAATTCGAATTCATTCTAGTAAATTAGGCCGCCAATAAAAGAAAACAAAGCGAATCAATTCGCACTTACAAAATAACATCGTTAGTTCCTTTATGTCACCCGTGCTGATGCCATTTTAAAACCTTGAATTTAAAAATTATCAAATAAAACCAATCATCCGATGACTTTGATCAGCCGCTATTGTAGACACAATTAATTGGACCTCGATATACTTGGCCCTTTATGCAACATCGTTAGCGAGACATTTTGTGACCTGTATAAGTACTCTATCTCCCCAGCCACTATGGCAAATATTCCATCGTATGACTCAATCTCCTCGCCCCTCCAAACACGAAGAAGCAATCTTGCAAAGTTTGGAAGCACTATGTGATCAACATAATTTAAGTCATCAAAGAGATGAAATTGGAAACTTAATTATCCGTAAACCTGCCACTCCGGGTATGGAAAACCGCAAAGGCGTTATCATGCAAGGGCATGTGGATATGGTGCCTCAGAAAAATGCCGACTCCAATCACGACTTCGAAAAAGATCCTATTAAAGCCTATATCGATAGTGATTGGGTAACGGCCGAAGGAACCACTTTGGGATCAGACAATGGTATTGGGGTCGCCGCGGCATTAGCGGTACTAACCAGTACAGATATCCACCATGGACCCGTTGAGATCTTGTTAACTGTTGATGAAGAAGCTGGCATGACAGGCGCAGCGGCGTTAAAACCTGGCTGGTTGGAAGGTGAAATTCTGCTTAATCTCGATACCGAGGATGAAGGCGAATTGTATGTTGGCTGCGCCGGTGGAGTAGATGTTAGTGCTAAAGTCCCTATGCAATGGGAAGTACTAGAAGGCGATTTCATGGCATTTGAAATTGCGATCCGTGGACTAAGAGGTGGTCACTCCGGATTAGATATTGATAAAGGACGCGGTAACGCCAATAAATTTATCAATCGTTTTTTGATGGAGAATTTAGACGATCTGGAAATTAAAGCATTCGAATTTAACGGCGGCACTCTGCGCAATGCTATTCCACGAGAATCATTCACTAAAATTGTGCTTCCTCAGACCAAGAAGTCAGAATTTCAAAGTCGCCTGACCAACTTCATTCAAACGATGCAGACAGAATTTGGCAGTGTCGAACCTAACTTATCGATTGAAGCTCTTGCTATCGATTGTCCGCAGCAAGTCTATTCCAAAGAATCACTTCATCGTGTTATTCGCTCTGTAGGTGCTTGCATCAGTGGCGTAACACGAATGAGCCCAGAGTTTGAAGGGGTGGTCGAGACTTCTAACAACCTCGCGGTGGTTAAAAGTGAAGACGGCCATGTATCGGTACTTTCGCTGGTCAGGAGTCTGACCAATTCAGCCAGGGATGATTTGGCCAATAATATTGCTGCGACTTTTGCATTAACCGGCGCCACAACCCAAATTTCAGGCGATTACCCTGGATGGAAGCCTAACCCTGATTCCAAAATTTTGACGACTATGATTAAGGGGTACGAAAACCTATATGGCAAAACACCAGAGGTAAAAGTTATCCACGCGGGTTTAGAATGTGGCGTGATCGGTGAACCTTACCCGCACTGGGATATGATTTCATTTGGTCCAACTATCCGCCATGCTCATTCACCAGACGAAAAAGTTCATATTGCGTCAGTAGAAAAATTCTGGACTTTCTTAGTTGATACCCTAAAGAATATTCCAAGTAAGTAACTTTATTAGCTAGTACCACCGATATTTGAATCAAGGATCTCGGTGGTAAATATCTTATCTCACTTTTTTATCTGAAATTTCTTCTGTCAAAAAAACATGTTATCAACTTATTGTTTTTAAAGATAAAGTCCACTTGCTATCTATCTTAAGAATTACTAATCTTAAGGCATACGCTTTTGTAAGATCGGAGATAGAAAATAAAATACGGCAGTTTTTCCATCCCCCCTGTTATTTCCGGATTACTCAATAAGCTTTGTCTATTGATCGCCACTTGCTGTTTTTTAGTTCCGACGAAACTTTCTGCCCAACTCGCCAGTCGAATTGATTACACTCAAGAGGAGCTCGAGTGGATCCAAAATAATCCGGTAATTTATTACAGCGATGATAATTCATGGGAACCATTTGTTAATTTAAATCGTAGAGGTCAAATGGAGGGCATATCCGTTGATTACCTTAACCTCATTCAAGAAAAGACCGGACTAGAATTTAAATTCATAAAATCTGACACATGGAGTCAGGTAATTGAGCGGCTAAAGAGGAAACAGATAAAACTTGTACTCGCCGCAATTCACGCTCAAGAAAGGGACGCTTTCGCTGATTTCACCGATGCCTACTTTAGCTCTCCTTTGGCAATTATAACCGGCCCCGATTATTCTTATGTGCACGATATCGAGGAACTCTATGGCCGGCGAGTTGCAATTCCTAGGGGCTATTATTCGGTCAGTTACTTACAGAAAAATCATCCTGGAATAGACCTGGTGTTTGTTGACAGCCTCGACCAGGCTTTACAAGCGGTGGCAGACAAAAATGTCGATGCATTCATTGGAAATTTGGCCGTCGCAATTTTCAAATTGAGACAATCCAAACTAACTAATCTAAAAATTTCTGGCACTATTGAGGAAGATTTTGAAGTTCGAATGATGGTGACCAAAGACAACTTACCGCTGATTAGCATTATTAACAAAACTCTTGAGCGAATTTCTGATAGTGAAAAACGAATGATTGCAAATAGTTGGTTTAACGTTGCAATCGAAACAGGTTTTAACCCAGAAACTATCTGGAAAGCCTCTGCTATGGTTGTATTAGTATTATTCATGATTTTTTTGTGGGTGATCCAGCTACGAAATGAAATTGAGCGACGACAAAAAACTGAGGAGCAATTGATCCTAGCTCGAGAGGATGCGGAAAAAGCGAACCGTGCTAAATCTGAGTTTCTGGCTAATATGAGTCATGAGATCCGAACACCAATGAATGCGGTATTTGGTTATTCTCAGTTGTTGTCTGAGACTAAATTGGATAAAGAACAGAAAAGTTACCTTGATGCAATTTCTGTTGGTACCAATGGTTTACTTCATATCATTAATGATATTTTGGAAATATCGAAGATAGAAGCGGGTAAGATGACTATCGAACCTGGACCGGTTGATGTTCGCCAGTTAATTACAGAAGTTTATCAGCTGTTTAAAGATCCCATGTTCGAAAAAGGGCTTGAATATTCAACGCGAATTGACGAAGAAGTTCCTCAGTTTATTATCAGTGATAACAACAGAATTCGTCAGATTTTAATTAATCTTATAGGCAATGCATTTAAATTTACCAACCAGGGCCGAATTGAATTGGTAGTCGACTGGCGAGCCGAACGAGAAGAAAATTCTCTCGAATTTAGAATCATTGATTCTGGTATTGGAATAGAAAAAGAACGATACCAAAGTATTTTTGAGCACTTCGAATATCAAGTTAACCCGAGTGAAAGTCATATTGCCAGTAGCGGATTGGGTTTGTCTATTTGTAAAAAGCTGGCGGAAAAACTCGGTGGAAAAATCCTGCTTGAAAGCGAAATAGGCAAGGGCAGCTGCTTTAGTCTTGTTTTGAGGAAAGTAAAAATATCGCCCGCAGGACTAACTGATGTTGAGCGAACAACAACAAGCTTTAGACCTGCTACTTTACTGATTGTCGATGATGTAAAAAGTAACCGTTTTATATTACGAAAATATTGCGCTTCCTACGGGTTTAACTTGTTGGAAGCGGAAAACGGTCAACAGGCGATAGAACTTGCGCTTGAGCATAAACCCGAATTAGTTTTTATGGATGTGAGAATGCCTGAAGTAAACGGTTACGAAGCAACTCAGGTAATTAAGCGATCACTTCCCCAAACGATTGTGATTGCAGTCACTGCTTCAGCACTGGAAAGCGAAGACTCAAAAGCAAAAAATGCTGTCTTTGACGACTTTTTACGCAAGCCAATATTAAAACAAAAGATCCTCAAGGTGCTATCGTCTTACCTGTCAAAGTAACTCCAATTAAGATAATTTTTAAGGATAAAAAAAAGCCGTTAGAGACCAACGGCAAAAGGCTTCGTAGAGCTAATTAGAGTTCACCGAAGTGAATCAGGGAGATATAAATGTGAATTAAGAATTTTTCGCGATTAAAACCACTCTCATTCAATGAATACGCTGTTAATACCTTGCACCACTATTTCAACAATTCTATCGACTTGGTTGCGATTAAGGATCAACGGCGGCGAAAGCGCCAACGAATTCACTGATGGTAGAGGCCTGATAATCAGCCCTCTTTCGTAGCAAGCTTGGGAAACTTTAGCGGCTAACTTTTTAGTCGGATCTAAGAACTGTTTTGAGTTGGCGCACTCCATCAACTGGACCGCAGCGAGTAAACCTTGTCCTCGAATTTCACCCACATGCGGGTGTGAAGCGAGAGCTTGATTTAGACTCGCGTGCAAATAACTGCCGGTCTTGGCTGCGTTTTCAGTAATACATTCTTGTTGCATAACGTCCAAAACCGTATTTGCAACAGCTGCTCCAATCGGGTGCCCCGAGTAAGTATAGCCGTGTGAAAAACCGCCCAGCTCTTTTGAAGCCAGGGTTAACACCTCGTAGATATGATCAGCAATAAATGCAGCTGACATAGGAAAAGTGCCCGCGGTGATCCCTTTGGCAGTCGTCATCATATCCGGTTGAATTCCATAAAAATCTGACGCAAAATTCTCTCCGATCCGACCAAAACCGGAAACCACTTCGTCAGCAATCAGCAAAATATCATTTTCACGGCAGATCTTTTGCACCCCTTGCCAGTAACCTTCAGGTGGTGTTACAACACCTCCGGCCCCCATAATCGGTTCACCTATAAAGGCGGCGATATTTTCTGCGCCTTCTTTTTCAATAAGTGCGCGTAAATTGCTAAGTAAGCGTTCGGTATACTGCAATTCGCTTTCTTCATGTTGGGCATTAGCGTAATAGAAAGGACAATCAGTATGAATGACAAAATCTAGAGGCAATGCAAAGGCCTTATGAAAACCTTTGAGACCAGTCAGACTCGCGGTAGAAATTGAGGTCCCATGATAAGCTTGCCAGCGAGAAATAATTTTGCGCTTTTGCGGCTTACCGCGGGTAATTTGATATTGCCAAGCAATCTTGACTAATGTGTCATTGGCATCTGAACCAGAGCAACCAAAAAACACCTGACTTAATCCCTTAGGCGCCATTGCGATTAGGCGTTCAGCCAAGATTTCTTGAGCTTGATTGGTATGCCCATTAAATGTATGAAAATAATCCAACTCTTGAGCGGCTTGAGCCATGGTATAGGCAATTTCTTTACGTCCATGGCCAAGGTTCGAACACCACAAACCAGCGATCCCATCGATCACTTGATTGCCTTCACCGTCTTGAATATAGATCCCATGAGCTTGTTTCACTTTACGTGCACCACTACGCTCCAACTCAATAATCGAAGTCGCGGGATGAAGAATATTCTGTTTTCTTTCTAAGCCTGTCGCGGGTATATTCATAGTCAACGCAGCCTATTAAATATTATTAATAACAGTTACTTATCTAATCATAAAACATACAAAATCGGGCATCAAAATGGACCGTTATTACCGCATTCAATTTGAAATATCTAAAAAACACCGAATTTAATTCGGTTTTGACAGAATATTGTTACATCTAGCAACAAAACCTGATTTAATCAGTTCTCGACTTTCCATTTATTGAGGCCCTATTTTTTTGATGCGAATAGATGCTAAGGATCTTAAATTGCTGCTACTTTTGCAGCAGAATGGCCGTATCACCAACCAAGAGCTCGCTGACCGCGTTGCCTTATCGCCTAGCGCTTGCTTGGCAAGGGTTAAGCGACTGGAGAACGAGGGATTTATAGAAGGTTTTCGAACCAAGATCCGCCTGGAAAGATTGGGGCCCGTGCTAATGGCTTTTATGGAGGTAACTTTGGGGAGTCATTACCCACAAGACTTTAAGAAATTTGAAAATTACATTGAAACTTTAGACGGAATTGTCGAATGTTTTGTTGTCGGTTCACATTTCGACTATTTACTCCAGGCAGTCGTATCGGATATGACTGAATTAAGGAACTTGTCAAATCAGCTACTTGAGGCCAATCTAGGCGTAGTTAAATTGAATACCTTACCAGTTATCGAACGCAACAAGCCTTTTGCAGGATATCCGTTGAAAAAGCTTGCTCGCCATTCACTCAAAAGTTGACCTAGGAATAATCTATTGAGGGATCATGGTTAACGTGAGGACACCAGAATAAGAGCCAGCCTCTGCGGCCTGGAGAGCCGCTTCATCAATGACAATTTCCACGTTAGCGTCTCTTGCGCCGGTGCATATATAACCGCCGCCACCGATAGGTACAAATGTGTTGGGGGGATTATTTAGGTTTTCAACTTGTACCCCGGCATTCAGCTCGAAATTACCCGATGTGCCAACATCATCATTCCAGAATACGCGATAAGCTAAATTAGAACCCCCGTTGGAAAGGGTGAAAGCATTACCAGCTCCGTCGCCATCCGCGCGAATAATATATTGTGAAGTTCCGGTAGTTCCAATACATAAGTCATCATTATCCCTGAGTTCACCACTACCGGACCAGGTACCAAAAGCAAAGTCGCGAAGATCGACAATAACGCCCGCGATCCCCAGAGTAAAATTGATATCTATTGAGCCGGTGGAAGTCGCGCTCAAATCACCGTCAGTTGCAGCTGAAACATGATAAGCAGCTATCGCGGCGAAACCGGTCGCCAATAGTTTGGTTTTAATTCCCATCCCTTACCTCAGAACAACAATTTCTAAGAATTAGCTTACAAGCATAATAATAATTGATCGCTTACTAGAAGCCCCATACGGGACTCACCATTTATTGCATGGCGCGATACCTATTTTCAGCGGATCGTAGCTTAAAAATCATACAGTTACAATGCAAAATTACCATTGTTTCTAAGGTTAACAGGATTATGTACTGATTTTATTGAATTTTTTGTTTTTTTAAATAACTCTCCAAACGAAGGACTCCAATACCATGCGAAACATCCATCTCGCTCATAAACGGCCGATATTGGAAACGGATTTGAAAAATTCAAAGGCCCGGTTATCGTTTTATTCGAGTTGTCGTTTTCCTGATTAGGGGGACTGTGATCATTGCGCTCATTGAAACAAAGATATTGAGCCGAGCGGTATATTTCAAATATTTAGTTTCAGAGTAGCCAAGCACAAATTAGTTTTAGTCCACCGAAGCGACAATATAAACTTTACGTTTTGCATGCCAGCGCATATAAACACCTTGATGGTGATAATACCAAATTCCATTTCTTTTCACTTTAACAAATCCCGACGGCAGCGCCTTTATGGTAAGCCCCGTAGGCGGCCTGACTTTAACATGTCCATGCCCGCTAGTTCGATAGAAGTGGCCGTTGTGAAGATAATACTTGTTACCACTATGTACCACGACTCGAGCGGTGCGTGGAATTGCTACAATGTGGGTTACCGGACCTTTTTTTACAACAACTTTTTTTGCATGAGGTCGATGGTGACTTTTGTGCACAACGCAGCCGGAAACGATCAGACTCAACCCTAAAATAAATAGAGGCCCCAGGTAATTTGTTTTCATTTATGACTCCACAATAAAGTTAGCTGCTTCATTGTGTTTAACGCGTTCAATTGACTTTGGTTGACATTACATTTTATTGCAGTTTAGTGGGATGGGATTACTTGGCGAAGTAAACTTTAAGCGAGCTAAAATGGACAAGCGCTTTTTAGACGGAGCAGTTCGCCATTTGAAGGGTGCCTCAACGTAAGTGATTGAGCGTGAAGTAGTAAGCGCGGCGCTGCTGCGAAAGCTTCATCGTGCGCGTAAAATTTATCTCCTAATATCGGCAACCCAATTTGAGCTAAATGCACCCGCAATTGGTGAGACCTTCCGGTAATCGGAGTTAATTCAATTCGACTGATAAGGTTTCCAGCCGGATCTATATCTCGCGACAAACATCGCCATAAAGTCTCACTGGGCTTTCCGGTAGCAAAACAAACCTGTTGCTTGGGCCGATTAGGCCAATCGACTTTTAAAGGCAGCTCAATCTTACCTTCACTGGATTTTGGATGCCCCCAAACCGTTGCGATGTATTTTTTATAAATTTGACGATGCTGAAATTGTTTTCCTAACTCGCTTAAAGCAAGCTTACTTAGCGCCATGATCATAATGCCAGAGGTTGCCATGTCTAATCGATGTACTACGCCGATAGCCGGCCAAACAGTTTCCGCCCTATACTGCAGACTATCCTGATGTTCAGGAGCCTTACCCCTTACTGACAAAAGACCGCTAGGTTTATCGAACACAACGATATCATTATCACGGTATAGAATTTTTAGATAGGGCTTGGTTGGAGGTTTATAATCGATAAGGGCCAAAGGATTTACTAACGACCTGGAGATCTAGTGCATACCGCTATTATATCTGATTTTCGGCTTATCTTGCGAGTATAGCTCTCTATCTGCTTGGTTGAAAAACTGAAGCTCCTCTACCAAACTTAGTACACACTTATCTAAAAAGATCTAAACAACCTGAATCATGAAGTTAGTCTTCGTCACGCAAACTTTGCTCGGTATATTTATCTTGAGCTTAGCGTTTCCTCAACCATTAAAGGCTAATGATATTAATCTATTAGATCTGACTTTAGAGGAACTGCTCGAGTTTAAGATAGAATCAGCAGGCAAACGACCAGAGAAAATCAAAGAGATCCCTGCAAGCGTTATCATTATTACGCGTGAAGATATCGCTAGCTACGGCTATACCAGTTTAACGGATGTACTGGAGCAAGTACCTGGATTCTATAATATCTACTCCTACGAGGGTGTTTCCGGCAACTTTGGTATTCGAGGATTTTGGAACCCACGCTCTCAAAATAGTAATGTCGCGATTTTAGTCAATGGTGTTAACCAAGCACGTGAAGATATTCGCAGTAACCCGTTGGCAAAAATAACTGTGCCGGTTGAAGCTATCGACAGAATTGATGTGATACGCGGTCCGATGTCAGTTATGTACGGAAATGGAGCTTCGTTTGGCGTCATTAATATCATTACAAACAATGCCGGGCACCTGGGCGAAAACGACATGGTTGGACTGAACTTGTCGATAGGTGATTTTCAAAAGAAAAAAGTCTCAATTAGATATGAAAAGGAAAAGAATGACATAACAGTAGTGGCAAATTTCGGGCTCTACTCTGCAAATCCTATTGACGCGCTATTAATTGATATGATTGATGAGTCCAAAGTCCCTACTCTGCCTTTTCTCGGCGTTGAAAATCCTCAAACCTACAGCTTTGATGATAAGTTAGAACTCGACTCTCGCTATTTAGATATTTCTATTAGCAATAAGCGGTGGCTAGTCGATATATCATATAACTGGAGTGAAGTTGAAAAATTTCTCTTATTGCCGCCGGTCACGGATGGAACCCTCGAAGGTAACGAAAATAAAATGTTTCATCTAAGCTATCGCGACTCATTTAATCGCAATAATGATTATTCTATCGATTACACCTATAACGATTATTTTAGAGATCAAGATTTTGATGCCTTAACTCCTGATTTAGAAGGCTACAATTTTGTCGAATATAAATCTCACAGCCTTGAGTTCATACTTAATACCCAACTAACCGATTCTGTTTCTCTTACTACCGGTTTAGACTATCGGACGATGTTAGATTCGTTAGAGTTTACTCACGCACCTTTGGTAGGATTTATCAATGAATCAGTTAGTATTGATGAGAGAACTACTTCCTCTATTTTTGCGCAGGCAAGTTATAAACACTCTGATAAACTGTCTTTGGTTGTTGGATATCGACACGAGAAAGTCGGCGAACATTTACGCGCAGGTATCGAAGATGGAGGCACAGTAAACGAGTCAAGCTTCGGCGGGATGCAAGGTGGGCAAAAAAATAATACTCCACGGGTTGCAGCGATTTATCATTTCAACGCAAACCATAGTCTTAAACTAAAATATGGCGAAGCCAGTAAAATGGCCAGCGATCGCTTTGATGCCGAGGAGACAAAAACTAGTGAGCTAATCTACATTTATTCTTATAAAGATACCTTAGTCAGCGTGAGCTTATTTGAAAATAACCTCGACAATCTAGTTGTCGACACCTTGGAGCTACAAACAGATGGCTCGGTAATAAATAGAACTCGACAAACCGGTGCAATAAATACTAAAGGTGTGGAGCTGTTCAGTTTTTTTAAACTCTCCGAAAAAATAAATACTGAATTTAGTTTTACCTATCAAGATTCAAAGGACAAACTTTTTGTAGATATAGAACCTGCCTATTCTCCCAAACTGGTTGCAAACTTCAAAATAAAGTACTTGTTGGGCGGAACTACTTTTGCATTAAACGCTCGGTATATCGATGAGATACAAACTCAATTTGATGTATCGGTAGATAATGGGGATGGTAGTTTTGGTGATCGAATAGGCGCTGCTATACCTAATTCTACAGTGGTCGACTTCAATTTAAGAAAAGAAAAAGTTTGGAGAAACTTTTATTTAAATGTAAAAGTATCGAATATGTTTGATAAAAAAATCCGCTACCCTAATAACCAGCACAACTCTGAGTTTTTGGACAAAGGTGTAGTCGGCGCCTCTCGTTCGATATTAGTTTCTACTGGCTTTAACTTTTGAGCGGTGACTGCTCTAGTACAAAGCTTTCGAATTGCTCAGAATCCAACGGTTTTGAAAATAGATATCCTTGAGCAAAATCGCAGCCTATTGCCTGAAGAATTTGTTTTTGCTGCAGATTTTCTACGCCTTCTGCGATCACCTCAAGATTGAGTTTATGCGCCATAACTACAATCGCTTCACATAAAATCCTATCGTCTTCATCAATTTCAAGGTTTTTGACAAATGCCTGGTCGATCTTAATGTAATCAATATCGAATTTTTTAAGATAAGACAGTGATGAATAACCTGTTCCAAAGTCATCAAGCGCCACTTGAATGCCTGCGTTTCTAAAAGTGATTAATTGATCGGTTACCAATTTTGATGCATCCATCATAAGTCCCTCGGTAATCTCCATAACAATCGACTTACCTTCAACGCCCAGCGTCTCAAAATGCTTTGACCAAATTTCCTTTTCATTTGAGCGCGCTTGGTATTGGATAGGAGAGGTATTGACCGCAATTTGAAAGTTCTTGGAAATTGATTGACGCCATACTGCGACCTGCTTTATCGCCTCGGTTAATACCCAGTCCCCTATCTCGACGATCAAACCCGTTTCTTCTGCCAATGAAATAAAATCTTTTGGACTAACGAGACCACGATGTGGGTGCCGCCATCGTATCAATGCTTCGGCTTTAGCAACCTTGCCGTCTTTTAATTTTATGATGGGCTGATAGTGCAAAGAAAACTGCTGGTTTTGTAGAGCCTTTCGTAGATCAACAATGAGTCGCATCCGATTCTGCGCAGCATGCTGCATAGAATGAGTGAAATATTGATAACGATTACGCCCCAGGTTTTTCGCCTCATACATTGCTTGATCAGCATTTTTAAGTAACTCTTCAAACTGCTCTGTATCGGAGGGATATAAAGTGATGCCAATGCTAGCTGACACGTAAGCAACTTCATCATTGAGCTGAAATGGCTGAGAAAGCTTATCCACTATTTTCGTGGCTACTCGCTCTACATTTAAATTGTCTTCAATTTCAGTGAGAATAATCGTGAATTCGTCCCCACCAAGTCTGGCTACAGTATCGCTTTCACGTACTGAATCATTAATTCGGGAAGAAGCCTCTACCAATAATATATCGCCGTAGTCATGACCTAAGGTATCGTTGATTTCCTTAAACCTGTCTAAATCGATCAGTAACACCGCAAAAATGCTATTTTCTCTGCGCGCTTTTTTGATTTCTTGCTGCAGACGATCGTGAAACATATTTCGATTAGGTAAATTAGTTAGGAAGTCATAATTGGCTTGCTGCCAAATTATTTGCTCCGATTTCTTTCGCTCTGTAATATCAGAAAATAAAGCAACCCTTCGATGAACACTGCCGTCATCGTTATAAATTGTGTTTATTGTTAGCCACTTGTAATAGACTTCGCCGTTTTTTCTTCTGTCTTTTACTTCTCCCTGCCATTGACCCGTATGTTTTACGGCGAGCGACATAGCGTCATAAAAATGCTTTTGATAAAACTCCGAGTTTAAAATGTCAGCTTGCAGGCCAATTACATCTTCCGGTTGATAACCAGTCACTTCTGTAAACGCCGGGTTTACCGCAATGATTGCGCGACTAGCGTCAAAGATTAACATCGCTTCGCTACTGTTTTGATATACCAGCGAAGCAAGTTGTAACTCTTCTAAGTTGTGGTGCTTTTCAATGGCTATCCCGGCCAAAGTCGCAGCTTGCTCGATTAGTTGAATATCTTTTTCATTCGGAGTTTGAATTGTTTCATGGTAAATAGCGAAAGTGCCAACTACCTTTTTTCGTGAATCAAATATTGGCTCCGACCAGCAAGCAGCTATATTAGCTTTCTCTGCAAGTTCTTTGAAGTCCTTCCAATAAGGATGAGTCTGAACATCTTCCACTATTACTCTTTCTGCGTTGTAGGCTGAAGTCCCGCAAGATCCTACCCCATCGCCAATTTTGCCTCCGTTGATAGCTTCCGAATAAAATTGCGGTAACCTTGGAGCTGAGCCGCAGTAAAGTCTTTCTCCTTTGCTATCAAGCAACAAAATACTACATAACATTTGTGGATTTTCGACTTCTATACTTTCGATAATTGCATCGAGAATTTTGTTTAATACTTCGCCTTTTGCAGTCAGCTCCAGCACTTTATTTTTTGACGCTTCTAATAACTCAGCATTCTTCCTGGCAGTAATATCCGATAGCGCTCCTGCCATGCGGGATGCTTTTCCATCCTGATCAAACTCAGCCTGGCCAACCGAACGATACCAGCGGTAGCTTCCGTCTTTATTACGCAGCCGAAACTCTATATCAAATGGTGCTTCACCTTTTAAATGTGCTTTTGTGACTTGGTTAACTCTAGGCAAATCCTCGGGATGAAGGCGCCCATAAAACGAATCGGCGTGATTGGCTAGTTCATCTTCTTCGAAACCCATTAACGCTTTCCAACGGGGAGATAAATAAGCGTAATTAGTTTGTAAATTCCAATCCCATAAGCCATCACTGGTCCCCCTGACAGCCCGAGCATAACGCTCTTCGCTTCGCGCCAATTGGCTATTATATTTTCGAAGTTGGATTTGGCGGTAAAAGAATAGACTCAGTATCGCCAAAAAAAATGCAACAACCTGGAAGATCCGTTCATAGTTTGTTTGTTCAACAACTTCTGTCACAGTCCAGTTTTCTAGAATTTGCCGCCTTTGTTCTGCTGTAATGCTCTCAATGGCCTTGTTTAAGATAGCCACCAAAGGCTTTAGTTTCGGATTAACAGCAAAAGCTAGCTGAGTATCAAACTCAGTTTTGCCAACAATCTTAACGTCATGTAGCCCCAGTTCTGCAATAGTGTAACCGCAGAGAGTAACTGTACATAACAGCGCGTCTACCCGACCAGTTGAAACAGCGATAAGGCCATCCTGGATGTTTTCAACTGTGACAAAGTTATAGCCTTGATATTTTGTGATTATTTTAGTGACGTAGCCATAATCTCGAATAACGCCGATTTTTTTTTGCTTGATCTGCGCCAAATTTTCGACAAAATTCTCTTTTACTCGCATGACAATTACCACCGGGTTAGTCACATATGGACGAGTAAATAGAAGTTGGGATTTCAGTGCAGAATCATCAGTTTCAGACAAAATATCTACTTGACCGGATTTAGCCATGTTGACTGACTGAGTCCAGGTTGCAGTTGGTATTCTATTAAATTGAACCCCGAGTCTGGATTCAATAATCGATAAATGCTCCGCCACAATCCCAATGTAATTGCCATCCTGATCGAAGGCTTCAAATGGCAGCCAATTAGGATCGCCGGTAAAACGGAGCTCAGGATGGCGTCGCAACCAGTTGATCTCTTCTGCGGTAAGTCCCAATTCACTATTAGACGCTGCTTTGGTCGTAGACCCAAACAAGGCTATGTTAGTTACCAACAGCAAGCTTATCGCAAGAAATAGAAATGTGTTGGTCGATCGGAAAATGGTGCACCTCTAAGCCCAATTGTCATTATCGATTGGAACAATAAATCGTGTTCTTTTAGCTTAGTAAAGTTTAGCGGGTTGCGCATAAAAACCCAGTAAATCAACAGGATATCCTTAGGGTCTGTTGCACAACGAAAGATTAACTGACCCAGGTTGATTCAGACGGCTTACGTCAATAAAAGCTCGCTAAGCTTTGATACTTCTCGCTGAATACTGGATTCTGGATCAAAAGGCCAAAAATGATAAAAGGCGACCCCAGCATTTTTAGCCGCCCCGCCATCTTTGTTGAGGGAGTCCCCAAGATGTAGGATGGCATCGCCACCAACGCTAAAATCCTGCATTAATTGACGCAACATTTGCGCATGAGGCTTGGCTCTGTATCCCTCGGTTGCCGAATAATTCGAAATAAAAAATTGTCCCAGAGGCGTTTGGTTGATGTCACAATTACCATTGGTTACGCTAACCAACTGGTATCTTTCGGAGAGCTCCTTGAGTAGCTCCTGTATTCGAGGCTCAACCTTAATTAGACTTCGCGCCTGAATAAACCTCTCAAAAGCTTGCTCTACAATTTGGCGGGAATTCTCCAGGGGTTCACAAAACCGTGCCAGCGCCACGTGGCGAAAATAGCTCATATTTTCAAACTCGATATCCCCGCTCAACAGTAATTCTCTTCTGATCTGCATAAAGCTTGAATAATCAAACGCCTTTCCCTGTAGCTTAAATTGCTCTCTTAAGTAGTCCTCTGACTGCTTTTCTGCATGAACGATCACCGGATGGTTATCGTATAACGCATTATCTAAATCAAAGCTGAGAATTTTAAATTTGCTTCGCTGTTCTGGAGAAAACATAAGGCCCAACTTTTAGCTACTTTGAACGAGGGGAGCGCGCCCTTGGGTGCGCCTTGTCATATACTTTGGCAAGTTGTTGAAAGTCTAAATGGGTGTATATCTGGGTCGTCGATAAGTCAGCGTGCCCCAACAGTTCTTGAACTGCACGCAGATCTCCAGAGGATTCGAGTAAATGTGTCGCACATGAATGGCGAAATTTATGCGGATGTAATCGACCATTCATACCGACGGCTTTCCCCCAGTAGGCAAGTCTTTGTTGAATGCTACGCGGGCTTAACCGGGTCTTACGCTGGGAAACAAATAACGCATCTGTCGGAAAACCAGTTAACCAAACTCCCCGGATGGTTAACCAGTCTTTTATCGCTTCGACCGCAAAACTACCGATTGGTACATAACGAGTTTTATTACCTTTACCGGTAATTCGAGCCTCTTTCTCGGCAAAATTGATGTCGTCTAAATCAAGCCGTACCAATTCTGCTAACCGAATGCCGCTTGAGTAGAATAGTTCCGCCACCGCTTTGTCGCGGATCCCTATATCTTCGCCGTCATCTATGCCTTCAAGCAGTGCATTGACTTGATCTACATCGATTGTTTTTGGTAGCGGTCGCGAAAACTTGGGCGCCCTCACTCCTTTAGCTGGGTTGAACTTTAAGTCATAGTGATTGACCAAATACTGGAAAAAACTACGGCTCGCAGAGAGTAAAAGTGCAATGGACCTCGGCGAGAGTCCCTTGCGAAAATAGAATGCGGATAACTGTCGGATATGAATAGTCTTTACTTGCGACCATTTAGTAATTGAACGCTCATGCACAAAAATCAGCAGCCTAGCGAGCTGCCTATAATAATTTTTCTGCGTATGCTCTGAGTAATTTTTCTGCTCAGTTATAACGCTGAGATAAGTTCTTACCCGCGCAACTAAACTGGTACTAATTTGTTGTTCTAGCTGCTCAAGCGACTGCATATTTGCGCACTAAGTGACTAACTAGCTTGGCGATAAGCTCAATAAACAGGGTACCCATTTGTGGTTCAAATCGATCCACTTGTTTACTCGCCAGCGCTAGCAATCCATATTCACATTTTTCGCCTAAGGGAATTAGAGCAAATGAGCTTAGATCTGGACACAGTTCTCCAAAAAGGGCTTTTCTTGGAGCTAACTCAAGGCGACCGCACAAAGGCTGGTTATCCGGAAACTGGCAGTTGAGTAGTTCTTTAATTTGCCTTGACTCTGCGTAAACTATTGCCGGTTCTGCTGGCGGATAGTCGCCCACTAAAATTAACGCCACATCGTCCAGATCAAAGTCTCTTTTTAATGAAGATTTAATGGTCGCAGTAAGTGACTGTAAGTTGTCACAAGCAAGTAGCTCGAGCATAAATTGATTACAAAGGATCAACAATTGCTCATTATTAAAAGCAGCCTGCAGCATTTCTATCAACTGGCCTTGTAGCGTCTGATTTCTTTCCCGCAAGACCTTGATCTGCTTTTCTACCAAGGAGGTGGCACCACCTACTTCATGCTGCAAGTCCAAATGGGTTAGTAGCTGAGGGTTATTGTGTAAAAAATCGGGGTTATTTAACAGGTAGTTTTTTACCTGAGCCTCTTCCATCAATTGATTTAATTGACTGATATTCCCCTGGTCTAGCGCCTGTGGGTTTGGAAACTTCATAGTTCGATTAATCCCTGGTAAACAAATTCTGCTGGTCCCATCATTTTTAATGCTTGGCCCTCGCCAGGCCATTCAATATGTAGATGGCCTCCCGGCAAATAAACGCGAACTTTTTGCGCCATATTATGCTGCAATCGACCAACTACAGCGCTGGCACAAGCCCCCGTTCCACAAGCTTGAGTTTCTCCGACCCCGCGTTCATAAACTCTCAAGCGAATTTCATCGTGTGCCGCTACCTGCATAAAACCGATATTAGCACCTTGGGGAAATAGGGAATGTTCTGTGAGCGCACCGCCCACCTTATCCACATCTGCCATACTGACATCTTCAACCGTCAGTACGCAATGGGGGTTTCCCATGGAAACTGCGCCAAATTGTATATCCATGCCTTCCAGATTAACACTATAGTGTATAGCCTGTTCGGCATAGCGAAGCGGTATTTTCTCCGGAATAAGCTCTGGTATGCCCATATCCGCGCTCACCAATCCATTACGCATAATTTGTAAATTCATAATGCCTTTAATGGTACTCACTCGAATTTTATGTTTCCAGGTAAGTCCCATTTGCCGTACAAACCGCGCTAAGCACCTGGCCCCGTTGCCGCATTGTTCCACTTCGGTACCATCGGCGTTAAATATACGGTAATGAAAATCAACATCCGGTTGTTGGGGCGCTTCAATTAAAAGCAATTGGTCAAACCCTATCCCACGGTGTCGATCCGCGAGCTTTCGAATTTGCCCTTCGGTGAAAAAGACTTGCTGGGTCGCACCGTCTACCACCATAAAGTCGTTGCCTAGCCCATGCATTTTGGCAAAACTTAACATCATTGGGGTTGTTGCTCCTTGACTGGCTTATTTTGCGGTGTTTGTGTCGATTGTTGTGTCTGCTGGCCAGTCCGGTCGGCTTGTTTTTCCAGGGTAAGCGGACCTTTTTGTCCACATCCGGCAAGAATAAATAAGGCGATGCTCGCCAGGTAACGTCTCGTAGGCATTAATCCGTCGCAAAATATTAATAATATACAGGGGATTTTCAGCAATTTTACGGTGGAAATCAATGGGATTAAGAATTTCTTGTTGGATCCCGGATGGTTACATCGAATATTTGGTTGCGATCACGAGTATAATTTAGGCAGATTTTAACTCAATTGTAACGCGTATGCCTTCACCACTTCGATTATTTTTAATGGAAATGGCTCCCTGTAGTTCATTAACCACCAAGGAGTGTGCGGTATGTAGCCCTAACCCTATATGATGCTCTATTCTCCGGGTTGTAAAGAAAGGTTCAAACGCCTCGTCAAGATCGCTTTCTACCATACCACAACCGTTGTCAGAGAAAGTGAGGATCACTTTTCCCTGGTGGGTAGTTGCACTAATCAGAATTTGACCGCAATCACGTTGTCGAAATCCATGCTCCAGGCTATTGTCGAATAACGTTTCCAGTACTTGTTTCAATATTAGAGGCTCACCTAAGACCAAAATATCGCTACTGCAAGTCACTTTCAGTTCAAGTACTAATGGAGAATCATACGAACGGAATTGTGTCATACATTCATCCAACAGCTCGCTTAACTGAAAGGCATAACTTCGGGTACCGGAATACTCGGCGACTTTCCTCAGTTCGGCGATTAGATTCGACATTTTGCCAAGATTTTTTTCTACCAGTTGGCAACCTTCTCCGATGTCTTGATTCAATTTATCTGTACCGATACCCAGTTCACCTCGGGTCGCAGAATGGAGTAACTGAACAAGCTCAGAGTTAACTAAGGAGATCGCGGTTACACTAATACCTAAAGGCGTATTGATTTCGTGAGCTATTCCAGTCACCAACTTTCTAAGAGATTGCACGCGGTTTAATTCGGCTTCTTTCAAATCGCTGATATCAGATAAAGTGCCGCACATAACGACGGGGTTACCGCCTTGGTCTCGTTCCACAACTTGGCCTCGATCTAATATCCAGCGCCAGTCATTACCCTTTGTTTTCAGCCGATAGGTTGCTTCCAAAAATTTACTTTTACCGCCGAGGTGTTCGTTTAACGCATACACAAAAGCAGCTCTATCATCTTCATGAATAAGATCGATAAAATCATTTGGAGAAGTTGCAGCCCCTGAGAGCTTTACTATATCTGGCAACAGGTTATCTCTTTCTACTTTTCCGATCCTCATATTCCATTGCCACATTTCACATCGACTTCCCCAAAGGGCAGTTGATAGCCGCTTTTCACTTTGCGCAATAGCTCTGGCGGTACGTCTTTCAATAGCAAGTTGCTGCAACTTAACTCGAATAAAACTTCCTAGAATAATCACCATAATCAGCAAGTAAAGTGAATACGCCCACCAAGTTTTCCAGGGTGCGGGTTGAACTTCGACAGAAATTCTTTTCGACAAGGGGCTCCAAATGCCGTCGGCATTACTTGCTTTTACATGAAATGTATAAGAACCGGAAGGCAAATTGGTGTAAGTCGCTCGTCTATTCATTGCGTCAGTCTCAATCCAATCATTATCAAACCCTTCTAACCTGTAGCGATATCGATTGAGCAACGGATTAGAAAAGTGTAATCCGGAGAATTCAAATGAAAATACGTAGTCCCGGTAACCCAACGACAAGTTACGCATTTCATTTATCGGACTGTACAGAGGTGATTGGCTATTCAGCCTCATCAATTCAGGCACCTTATTGAAAAGTAACAGTTCGGTAATTGCTAATTTGGGTGGAGAAGTGTCGGGTTGAATATTGGATGGGTAAAAACGGTTAAAACCGTTAATTCCTCCGAAAAATAATTCGCCGTCCTTTGCCCTGAAAAAAGCACCGTTGTTAAATTCATTGGACTGCACTCCCTGGCTTTCATCATAATTTTTAAAAGTCTCAGCTTTCGGGTCAAAACGCGCCAATCCTCGATTTGTGCTGACCCAAATATCCCCCTGCTCATCGCCGGCAACGGCGTATACCGTATCGTTAGCGAGACCATGTTTTTTACCGTATGAAGTGAATATTCCTGAATTCGGAATGTGCTTACTCAACCCCGACTTGGTGGCAGACCAAACCACCCCCTGAGGGTCGATATATAACGCAAATAATCGATTATGGCTGATGCTGTTTTTGTTGTTGGCATCATGCGTAAAGCGTTCAAACTGATAAGATCCCAGGTTAAGTCGATTGAGACCACCGTTTCTAGTCGCTACCCATAAATATTCTGTTTCTCCATAATCGGGTTCTTCGCGATCAGTTTCAGCTAGATAAGTAGCATAAACACCATTGTCACTTATCGAATAAGGGTCGAGGGGGTCATGTTGAAACCTTTTAAAAGCGCCAGTCTCAGGATTAAAAAGATTCAATCCGTTTACGGTTCCTACCCAAATACCGCCACCTCTCCCCTCTTTAATCGAGTAAACCCTATCGCTACTAATACTATTTATACTGTTGGGATCATGGGCAAAACGTTTAAAGGTACCGCTTTTGGGGATATACAAATTTAACCCCCCATCATATGTACCGGCCCAAGTTCGTCCTTTTGAATCTACTAATATTGACATCACCATGCCGCGACTAATTGAATTGGCGTCGTTAGGATCGTGAATAAAATGCTGATACTCACCGCTTACCGGATCATATCGGTTCAAACCGTTATCTACGCCAATCCAAATAATGCCATCTTCCGCCTTATGCAATGAGCGAACCACTTTATGACTTAGCGTATGGTTAAGCGAACTCGTTTTATGATGATGACCGAACAGTCTGGTTCGCGGGTCAAATCGGCTGACTCCGTCACTGGTACCAAACCAGATGCCGCCATTTGAATCTTCAGCCATAGACCAAACATTGTCGTTGTTCAAGCTAGACTGAATGGCTGGATCATGCCGGTAATGGGAGAAATTATCGTTCTTTTCGCTATATAAATTAATTCCGCCGCGTGTACCAACCCAGATTTCGCCCGCTTCACTTACAAGAAGCGAGCGCACCCTATTGTGGCCTAAACTGGAAGTGTTATCGGCACTATGCCGAAAGCGCTTTACTTCACCACTTTTTGGGTTTAAACGATATAAACCTGTATTGTAAGTACCAATCCAAATCCGGCCCGATTTATCTTGCGCTAGTGCCGTGACATTTAACTTTCCTAAGTGTTGCTTGTTTTTTAAATTGTATTGAAAACGTTTGAATGAACCATTTGAATAATCAAGGCGCTCCAGACCTTGTTCAGTCCCAACCCAAAACTGGTTCGGCTTATCCGACAGCATTGCATAAACCTTATTGCTAACTATCGACTCTGGATTTTCTGCATCATGTACAAAATGCTTTGTGGATTTGCTGACTGGGTCAAACGAGAAAAGTCCACCCAGTGTCGCGACTAATATATTATTGCCAGGCCCCGGATAAAGTTCCTTTACGAACTGACTACCAATGTACTCGCGTTTTTCTTCTGCTAACTTATAGTGAGTAAAAACCTCTTGTTTTCTATCAAATCGATTAAGACCTTTACTGGTACCTACCCATAAAATACCGTTACTATCTTCGTACAATGCGTCGATAAAACTGGATGAAAGTGTTGAGTCATCTTCGCTGTCATGACTAAAGACTTTAAAAGAATAGCCATCAAATCGATTAAGTCCATCTTGGGTGCCTATCCAGATGAATCCTTGACGATCCTGAAGCATACAGGTGACGGTGCCCTGCGATAATCCTTGGTTAAGCGAATAATGATCGAATCTAAGCGGACTACTAACTGGCTCACTTGCTTGAGCAGCACAAGCAATAACCACCAGGGTTAAGCGAAGCATACCAAACAAGTAGTTACACATAATCAAATTGCTCAGAAGTTCGCGACCGTATAGCTAAGTATAGCTAACAAACTCCTAACAATTTTGATACTTACTGATCATCATAAGCGCAATTTTGGTTGAAATGATAGGTAATTAGGCAGCAGGTACAATTATCGCGGTGCAGAGCTAACCGACATTCATTTTATGCCAATGGTTGAAAACGGTATTCACTTACGTTTGGCATCACAGTCTCAATTAACGCTTTTTACTATCGATGATTTATCTCTTATTTAACTGATTTATCGCCTTTTCCAATTTTTGCTCCACTATGCGTTTATATTCGAAATAATGGGGTAATAGCGCTTCTTGTAAAACCGCCGAAAGGTCGAGGTTGGTAATAAATATGGGATATTTATTCGAAGTTAGCTGACGAGAAGCTAGAATGGACTGCGCGAGTTTGCGGTAGACCAATTCGCCATAATCACTATATCGATACCCTTGTTCGCCCGCGTATAAATCAAAACAGACCTTTTGCTCACTGTTTAAACAAGCAACCGCGCGTACGCTCCAATATACCTTGGGAAGCTTGATCGCTTCACTTTTAACACTAATGAAACGTGGGCTTTTTTCTGGAGAAGATGTATCCGCCACAAAAAACACCGGCGTTAGACTCGGCCCTGCAAGAAACCCACTGCCAAGGCGAGTATTGTCAATAAACTGATGATAATAACTCACCAAATGTTTTTCTCTTGTGCGCTGATACCTTTGGTAAAAAATATGTCCTTTACAATCTTTTACAAGCACGTCAAATTTGTGACTAGATTTTTTGATAATATAGCAATTGATATTTTTATCGGCCGGTTTGCGTATTACCCTTTTTACTATATCCGATAAGTTTAGATATTCGTCTAGTACATATTCAAACTCATCGCTAGACTGCTGTGAAAGAGAGTCTAATAGCAACTTAGGTTGATTAAAAATTTCTACCAAAACTTGACCATGAATAAATTCAATTTTTAAAAAGCGCTTGCCGATAGTCATTAAATACCGAAATTCTTTTTGCTTTTTTAGATTATCGATCACTAATTTACTCCATTCGCTCAGCAGTTCAGTTAATCTCTCTCTTAACCTTGTTTGTGCTGGCAAACCATCAAAAAAGATGAATAACTTTTCATCAACTTCGGCCATGATTTCCCGGTTATCTATAAAAAACTGAACCCAACCCTCATCTCCGATGTAGCGCTTACAAATATTTTCTCCCCAAGAATTAGTAACAAAAGTTTCGAACTGTGGGACTAAGTTAAGCTGTTCTTCCCCCCAACAAAAATGATCAGACTGGTCAGTAACATTGTATATCCCCAATTGTTTTTCTTTTGCCAAAGGATCAGATTCAGTGTTAAAAAACACACCAACTTTTTCGGTCATTGACGGATGGAGAAATGATTCATCCGTTACCGACGATTCTTTATTCGATCTTAACTTTGTTAACTGACGCGCCAACTGTTGGACGTGAGCGTGGGTAATATATGGGTTGTCAGAAAATACCTGAAACACGGTATTACGATTAGCCACCTGATTACATACGCACCATGCAATTAACATAAATACTGTATCTGCGGAATACACTGGCTGATTAACTGCTAGCTGGGCTTTGTTGGTTGCGCCGAGGAATAGATACCATTCAGCATCGCTTTTTTCGTATAAAGTTATTGATGACTCAACCAGATCTTTAACGATACCAGTGTTAACAACCTCTACCTTTCCAGCACGCTTCTCAAACACGCTGTATAATTTTCTACCAAGTGATAAAAGTTCGTTTTGACTAACTTGATCTTCAACCCCTTGGGCACGGGCGAAGTTAGCCAGAAAATGATAAGAATGATTCAACTCCCTAACTAACTCTTCGCGCTCTTTTAGGACTCTGTTCATTTGCCAACGGCTTCTTTGATTAAGATAGTCCAGACGAGACTGATTCCATCCCCATTGTTTCACCATTTTTTGCAGTGTTAAGTGGCGCCAATGACTACGGTAATTGCTACCGAGCTGCACTTTAGTGCCTGACTTTAAGTAAAAAGCGCGACGCAAAAATTCCAACCGCTGTGGTTGCTGCTGTAAAAATTTCGCCGCATAGTCAAACATAAAAACGTAAGGGTCAAAGTGGGCTAAATCATATTCCCCTTGGTAAACCAGTAATTTAAATTGCTCTGACAAGAGTCCCGTTTGACTGACATGACGCGCGTAAATTTCGAGCAATAAAAGTTTTAAACAAGATTTGTATGGCGACTCGATTGATTTAAATAACTGCCATAAAGACGCGCTGAAATATTCTGCAGGCGGAATATCAACCACTTCCCCAAAATCAATCCAATCCGCCCAACTGACAAATTTTTGGGCGAGCAATCGTTTAGAGTAATCCGGATAATTTTCGTGGACCGGAACTATCCACCATAATGGCTTTCTCCCGGCTAGCCATAAAGCGGTCCGGTAAAACTCATCAAGCAATAAATAGTTTTGTGTATCACCACAACTCTCTTTGCTTAAGTGTTTACTAGTATTACCGGTAAAGTCTTGTTGATGAACAATATAGCAATTGAGCTCAACTCCTCTTTCTGCCATCCATTGACTGATCAATCGGGTCTTCTGCTGCAATTTTTGCCTGGCGCTATTTTCCAACTTCTGGTCAATACAAACCCAAAGGTCTAGATCGCTACGAATGGACTGAGCCAATGTCCCAGTGCTTCCCATTAGATACAGAGCGACAACTTGATAACGCAAGTAAGCTCGAGACTGATATTTAAAACTGCGGCTAACTGTTTTAGCTATTTTTTTTTCCAAGGCTGTCGGAGTGTAGCTTGGAATTCCACAGGGTGTTGATTTATCAACATACCCAGGTAACATTGGATGATTGACATGAAACAGCAAAGGCAATAACTTAATTGCATCTGACTGGGTAAGATTAAAGCTGGCCAACATTTTCTCCAGCCTTGAATTACTTAGGCCAGTAAAACGTGATTCGATCAGCTTTATTTGTTTTCGATCAATTTCTTGCAGGACCACATTATTAAACTTTTGTTGCGAACTCGGACTATAATAGTTTAGAAGCTTTTTCGGTAGAATGACCACCAGGTCTTAACAATAAGTCGTATAAGTCACACTAGCTGAGTAATAAGAACAGATATGCCCAAACCAACCATTGATTTTGATAACCAGGAATTACTTGAACGCTCTCCCCTGGGTATCGTCTTGAGCGATATTGACGAAAGGGTGTTCTGGTGCAATCAGCAATTCTTAAACGATACTCAATTAACCGAAGAGCAAGTAATTGGTCATCTTTACCCCTCGTTGCCAATTGAAGCTATCGACAAACAATCTCAAGTTGTTCAACTATTTGCCAAAGGCTTAGATAATGAAACCAAGTTCCAGTACTGGCAGGCTGATTTGAGTAACCCTTCGGGAGGTAAAGCTCATTACTTTACCCGAGATAGGCAAACTAAGAAGAAATTTGCACTGGCGGCGAAATTGGAAGGTGGAAAACTGCCGCAGAGAGCCAGCTGGGTTGAGTTCTTAAACTACGAAGTCAGTCGCTCCAGACGTTATAATAATCCGTTGTCTACCTTAAAACTCCATCTTGTGGTACTCGATAAACCCGATAATGTAGCGGAAGAGACCTTACGTTCCACCATCAAAGACACGTTAATGGATGAGCTGCGCTGGGCAGATATGATAGGCCATACCGATCACGGCACTTATCTAATGATCCTGCCGGAGACACCGGGAGAATCTTTGCCCTTGCTACAGGAAAAACTCAGCAAAGCACTAAAACGTCAATTTGACTTTATCAGTGAAGCAATGAATTACCGTCTAGTATACGGTGAGGCGAGCTGGCGAAAACATGATGATAGCCACATGCTACTTAAACGCGCGAGGGATAATTTAGTTGAGAAACTCGAGGCTTTGCTCGACGACGCCAATGCTTGATAGGACAAGCACTTTACGACAACTTATTTAAATTTGTGACGAAAAAAAGCCGGGCAAAGACCCGGCTTTTTTAATGATTCGATAAAGCTATTTGCTATTTTCAAGCATATGCTTAACAGCTTCGGTAACTTCTTCATCGCTACAATCAGTACAACCACCTTTGGCAGGCATAAATCCGGCACTTCCCTGGAATCCTTTAATGGCATGCTCAAACAAAACCGCTTCACCTTGAGCAATGCGGTCAACCCAAGCTCCTGTATCACCGACCTTAGGCGCACCAGCTACACCAGCATCGTGGCACATGGCGCATTTCGCGGTATATACGTCGGAACCACTACGAGGTCCGGTTGGTTCTGCGACAGCGGGCTTGGCTACTGGCACGTCATCACCTACTCGGTACACTTTACCGGTAGGTTTAGTTCTTTCTTTTATAGAAGACTCTTCTAAATGGTGCGCGGACGCAACACCGGTAATCGTAACGGCTAGAGCAACCAGCACAATTCTTATTTTGTACATGCTTCGTTCGTACACTTTGAAACTCCCAGAAATTCTTCGGAACGACAATTATTCAAGACCGCCATATAACAGCAATCTCGAGTCGGCTACTTTTCAATCAGATGCGGATTATAGCCGACTTAATGTGCTTGATGAAAGAGAGCTTAGCTATTTCGACGACTTTTCTTGGCTTATACACGCACTAAGCCTGCAATACTCTTAGCAAATTAACGGTTCACTTACAAAAAATGCCTTCTATCGGTTTAAATTACCATTTCTACTATTAAGCCAAATATTTACTACCTTTTTTAAATTCTCGACTACACTTTTATAAGAGTCTGTAGGGTTTTGATTATTCAGCATTTTCCGGTTTTTTATAACGAACTAGCCAAGAATGGTTCGAACAACCGGGCCTACCAGTCAAGCGCAATGTAACTTATTGAAAATAATAGAATTTTATCAAGCGTACACGTGAAATTGTTCAACTCTAAAAAACAGGATAATTTTGTAATTGCCTCGCTCGAAGGCCAGCATTGCCGTATTCAGCATTTTAAGTTGCAGGAAAACAAGCTTATTCAATTGGCGGCTAAGAGTTTTTTGTTTACTTCGGTCGACCAGCTTGCGGAAGAATTTATCCAGGTTTGCCGAGAACAATCACTAAAAAGCTGTTGCTGTCGCTGGATGTTATCCCGAGATCACTATCAAACCCATACCCTTGATCGGCCTAAAGTTACCGAAAAAGAAATGAACACCGCACTAAAGTGGCAAATTAAAGATCTGCTGGAACAACCTGTAGAAGACGTTTTGGTTGGTCATTATCAACCAATGCACCCGGATAAGCCGGAAGCACAGGTGATTGCTGTAGTCGTGGAAAGGGACTTAATTGTTAAACTAATTGAAATGTCTCGGGCTGCCGGGTTAGAAATGGACTCCATTGAAATCGACGAGTTATGTATCGGCAATGCGTTTTTAGAGCAACTAACACCTGAGCGCATAACTGGATTTGTGGGCGAAGATAGCAGCGGACTTATTTTCAATTTTTATAATGGACAAAACCTGTGCTTCAGCCGCTACAAAAAAGGCCGATTTATGCCGACGGTAAAAAATGATGAGGAATTTGTTTTAGATGATGAGCAAGAAGCTCAGGAAGAAAGTTTTTTATTGGAAACTCAACGTACCCTAGACTACGTTATTAGTCAGATTTTTCGCCGTCCTCTCGACTCCATTTTATTGCAACAACGATCCGCCAACGATCAGCAGCTGGCCGATACGATCAATCAAATTACAGAGATACCTGTACAGCTAATAGAAGCACCTCTGCTGGAACAACCGGACCTTCCCTTTTTACCAACCTTAGCCGAAGCGGGCTGCGCACTTCGTGGCGATGAAAGCAGGTAGTAAAGGGGATATTTATGCAGCACATTAATTTTTATTTCGATGAATTTAAACCCAAACCGCTTTCTTTTGATATCCGTTTCTCGGCAGCCGTCATATCGCTTATTGTTATCGGCATGTTGGTGATTGGTATTCTGCAACATCAAAAATTACTGGAATTCGAGCAATTACAACAACAAAAGGCCAAGCAGGCAGCAGCGCTAAATGAGCAAGTTAAACAACTTCAGCATACCCTAAAACAAAATCGCACAGTTCAAAATATTGAAAAAGAACACGCTTATCATCAAGCCCAGCTACAGCAATATCAACAAGCACTTAATATCCTGTCGGTTTCCGAACAAGATTCATTTGATCCTTTCAGTCAGATACTCGCAGACTTAAGCGAGCGCAAAGCTGACTCCCTCTGGCTCACTCAAATCAATATTGACGGTGTAAATTTGAGCTTACTCGGAACGACCACTAAAGCCAGATCAATCCCGCTTTATGTTGACGACCTTAAAAATGCGGTAACTCTCAACAGAGAATTCGACGATCTGAAAATTTTGAGAGATCAGGAAAATAAAAGACTGATTAATTTCGAGTTAGTCAACGGGAGAAAAATCTATGAAAGATAAATTCTCTCGACTGGTCGAAAAATTTGGCGCATTAGAATTAAGAATGCGTTTAATGATCACTTTTGCAGCTGCAATGTTCGTGGCTTTAGTCATTGACTTGTTTTGGTTAACTCCCCTCAATCAAGATATAGAAAGAGTTCGAGCAAATATTCAGCAAGTTGAGCGTCAAATCAATGAAACACTTGAAACTCAGAACCAGCTTAATTTGAGTATTGCTAATCAGCGCAATCATCCAAAAGTAAAGCAGTTGGCTCAACTTAAAGTACAAATAGAACAGGCCCGATCATTACTCAAAGAAAAAACAAGCCATTTAGTGGCGCCCAGTGAAATGGTGGAAGTTTTAAGGGAGATAATCCAGCGTTCTCGCAAACTCAAATTGATCTCACTAACCAAACAATTGCCACTACCGCTGTTCGAGCAAAGCGATGAGCAAACGAAAAATAATCAACAGCCCCAGCTGCAACTGTATCGCCACTCAGTGGAACTCGTATTAGATGGCAACTTTAAAGAAACTCAAAAGTTTCTTGAACAACTCGAAAAAATGGAGCAACAGGTCGAATTCAATCATTTCAGATTCCAGGTTGATCAGTACCCTAAATCAATGGTGACTTTGGTAGTTTCAACCGTAAGTTTTGAAAGGAAGTGGATCGGTGGTTAAATTAGCTATCATAATTTTCTGCATTGCAGCCACCACTACCACTTTGGCGGCCGACCCAACTCGGCCGGTGCTCGGTGGTCAAGCTTTACCTGTAGCCAGCAAAAAATCGCCAAGTAAACAATCATTAACAGCCATTATCAAACGCGATAACCAATACTTTGCGGTACTAGATGGCGATATTTATCAGCAAGGCGACCGATATTTAGGTGGTCGTATTAGGAAAATAACCCGTACAAGTGTGCTATTGAGCTTACCTAACGGTAATAAAAAACTCACTCTTATACCCAAAATTAAAAGTCAGTGAAATGCAAAAAAAGATGAAAAATTTAGTTTCGGTATTTGTTTTTTGCAGTCTGTTAACCAGCTGCCAAACCTTTATGCCGGTGGAAAGAGAGAAGGTCAACTTAGCTGCCGACGCAATTGCAGAAGTAGAAAAACAACATAACCAATCACAAGCGCCTATTTCAAATGAGGAAATGCTCAACAGCTTAATCCCACCATTAGCTATCGAAGAAACAGAAATTGAGGAAGATAGGTTTGATGTATCCGTTAAAAATATCGACGCACGCAGCTTTTTGCTCAGCTTAGTTGAAGGAACTACCTATAACATGGTGGTTAGTCCGGAAGTCAAAGGCAAGATTTCTTTGCAGCTGAAGAATGTGACCGTCGCTGAAGTACTCAGTGCAACGGAAAGAATTTATCCACTAATGGTTGAGCAAGATGGGAACATGTTCTTTGTTTCCTCTGCAGAATCCATGACCGCAATTTACCCCGTCGATTATCTCAATATTTCTAGAGTTGGAAGGTCAAAAACTAATGTTGCCGGCCAAGCTGTTGCAACGCAAAGCGGGGGCGGAGGAAATCAGCAATCCGGAGGTGGAAATCAGCAAGGAGGCCAATCTAGCGTTTCCCAGATTAATGCCTCAGAAATTGAAACAGAAAGTAACGTTGATTTTTGGAAAGAGTTAAAACAGAGCCTTAATCTAATCGTTCGCAATGAGCCTAACGCTAATGTTGTAGTAAGCCCACACGCCGGGATTGTAGTGGTACGCGCAATGCCGAACACTCAAAGACTGATTAAAGAATATCTTGGTGCAACTCAACAAGGCCTTAATCGCCAAGTCATACTTGAAGCAAAAATTGTTGAAGTTATCCTAAATGAAAGTTTTCAAGCTGGGATCGACTGGCGCAAAGTTAATATTCAAGGTGATGGAGATTCTTTTATTTTTGGTCAACAAGGTCAAGTGCTACAGACAGCCCCTTCAGATGCGCCGTTAAATGGCGTATTTTCAGCGCTTTACCAAGGTAGTGACTTTGATGCGGCAATTGAATTGTTAAAAGCCCAAGGTGATGTGCAAGTGCTTTCCTCTCCGCGAGTATCAACTGTAAATAATCAAAAAGCGGTAATAAAAGTTGGCAGCGATGAATTTTTTGTTACCGATGTATCAACAACTACGGTCACCGGCACAAGTACAGCGACCACCCCAGATGTCACCTTAACGCCTTTTTTCTCGGGGATCTCGCTTGATGTTACGCCACAAATTAATCGACATGGTGAAATCGTTTTACACATCCATCCAATTATCAGTGAGGTTGCCGATCAACAAAAAACGCTGACCCTTGGTCAAGATCAGTTTTCGTTGCCGCTGGCACTAACCAATGTTCGAGAGTCTGACAGTATTGTTAGAACTAACGATAAACAAGTGATTGTGATTGGCGGTCTAATGCAAAATAGAATTCAGACGGATGTTAACTCTGTTCCGCTGTTAGGCGATATCCCGGTAGTCGGCAGTATCTTCAGCCAAAATAGAGAGTTCATGGTAAAAAGCGAATTGGTAATTTTATTAAAGGCCAGCCTTGTTGATCACAATTCAACACAAGATGAGCTTAACCAAGTGAAAAAAAGATTTAACCAACTTTAATTTACTCACCAGCATTTATTAACCAGTACAGGGTTAACATAAACGAAATGTATTTATATAGATTTGGAATGAAAAAATTACCTTTCGGCTTAACGCCGGACACGTCGTTTTTTTGCCCCATGTCTACCCATATTGAAGCGCTGAACGTGTTAAAGTTTGCGATCGAAAGTGGCGAAGCTCTAGTTAAAGTAACCGGTGAAGTAGGCACCGGAAAGACTTTATTGTGCAGAATGCTTTTAAATGAATTAGAAGGCAAAAGAACAACAGCTTACATTCCCTATCCCAAACTATCATCCCGCGAACTTAAATTTGCCTTGGCCAAAGAGTTAGGCATTCGAATTAGTGCCAGCTGCAGAGACGACCAGCTAAGTCAAAGGATCCAAACCCGTCTGATAAACTTAAACAAGCAATCAGGGCCGGTTGTCCTGGTTATTGATGAGTGCCAAGTTCTTGATGCTGAAGGGTTAGAAACATTAAGATTGTTTACTAATTTAGAAACAGAACAACAAAAGCTCCTTCAAATAATTGTTTTTGCCCAACCGGAACTTGATACAACTCTGCAGAAGAAATCTTTGCGACAAATAAGGCAGCGCATTGTATTTAGCTATCGATTAATGCCATTAAGTTACTCTCAAGTCGTCGAATACGTTAACCACCGACTAGGCACTGCCGGCCATCTACCTACACCTGTTTCACCTTATGCTGGAATGCTGATCTATTTTTATTCCAGAGGCATTCCGCGCCTGGTCAATATTTTATGTCACAAAGCATTATTACTTGCCTTTGGCCAGGGAAAGCAAAAAATTTCGACTCTCAATATTGTTCGTGCAGCAAAAGATACCGACTCAATAAATACCTGGATACAAAACCATACCGCTCTCGTAGCTGCTCTCAGTGGTTTATTGCTCAGTAGCTCCGCAATGGCAATCTGGAGCATGTCATGAGCATTGTCAATCAGATGTTGCGAGATTTAGAAAAGCAAAAACAAGCTAACAATCAGTTTGACTTACAGACTGTCGCAGCTTCCCCATTTAGCTTGAGTAAATTAATAGTCGCGATATTTGTGCCGGTGCTTATCGGCTACATTATTTGGTGGTTGTACATAGACACTAACTCTGCCAATACTCAAACTCAAGTCACCTTGAATGAAGGTAAACCAAGTTCGATACCCCTCAAGTTATCTGACTCGAAAGCTCCAAGCTTAGCAGTTAAAAGCGAAACACCTCTTTATTCTAGTAGTGAAGCTAAACCGGTACCACCAAAAGAGTCGGTAGCAATAGACACGCAGATAGCGAAAGTTGCACCGAAAAACGCAGCTCGAATTGCGGACGTAAAGGAGAGCTCGCAACTAAAGCGGCTAACTTCGATGGACCCAGTCAACCAGGAGCGCAATCTAGAACCGAAAGATTCAGTTATTGCCATCCCCAAAACAGTTGAAAACCACTCCACTGATAACTCGGTGGCTGTTCCGAAGCCGGTGAAACGAGAAACACTTGCTAGCCAATTAAACCGACAATTGCAGCGGATAATGGCCGATCAGAATAAACTTGGTGTTCACCAAACCATCGTTCGACTTGAAGATCTAGTCCAACAAAACCCCCAATTTGAAAAAGCACACCTCAGTTTAATAAAGCTTGCCTGGCAAATCGAATATAGCGCTCTTGAACAAGTTTTGCTTTTTGCGGTAGAAAACAATCCTGAGCAGCCCGCTTTTCGCATCGCAACAGCCCGCTATTATTTACAGCAGGAAAACTACCTCGGAGCTGAGTCAATCATACAAAGTACAAGCGGAAACAAACTGTCTTCTCCGAGTCTGCTTCAAGTTAGAGCGCTCATTTATCAAAAGCAAAATAAACACCAGTTGGCGGTGAATGACTATGCGTTACTGTTAAAACAAACTCAGAAAAAAGCCGGGGTATATTTAGCCTTAGCTATATCTTTGGAAGCGCTGGGAGAAGTAGACAAGGCAGAACAAAGCTACCGTAACGCGTTGCGAGAAGAGCAACTTAATTCTCGCCAAATTGAGTTTGTTAAAAACAAACTACTTTATTTAAAGGGATAAGAACTATTTCGATGCATGATGTATTAAAGGTCAAATAATGTTGTTAAAAAAAGTTCGACTAGGTGATCTACTGGTCGAAAAAAAAGTCATCACAGAAAAACAGCTCGAAGACGCGCTTAACGAACAAAAAACTAATCGGCAACGATTAGGAAAACTGTTGGTTAGCCTCGGCTATGTTGACGAAAAGCAATTATTAATCTTGCTTGCTGAACAACTACAAATAAAATTTATCGATTTAGTCCGGTTTAAAATCAATACCGAAGTTGTTCACAGCTTAACTGAAATGAACGCTCGCCGATTTCGTGCACTCGTAATTGACGAAAAGGAAGACCATTACCTGGTAGTAATGGCGGACCCGACAGATCTGGATAAATTCGATAGCTTACAAGAAAAACTCAATAAACGTGTTGAATTATGTGTCGCAATTGAATCCGAGATACTAGCGAATATCGATAACCTTTACCGCTCTTCCAACGAAATATCTAGCTTGGCGGAAGAACTCGAAGACGAACTAGTTGATGATAGTTTTGACCTTCCCGGATTAAATGAAAATGTTTCAAATGAAGAAGCGCCTGTTGCTAAGTTACTACAAAGCATTTTTGACCAAGCGATTCAATTGAAAGCCTCCGATATTCATATTGAGCCAGACTCAAGAGTTCTCAGGGTCCGAATGCGTGTAGATGGTCATCTACAAGAACAAGTAATCAAAGAAACACGGATTGTCCCTGCATTAGTCTTGCGACTTAAACTAATGTGTGGTCTTGATATTTCGGAAAAAAGAAAACCACAAGACGGCAGGTTCCGAATAAGAGCACGCGGTCACGATGTCGATATTCGGTTGTCCACAATGCCTATCCAACATGGAGAGTCTGTGGTGATGCGTTTGCTCGATCAAAGCTCCGGGCTCCTTAAACTCGAGCAGACGGGAATGGAGTCAAAAATTTTGCAAGAGATCAGGAAGCTGCTAGCTTTTCCTCACGGATTGATTCTGGTAACCGGCCCAACCGGTAGTGGTAAAACGACGACACTTTATGCAGCGCTATCAGAGTTAAACGATCCTGAGAAAAAGATCATCACCATCGAAGACCCTGTGGAGTATAAGTTATCTAGAGTTAATCAAGTTCAGGTTAACAACAAAATTGACTTAACTTTTGCTACGGTACTCCGCGCTGTACTACGCCAAGATCCCGATATCATCTTAGTCGGCGAAATGCGCGATCAAGAAACAGCCGAGATAGGTTTAAGGGCGGCGGTTACCGGACACCTGGTTTTATCCACATTGCATACTAATGACACCTTGTCGGCGGCGATCCGTCTCGCGGATATGGGCGCCGAAAGTTATTTATTGGCCAGCGGATTACGTGGAGTAATTGCCCAGCGCTTAGTCAGGAGAATTTGTAGTTTTTGCGCCGAACCTCACCAACCTGATGAATCTGAATTGTCTTGGTTAATGGGAAAAAGTAAACGCGTCAACGAATCTACCACCTGGTCTGTTGGCAAGGGTTGCCCACAATGTCATAACACAGGTTACCAAGGCCGCGCTGCAATTTTTGAAATTTTGTTGCCCGATCATGAAATGCTAGAGGCGATCCGTACCAAAGACTACAGCGCATTTTCTCGCCTGGCGAAAGCCTCAGAATTTTTTACACCTTTAAGTGATTCAGCAATAAATTTAGCTTTGGACGGCATAACAAGCTTAGAAGAAGTTCTCCGAGTATGTGAATCAATAGAAGATCTGGAGAATTAGCTTGGCGACTTTTGAGTACACAGCAAAAAATAGCTCCGGTGAATCTATCACAGGCCGACTTGAAGCCGCCAATCAAGAAGTCGTCGCGGAACGACTTTTGTCCCGCGGTACAATACCAATTGCAATTGACGAAATTGAGGATAAAAAGTCGGCACTTGATATCGATGTTGCGACTTTATTTAAACCACGAAAAGTCGATATCAATGACTTGGTAATGTTTAGCCGCCAGATGTATAGTTTAACCCGCGCCGGGATCCCGTTGACTAGGGCAATTAATGGCTTATTGGAAACAACCAACTCTGCTGTCCTTAAAGAAGCACTTGAAGAAATTTTTAATGACCTCAATGCGGGCACTAATTTAGCGACTGCTTTTGCACGCCACGATCATATATTTAGTTCACTCTATATTAGCTTGATCCATGTTGGCGAAAACTCCGGTAGATTGGAAGAAGCATTTAAACAAATCGCCGGTTATTTAGAGTTGGAACAAAAAACCAAGCAACGCATTAAAACTGCGACCCGCTATCCAATGTTTGTCTCTTTAGCAATCGTCGCGGCGGTTATCATTATTAATATTTTCGTTATTCCACAATTCAAACAGTTATTTGCTAGTTTCAACGCTGGAGACTTGCCGTTACCAACTCGTATATTGATGACAACTAGTGATTTTATGATCAACTACTGGATGCATCTGCTCGCCGCAACAATTGCCGCGATTATCGGTTTTCAACGTTATATTAAAACTCCGCAAGGAAATCTTTGGTGGGACAAATTCAAACTAAAGATACCCATTTTCGGTGACATCATTTATCGGGCATTACTTGCCAGATTTTCCAGGACTTTTGCCATGATGAGTCGCTCAGGCGTACCACTTATCAATGCATTGAATATTGTATCCGAAGTGGTCGATAACCTTTGGGTTGCACAACATATTCAAGATATGCGCATCGGTGTAGAAAAAGGCGAATCGATTCGACTAGTAGCCAATCGTACAGGCCTGTTTTCGGGCCTGACTTTGCAAATGATTTCGGTTGGTGAAGAAACAGGTCAACTAGATGAAATGCTCGATGAGGTTGCAATCTTTTATGAAGAACAGGTCGATTATGATCTGAAAAAGTTGTCGGATTATATTGAACCGATATTGATCGTTTTTATTGGTGCTATTGTGTTGGTATTAATGTTGGCTGTTTATTTGCCTATGTGGGAGCTAACCAGCAGTGTAAGTAATGGCTAATATGCTTACGTCGACCGGCTCGAGGACAACTTATTATTATTTAGCATTGATTATTATATTCATCTTGGTAGTCGGTTTTCTCTGGTTTTTTAGGCAACCGTCAATCAAGCAAAATTTGGAAGAAGGTGCTTTTTATTCTAATTACTTGGCGTTTCAAAATTCTATAAGACTGGCGAACCGGAAGTATTTAGCAAACATTAATGACGGAAAGTACCTAGACAAGTGGACTGTTAATGGGAGGGGACTTGACTACAACAAAGCAGGATTTCCGATTGGCACTTCGTTGCTGATATCGGAGACAGAGAAGCCACTAACGGCTACTCATTGTCGGCAAATATGGCAATTTTTAATGGGGCCTTTGCAACCTGAATTGTTACTAGACAAGAACCTGGAGCACTACTGGGTTATTTTGGACAATCAGCGTAACTGTATTTTCAATAATCCATATGTTTTGGGCAAGCAAATAGTGTACGAGGCAGATGCTGGAAAAGTCAGTTTTTCTGAGATAACGAATTAATTTTTATGGAAAAATTGAGATTGTTTACTACACTTTTATTAGCTTAGTTTTAATCTGGCCTAATGCGGCTTTTTATATAAGAGGATAAATCTGTGAAATCATATCCAAATCGATCTAAAGGTTTTACTTTAATTGAATTGATCGTTGTAATCGTAATATTAGGGATAATGGCAGCGATCGCTGGCCCTAAATTTGTAGACTTGCAAAAGGAAGCTCGAGTTTCTGTAATGAATGGCGTTGAAGGTGCGGTGCGAAGTACCGCAACTTTAGTTTATTCCAAATCACTCATTGAAGGTGAAGAGTCTACTGCTGAAGCATCCGCGCCATCTGTTATCGTTCAGGGTGCTACCGTGTTAACTGATTTTGGCTACCCAACAGCTGGCACCTCAGGAGACCCTGTTACCGACGGCTTGCTCGCAGCAATGGAGTTGCAAGGAGACGTGACCGCTGCAAGTGACGGCGGCGTGGTAACTTTCACCTTTACAGGCTTTTCGGGTTGCACCGTTACATATACTGAAGCGGCATCAGCCGGCGCAGCTCCAGCAGTAGCCAATAACGCAAACACTACAAACTGCTAAATTTGCGTTAGAGCTCGCTTATTAGATAGTGTTAAGTCAAACTCGATTCAAAAAGCCGCCTTTTAAACAGGCGGCTTTTACTTTATTAGAACTAATTGTCGTTATCGTGGTGTTATCGATCTTAGCGGTTTATGTTCAAGCCCGTTTTCAAGACGACGATAGTTACCAAAAAGATGTGGCGGTCGAACAATTAATTAGCTTAGCTCGCTTAACTCAACAGTTGGCGATGAATGATTCTAGTCGCGCTTTTCTGCTAAATATACAAACCAATCAAATTGACCTTCTCGCTGATGGCGTGTCACTCGCGGGGAGCGTTAGCGGTGTGCCGGTTAACTTGAGCTCTAAAGTGACCTTAGCCCCCGCATCCAATATTTCATTTAATAGCTTGGGTGAAACCACGGCAACAACAATCACTGTAACCGTAAATACAACGCAAAATGTTTGTATAGAGTCGAGCGGGTATGTACGCCGATGCTAGTCAATTTCAAGCCAATTTATCAACAGGGCTACTCGCTGATCGAATTGGTCATTACGATTGTTTTAAGCAGTATTGCATTGTTAGTTTTCTTAACGCTTTTTTCGTCCATTCAATCTAGCTCAACCGAGCCGGTGTTCCAAGTCAAAGCAGCGGAACTCGGGCAAGCTTATTTGGAAGAAATTGGCCTTAAACGATTTGACGAGCAATCACCGGCCGGTAATGGGTTGCGCTGTAATGACCCGGCATGGCCCACTACATGTAGTCTGGTTTTAGATTCCGAAGGCGGAGAAGTCAGAGCTACATTTGACGATATCGACGACTACAATGGTTTAATAGACTCACCACCACAAGACGCATTTGGAAATGCTCGCTCCGGGTTTACTAGTTTTAGCGTAAATATAGTTGTCGCTTATTCCGGAGCAGACTTTGGTTTTCCAAATCAGGATTTAAAGCGGATAACAGTTACGGTCACAACGCCTGACTCAACTAGTTATCAATTTTCTCAATATAAGGGAAACTTTTAGTGGAAAGCTTCCAGAATAAATCTAGAAGTAACTCCAAGTTGAAAGGTTTTACCTTATTAGAACTTATCATCGTAATTTTGTTAATAAGTATTCTACTGGTATCGGTTTCGAATATTACAAGTTTTTCAGTTTATGGGTATATAGATGCAAAAGACCGAATCAGACTCAGTCAATCCTCAAAGTGGATCGTTGAGCGAATTTCGCGCGAAGTAAGAGAAGGCTTACCACAAAGTATCCGAGAGGGTGTCTCCGGGAATATTCACTGCGTTGAATTCATGAATATTGTTAATGCCTCAACTTATCTTGATTTACCTGCGGCTGGGCCAGTTACTAGTTTTAATGCGGTAGGATTTGATCTTACCTTTGCGGCGGGTATGCTAGTCGCAATTATGCCGATTAATCCTTCAGCAACTTACGCTGGAAGTGGTACGCTTGGTAGTGTCGCTTCAATCACGCCAACCGGGACTCAATCAACCATTACTTTGACTGGACCAACCGTGTTCGCAAGGCGCTCTCCACAAAATCGATTTTATTTATTGGATTCGCCGGTTTCATTTTGCCTGAATGATAATAATGGCCAGATAAACCGCTACACCAACTACACCATTAGCGCAGCGCAAGCGTTTCCTCCAACCGGCGGAACAACAGAGTTAATGGGGGAGAATTTCTCAATTAACGGTGACGTTTTCAATTATCAACCCGGAACTTTAAGCCGTTCCGGAATATTGCAAATAAACCTGGTTTCGCAAAACAGGAATAGAAACCTGACAGGCAATAGTGAATCATTTGAAGTTTTTCACGAGGTTCATATTCGAAATGTTCCTTAGTGCCCCCATACACAAAAATAAGCTCAAGCTTACTCGTTCAAAATATGAGCAGGGCATCAGCTTAGCTGTACTACTCTTTATCCTGATTATTATTGGCTTATTGGCTACCGCCTTAACCAATTTGACCAGCCAGTCCACCCAGTCGAATGCTCAACAAATCATAGCGACTCGAGCTTTTTTTGCTGCCGAATCCGGAGCGAACCTTCAGGCTCAATCAATTTTTCCAATTACCGGAGCGAGCAGTTGCGCCAATCAGACTTATAATTTCACCGGAAATGGTTTAAACGGCTGCACAGCAACGACTGTCTGTAATACAATAACTGTCAATTCTGAAGACTATTTTCAGGTAACCAGCACCGGGCAATGTAATTCCGGTCAACCGTTGCAAGCAACGCGAACAATTGAAGTTAGACTGAAAGACATCAACTAAAACATTTATGACCAATTCAAACAATTGTGCTTGCGGAAGTAGCTTTCCCTACGCCAAATGCTGCGAACCATTTCATTCGAAAAAAACTCGTCCTCAAACCGCCGAGCAATTAATGCGATCGCGGTACTGCGCTTTTGTAAAAAATAAGGCTGAATACATAGTTAATACGCACGCCGCCGAATTTAGACAACCGAATGATTTGGAAGCCGTTCAAAAAACGATAGATAATACCAATTGGCTAGGTCTAAAAGTTGTTTCGACCAATGGGGGATTGGAAGATAGTGATAAGGGAATTGTAGAATTTATTGCCTTCTACGAAGAGTCAGGGATCCAACAACTACATGAAGAGTCTCGTTTTGAAAAGCGAGATGGACAATGGCTTTATTTAGACGGTTTGCAATTGGGTCCTATTAAGATAGGCAGAAATGATCCGTGTATATGCAACAGCGGCAAGAAGTTTAAAAAGTGCCATGGCTAGGCACTTTAATTCTGCTTGAATCGCTAACTGGCCGAGTAGCGAAAAATTTTGCTAACCAGGCTGTTAGTTTTGTATTTCTGTAACCACCTCTGTTTTCACCGAGCTCGCAATAAAGCATAACTCGTGCGACTGGTGGTGCATTTTTTCCAGTTGCTGTAAGTTAGGCTGCTTGTCACCAGCGAAAATGACTTTGGGTCTTAAGGTAACTCTGGTCATCGCAACTTTACCCTCTTCGTTTTCTTGCATTATTCCGACTGCATTATCTTCATAAGATTCAATCATAAACTTTCGTTTGGCGGCGATTGATAAAAAGAAAAGCATATGACAGCTAGATAAGGACGCGACGAATGCTTCTTCTGGGTCGACGTTGGTTTCCACTGAATATGGAAGTGGAACAACATGCGGAGATGAAGAAGCAGGAACGGTAACACCGCCGTCAAATTTCCACTCGTGTCCCCTGCTATATTGATTATCGATAAAAGCTTCATGATCTTGCCGCTTCCAAAAGATTTTCGCACTATAATCTGACACACTTTCCCCCTTTAGCTCTAACTCTAAGTAGTTAAGACGTTTCGCAAATAACAAATTAATCGTCCCACGATTAAAGTCATATGGATATTAGCATTTAACGCCCATTCTCACATGATCAGATAATTCGGAATTTAACCCACAGCTGTATCGATGTAACAAAGGATACAATTGTCAGTCTAACAAGTACGCTTGTTCGACTTAGGTACTCCATGCTTAAATCTGTTTTTGTCAGCCTTTATATTACTCTGCTGCATGTCGGCGCTATTTTTGCCTTCTACGACATAATTCAATTTGGAGTCTCTTTCAGCAATATCGGCCTAATTGTAGCCTCTCTTCCTGGTGCACTATTTTTCGATTATTTACTTTTACTACAATCCCGAGCACGTACCCGGCGGCATTTAAACTTTATTTCAACAATCAAATTTGCCGGTTTATTAATGGTAATTTCCGAAGTTTTGGGTGAGGGCCTTGTGCTAGACCCGTCGATCGTATTGGCTGCGGTCGGTTTTTTCGGCTGGTTGCTCTACGATTACTGGTTTTCCAGCTACGGTCAAAGGGATCAGTCAATAGTCAAAGTTGGCAGTTTGCTACCTGAACTAACTTTCAAATCTCTAGACGGTAGCGAATTCTCAACTCAGTCACTCACCGGAAAACCGGCGTTACTTATTTTTTATCGTGGTAACTGGTGTCCGCTATGCATGGCGCAAATTCAAGAAGTTGCCGCTCAATATAAAACTTTAGCGGATAAAGGTGTGCAAATATTGCTGATTAGCCCACAGCCGCACGGACATACCCAAAAGCTAGCGCAAAAGTTTGACCTGCCTTTTATTTACTTAACTGACTCTAAAGGGAAAAGTGCACGAAGACTAAAAATATTTGCTAAAAATGGACTTCCTCTGGGAATGCAGATTTTTGGGTACGACTCGGATACGGTCATGCCGACGGTAATTATTACGGACGCGAGTGGAGAGATAATTTTCGCCGATCTGACCGATAATTATCGAGTGAGACCGGAGCCTGAAACTTTTATCAAAGCGTTACAGGGATCTGGTGGTTAAATTATCTCTAAATAGGGTAAATAGTTTAGCGCTCGGCACTGTTTGATTCTGTGGTCTTCGTACTATTTGAAAGCTCACGGCTAAATAACTATTGATTGCACATCCAACCATTTCCATCACATATGGTTTGTTTCTACTTTGCTTTATTCAGTTACACTAAAGCCTGACCGCGACTTTAAATTGCCAAAATAACCAAAAATTTGCTGTTTTTATCCAAATTCCTACGCACAAGCAGGTTTAGCCATAGGAACACCAAAACAGGATTGCTATAATCCGGCTCTTTATTCAGGCTATTTCATCAGTGGAGTAAGGCTTTGTCAGATACAGGCTTATCCAATAAAGGATCAACAGGCATTCAAGGTGCCCCCCAGACTTTCCAAGGTCTGATCATGGCGCTTCAAGAATATTGGTCAAACCAAGGTTGCGTTATTGTGCAGCCTTTAGATTTGGAAGTTGGCGCAGGGACATTTCACCCGTCGACGTTCTTGCGCTCTATCGGACCTGAGCCATGGAATTCTGCATACGTGCAACCTTGCCGAAGACCAACTGATGGGCGATATGGGGAAAACCCCAATCGTTTACAACACTATTACCAATACCAGGTCATCTTAAAACCATCACCTAAAAATATTCAGGACTTATACCTTAACTCACTTAAGGTTCTCGGTATCGATACGCTTGAACACGATATTCGCTTTGTTGAAGATAACTGGGAATCACCTACGCTTGGTGCATGGGGACTTGGTTGGGAAGTGTGGCTTAACGGTATGGAAGTCACTCAATTTACTTATTTCCAGCAAGTTGGCGGGATCGAGTGTAAACCGGTAACCGGTGAAATCACTTATGGTCTTGAAAGAATAGCCATGTATCTACAAGACGTGGATAGTATTTTTGATCTCGTTTGGACCGAAGGCCCGCAAGGTACCGTGTATTACCGGGACGTGTTCCATCAAAATGAAGTAGAGATGTCTGCTTATAATTTTGAACACGCGGATGTGGATTACTTATTCGGTTTCTTTGATTATTGCGAAACCCAAAGCCAGCAATTAATCGAAAAAGGATTGCCTTTACCAGCATATGAAATGGTACTCAAAGCTTCTCACGCATTTAACTTACTTGATGCTCGCCACGCTATTTCTGTAACGGAAAGACAGAGATTCATTTTAAGAGTTCGCGCCTTGGCGCGGGCGGTAGCTCAAGCCTACTACGACTCACGCGAAGCACTCAGCTTCCCGATTTGCAAGCAGGAGAAAAAATAATGAGCCAGCAAGACTTTTTATTTGAACTCGGCTGTGAAGAGCTGCCACCGAAAGCGTTAACAAAATTGGCTAGCTCGCTACACGACAGTGTGGCTGCGTCATTCGAATCAGTAGATCTGAAATACCATGATAGCGAGTGGTTTGCGACACCGCGCAGATTAGCTATTCGTTTTCATCGACTGGACACAGCCCAAGCAGATCGAACTGTTGAAAGGTTAGGCCCGGCTGTCGCTGCCGCTTTCGATGATAACGGTAATCCAAAACCCGCGGCGTTAGGTTTTGCCAAATCATGCGGCGTGGATATCGAACAGTTAGAAAGAAAGGATACAGGTAAAGGCGAAAGACTGGCTTATCAAGCTGAAGTAAAAGGCCTGTCAACAAGTGAGCTAATCCAGGAAATTCTTGAAAAAGCGGTAAGTCAATTGCCGGTCCCTAAGGCAATGCGTTGGGGGGATTCTACAAGCCAGTTTAGCCGACCGGTTCATTGGATAGTAGCGATCCAGGGTGATTCGATACTTCCAGTCGAATTATTTGAAGTAAAAGCCGGCAACCATACTTTTGGTCATAGATTCCACGCACCTGAGGCAATAACTCTAAATTCCGCTGATGCTTACGAATCAGCCTTGACAGAAGCTAAGGTCGTTTGTTGTTTCGAGGCAAGAAAAGCTCAAATTCGAATTCAAGTAGAAGAAGCGGCTAGCAAAATTAATGCTGTGGCAGTAGTCGACGAAGATCTTCTCGAAGAGGTCGCTTGCTTAGTCGAGTGGCCGGTGGCGCTAATGGGCAAATTCGATGATGAATTCTTAAGCGTTCCTGCGGAAGCACTAATATCATCAATGGCAGAACATCAAAAGTACTTTCATCTGATCGATAACGATGGGAGCTTACTACCTCGATTTATTACCATCTCTAACATTGAGAGCTCTAAACCAGAGTCAGTAATTGAAGGCAACGAAAAAGTTATCAGGCCACGACTAGCTGACGCTAAGTTCTTCTATGATACCGATAGCAAGAAGAAGCTGGAAAGTTATGTTGATAAATTAAAGACCATTGTCTTCCAGAACAAGCTGGGAACATTATTTGATAAAACTGAAAGAGTAAGGGATTTGAGTAAAGTAATTGCTCACTCACTTGGTTTTGACCAAGATCTTGCAGATAGAGCAGCCCAGTTATGCAAATGCGATTTAATGACCGATATGGTATATGAATTCCCCGATCTACAAGGGATCATGGGAAGATATTATGCGACTAACGACAACGAACCATCTGACGTTGCCGCCGCCATGGATGAGATTTATATGCCGCGTTTCGCGGGCGATGAATTGCCATCGACAGAAACGGGATTGGTGTTAGCGCTTGCTGAAAGACTCGACACTTTAGTCGGTATTTTTGGGATCGGGCAGATCCCAACGGGCGCCAAAGATCCATTTGCTTTAAGGCGTGCCGCACTAGGTGTCATTCGTTTAATAAGCGAAAAACAACTTGAACTCGACCTTGCCACTTTGATTGAAAGTGCGATTAGTGCTTATCAAGGAATCGAGCTTGAAGCTAATACACAAGAGAAACTACTTGAGTTCTTTGCAGCGAGAGAGTTAGCACTGTATCAATCTTTAGGCACACCAACTCAAGTGATCAATTCGGTGCAATCACTTAAGGTAACTCAGCCAACAGATTTTAAAGCAAGGATTGACGCCGTTGAGAGTTTTAATAAAACTGACGGATCAGCGGATTTAGCGGAAGCTAATAAGCGAGTTAAAAACATACTGGAAAAATCTGATTTCGATCCAAAATCCATTGCTATCAATGAGTCGTTATTTGAATCTGAGGAAACCAGTTTATTTGTAAAGATTAACAGCGTTGAAAGTTTTGTTGAGTCTCAGGTCAATGAAGGAAACTATCAAAAAGCACTCGATGAATTGGCTGGATTAAAAGATGTGGTTAATAACTTCTTTGATAAAGTTATGATCAACGCCGAAGATCCACAAATTCGCAACAATCGCTTAGCTTTGATCACTAAGCTACGGAACTTGTTCTTAGGAATCGCTGATATTTCCCTACTTCAAAAGTAAATTCTCCGCTCTATACCCTCTCCTCTGATTTTTAAGATTGGGCGAGAGGGCTAGGGAGAAGGTAATAATGTCCAATTCTAAATCCAGACTCATCATCTTAGACCGCGACGGCGTCATCAACCACGACTCCGACGACTATATAAAGTCGCCTGAAGAATGGCTCCCAATTGAATCAAGCCTAAAAGCAATCGCTCGCTTAAACCAGGCGGGCTACAAAGTCGCAATCGCCACCAATCAATCGGGGATCGCAAGAGGATATTTTAATTCAATCACGCTAACCATGATCCATAAAAAAATGGAGTTAGCACTTGCTAACGCTGGTGCGCAAATTCACGCGCTTGAATTTTGTCCGGACCACCCAGATCACGCCGGGCCTAACCGAAAACCCAACCCCGGAATGGCTTTAAAATTACTCGAACAGTTTAACGCGGTTCCACAAGAAACCTGGTTTGTCGGTGATTCGATTTCGGATATCCAATGTGCTCAAAATGCATACTGTAGACCCGCCCTAGTTCTTACCGGAAAGGGTCAAAGAACCAGAGTTAAGCCGGAATTGCCAGGCGATGTTCCTATTTTTGAAGATCTTGCAGGATTTGTAGAGTTGCTTCTTAGCAGCGAAGAACAATAAAAAAGGAGCTAACAAGCTCCTTTTTTATGAATTGGGTAAGAACTACTTTTTACCTAAGCTTTCATAATAAGCCGCAATATTTTTCATATCTTCATCAGATAATCCCATAGACTGGGCAATCATGACCGGGTCATTGCGCCTTTTCTCTTTAAAGTCTTTCAATTGCTTATAAGTGTAAGCAGCCTTTTGTCCTTTCAGGTTTGGATAGGTTGGAATAAAACTGATCCCATCAGGTCCGTGGCAACCGGCACAAACAGCCGACTTTGCCTTACCTGCCGCAATGTCTGCAGCGATAGTTGGGAAAGATACTAATGCGGCTAAACCGGCTACCGCAATCATTTTTAATTTCATGGTAAACAACTCCTCAATGCGCAAGTGAAGATTTTAAATCGTTTATTAGCTAATACCCCAGCATTTTAGTGAGTTATTCTAAAAAAATACTGATCTAGGTTAATAGTTAAGCAAAATCAATAACGTGATTTATTAATACTGCGGGATTGTAATTACTTAGTGTTAAAAAGAAAAGGCGACAATTTGCCGCCTTAGACTGAAACTATGAATAGCTTGTAAGGATTATTAACAATGTTCCCGAATCACCTGCTGTAGTTGCTCCACGATAACATCGATATTATCAGTTGCCACAGATATACAGGCTTTAGACTCATCGGTCCCCAGCATTTCCGCAAATAGTCCGCTAATTCCTCGAGCTTTACGGTCAATCTCCAGGTAGACATTTAGTACTTCTCCATCGGGAAGCATTATCATCTCCAATTCATCCAGCTGTCCATAAAACTCTCCAGCGACAGGTTTAAACTCAAATTCCTGAACGAAAGGCAATGGCGTAATTCCTCCTTCAGCACCCTCTGACTCAGCTTCGGCCAGCTTAAAGCCGAGTTCACTGACCGCATCGAGTAATGATTTTTGAATTGGCGTAGGAGCTATTTGAACATAGTCCTTGTCAGCTTTATCCAGAGCACTATCAATATCAAGATTGGTTCTCAACCAGGTATTGGACTTGCCATAGCTCAGCGGCGCGTATGCTGACAAGGTAAAGCTGAATGGTATTTGCTTTGATTCGCCGGCTTTAATAGTGAAGCTTTCATCAACTTCTACCGAGTTGATCTTGGTTGAACGCTCTGCCATTCGACTATAGGTTTCTTCGTCTTCCTCGTACTCTTCTTCAACAAAGTAGTTTGAATAAATATCCAAATCGATCTTATTGATTTCTTGATCGGTTTTCCCCCCTTCAATATTCAGTGTTCCAGAAACTTCCTCTCCAGGGACTAGTACTTCTGAATCCAATACTGCGTCAATTTTTGCGGCACCAATTCCGACTTTTGATAACATTTTGTTGAAAAAGGACATTAAGCTCCCTACTCCTTTACTAGTTGATAATTAATACGTTTTTTAATTTTTGGAATTTCGGTTTCAAATAAATTACAGCTTTTTCAACCTAATGAACAACACTGGTAAATGGCCTCATTTGATTAAAAGCAGAAAATAAAAATGATCCCATTTTAATTCGTCGTCATTCAGGCATCAGCAACTTATAACGACAATAAAAAACTCTTATTCCGCTAAAGTAGAAAAAATCATGACTTTTCCAAGTGATTACATTCAAGTGTTTTTTGGTTGAGACTGAACATCACAACCTGGATTACTGGTATTTTACTTCTTTCGGTTCTGCTCCCATTCGTCAATATTTCGAATAAATCCAGGACAATGATGCTCAAAAGATTGTTTCCCAGTTACGATAGTCCACAAATGGGGGATCGCCCTCATTTCACATCCAGGTGTTTTGATAATGGCGGAAAGGACGAATGATATTCCTAGGTGGCCAAACACGTAGGTCATCCATAACATTAAAAAGGCGGTGAATACTCTGCCAAACATTGGCCCACCAGATAGCCATTCATATATCAAAATGGCGAGTGTAGTAGCAAAAACCAGTATCTGTGCCCAATAGTTATTTTTAAGGGTGAAGCCAAGGTTTAAAACCGGTCGGAGTAAATATAAACCAAGAAAGACGGTACAGATGGCCACAAGATTAACAGGCCAGCCACGTTCAATCATTCCAGGTATGTCGTCCACAATTTGCCTAACTAGATCAAGGCAAACCACGCCCAGAAGAAGTCGAACAATACGACCTATTATTCTTGGCGGCTCGATGCTGCCATGTTCTTGATACGCATCTTTTACCGTATCCATCATCAATTACCTCTTATTGCACCAATCGCAAGAGACAACTTTCGTTAAGAACTACTACAACAAGCGTTACCTTCTTGAATTGGTGGACATTTCACTGTTCCATATGAGCAATAAACACAACAGTCGCCTTTTAACGGGCTGAGCAATGTTTTGCATGATTCACATTCGTAATACCACTGACAAGCATTCGTTGGCATTTCTTCTGTTTTTTGAAAGCTACATTCTGGGCAAGTGATCGTGGAATGCAATTTTATGTTGCTCATTGAGTTATCCAAATTTTCTAGTTAAAGACCTTCGTATTCTTTCTGTTGTCGATAAGTTTCAGTTTGATGCTCATTAGCATTAACAGCCGATTATATGAAAGCTCCCTACTACTAATGTTAATATCTGTAGTAACTACAGATACAAGTTTAATTGGTATTAAAATGACAAATAGCTTGAAAACCATCGGTCGCGTGTCTAAGCAAACTGGTGTCAACATAGAGACGATTCGCTATTACGAAAAAATAGGACTTATTGATGAACCCCTAAGAAGCGAGGGTGGAAATAGACTCTACGATCAGAACAATATCAGACGACTAAATTTTATTAAGCGTTCGCGAGAGTTAGGATTTAGCCTGGAAGAAATACGCGTACTTTTACAACTTTCAAACAATAATCGAGAAGACTGTCACTCAGCTCAAAAGATCGCAGACTCTCACCTAGCGGTTGTTGAAGCTAAAATAAAAGACCTAAAACAATTAGCAACGGTTCTCTCGAACCTATCGGCCCAGTGTAATTCATCAAAAGACGAAGGCTGCCCGATTCTTAGGTCGTTGGATGGAGATTGAACTCACAAGTAATGGTTACCAAGTTTAGAGGACAAAAACGCTAACATACAAAAAACGCACGATTATTCGAGGGAAAATGAATAATTCCAATCAGAAAACCTTGTTTATTGAAAAATTAAACTGACGCTTGTTTTCCACATATTCAAATTCCTCGATACTCACATTACCTGAAAGCCTAGTATTTCTTTGGAATGGGTCAATGAAATCCCGAAAATCATTTTATGGCCAGTTTTCTTCTTTTAATTGTTCACAAAAAAGCCTCCAAAAGGAGGCTTTTTCTTTTTCACTATTTATGGAATCTCATTTTACGATTTTGGCACAAAAGCTCATGAGTTGTGGGCTTAAAAAGTTAAGTGATTGATTTGATTTGAAGAAAGCGCTGGGTAATCAATATTTAGTGAGAGATAAGCGAAAATCTAACTAGCAATATTGTATGGAAGAGAACCTGAATTGATGCACATATTTAGCCGTTGAAATAATTGGATTAACAGCTGGAGTTTAGTGAAGACATTTGGAGAAAATATAAAACAATAAATAGCATCGCTGGAAATTTCCACATCGTCATCATCAAGAAGTGGTCAAAGGTCTATTTCGAAGGTGAACTAGATGAAACTCACCTGGAACAAAGATTTTTGGAATTTTTTCTTTTTCTCAGCCAATATGTTTTTCGATACGAGTTTTTATCAACATAGTTACATCCATTTCTATATCAAGGTTTGCTTTATGAGCTAAAATCAAGTATCTGATGCAGTAATAGTGTATAATCATGATCTGAATAACGATCTTAATTTGTTTCGATTAATTCAAAGCTTTTTCTACCGTCTCTCCTTAACTTCGATTTCAGAACTATCCATACGTAATTATCCGATTAATGCACTTGGTAGGGCTATATGTCATTCTTATTTTCCAGAAAGGTTTTGATTAAGATTATCTTAATCAAGCTTATCGCAATTTTCCTTTTGTCAATGTCAGCAATTGCTCAAGAAGTGACAGATGAATTAGATTCATGTCAAATTGTTAATCCTGTGGTTTGTTGTTACGGATTTACAAAAGAAAATAACAAATGCGTTGATATTAAACTTCCTCGCAATAGTTTTTTAAGTGCATCGGGGAAAGGGTGGAGGTGCAAAAGAGGGTACTTCAGAAACGTTAACAGTTGTGAAAAAGTTGTCGTTCCTGAACACGCTTACTTAATCACTCCTCACTATGGAAAACATTGGACATGTTTAGAGGGCTATCTTGAAACTGCGACAGAATGCGTAAAAATAGACTTGCCCAATAATGCATATATCAGCGATCCCAGGCGTTCTCCAGGCTGGCGTTGCGAAATTGGGTTTGCCCTAAAGAATAAGCAATGCATAAAAATTGTAGCCCCAAAAAATGCAGTGTTGACAAGTATATATTCTTTGGAAGGATGGAAGTGCCGCCGAGGCTACTTCAAAAAAAGTGATGAATGTTTTCCGATAACTCTGCCCGCTAATTCTTCTATAAGTGAGACTGGAGACCAGTGGCAGTGTAACAGAGGATTTCTAAAAGTTGCTAATGGATGTGAAAAAATAGATATTCCAGACAACGGTTTTTTGGCAAATTCAGGAAAAAAATGGCGTTGCAATAGAGGCTATAGCAAGCTCAAAAATAGTTGTAACTTGATAAAAGTGCCGACCAACGCGCACATAGGTTATTCTGGAAACGACTGGAGCTGCAACCCTGGCTTTAGTTTAATTAAAGGAGAGTGCATCGCTCACAGATAACTGCAAAAATTATTATTATTTAATTATGTGCAAAGGAGTGATCAAATGGATGACAAAGATTTCCCCAAACCACCTGAGTTATATAGGTTGAGAATAAATTTTTTCTTACCCGGAATAAAAGCAAGCTTATATCGAAAGAGCTAACGTTCAAAAATATTAAGCATTAAATATAAGAAGTTTTGTACTGGAAACTCTGAAAGCTTTTATATGCAAAATGGCAAAAAGTATAGGACAAACAAATAGAGATATTAAACAAAGTATGTTGGAGTTATTTTAAGTGCACTTGAATAGGGCATACTTTCTCTGTTATGTATTTAATTATTTATTTCAATAATCGAGTTGAGTTAGATTAACTTTAGTAACTAGATGTCAATATTTTCTGCCTGTCCGAAATAGCAAATTCCAATGCGTCAGCATACTTTTCGTAGGAATACTGTTTATAAAAATAAATTGTTTTAGTTTTATAAGTAATCTTATTTTCTAGCATCTGCTTTTTCTTTTCGTTTGAATTCATGAATACCGCTCGACGGTAGTTATATTTCTGATATTTACCAAGACTCTGTAGATTAGAGTTACTTATGAGTCAAAACTTCCGAGATATTCTCATCTAGTTATATCTTATCTCGCAAAATCCTTCTGTGTCCCTTTCAATATGCTGTAAAAATATCACATCGATTTTGCCGGAGAAAGGTTCAGATAGCTCTACAAAGTCTAACCCGCTAAAATTGACATAAGTTTCTCGATCTAATTGTGATAGAGAATCAATTAGTTCCCCAACAGTTATTCTGGGTAGCTTAATATTCATTTACTAGGCCTAATTTAGTAGTCTGAACTTCATATTGAGCGCTTTCTCAACGAATGGCAAGCGATTGCAAATGTAGTTGAGTTATTTACCTAATCAGTCTTAAAATGATATCGGTTAGAGTCTAAGTTCATCACTCAGCGAAAAAGGCGCAGTCAGTATTGAGACTCCACGCAAAACAAAACTCAGTTTTAGATTTTTTGGAAGTTGGAAGTTCTCCCTTAAGCACATACAGCAATTATGAACAATTCTGACAATCTATAGCTTTTATTTGATCTTCAATCTGTGAGTTCATATTAATACTTCTTTTCTAATTAAAGTATTAATAAAATCTGCATTACAACTCTATAATGACACCTCCTTCACCAGGTCTTACATTTCCATACTGTCGACCATCTATCTCTATTTCAGTCCAATATTTACTAGCGTCAGTTTCACCATCTTCAATAATTCCGTACTCAGATCACAAATCTTTTTGGGTAACTTAGTAAAAACCGAACCGGCGCAAATATTATGTTCATCACATTTCTTGAGTAAACGAATCGAATGTTCTAATAGCGTCTTATTGCCAATCAGATCGGCTTTAAGCTCAAAACTCTCACGCGTTTTTATTTTGGATAGAAGTTCATTTATTTCTTTTTCCATTAACTCGTATATATCCCATAACTTCTCTTTTCTAATAAACATTTAATATTAAGCTTTTACTAGTTAATGACACTTCGAGCATATTTTATTGGGCCTTCTATATCTACAAACCTTAAGGAATGTTTATTGATAGCACCGAAAATTTCATCATCAGCGTTTATTTCATTAATGCACCACTCCTCAAAATCCACTATTTTCAATTCCTCTACTCTTTTGGTCCCATTCAGCCCAGTTCCAGTGAACCGAGTGAGCCCCTACATCACGAATATTTAGTTTTGGATTGTTACTGTGAATGATATTAACAAACTTCTTTCCATGAACCAGACTTTGATATGTTCTAGAAGCCAATACTTCCAGAAAAATATGCGCATTATTCGCATCTCGGCCATACCATAAATCAAAGTTCTCTATTGATACGAGTACTTTTCCATTCTCGCCAGTATCAATATCGGTAATGCAATCATCTACCGCTCCCCAATTTCGACCAAAATATCCAGGAAACGAAAAGATCTCGTGAATACCGCTGAATACATCATCAATTGTGTACCACTTTTCAGCATCGAAGCTATAGATCTTGTATCCGCTAGCTTTATACCAGTCCAGATGTTCACACCATAGTTCTTTGTTAAAGTATTTAGCGACAGTTCCATAGTGCAATGTCTTAACATCTAACTCACTACTCATATTTTTTCCTTTTGAACTTATGTGATGATATATTCAAGAGATTGTGCTTGAAGGTAATCTAGTTGTTTTTTTAGCTTAAGTCATTAAATACTGTTGCTAGAATTTAATGACATTCTTTGACTATGATAAAATAGTCACTCACAATTATTATAAGAGATTACGTACTCTATGATCTCCGCAATTATTTCGGGTTTAGTTGGTTCAATTATAATCATCCTTTTAATTAGCTATTTTAAAAACAACCCGAGCCAATCAGATGTCAGCAATAAATTGAGTATGGGGAAAGGAGCTCTTTTCATTGCAGTTCTTTGTTTTTCAATGACCGCTTTTCTTATATGGGTGATATTCGACGATCACGATATAATGGATAAACCTACCGATCTTGTGATCGCCTTAACATTGACTTCAATTACATCGGGTTTAGGTTTTTACTTTCTTATTGACTTTCTATTTGTAAAACTCTCATTCAACGAAGAAAAGATCATTTTTGAATCACCTTGGCGAAAAAAAATAGAAGAAAGATGGGAGAATATTGAGAGTGTCTACTTCAATGACAATTATTACTGGCACGTTATAATTTTTAAGTCTCAGAAAAAAATAAGAATATCAATATTTTTATCTGGAAGACTGAACTTTCTCGAGCAACTTAAGAATATAGGATTTAACTTCTAGAGCCTGAACAAAAACTTAGTGTCAATAGATATAAAAAAGGACAATGATTCGGATGAGTTATTGTCCTTTAAAAAATTAAAATCTGCTCTTAAGCGGACTCTTATTTTTAGTCGTGGTTTTGAAGATCTTCTGCTGCTCCAGTTTTCTTTACCATACCCAACCCAATCGCATTTATTGTTTCTTTTACACCACCAACACTAGATTCTTTTATTGCCACCAAAATTATAAATTAAAGTGGAAAAATTAGGACGAGCTTGACGGTGCTCTTTGAGAAAGAGATACTAATCACAACCACGCAGTTAGTATCAGCTAACGCACCAAGGTAAGAGACGGTTCAAGTCGACAAATTTGTTCCGTTTTTCTTATCTACTTAGATCTATTACTCGCATATTAAATTCTCCTTATTTCCAATTTTCTTTTTGCTTTAGAGCTTTCTCCCAATTTAAGGATGCTTCGCATCGCCTCAATCTGATCTTTGCTCAGCGCTCCTAATTGCTTTCTTAGTTCACTTGCGAAGGCATATTCCTCTAGGGAAGCTGATTCTGGGATTCGAATTACTCTTTGTGATTTTTCTATCGAATCCCAGAGCAAGCCTTGCTCTTCTTTATCAAGCTCTAGCCTGTCGATCAATTTTTCTAAGATCGGTTTGGATGGCGGACCTTTCTTACTTTTTTCTATCGCGCTTATGTAACACGGATTGACTTCAAGGAGATCTGTTAACTGGCTCTGTTGAAGGCTTTTGCTTTTTCTCAAGCTATAAAGAAACAAGGCAAATGGGGTCATAAGTAACTCAACCAATACAGGAATATTTATATATTAGAATAAGCAATTTTAAATCAAAAATATCTTTTAAAATCAATAGCTTACATAGCATTATAACGCTATATTTGAGTTGTTTTTTTAGTAAAATGAATGAGTTACTTTTAGACAGTATTAGAAGTATGGAGTTACAAGATGATATTTAGCGAGAATTTAAAAGATGTTATTGCTCTAAAAACGACAATAGCGATTTAGTTTTACTTACTGGCAATCTAGATAATACGTCGATTAAGCGGGATTGAGTACTAGGGTCTCGATCGGCTTCAAATAATAATGGAGTTCCTTCGCCGGCAATGATCCAATGAATATTGGGGGACCCACCATTTTCGGTTTTCAGTTTTGCCAACTTTGCAAGTCTCTCAGTATCCGGAAAAACTTCACCTTTCCATACGCGTCGCAAAACAGTGTCATTTTTATAGCCTAATGACTCCGACAGTTGTTTACGTTCAATTTCCAGGTGCTTCTCCGCTAGAAGCCTTAAACGACGACACATTTCCTGTCGGAGCGCTTCATTTTTCTGGTTTCTCGCCATCACTTATATTATAATCATTTACATCATAATATAATATTATCTAGCGATTTGCCTTAAAGATCAATATTATTGTTGGCACTCTGAAAAGGAGCTATACAAATATGACTAGCACCAAAAAACAAAAAGCGCCTCTGATCTTTGTTAAACGAACAAAGCCTGTTGTTTCTGAAGTATTTGATACTTATTGGAAGTTTGCCGTAAGACGACAAGAAGCTTTCTTTTCCAGAATTGAAGGACAAGAAAAACCTTGGTCTGATGATCCGATTATTAGTGAGTTCAAGTTTACTAATGCCTATCGTGCTTCAGATCGAGTGAGCCAATATCTGATTAAAAATGTGATCTACTCGAAGAAGTGGGGACTTAAAGATACCGTCTTTCGTATTTTGCTCTTTAAGATCTTTAATAAAATAGAAACTTGGCAATTGTTAGAAGAACATTTCGGCGAAATCAGTACCAAGACCTTTAATCTCAATCAATTCGATGCAGTTTTAGAAAAACAGATCGCCGCAAAAAAATCGATATATTCAGCCGCGTATATTATGCCATCTGGTCCAAAGAAAAAATATTTGGGCGTTCGAAAACATAAATTTCATTTAACCTTGCTCAGCGAATTACTAAAAGACGACTTTCATCAATTGCTAAAAGATCAGTCTTCATTGGAGGCAGGGTTTGAGTTGCTACTTTCGATCGAATCATTTGGCCGATTCTTAGCTTATCAATTCATTATCGATTTAAATTACTCTGACTGGTTTAACTATTCTGAGAATGACTTTGTTGTGCCTGGGCCGGGCGCGCTTGACGGTATTCGAAAGTGCTTTACAGATCTCGGCGACTATACACCGGTTGATATCATCAAGATGATGACTGAAGATCAAAATCATCATTTTGATCGACTCAACTATAATTTTAAGAATTTATGGGGACGCCCCCTGCATTTAATCGACTGCCAGAATCTATTTTGCGAAGTTGATAAGTATTCTCGGATCGCCCATCCTGATGTGCAAGGGATCAGCGGAAGAACTCGGATCAAACAGAAGTTTAATCCAACCCCATCTCACTTGAACGTTTGGTATCCACCGAAATGGCGGATCAATAAAAACATAGTTACTGCACAGGAATATCAGTCAATGTAAGCGAGCGTTTTTCACAATCGACAACCACCCGGCCTGAGCCTTTGGATTTCAATTCTCGGAATATTTTGTAGCTTTTCATAATTGAATCTTTCCACTCCCAAGGCTCACATTTCTCTACTTCATATCCTCTGACAAGATTTTGAATCCTTTTGATTAGATCTAGATCTACACGGCTCATCCCTTCAAGATAGTTTTTGCTCGTACGCGCGTAATCATATACATGATTTATGATTGCTTCTTCAATAATTGCTGCGCGAGCACCGTCTTGTATTTCATCAGTTTTAGGAACACTTTTTCTTTTCTTTTTTAGCATCCTTCGAAATACTGGCGACCAGCCTAAAGTCGCTGCCAAAGCAATATGAAAAACATCATGAAATCGATAACCGTCATCAACGTAAGCGTTATCAGTCAACCGATCTCCCAACGCAACACCATTCATCATGATAATGACCGCTTTATTATCTTCTATCCCATAAAAATCAATTTCAAATTTTCTTGGTAACTTTTCATGAGAAGGAAAGTCTTTATCAAAAGTTCTTGCGGGAAGGTCACTAAATTTTGCCCAATAAGATAGATTCTTGTTGCAACTATTTCTTGCTACCGTTTTTAAATCAGTAGCTATATGGTTAGCTAACGAGGAAAGATCCATAATTAGATTGTTAACTAGCGAGACTGCTAGTTCTTTATTAACACTATCAGGTTTAAACATCCAATCTTTTTGAAGTGATAATTTCATGACACTTGAATGTATTTTATAGACTCCTTCGAACTCATCTACGATTCCTTCAGAATCAATTGGCCATTCATTTAATTTTATTCCTAATCTAGAGGCGATAGTAACGGCATACCATAATATGTCCCCCAACTCTTCTTCAAAGTGTTCTTCAAAAGCAGAATAGTAAATTCCATCTCGCTGGTGTTTTTTTAGGACTGAGGCGAGTGAACCAAGCTCTCCAATAACACCTAGTATTGCAACATCAGGCCCATGAGGATTTAACCAATTAATATTTTCCGTTCGTTTCGATTCTTCTTGATATTCAGCTGCTTCCATTTTTCAGCTCCTCGATTTCATCAATAAACTTTGAAATTTTAGTCTTAGTTAGATTCTTATGTTGATCCATCCGAGCCAGCGTTGCATGACACACAAATACACCGACTTTAATACCAAGCTCTCTAGCGACTGCATCTTGCAAGCGAGCTAGCCCTAAAAAATTACCAAGCGCTTTTTGAATAAAATCTTGCGAACGATAGATAGCGGTGAGATTTAGAGCGGTTCGGTCATGATTTAACTTAAAACTTAAATGACTTAAACAAGGAAATCCCATTAGACCGTTGTCATTTCTGTTTATCGGAATACTTTCGACATCATCTACCGAAATTTCATATGCGCAACGGATCCCTCCGCCATTTTTTTTATTTAGCTGCCCCCGTAATCTACCAATCACATTTTTTAAGGGATTACATGGCTCACCTTCTCGATCTTTACCCCGCACAATCCGGTAGGCATAAGTTCCGGTTGTATTACCTTTGTTACATTTAATTTTGGGATACACTTCCTTTGGATAGGTCGAATAAACCCCTTCCATTCCTTCAGCCTTATATTCGGTGGCCGGAAATATTGTATCGGCAACTGTTTGTATAGGATAAAGTCCATCAGGAGAGTCTGCTAATAGTTGATCCAATGATTTTCGTATTTGACGTGAAACTTTATTAGAATGAACAGGATCTCTTACTTCTACAATCAAGTTGTATTCGATGTAATCGGTTGCATTTTGATAGAGGTGTTTTAAAGCTTCAAACCAAGCGAGCTCTCTGATGTTTTCTGATATTGGCTTCATGAATTTCCTATCAATTGAATAGAGGTCAACGTTCTATTATTTATATATTTGGCAGTTAACCAGGCATAACCCTCTTCTGCCCAGCTCTCTCCCCAACTATTACGGATCAAAATAACTTTCTCGTTTTGATAAACGCCGTAACCCACCGCAGTAACCGCATGTAAACCTTGCTCACCAGTTTCGTAATCCAAAACGTATGGCGAAGTCGGATCAAAAAATGACGATGTTAAGCTTAAACCCAGTAAGATAATTTTCTTGTTATCAAGTGCTGATATCACCAGATCCGATGTACATCTATCTTCGATGCTTACCGTTTTAAATACTTCTGTTTTGCTTTGTGGTGGTGATATTAATTTGGCTCTACTTTCGTCATAGGGCAGAAGTGCTTCAAGAATTTGTCCATTTTCCTTAAGTACCTGGATAACAGATGGAATGCTTAACCCTTGATCAATTTTATATGTATTCATTAATTGGTATGCATGAAAAGCAAGGTATTCCACTGATAAGTGTGAAACTAAATTGTTGTTAAATGCGTTCAGGTCACTTCCAGCAAAAGCTAAACATAAAGGTCTTATCCCTTGGTCTCTTATTTTGGGTAACTGCTCCCTAAGATCAACAATAACTTCTACCGCTTCGCTCATTTACGATACACCCTCGGTAGACCTTCCTCTTTACCATAAAAATCGATATCGATTTCAAACGTGGCATTCGGATTTTGCACCTTTTCCCAAGGACGGTTTTCCTTTAGTTCAATTAATACTCTACCAGTCCCATGAAAAAGCTGTTTTCTTATATTCACGCTGCCGAAAACATCGGAATTAGAATTTTCAATTTTTGAGGAAATTGAGACAATTCCATCCAATTCACTTAAGTCTGACCAAACATAACCGCTACTCGAATGTTCGGGTAACTGAATGACAACTGTATCTTCGGGACTAACGTGAACGATTGAACCTGATTCTTCAAGTCCAAGCGCGATTACATCTGACCACGGATCTTCTAATTTAAGAGGCTCGATTATTTTTAGTTTTGAGGATTTCGGGGAATTTGCTTCTATGATTTCAGCGGCAACATTGCTAATAAGTTTATTTTCGAGAAGTGCACGCCAAGTAGCTTCATAACTCACACCCGCTCGCAGAGATAGTTGATACACATTATCAGGGTGCTTTAAATCTGACTTAGACCATCCCAAGCGTTGTGCAACTTTGATAAGTAAAAATTTAGGAAGTAAGAACTCTGATGCAAAAGCTTCAGCTTCAACTTCTTGGACTGCAACATTACTAATACCACTTCTAGCGAGTGAAACGGAATCCTCAGTATCAAAGCTTTCTTCATGTCTTAACCAGTAGTGGCCGAGTTCGTGAGCTGCCGTATATCGTTGAATAGGTAACCGGCGATGAGTAGTAATTAGGATCCCGCGGTGAGGTTTCGTTACATAAGCACCTAACAATCCTGTTAACGGTCTACACAAAACAGGGATTTCAAGCTCATTGATTGATTCAAAAACATCAACTTGATTATCACCATTTCGAATTTTGGCGATCGTGCCTAACTTATGATGAACTTCCGCAGCGGCGCGAGCGCCGGCTAATTTGGCGTTTCTGTACTCATTTCTGTTCATCTCGACTCTTTGACCTCGACGCTAAATATTCTGCGAACTGAAACAGCTCTTTTTGATCTTCGGCAGATAACTCAGAGTAGTTTCGGGCGAAAACTGCAGCTTCTTCGCCTAACTCAATTGAAAAATCATCTTCTGTAAAATAAGCCATCGGTCGCTCGTACAATTTCGACAAATCCATTAGCTCCACCGAATCGAGTTTTCTTTGGCCACTTTCTATCAGTGATATTGCCGCCCGGGCAACACCTAATTTATCTGCTACTTCCTCTTGGGAGTAGCCTAAATATTCTCTCGCCGCTTTTAGCTTCTGACCAATTTTTGTCCTAACACCGTCCGACATCGTCTAGCCCTCGTTTTTCTTTAGCTCTAATTCCAACTGTTCCATAAGACTATCAACAGCTTCCGCTACATCATCATAACCACCGGGCTTTATCCATTCTGGCTTAATTTTATGTCCTGTAATTTCCTCCACGATCGGCGATAACTTAATCACCGTTTTCGAATCGACAGCGGGGGTTTCCCATAAATCACTATCATCATCACTTTCCGACTCAAAAATAACTAACTCGACCTCTTCTTCAAGTTTGTCATTGAGAGCTTCCTCTAATTGAGCCTTAACATTGTTAAACTTGTTTAAATCTATCTTTTTAGGAACTGTATTGTTTGCCATAACCAACCCTTTCGTTAGATTATCTAACACTGTATCATGATTTTGTTAGAAAACCTAACAAACTATTTTGCTTCCTTGTATAGCTAACCACCAGCTCAATATCATGCGATCTACCATAATTACGCCCCCTCGAAACATCCGTTGCTCATAAGAGAAGAAACAACGTAACCGTTGTTCCTGGATTTCAAATTTAATTGGGAGCTCTGATATGGGAGGGGTGTCATCGCGATAGATGGGATGTAGACACTTAAAAAGTGCTTCTTTTGAAGAGAACAAAATATTCGAGAATTCATCTTTATCGAGTCCGAGCGAATCGAGATGTTTTACCTCAGACTCAGTCATAAAAACGGACCATACTTTCTCTTCAAGCGACTCTTTAACTTCTAGATCACAACCAATCGAATCACAGTGTTTTTCCAATGAAACCATTACTGCAGCTAACTTTAGTTTGTGCGAAATCGAGCCAACTAATCCAATCGGCCATTTTGGGCATCCATATTTATCCCTTAAAATGGCTGTTTGCCCTCCTAGGAGTTTTCCGCAAAGCTTTCTTGCAATGTTTCGTCCGGCAATGAACTCATATCTACGAGCGCCTTCGCCATGTGGCGCTAGATTTTCCTCTTCATCTAGCAAAATATTTTGGTGTTCTGATATGCGACCGATATCTAAAAGGATTGTATGGTCTTCTACTTTATAAAAGCTTTCTATGAGGCTAGAAACATACATCTAAATCATTCCATTGTATAAAGTAGCTAGTTCTTATAAGTATTTGTTTTCCTACATTTTTATAATGCAAAAGCAATCGATTTACTAGCCTAATAATCTATTATTGTAATAACATCTCATAGATATAATATGTGAGTACTTACTTATATTAATTTTAAGCCAAAAAAAAGCACGATTTAGTAATCATGCTTTTATTGTGTTTCACGAATAGTGAGATCTTATTTCACACGTTTGAGACAAAATTTCTCAAACTATGAGATCCCACAACTACTAATCTAAACATCCAAATTAGCCACAGCCAAAGCATTAGACTCAATGAAGTCACGTCTAGGCTCTACCTGGTCTCCCATAAGCGTCGTAAACAACTGATCAGCTGCCACAGCATCTTCAATAGTCACCTGCAGCATACGACGAACCTCAGGGTCCATGGTAGTTTCCCATAATTGGCCTGGATTCATCTCTCCTAGACCTTTATAGCGCTGGATTGAAAGACCACGACGCGATTGTTGCATTAACCAATCTAAAGCCTCAGCAAAACTAGATACTTCCTGTTGACGAGCCCCACGCTGAATGTAAGCGCCCACTTCCAACAAACCATTGATGTTAACTCCTAGTGCAATAATCTTTTTATATTCACCAGAAGCAAAGAATGATTTATCTAAAATGTAAGGATGCGACAGACCATGATGAATTACTTTAACTTCCGGCAAGTAGCGATTTCTTTCTTCATCTTTATGCACAACAACTTCGTAGCGTGTAGCCCCGGCTTTTTCATCGCCAGCAAGTCTTTGCTTAAGTTGTTCAACCCAAGATTCGACTGAAGATTGATCGTTTAAGGCTTCAACATCAAGTTTTGGCAAATAGACTAATTCTCTCAAAATTCGAGAATCATACAATTGTGATAGTCGTCTAATATCGGACTCTACTGAACGATACTCACTAACCAATCTTTCTAGCGCATCACCGGATAATGCTGGTGCATCAGGGTTAACATGTAATGAAGCTTCATCTAAAGCCATGCTGGTTAAGTATTCCTCTAAGCTAGCATCATCTTTAATATAGGTTTCTTGCTTACCTTTCTTGATCTTATATAAAGGTGGTTGAGCAATATAAACGTAACCTCTTTCAATCAAAGGCAACATTTGACGATAGAAAAAGGTCAATAGAAGGGTTCGGATATGTGCACCATCAACGTCCGCATCGGTCATGATAATAATGCGATGATAACGAGCTTTGTCAGCGTCAAATTCATCTCGGCCAATCCCGCAACCTAAAGCAGTAATTAAAGTTCCCACTTCAGCTGAAGAAAGCATTTTGTCAAAACGCGCCTTCTCAACATTCAGGATTTTACCTTTAAGCGGTAAGATCGCTTGATTTTTACGGTTACGACCTTGCTTAGCTGAACCGCCCGCAGAGTCACCCTCCACTATGTAAAGTTCAGAAACAGCCGGATCTTTTTCCTGACAATCTGCCAATTTACCTGGTAAACCAGCAATATCTAATACGCCTTTACGACGGGTCATATCTCTTGCTTTACGTGCTGCTTCGCGCGCTCGTGCAGCATCCATCATTTTAGTAACAATCGTTTTTGCTTCTTGCGGATTTTCTAATAGGAACTCATTAAGCCTGGCGCTCATCTGTTGTTCGACCGCGCTTTTCACTTCAGATGAAACTAGTTTGTCTTTGGTTTGCGAAGAGAACTTCGGATCTGGTACCTTTACCGAAACAACCGCAGTCAACCCTTCCCTTGCATCATCGCCAGTTGTTGAGACTTTGTTTTTAGCACCAGCAATTTCTTTTTCAATATAGGTATTAAGGGTACGAGTTAATGCACCGCGAAAACCAGCTAAATGTGTTCCGCCATCCCTTTGTGGAATGTTATTGGTAAAACAAAAGATGTTTTCCTGGAAACTGTCATTCCATTGCATTGCAATTTCAACCGTAATTCCGTCTTCTTCACGGGTACCAGTAAAATGGAACATCTTTTCATTTAGCGCTGTCTTGTTTTGATTTAAATAGCTAACGAACGCCTGAATACCACCTTCGTACATAAAGTGATCTTCTTTACCACTGCGTTCATCTTTAAGACGAATACTTACGCCAGAATTAAGGAAAGATAACTCACGTAATCTTTTAGCTAGAATATCGTAATGGAAGTTGATGTCGCTGAATATTTCCGGGCTTGGATGAAATCTTAGTTCAGTACCAGTCCTTTCGGTTTCACCGGTCACAGCTAATGGTGCCTGCGGCTCCCCAAGATTATAGCTTTGCTCATGAACCTTGCCTTCACGACGAATGGTCAGTAGAAGCTGATCAGAAAGCGCGTTTACAACTGAGATCCCTACTCCGTGCAATCCACCAGAGACTTTATATGAATTATCGTCAAATTTTCCCCCTGCATGCAAAACAGTCATAATAACCTGTGCAGCAGAAACGCCTTCTTCTGGGTGAATACCTACCGGGATACCGCGCCCATCATCATTGACCGTTACTGAATTATCAGGATGGATAATGACATTAATATCGGTGCAATGACCAGCAAGAGCTTCGTCGATAGAGTTATCGACTACCTCAAACACCATATGATGTAAGCCAGTACCATCATCAGTATCACCAATGTACATACCTGGTCTTTTTCTTACTGCATCTAAACCCTTAAGAACTTTAATACTCGACGAATCATAATTTTCTGACATTCAGTATTCTACCTTCTTTATATTTAATTCTTTTCTGTGGAACTACTATCTATATTATTATCCGCGCTGATATCTGAATCATTCATAGCGGTTATTGTTCCATGTTCCACGTGAAACATATGGGCACTATTATACCCTTTTTCTAGCCATTTGAGAGCCTCTTGTTGTAAGCAAGAGATAATAATCTGTACGTTTTTTTGCCTTAGTAAAGTACCGAGCAACGCCTTTTGGTTAGCGGTATCCAGCTCTGAGGTAAAGTCGTCGATTATAAACAAACTATCCTTTTTAGTAAGCTGCTTTAAGAGAATTGTTTGGGCGAGAAATAAAGTGTTTATCAGGACCTTTTTTTGTCCTCGAGATAAAGAATCCTTAGCCAACACGCCTGCTACCCTTATTCTCAAGTCCGCTTTATGAGGGCCATACTGAGTAAATCCCCTCTCAATATCTAAATTCAGACTAGAAGAAAGTTTGCCTTCCAGATCATCGGTGTGCCCCTTGTAGTATTTTATTGTTAAATCTTTGCAAAACTCTACTCCAAGCTGAACGAGTAATTCGTTAAAAACTTCTAGCAGCTTTGTAAGAATCGATTCTCTAAAATGATTCAAGCGACTAGATGAGTCGACAAGCTGAGAATCCCATACGCCTATTTGACTCTTTATAGCCTCTGAATTTTTAGATTTTAACAGTGCATTCCTTTGTTTGAGTACTTCACTGTATTGCTTCCAGACAGAAAAGTAAGAATGTTCCACGTGGAACAAACACCAATCTAAATACTTTCTACGCTCTGACGGTCCCGAATCTATCAAATGATATGACTCCGGACATAAAACTTGAGTGGGATATATTTTAGCAAGACTCGATAGACTCTTTATATTCTGCCCGTCTATCTTTATCCGATTTCTCTTTTCCTTATTCTGATGGTTAAGGCCAATCCTTGTGCCCTCACTTGAAACGCCAAAAAGAGTAAATTCATTAAGTTCGTTATTGGTCAGCAAATTAAGTTTGTTAGTTCTAAATGAGCGACCAGATGTTATCAATGAAATCGCTTCCAAAATACTTGATTTTCCCGCGCCGTTGTCACCGATGAAAATCGACAATTGCGGTGACAACTGAATCTGACCAGGCGCTAGATTCCTAAATCCTTGATAACTAAAGGAGTGAAGATACATATAAAGAGAGGCTCTTTACTAGAGCCTCATTGGCATTACCACATAAAGACTGTCGCCAGAATCAGCATTTTCTATCAATACGCTACTGTTGGAATCCCCCAAATTAAACCTCACATTTTCTGATTTAATTGCATTTAACGCATCCAAAAGGTATCCAACATTAAAGCCTATCTCTAACTCTTCTTCGCTATAATCCACATCGACATCAATTTGCGCTTCTTCCTGCTCCGGATTATTCGCATGAATAGACAACTGGTTATTGACCAGGTTCAAGCGAACCCCCCTGAACTTCTCATTGCAGAGGATAGAAGCGCGCGAAAATGCATCTTTTAGAGTGTCTTTGGTAGCGACCATCAAGCGTTGAGCATTCCTTGGTAACACCTTGTCGTAATCCGGAAAACGACCATCAATTAGCTTAGAGGTAAAAACAAACTCCCCAAGAGAAATACGTATGTGGTTTGTGCTTAGCTCTAACTTGCATGAGCCGTCAGAAGTTGAAAGTAACTTACCGGCCTCTATAATTCCCTTTCGAGGGATTATTGCTTGCACCAGTTCTTCACTAACGGGTTGATCCAATTGAGTTTTCGAAAGAGCCAGGCGATGACCATCGGTAGCGACACTGACAATATTACTATTATTTACTTCCAACAGCATGCCGTTAAGATAATACCTGACGTCCTGGTGGGCCATTGCAAATTGGGTTTTATCAAACAGCTCCTTTAGCTGAGCAGTCTCAATTTCGAAACCCAAATTAAACACTGCTTCCTCAATATTTGGAAACTCTTGTGCGGCAATCGTAGATAAAGAAAACCGACTCTTGCCGGAAGAAAGCTTTAATCTGCTCTCCTCCAAAACAATATCTATCGGATGGTTGCCTGATAAACTCTTACAAATATCGACTAGTTTTCTCGCAGGCACGGTGATATCCCCCTCAAGATATTCACCTTCTAGCTTTAACTTGGTCGTCATCTCTATTTCTAAATCTGTCGCAGTTACTGTTAACAACCCATTTTCTATCTTTAAAAGTAAATTTGCTAATACAGGAAGGGTTTGGCGTTTTTCTACTGCGCCAGAAACAAGCTGCAGCGGTGCGAGTAAATCTTCTTTACTGACCGTAAATTTCATCTGTTGAGCTCCTCTTCTTTTCCTCTACTAACTTAATCTAAATCTATCTCTCACTAATTTCTATCTAACTCGATAAGGTGCGCATTAAATTAGTGTAATCTTCGTTAATATCTTGTGATTCTTCTTTTAAAGACTTTACCTTACGGCACGCGTGTAGCACCGTGGTATGGTCTTTCCCACCAAACGCTTCACCTATTTCAGGTAAGCTATGATTCGTCAGTTCTTTAGCCAATGACATCGCCAGTTGTCTGGGTCTCGCAATTGAGCGATTTCTTCTTTTTGACAAAAGATCTGATACTTTAATTTTATAGTATTCGGCGACTGTTTTTTGAATGTTTTCGATACTAACTTGTTTATCCTGTGCCGCTATTAGATCTCTCAACGCATCTTTAACAAACTCGACGGTAATCTCTTTACCGGTAAATTGTGCATTAGCAATTACACGTTTCAGCGCCCCTTCCAATTCACGCACATTTGAGCGAATTCTTTTGGCGATAAAAAAGGCGACTTCGTGCGGTAAAGTAATATTGGATTCTTCAGCTTTAGATATCAGTATTGCGACACGTGTTTCCAATTCCGGCGGATCAATAGATACCGTTAGTCCCCAGCCAAAGCGAGATTTCAATCTCTCTTCAACTCCGTCAATCTCTCGAGGATATCTATCGCAAGTTAGTATAACTTGTTGATTTCCTTCAAGTAATGCGTTGAAGGTATGGAAAAACTCTTCTTGTGATCTTTCCTTATTTGCGAAAAATTGAATATCATCGATGAACAACGCGTCAACAGATCGATAAAAACGTTTAAATTTCTCAATGGAATTGGTTTGCAAAGCTTTTACCATATCAGCGACAAATCTTTCTGAATGAAGATAAATAACTTTTCCGTTCGGTTTGTTTTTTAAAATTTGATTACCAACGGCTTGCATTAAATGTGTCTTACCCAAACCAACACCACCGTAAATAAATAACGGGTTATATGCGGTCCCGGGATTCTCAGCGACTTGTTTGGCAGCGGCCATTGCGAGTTGGTTACTCTTACCTTGAACGAAACTTTCAAAAGTAAAATTTCGGTTTAAGTTTCCCTTCTTACCTTCACTGACTTCCTGGTTTGACGTTTTATTGGTATTTAACCCAGTCCTAGCACTAACATTTGGTGGCTTTGACGTCTGTCGCTGATTATTGTTTTCTTTTTGTTCAAATAACGGCCTGTTGTTAATGATATCGAACTGAATATCGACTTTTTCATCGCCGTCTTGGGCTAAGATTTCCCGAATTCTAGGGAGATATTTTTCTCGCACCCAATCTAATACAAAGCGATTAGGTGCTTGGAGGAATAATCGATTATTTTCCTCTGACGCTTTAAGCGGACGGATCCATGTACTGAACTCTGTTGGAGGGAGCTCGTCCTGGAGGTATCTCTGACACTTATTCCACATGAATAATTTTTAATCTTAAAACGTTATAATTTATAGAAACGAAGAGTTGGTATTTATTTTTTTAACGTTCAATTGTGAACGAGTTAAGGAGTTTAGATCGAATCTTTAAATTGATCCACAGTTTTCAACAAAAATTATCAAATATTGATCAATCCTTGATCTTGGTAGATCGGGGGATATTTAAACAAACTTTCTCCTTAGTAACCTCTTTTAGATCTAAATCTGTTAATTAATTGTACAAAATAGGATGAGTAAGTGAAGATTAACTGAAAATGATCATTTTTTACAACTTTAGTCATAGTTTGATCAAACCATATACAGTTCTTCTTTACATACTTATACTTTCTATAACTTCATGTTTTTAATTACTAAAAAGTACTTATCCACAAATATAGTCGATCCTAATAATATATAATAATAAGATCTTTTTTATTTATTATTATTATTACTAGACTGGGGATAACAGAAAACTATTGGTTAAGAAAAGTTTGATTTTCTATTTCTTTGGCGGAGATTTAGAATAATTCAGTGATTTTTGAATATTTTAAAGATTATTAAGAATTTTTTTTATCCACAATTATGGTTTATTTTTGTTCACTATTACTAGATATAGTGATCTGATCGGAAAATGATCTACTATATATTGATATTGCCGGGTTTCATTCGACTTGAGTATTGTTAAAGAACAGTCCGAAGCTTAAAAAGTAACCAGAAAAGTCGTTGACACTCAAAAGGCAATGCAATAGAATTTGCGCCCCTTAAGGACAGGTGGTTATCTTTAATTTCCTGTGATCCAACTACTTTTTTTAACGAATTAACGGATAGACTGATGAAACGTACTTTTCAGCCTAGTACTCTAAAGCGTAAGCGCCGCCACGGTTTTCGTGCTCGTATGGCTACTAAAAATGGCCGTCTTGTAATCAATCGTCGTCGTGCAAAAGGTCGTAAAAGACTAAGCGCCTAATTGTAGATTATTTTTTATCTACAAACGAAAGATTAGCAGCTCTTGTTGAAGTTCTCTTAAGTAGAGATAAGGATGAATCGAATATCCTTTCAATTTCAGCGAGAGCTTCGTCTTTTAAACGCTAAAGATTTTTCCTTTGTTTTCGATAAAGCGTTTAAAGTCCACAACAAAGCTTTCACGCTCCTCGCAAGAAAAAACCAGTTATCAAATCCAAGGCTTGGTTTAGTCATAGCAAAGAAAAACCTGAAACATGCTCATCAAAGAAATCGGGTAAAACGCCTGCTTCGTGAGGCATTTAGGTTAAATCAACACGAACTGGGATGTTACGACCTAGTTATTCTTACCCGCAGAGATATTGCTGTCTTGGACAAAACAGATATAATCCGCTTTCGAGAAGATTTATTCGACAGATTCCGCAAAAAATGCAGAAAATCTTAATTGGTTTTATCAGGATCTACCAAAAGACACTGAGCTTGTTTATCGGTGGGGAATGTCGTTTTTATCCAACCTGTTCGCAATACTCCATTGAAGCTATTCAACAGCATGGCAGTTTGAAAGGTAGTTGGATGATGATTAAGCGAATTGGACGCTGTCATCCTTTAAATCCTGGTGGAGTAGATAATGTTCCGCCGGCTGCCCAATGTGGACATAAGCATCAATAAAAAGAGACCCTAAATATCATGGAATCAGCCCGCAATTTTTTGCTTATTCTGTTAGCGTTTTTGACATTCTTGTTATACAACGCCTGGCAAGAACAGAATGCACCACAGCAAACTGAACAAGCTTCGATTGAAAGCTCACTCGACGCGCTAGAAGTACCACCGAGTTCCGAACCGGTCAATACCATATCAGAGCCAACTGAAGATCTTTCGTCTGAGCTACCCCAATCACAGACTCCGGTTGTACAAACCGAGAAAGTAACGTCAACTCAGCCTGTAGAAGTTATCACCGATACGCTAAAAGTACTTATTTCTCCAAATGGCGGGAATCTGGTTTCTGCTGAGTTGCGCAATTATAAGGAAACTTTGCAAGAAGATGCGGCTCCTCTAAATATCCTGGAAAACCGTAATGGCCGTGTTTTCTTAGCATTGTCCGGTTTGTTTGGGCAAGGCGCGCCGGATTTCAAAAACAATGTGGCTGTTTATCGATCTGAAAAGGCTAAATATGAGCTGAAGGATGGAGAAGATAAAGTAGAAGTTAACCTCTATTGGAACAATGCTTCTGGCGTTGAATATGTCAAAACACTTACGTTTCACCGCGGACAATATGTAATTGACACTAAATATACGGTTGTGAATAAAAGCGCAGAGAAAGTTGCCAACCGAATGTTTACCGCTTTGAAAAGAGATACTTTAGCGGTTGCTAACCAAGAGTCTACCGGAATTGGCATGCAGTCCTATGTTGGACCAGCCTATTCTACAACTGAGTCAAAGTATGAAAAATATGATTTTGAAGATCTAAGCGAAGCGCCGCTTAACGAGCAAACGCAAAACGGATGGGTGGCTATTTTGCAGCATTACTTTGTTACTGCATGGATCCCGCAAAGCGAAACGGTTAATAAAATCGACACTACTACCAAAGGACTTGGCAAAGCGGGTCTAGCTCAAATCAGAATCACTCAAGATTGGCAGTGGATTAACCCTGATGAAACCGGTGTTTTCGAAGCGAAACTTTATGTAGGACCTAAAATTCAAGACGATCTAGAGAAATTGTCCGATGGATTAGAGTTAACAGTGGATTATGGATTTCTCTGGTGGATTGGTCAGCCAATTTTCGCCTTACTATTGTTCTTGCAAAAATTTGCGATTAACTGGGGTGTGGCAATAATCCTGGTCACCGTCGTTATCAAAATGTTGCTATATCCATTGGCTAGAGCTCAATATCGTTCGTTCGCAAAAATGCGCTTGCTGCAACCTAAAATGGAAGCAATGAAAGAGCGATATGGTGATGATCGTCAGCAAATGTCGATGAAGATGATGGAATTGTACAAAAAGGAAAAAGTAAATCCTTTAGGTGGTTGTTTCCCGTTATTGATCCAGATGCCGGTATTTATCGCACTTTACTGGGTATTAATGGAAAGCGTTGAATTACGTCACGCACCATTTTTCCTATGGATCGAAGATTTGGCGGTGAAAGATCCTTACTTTATCCTTCCATTGCTAATGGGCGCAAGTATGTACTTAATGCAAAAAATGCAGCCTACTTCGCCAACTATGGATCCTATGCAGCAAAAAATGTTGCAAATGATGCCTGTGTTTATGACAGTATTTTTCGTGTTTTTCCCAGCTGGTTTGGTTTTATATTGGTTATTCAATAACTTAATTTCAATTGCTCAGCAGTTGTATATCACCAATCAGTTTAATAAAGAGCAAGAAGCAAAAAGCAAAAAGTAATCTCCGGCGTTGCGCCGGCTGAGCGGAGTCAGCACAATTCTTAATTGGGCTCCGTTCCAGGCTTGGTATATTTCGATTCAGTAAAACTTGTGGATGGGAGTTATTGATTCTATGACCGCAAAACAATCCACAGTTGTCGCATTGGCAACGCCACCGGGTAAAGGTGGTGTTTCTATCATTCGAGTTTCCGGTCCCTTATGCCAGAGCATCGCTGAGAAGCTGCTTGGTAAAAAACTCCAACCAAGAATAGCAAATTATCTCCCTTTTCTCGATTATGACGGGCAGCAGCTTGACCAAGGTATTGCTCTTTACTTTGAAAATCCAAATTCCTTTACCGGTGAAGATGTACTTGAATTTCAAGGACATGGTGGTCCGGTTGTTATGGATCTGTTGATCGATGCAATATTGGCGTGTGGTGCGGTGATGGCCAAACCTGGTGAGTTTTCTGAAAGAGCTTTCTACAATGACAAGCTCGATCTTGCACAAGCGGAAGCAATTGCCGATTTGATAGATAGCGGATCGAAGCAAGCCGCAAAATCAGCTTTGCGCTCACTTACCGGCGAATTTTCTGCAAAAATTCATCAACTGGTAGAAAAAGTTATTCACCTGCGCATGTATGTGGAAGCGGCGATCGATTTTCCGGATGAAGAAATCGACTTTTTAGCCGATGATAAAGTCAAATCCCAACTAGAAGACATTATCCAAGATCTAGCAAAATTACTCGCCTCAGCTCAACAAGGCAGTTTATTGCGAGAAGGCATGAAAGTGGTGATTGCTGGAAAACCCAATGCAGGAAAGTCGAGTTTGCTGAATGCGTTATCCGGTCGAGAGTCGGCAATCGTTACTGATATTGCTGGCACTACACGTGATGTGTTGTCTGAGCAAATCCATATTGATGGGCTCCCGCTTCACATAATCGACACTGCTGGGTTGCGACACGCCCAAGATAAGGTTGAAAAAATAGGAATCGAACGAGCATCAAAGGAAATCGAACAAGCTGATCGTGTCTTGTTGGTTGTTGATTCGAGTGATGGCGAAGACCATCTGGCGAGAGAAGAAATTCAGCAATTTATCGATCCATCTATTGAGTTGCCACCAATTACCTTGGTCCGCAATAAATGCGATCTAGCTAATCAAACGCCCAATATTGAAAAACTCCGCGATGAACGAGTGGTTACACTTTCAGCTAAACAAAAACAAGGTATTGATTTGCTCAAAGAGCATCTTAAAAGTGTTGTTGGATTCGAAGCAACAGAATCGGGAACCTTTATGGCTAGACGCAGACATATCGATGCGCTCAATAGAGCACAAAGTCATTTGAATACAGGTTTTGAACAGTTAACCCAAATGATGGCCGGTGAGATCCTGGCAGAAGAACTAAAAATGACACAGAATTGCTTAAATGAAATTACCGGCGAATTTACCGCTGATGATCTACTTGGTCAGATCTTTGGTAGTTTTTGCATAGGTAAGTAATCACTTTCAATAATTAGTTCATATATAGTGACGTGGCGTATTGCTGTCATATGCCAAAAAAGCGCAATGGCGTATTAATAGCGTGTTCAGATCAAGGATGAGTTGATTTACTGACAATCAGTCAATCAACAAAGGTTTAAACGATGAAAAAACTACAAAACAAAGTTTTGGGTAATTTACAAGACGTGATTCAAGATGAGATTAACTCAGCTACCATTTTGACAGAAGGTTTCTGGTTCTATTTTGAAGTTGATGGCTCGACCATCGCCGCCAATTGTTCAGCTTGGTCGGGAAAAGAGTATGTATATATTGATGATGAGTTGGTATCTGAAACGCGAAATCTTACTTCCCGCACGGGTGAACACCACTTTGAACTAAATAACCGCGAATACAAAATTAAGTTTAATGTGGTCAGCGTGCTAGTTGGTGAACTAACTTGTGAGATTTACCAAGGTTCAAACTTGATAGCAGAGCAGGATAGAGCTTTTTACCAAAAACGATCATCCATAATTAGAGATTTGGGGCTGATCGTTGTGTTCGGCTTTGTGATCGGTTTTTCTGCGATGTATTTAGTAAAAGTTTTGGGTTAAGTTGGGGGGAAGAATGCAAGTTAACTCAAATCTAATCAAAAGCACACGCGTCAAGAATGGCTGGACTCAACAGCAGTTAGCAGAGATCTCTGATGTGAGTCTTAGAACAATTCAGCGAATAGAGCATACCGGAACTGCGTCGAACGAAAGTATCTCCGCTTTGAGCTCTTCATTCGGAATAGAAAGGGAAAAGTTAATGATTGTTCCCAGAGTTTCTCCGGAGAACTTAAAGATCGCAAAACTCAATCAAGTCTTTCTGGTGAGTTTAGGAGCGTTGCTGTTCGGAATTGTGCTGGGAGGCGCGAGTGTCTACTGGGTTTTAGGCTAAATTGTTTAGGTTATAAGCATGGATAATATCTAGGGGGAATTCCTAAATAAGTTCCCTTAATGAACGCAGAAAACTGTTCATTTATTAGCCGTTTTTAGGTAAGATCCCTGCCCTTTTGTGCGAACTGAGTATTTTGAATGATATTTGACCAAAGCTTTGATGTAATCGTTGTTGGTGGAGGCCATGCTGGCACCGAAGCGGCGTTGGCTTCTGCTCGTACCGGCGCGTCTACATTATTAGTTACGCACAATATCGAAACTTTAGGTCAAATGAGTTGTAACCCGGCTATCGGCGGGATCGGTAAAGGCCACCTGGTTAAAGAAGTTGATGCATTGGGCGGTGTAATGGCGACCGCTATTGATCATGCTGGTATTCATTTTCGCAAACTTAATGCCAGTAAGGGCCCGGCGGTTCGCGCGACTCGTGCTCAAGCAGATCGAACTTTATATAGAAATTTCATCCGTAAGACTTTAGAAAACCAACCTAATCTAAAAATCTTCCAACAAGCAGTGGATGATATATTGGTGGAAAAAGACCAAGTGGTCGGTGTAGTGACTCAAATGGGGCTTCGCTTTAACGCCAAAACGGTGGTGTTAACCGCTGGTACCTTTCTTGGCGGTCAAATTCATATCGGCTTATCCAATTATTCCGGCGGACGAGCAGGTGATCCTCCTTCTTTGAGTTTGGCTGATCGGTTAAGAGAATTGCCATTTAGAGTCGAAAGACTAAAAACCGGAACACCACCAAGAATAGATGCTCGTTCAATTAATTTTGATGGACTAGAACCCCAGCACGGTGATACACCGGTGCCGGTATTCTCAACCTTTGGTTCGGCCGACCAGCATCCGCGCCAAATTCCATGTTATATCACCCATACTAATGCACGCACCCATGAGATCATTAATGGTGGTCTCGATCGTTCGCCCATGTTCAGCGGGGTAATCGAAGGCGTTGGCCCGCGCTATTGTCCTTCAATTGAAGACAAAGTCACTCGATTTGCTGAAAGAGATTCGCATCAGATCTTTATCGAGCCGGAGGGGCTCGATACTTTTGAAGTTTACCCTAATGGTATTTCAACTAGTTTACCGTTTGATGTGCAAATGGATTTTGTTCGTTCTATCAAAGGGTTCGAAAATGCGCATATTACTCGTCCGGGTTATGCCATCGAATACGATTATTTTGACCCGCGCGAATTAAAAGCATCTTTAGAAACCAAACATATCAATGGGTTATTCTTCGCTGGCCAGATTAATGGTACCACCGGGTATGAAGAAGCTGCGGCACAAGGATTGATTGCCGGCTTGAATGCAGCGTTGCAAACACAAGGCAAAGAATCTTGGTCACCAAGCCGTGAAGAAGCTTATATTGGAGTCATGATCGATGACTTAATTACTCGCGGAACTCAAGAGCCCTACCGGATGTTTACATCGCGAGCCGAGTATCGACTCATTTTGCGAGAAGATAATGCGGACTTACGACTTTCGGAAAAAGCACATCAATTAGGATTGTTGCCCGATGATTTATGGCAGCAAGTCGATACCAAACGAGAAGCTATTGAGCAAGAATTGCAGCGATTAAAGAAAACCTGGATCCACAACGAATCAGCCGCGGCTAAAAGTTTGAATAAGCATTTGGAAAAGCCTCTGGCTCGCGAGTATAACCAGCTTGATTTGATGAAAAGACCGCAACTTAACTATTCATTGATGGAATCTTGCATTGATTCATTTGGAGAAGGGTTATCCGATGCGGTTAAAGAGCAAGTGGAAATCCAGGCCAAATACCAAGGGTATATTGACCGCCAAAAAGATGAGATTGAGCGTCATAAAAAACAACTGGGCCAAAAAATACCTGTTGATATCGATTACTCAACTATCGGTGGTTTGTCTTCTGAAATTATCCAGAAGTTAAACGATGTACGTCCAGAAACCATCGGTCAAGCGAGTCGGATTTCAGGGATAACTCCGGCGGCAATATCAATGCTATTGATTACTTTGAAAAAACGTAGCGTTAAAATATCCAAACAAGCTTAAGTGACTGAATTTAATATTTGTGCCAATGATTGAAAAACTGACCCAAGGTGTTGAATCACTTAAGCTGGATTTATCTTCACAACAAATTGAAAAGCTAGCGGAACTTCAATCTCAGTTATTAAAGTGGAACAAGACGTTTAATCTCACTGCGATAACTGATGAAGAAGAAGCATTAAAACTCCATTTGTTGGACAGCTTAGCTATAGTGCCGTTTTGGCAATTTAGCAAAACAATCGATGTAGGCACTGGCGCCGGATTTCCGGGGCTCCCCTTGGCGATTGCTTTACCAGATCAAAAATTTCATTTGCTGGATAGTAATAGCAAGAAAATTCGATTTATTCGCCAACAAATCCATCATCTAGGTTTAACTAATGTGACCGCTATCCACGCCAGAGTTGAAAATCACCGACCTCAAGATTATGACTGTATTGTGTCGCGTGCATTTGCGTCATTAGAAGACATGGTGAATTGGTCGAAGCACCTTTTAGCTGAAAATGGTCACTGGATGGCAATGAAAGGTGTGTTTGAGGATTTAGAAATCAAGCAGTTACCTGATTTTGTTCAATTTGAAGAAAGGTATTCGTTAGAAGTTCCCGGATTAGATGCTGATCGATGTTTAATCAAATTGAGTAAACGAAATGATTGATCCCAGCGTCGATCACTCTATAATGGATCGCTCGCCTATCGATTAATCGTTAACCGGTTCAGGTTTAAAGTCGGGGCGCTGATATAAATTAATGTATAAAAGCCAACAAAAACAAAGGATTAGTTTGTAGCACTTGATTCGCTGTTTTATAAAATCAGCAACTTACACAACAATTGGAAAAGAGTATAAAGTCAGAGGTAACTTGTGGGAAAAATCATAGCAGTAACCAATCAAAAAGGCGGAGTTGGTAAAACTACCAGCAGCATCAATATTGCTGCCTCTTTGGCTGCGACTAAACGCAAGGTGTTGTTGATTGATTTAGATCCACAAGGAAATGCATCAAGCGGATGCGGTGTGGACAAAGATGAACTTGAGTTTCATGTGCTTGACGTATTACTTGGTGAAAAAAGTGCGCGCGAATGTATTGTTGATGCGGAACAAGCCGGTATCCATATTATCCCGACAAATTCAGATCTAGCTGCCGCAGAAGCGCATCTGCTCAATATGGATAATAAAGAAGCACGATTAAAAGCGGCGCTTGAACCGATAGCCGATGATTACGATTATATTTTTATCGACTGCCCTCCCTCATTAAGCATTTTAACCGTTAATGCGTTGGTTGCTGCCAGAAGCGTGATGATCCCAATGCAGTGTGAATATTATGCGTTGGAAGGATTAAGTGCCTTACTTCAAACAATTCAACAAATTACAGAAGCAGTCAATCCGGATCTTGAAATCGAAGGGATCCTTCGCACCATGTATGACCCTCGTAACCGTTTGGCTATAGAAGTATCTGGCCAGTTGCATGAACACTTTGGCGAAAAAGTTTATCGAACCGTAATTCCAAGAAACGTCCGTTTAGCTGAAGCGCCAAGTTATGGTTTACCGGCCTTGCTTTATGATCGATTATCTCGTGGTGCTAAAGCCTATTTGGCGCTAGCCGGCGAAATGATCCGACGCCAAGAAACCATGGTCGGTTCCGCCGCTTAACAAAATTCAAATATTTGCCTCTTATATTAGGCAATTAACGATAAGATTTAATTTAGAAAGATTCATTTCAGAGAATTTAAATGAAAAAGAAACTTGGCCGCTCCCCACTAGACGCCTTTCTTACCAAACCCAAAACCGCAGATTCAGGTGAACAACAAAAAAGCCAGGGGATTACGCCTAAAGGCGAGTTACAAAAATTACCTGTCGAGATGTTGCAACCAGGGCAATATCAACCGCGTAAGATAATGACCGATGAAGCATTGGAAGAGTTGGCCAGTTCGATTAAAGCCCAAGGTGTGATCCAGCCGGTTGTGGTTCGATCTATCGGCAAAGACAAATATGAAATTATTGCTGGTGAACGACGTTGGCGCGCATCTCAATTAGCGCAACTTGCCGAAATCCCGTGTTTAGTAAAAGATATCCCGGACGAAGCAGCCATCGCGATGGCGCTTATTGAAAATATCCAACGTGAAGATCTTAATGCGATGGAAGAAGCGGTTGCTTTACAGCGTTTAATGAAAGAGTTTAGCTTGACGCACCAACAAACGGCGGATGCGGTCGGTAAGAGCAGAACTACTGTTACAAACTTACTTCGTTTGTTGAGTCTGACAGAGCCCTGTCGGGTGATGTTAGAACGTGGCGATCTCGAAATGGGTCATGCGCGTGCCTTATTGTCTTTACCAAACGACCAACAAACACTTACCGCAAGAACGGTAGTTGCCAAGGAGATGACCGTTCGGGAGACAGAAAAATTAGTGCGTAAACAACTATCTCCAATAAAAGAAACGCCTAAAAAAGAGGTGGACCCTCATATCGAACAACTACAAAGAAATATATCCGATAAGATTGGCTCTCCAACCCAAATCCAACATGGAACAAAAGGTAAAGGTAAAATCACTATCCAATATAGTAGTTTGGATGAGCTTGATGGCATTCTACGCCATATGGGCGTAGAGCAAATGTAGACTAACGAATTTTATAACTATTTAGAGGGCTTATTTATTAAGCCCTTTTTTATCTTTAGCAAATTTAATATCAATATGACAATCAATACTCTCGAGCAACTTCAATCATTAGATTCCTGGTCAACGCGTAAAACTCCCGTAGTGTGTGTAAATGTGATCCAGGAAACGCCAGACGTCAAAACATTTCAGTTTAAGGCCAAAGACCCGCAATTATTTCATTTTAAACCGGGCCAATTTATTGGTATCCAATTGGAAATTAATGGTGCAAGACACAACCGTTCCTACACTATCGCTTCAGCGCCTACTCGTCCTCATCTTTTAGAGCTGACTATCAAACTTGATCCAAAAGGTGCAGTGTCTCCCTGGTTGCATCAAAATATTAAGGTAGGCTCAGAGCTAGAAATTCGTGGCCCCGCAGGAAGGTTTAACTGCCTGGATATTGGATCAGATAAGGTGGTGCTAGTTTCTGCTGGCTCCGGCATTACTCCGATGATGTCAATGGTAAGATTTTGGGCTGATCAAGGGCTGGATAAGGATATTCATTTTATTTATTGGTCACGTTCTGTGCAGGACATTATTTTCAGGCGTGAGCTTTCATTACTCGATCACCTTCATCACAACATTAAAGTAGAAGTTGTTTGTACTATGCCGGGGCTATCGGAAAACTGGCTAGGTCGTCGCGGCAGAGTAAATGCCAATATGCTGGCAGACATAGTGCCTGATATAAAAGAGAGAACCGTTTTTTGCTGTGGCCCAGAGGGATTTATGCAGCAAGTTCAGGACTGTTTATCTTCTCTTGATTTTGATTTGGCCAATTACCACGATGAAACCTTCGATCCTGGCGGCAAAAAGAAGGCTAAGTTAGAGGCGGAAAAACAACAGAAAGTTGAACAGGTTCAAACGGATATTTCAGCTGCAGGGCCTTTTAACCTGACTTTTAAGAAAACGGGTAAAACGGTAGAAGTAGAGCAAGATGAGATCTTATTAGAGCGTATCGAAAAAGAAGGCATCATGATCGAATCAGCTTGTCGAGCCGGAAACTGTGGCGCTTGCCAAGTGAAAAAAATCGACGGAGAGATTAAAACGCAGAATGAAATTGGACTACACGGTGACCGTAAACAAGAAGGCTATATCTTAACTTGTACTACCCATCTTTGTTCTGACGTTACCTTAGATCTTTGAACCGAAATACTCTCAATAAACTAAGTGGAAAAGGACTTCCAATGAATCACCCTGCCCCGCAACAACAAGCCAAGCAAATCGTCCAACACCTCAAATCTATTGCCGATCCCGAGCGAGCTGAAGGAGCGCAACGCTTCTTCAAGTCAGGAAAAGGTGAATATGGTGAAGGTGATGTCTTTATCGGTGTGTCAAATCCTGATATTCACCAGGCAGTTAAGCGATTTAAACCCATTGAACTGGAAGCTTGCGCCATTTTGCTACAAAACCAATTTCACGAGGTCCGCTTTTTTGCACTCTGTATGATGATCGAATTATATAAGCCTAAGAAGAGCCATCTAAAAGCTGATGTGGTAGGCCTCTACTTAAATAGCACCAGGTTCATTAATAATTGGGATCTGGTCGATTGCGCTGCTTATAAGATCCTGGGTGATTATTTGCTGGATAAAGATAGAGCTGTTTTGTTTGAATTAGCCAAGTCAGCTAGTCTTTGGGAGAGACGGATAGCTATTGTCTGCAACTTTGCTTTTATCAAGCAAAACGATTTCGATACCACTTTTGAACTTGCCGATATTCTTTTAAATGATCAAGAAGACCTAATGCATAAAGCTGTTGGTTGGATGTTAAAAGAGGTTGGTAAAAAAGCTCCGTCACTTTTGATCAAATTTCTAATGAGCCGCTATCAACAAATGCCACGTATGATGCTTCGAACGGCTATCGAAAAATTACCCAAAAATACGCGCTCAGAATTTCTTCAATAAATACTAAAGCGTGATGCTTTGCCGCAGCGATCATAAAATAGCCGTAAAAAAAGCTAAATATAGTTCATGATTTGAAAAATATTCGTGTTTCTTGGTTTCGATTTTGATGGATCGACCAGTCTGATTTTTAACCCTCGACCCAAGCATACTTTGGAACAACTCCTTATATAACAGTGGTTTATACGGTCTGAGATTTTTAGTCCTATTTAATTGTTCAGCAGTCTATAAAAAATCTTTAAAAATGACGCTTTTACCTAAGTTTAAATGGCTTAATTTAGTTGCCGGATCACTTGCTTATAAAAGCGATGATCTCTATAATTTGCGCCGCATTTATGTGGTTGTTTTTTGCCCATGAAAGATCATTTAGATTTTATGGTCGGTTCGGTGGCAAGGTCCAATCCAAAAGGTCCTAGTTAGAAAAAGGCGAAACTTGTTAAGAAATACGAATCATGAGTCAAGCCTTAATCAAACACGGATATCAACAAGCCAAGAAACTACTATTCATTCAAGCACTATTGGTAGTGTTTGTGGCAAGTTTGGGCTTGTTAAAAGAATTCAAGGTAGTAATCGCATTACTATCGGGCGGACTAGCAGTATTTTTAGCCAACTGCTTTTTCGTTTATAAGGCGTTCTCCAAGTCAGGCGCTCAAGCTAACAAACAGGTGGTTAGCGCATTTTACATTGGAGAAACGATAAAGATTTTATTAGCGGTGGGGTTTATCAGTCTGGCTTTTTGGCTACTCCCCGGTTTTGAAATCTACGCCTTGATTGGTTATGTAGCGGCGCTGCTCAGTCAATGGTTAGCGCCACTTATTATCAAAACCCATTAAAACAGGAATAATGAGTTTATGGCAGAGACAAGTACGGGCTATATAAAGCACCATCTGCAAAACCTTCAGGTCTGTTCAACCGATGCAGGTTGGGCATTCAATACAGCCGAAAATCCTACCCTGTGTGCTGGTAATTTTATGACATTTAATGTCGACACATTAGGTTTCTCTGTTGTTCTAGGTCTTATCTTCCTCTGGATTTTCCGTCGCTCTGCAAAAAAAGCGACCACCGGTGTTCCCGGGAAATTCCAATGTTTTATCGAATTAATCATCGACTTTGTTGATTCCAACGTAAAAGATACTTTTCATGGTAAAAACAAGTTAATCGCGCCATTAGGTTTGACCATATTTGCGTGGGTTTACTTAATGAACTTAATGGACCTTATTCCAGTTGACTGGATCCCTGGTCTAGCGCATGCGATGGGTGTTCCTTACTTGAAAATCGTACCAAGTACCGATGTCAATATTACCTTCGCGATGTCCATTTCTGTATTTATCCTGATCATTTACTACAGCATTAAAGTAAAAGGCATCGGTGGATTTACCAAAGAACTAACCATGAACCCCTTCAACCACTGGGCGGCAATCCCGATTAACCTAGTCTTGGAAGGAGCGGCACTACTCGCTAAACCTATCTCGCTTTCACTTCGACTTTTCGGGAATATGTATGCCGGAGAGTTGATCTTTATCTTGATTGCTCTGATGGGATGGTACCAGCTTCCGCTTCACTTTGGGTGGGCATTGTTGCACTTACTGGTTATTTTCTTACAAGCATTCATCTTTATGATGCTAACTGTGGTTTACCTCAGTTTGGCGCATGAAGATCACTAATTAAAACTTTTAATTTTTAACTTTAAACTTAACTATTCCTCATTAGGAGAACAAAATGGAAACAGTAATTGGTTTTACCGCAATCGCAGTAGCTATCCTTATCGGCCTTGGTGCACTAGGTGTTGGTATCGGTATGGGTCTTTTAGGTGGTAAATTCCTTGAGAGTGCTGCTCGTCAACCAGAACTAGCACCTATGCTTCAGGTAAAAATGTTTATCGTAGTTGGTCTTCTTGACGCGGTCGCGATGATCGGTGTTGGTATCGCATTATTCTTTACCTTTGCAAACCCATTTGTTGAGCAATTACAATTAGTAGCAAGCTAATCAATCTCGGGTCTTTTAATTAACTGACATTAAAGAGGAGATTGCCGTGGATTTTAATGCAACCCTGTTTGGCCAAACGATAGCGATGATTTTTTTCGTTTGGTTCACAATGAAATATATCTGGCCATTGCTTGATACTGCGATTACTGAGCGTCAAGAGAAAATTGCCGATGGGTTAGCTGCAGCAGACCGCAGTCAGCATGATTTAGAGCTGGCTCAAAAGAAAGCTGCAGAAACCATGCGCGAAGCAAAAGAGAAAGCGGCTGAATTGCTTGATCAAGCGAAAAAACGTCACGCTGAAATTGTAGATTCTGCCAAAGACGATGCTCGCACTGAAGCTGAAAAGATCATCGCTGGAGCTAACGCAGAAATTGAGCAAGAAGTGCATCGCGCTCGCGAAGAACTTCGTAAGCAAGTTTCTGTATTAGCAGTTGCTGGCGCGGAGAAGATTCTTCAACGCAATATCGATGCATCTGCGCAAGCGGATATTCTTGATAGCTTAGTTGCTGAACTTTAATTAAAAATGAAGGTGGCCCATGGCTGAATTAACAACAATTGCAAGACCTTACGCTAAAGCTGCGTTTGAGTATGCGCTAGAAGCAAAGCAGTTGGCCGAATGGTCAGATATGCTAGCTTTTTCCGCCGGCGTCGTAAGCGATGAGTCGATGCAACAGCTATTAACAAGCCCTCATTTTACTAATGAAGACCAAAGAGATGCGATGCTAAAGATCTGCCAAGACAAGTTGGACGATAAAAGTTCTAACTTTATCAAGTTATTGGCACGTAATGGTCGTCTCTTGGCCTTACCTGAAATTGAAGTGTTGTTTAACTTCTTGCGCAGCGAGTTTGAAAAAACCATCGAAGCGCATATCACTTCAGCAACAGAGTTAAATGAGCAGCAAATTACCCAATTGAAAGAAAAGTTGACCGCCAAGTTAGGCCGTCAGGTGGAAGTTGACGTTGAAGTCGATGCTGACATTTTGGGTGGTTTGATAATTCAAGCGGAAGATTTAGTGATCGACGGATCAGTTAGCGGCAAGCTAGCTAAATTGTCCGACACTTTAAACGTATAAAGACTTCTAATAGAGGAAAGCAGAGCATGAGCATGCAACTGAATCCATCAGAAATTAGCGAGTTAATCAGACAACGCATCAATGATTTTGAAGTTGTTTCTGAAGCTCGCAACGAAGGAACTATTGTCAGCGTATCTGACGGTATCTTAAAAATTCACGGCCTTGCTGAAGTAATGCAAGGTGAGATGATCGAATTACCAGGCGGAAAGTACGGCTTGGCATTGAACCTTGAGCGCGATTCAGTTGGTGCGGTAGTTCTAGGTGACTACTCAGACATCGTTGAAGGCCAAAAAGCAAAATGTACTGGCCGTATTCTTGAAGTTCCTACAGGCGATTGCATGTTAGGTCGTGTTGTTGACGCTTTGGGTAACCCAATCGACGGTAAAGGTCCAATCGAAGGCGCGACTTATTCTCCAGTAGAAAAAGTTGCTCCTGGTGTAATCTCTCGTCAATCAGTAGACCAACCAGTACAAACTGGATATAAGTCAGTTGATGCGATGATTCCTGTTGGTCGTGGTCAGCGTGAGTTGATCATCGGTGACCGTCAAACTGGTAAAACAGCATTAGCTATTGATGCAATCATCAACCAAAAAGACACAGGTATTCGCTGTGTGTATGTTGCGATTGGTCAAAAAGCATCTACTATCGCGAACATCGTACGCAAATTAGAAGAGCACGGCGCAATGGCTAACACTATCGTTGTTGCTGCATCTGCTTCTGATTCGGCGGCACTTCAGTTCATCGCGCCTTTCGCAGGTTGTACTATGGGTGAGTACTTCCGTGACACTGGTGAAGATGCATTAATCGTATACGATGATCTAACCAAGCAAGCTTGGGCATATCGTCAAATCTCATTATTGCTTCGTCGTCCTCCTGGCCGTGAAGCATATCCTGGTGATGTATTCTATTTGCACTCACGTTTACTTGAGCGTGCTGCACGTATCAATGCTGAGCATGTAGAAAAAATCACTGATGGAAAGGTCAAAGGCCAAACGGGCTCCTTGACTGCACTTCCGATTATCGAAACTCAAGCGGGTGACGTGTCTGCGTTCGTACCAACTAACGTAATTTCAATCACTGACGGTCAGATATTCTTAGAAACTGACTTATTCAACGCCGGTATCCGTCCTGCGGTTAACGCTGGTCTTTCGGTATCACGTGTTGGTGGTGCTGCACAGACTAAAGTTGTTAAGAAGCTGGGTGGTGGTGTTCGTTTGGCACTGGCTCAATATCGTGAATTGGCGGCATTCGCTCAGTTTGCATCAGATCTTGACGACGCGACTCGTGAACAGTTAGAGCACGGTCAACGAGTGACAGAACTAATGAAGCAAAACCAATACGCACCAATGTCAGTTGCGCAAATGGCTGTTTCATTGTTCTCTGCTGAAAAAGGTCACTTGAAAGACGTTGAGCTAAGCAAAATTCTAGATTTTGAAGCGGCGTTGCAAGACCACATGAGCAGCAACGAAAAAGCGTTGATGGAAAAAATCAACGAAAGCGGCGATTACAACAAAGAAATTGAAGCTGAGTTGGAAGCTGCTATTAGCAAGTTTAAAGAAACTGCAACTTGGTAAGAATTTAGTGGGGAGTTTGATTCAGATTCATCAAACTCCCCTCTTCTACTAAACAGTTTTGATTAAGTTAACTTATAAATTTCAAATCTAACTAACTGGAACAGTCTATGGCGGTCGGAAAAGAAATTCGTACCAAGATTGGAAGTATTAAAAATACTCAGAAAATCACCAGTGCGATGGAAATGGTTGCGGCGAGTAAAATGCGTAAAGCGCAAGATCGTATGGAAGCAACCAAACCTTACGCTGAAAAAATTCGAGGTGTAATTGGACACCTTGGCATGGGGCATACTGAGTATAAACACCCTTACATCATTGATCGTGAAGTTAAGCGCGTTGGATTTATTATCGTGTCGACTGACCGAGGTCTATGTGGTGGTTTAAATACTAACCTTTTCAAAAATGCACTACAGTCAATGCAAGAATGGCAACAGAAAGATATTGAAATCGACTTGTGTTTGATTGGTTCTAAAGCAGGCGCATTCTTTAATCGATTTGGCGGGAACGTAGTCGCTAAAACGAGCAACCTTGGTGACCAACCAACTGTGACCGATCTAATTGGTACAGTAAAAGTTATGTTGGACTCTTTTGATGAAGGTCGAATCGACCGCTTGTTCTTAGTTCATAATGAATTTGTAAACACTATGACTCAAGAGCCTCGAGTTCACCAGCTGCTACCAGTTGAGAAAAATGAAGAAGATGAGTTAAAACACCATTGGGATTACATTTACGAGCCTGATGCGAAAGAGCTTCTTGACGTTTTATTAGTTCGCTACATCGAGTCTCAGGTTTATCAAGGGGTAGTTGACAATATCGCCTGTGAACAAGCATCAAGAATGGTTGCGATGAAAGCTGCAACTGATAATGCTGGCGATATCATTGATGATTTGCAGTTGATTTACAACAAAGCACGTCAAGCCGCGATTACCCAGGAAATCTCTGAAATTATTGGTGGTGCCGCAGCGGTATAAAGCGTCGGTACAAGAGATTTTAAGTTAACGAATTTTAAAGATTAAATTACATAGAGGAACAAACAATGAGTAACGGTAGCATTGTTGAGATCATTGGCGCCGTCATCGACGTGGAATTTCCACGTAATGATGTACCGAAGGTGTATGACGCACTCGATATTGAAGGTAGCGAGTTAGTATTAGAAGTTCAGCAGCAATTAGGTGACGGGATTGTCCGTTGTATCGCGATGGGTTCCTCTGAAGGAATGAGCCGTGGTATGAAAGTGACCAACACTGGTGCACCTATCTCTGTCCCTGTTGGACAAGAAACTCTCGGTCGTATCATGGACGTTCTTGGTAACCCAATCGACGAAAAAGGTCCAATTGGCGAACAAGAAAGAATGTCTATCCACCGCGAAGCGCCTTCTTATGAAGACCAAGCGGCGGCTAACGAATTATTAGAAACTGGTATCAAAGTAATTGACTTGGTTTGCCCATTTGCTAAAGGTGGTAAAGTTGGTCTATTCGGTGGTGCGGGTGTTGGTAAAACCGTAAACATGATGGAGCTTATCCGTAACATCGCGACAGAGCACAGTGGTTTCTCTGTATTTGCGGGTGTTGGTGAGCGTACTCGTGAAGGTAACGATTTCTACCACGAAATGACTGACTCAAACGTAATTGACAAAGTATCCCTGGTATACGGTCAGATGAATGAGCCTCCAGGAAACAGACTTCGTGTAGCATTGACTGGTTTGACTATGGCGGAAAAATTCCGTGATGAAGGTCGTGATGTACTACTTTTCATCGACAACATCTATCGTTACACCTTAGCGGGAACTGAAGTATCAGCACTTCTAGGTCGTATGCCATCGGCGGTAGGTTACCAGCCTACTCTTGCGGAAGAAATGGGTGTACTTCAAGAGCGTATTACTTCAACTAAGACTGGCTCTATCACATCGGTTCAAGCGGTATACGTACCGGCGGATGATTTGACTGACCCGTCACCAGCTACAACCTTTGCTCACTTGGACGCAACAGTAGTACTTTCTCGTCAAATCGCTGAGCTTGGTATCTATCCTGCGGTAGACCCACTAGACTCTACTTCACGTCAGCTTGATCCATTGGTTATCGGTCAAGAGCACTATGACGTAGCACGTGGTGTTCAAGGTGTACTTCAACGTTATAAAGAGTTGAAAGACATTATCGCTATCCTAGGTATGGATGAATTATCAGAAGAAGATAAGCAAACAGTTGCTCGTGCTCGTAAGATCCAACGTTTCTTATCTCAGCCATTTTTCGTTGCTGAAGTATTCACGGGTTCACCAGGTAAGTATGTATCTTTAAAAGATACTATTTCTGGTTTCCGCGGAATTCTTGACGGCGAATACGACCACTTGCCAGAGCAAGCGTTCTACATGGTTGGTTCTATCGAAGAAGCGGTAGAGAAAGCGAAATCAATGTAATTTGATTGTAACTTTGAGCTTTCGGGCATAGGAAATTGAAAATGTATACATTTCATTTAGATATAGTTAGTGCAGAAAAGTCGATTTTCTCTGGCACTGTAGACTCACTGGTTGCTACTGGTGAACTCGGTGAGCTAGGTATCGTTCCTGGCCATGCACCGCTACTGACCAAGCTTAAGCCTGGCACAGTTAAAGTCACTGATCACGATGGAAATGTAGAACATTACTACGTTTCTGGTGGTATGTTAGAGGTTCAACCTCACGTGACGACTATACTTGCCGATACTGCTGCAAGAGCTGGTGATGTTGATGAAGCCTCTGCAATTGCTGCGAAAGAAGCTGCAGAAGCGGCTATGGCGGATCAGAATTCAGAAATTGAATACGCTGAAGCCGCTGTAGAGCTTGCAGAAGCCGTAGCTCAATTGAGAACGATTCAATCATTGCGTAAGAAAATGGGCAAGTAATCGATTCAGTTCGAATTAAAAAAAGCGGCTACGGCCGCTTTTTTGTTTTATAAAATACCTAACTTTTTTAGCTGACTGTCTGAATATCGTCTTGATAGAGGACTCAGAAAAGCTGTGCTCCCTTCAATTGTTCAAGTGCAAATTGAATAGGTTTCGTTGCCTAGAGTAGAGGCCTAGCTGAAAGCCAAAAATGAATTTCGATATAATTTTGACCGCGGACTTAGTCCATTGGCGCTATATGACCAACTCAAGAATATCAATAACTAAAGCGGCTTATGCCGCTTTTTTTTATGCTTTTTCATAAATATTGCAAACTTTTTATTAAGTCATTACGACTATATAGAAAACTAATTAATTGTATTCTCTAGAACCTGTTACTTACTAGGTTGAGGAAAAGCTATGAAACTTTCAGTTTTAAAACCATTAATTGCAATGGGAGCTTCATTGGTTATGTGCGCAGGGCTGTTTTTAACTCATTCACTCGATGTTAACGCACATATTAAACACCAGGAAGCTGTCGCAATCAGCGATCTAGACAATCTCGAAAAAGCGCACTTTCTGGTGGGTGCTAAGCGCTTTTCTTTACAAGATCTGTCACCAGAAAATCAAAGCAAAATTCGCTCAGCAGCCTCGTCGCTCAAGTCTCTAAACCTGTTGTTTGGCGAGAGAAATCTGCGTCTTGAAAATAAACTCCAATCCTTAGAGCATACAATTAATCAGTTGGAGGAAAAATCACTAGACTGGACTGTGCAGCTTAATAATCACAGTATCCACTTGACCGAGCAAGAGTTTGAGCATTTAAACACAGCGTTAGATAAAAATAGCAAAGCGATTGAAGCGGCAACATTAGAAATTGAAAAGACTCTGCACCACATGAGGCATAAGTCGCACGAAAAGATATCGGCTATTGAGGCGATTGCTACCCAAAAGCGAAGACTTAATACGATATTAGTCAAAATAGCTGAAAAAGATTAATTCTGAGATGTCTCCTAATTTGGTATTAAGCCGTAATTCAATGTTTAAACTGCGCTTCTACATTACTCAATCCGCTAGTTCTAGAATTGCCCTATTGACAAAGCCAGGCCAAAGTTTCATCAACTCAATCCATCGTTTCATCCTATCTACGGTGCGTTTCGTACCAATTCTATTGAGAGGCTATTTCTTATCCGATAAAAAGGTACTTAATTAATGTGCGGGGATGCTTAACCGACACCTCATTTAGAGCATTATTGAGGATTAGGAAGGAGATAATAGCTATGTACAATCCAAAACTTTGTAACATTCAGTCTAGCCGATTCCATCTCGGTAATCTGGTCTATGATGCCATTAACCAGTCTTTGTCATCAGAAACAGAAACAATATATCTTCGACAAAAATTGAATGAGGTTTTGTATTACATGGTTTCTAACCAATCGCGTCTTGTATCACGACATGATCTAATCGAGAAAGTTTGGGATGGGAATTTTTATACTGGTGTAAAAGCCGTAACTCACAGCGTTTGTAAATTACGTAAAACCTTCAGTGAGCTTGGCGAAACCTCAATAAAAATCAGAACATTGCCTAAACAAGGATATACTTTGCAAATCAATTAATTTCCAGTCTGCAATATCTTAATAATTAATAGAATGTTCCTGGTTGTTAGCCTACTCAATACCTAATCGGTTGAGTAGGTTTTCTTTATAGCTCTGGCTGACGTTGACTTTGTCCCCATTTTTCAAAATAACTGCATACTGCCCATCAGCGAGGGTTAAAAACTCACTTACTTGACTTAATCTTATCATCGACTTTCGATGAACCCTGATAAAATCGGCATCATTTAAGTGTTTCTCCAAAAAGCTCATGCTTACTCTATGAAGAATAGCCTGCTCATGCATATGCAGTTCGACATAATTTCCCGCAGTTGAGAGCCATTTTACATCGGCTACAGAAATTAATTGAATTCGACCCACCGAGCGCACAATTAAGGTTTCTAATGCGGTATTTTGATTTTTGGGATCAGAAACTTTATTGAGTTGGTCGATTTGCAAGCTCTGCGTCTGTTGAGTCGTTAAAAGGTCCTCTGCACGCTCTAAGCATTGCGAAAATCGCTTATCATCGTAAGGCTTTAATAGATAATCAAGGGCGCATAATTCAAAAGCTTCTACGGCATGAGCATCAAAAGCGGTAACGAATATGATCACTGGCGGCTTTGCAGTATCTTGCAATTGACGACATACTTCCAAGCCATCCATTCCCGGCATTTTTATATCTAGAAATACGACATCAGGGTTTAGACTCTGTACATCGCTCAAAACTTGATCTCCACGGTCACATTCGCCCACGGCTTGCCATTTAGGAAACTCTTCTAAACTGGCAGCTATGGTGCGACGGGCTAGTTTCTCGTCATCAACAATGAGGGTCTTGATTTGCATAATTTAAGATATAGTTAATTTTCGCTTGCCTCTGGAATGGATATTTCCACTGTATAGTGTTGTGCGGTTTCAAATTGTTCAAACTCAATTGGTTGTTGGTATAGGATATCGATGCGGTCGCGCAAATTTTTCAGGCCTATGCCCAATGTATCACCATTCTTTTTGGAACGTTGGTGCGTATTTTGAATAAATAAACTCAATTTGGAGTCGTTATTGCTGATTTTGACTGAAAGCTCCATGGTTTCACCTGCCCTTTCCAAACCGTGACGGATCGCATTTTCTACAAATATTTGCAGTATAAACGGCGGGCATTCTTGATTGAATGAAGTACGGTTGTCGATTAAGTCGACTTTGAGTTTATCTTCAAACCTAAGCTCTTGTAATGCGAGATAATCTCTCACAAAAGCGAGTTCATCGTCGAATCTAACAAATAGATGATTGCTTGCATCAACGGCATAGCGCAATAGATCGCTGACTTGTTTGATCGCATCCAAAGCCAATTTTTTCTCACTGATCCGAACCAAGCCAGATATCGAATTGAGTGCATTGAATAGAAAATGGGGCTCCAGCTGGGTTTGCAGTGATTTCATTTGCAATTCTTTAAACTGAAGTTCCAGTTCTGTTTTCTCTTGGCCTATCTTTAATGCTTCTATTTTATTTGCATTTGAACGCCTATAGAAAATGATTGCGACGCAGGCGCCGAAACAAGCACCGAATAGCAATAGCTGATAAGTCCAATACCAAACAGGCATTGATAAATACAGTTCTAAAAGTGTTTTGTCGGTAATTTGTCGGCCGACCTTAGTCGACAGGGCATCAAACCACATGGCGATTGGCAGCCAGATCACTATGAGTAATAGGGCTATCTTGGGCAAAGATAGGTGGGGTGAGTGTCGATATCTGTCAATAACCCAATAAAACAAGGGAGTTACAAACATCCATGGGCCAAAAGTGATCAAAAAGCTATAGGTTCTTAGCGCAACGTTAACTTCCCGCCCTGCTCTTGTTGAATCAACGATTGACGCATATATGCTGGCGAAAATGAATACGCCCCATACAATAAAATTGGCGCCTAACGCGCGACTACCAAACTTCGAAATCTTCATACTGGTGAAGAATAGCTAAACACTTGAGTTTATTAAAGGTTACTCGCACCAGTAAAGCGGCAATTGGGCAATAAGTTAAGTTAACAATCAATTACAATCGCGATCTAATCCCCCTAATGGTTTTATTTATGTGCCGATCCCGATAAAATAGCCCACTTGCATTAATCTTTATGGAATCTACTACAAAGAATGGACATCCAAGTCATTATTTTGGCCGCCGGTAAAGGCAGCCGAATGAAGTCTCGACTGCCAAAAGTACTGCACAAACTTGCCGGTAAGCCATTAGTTCAACATGTAATCGATAATTGTAAATCGATGGGGGCTAAACATTGTCACCTAGTTGTTGGTCATGGCGCTGAGTTAGTCAAGGAAGGCGTCATTGGCGAGAACATAGAGCTTTCATTTGTCGAGCAAAAAGAGCAGCTTGGCACCGGGCATGCAGTGAAAATGACCCTAGAAGGCTTACAAGCAGATACACCGACTTTGATTTTGTACGGTGATGTTCCTTTGACTCACCATGACACCTTGTCACAACTAGTCGATATTTATCTGGCCGATCCTAAAGGGATCGCTTTGATGACTTGCTTTTTGGATGAGCCAACCGGTTATGGGCGTATCACTCGTGGCGCAGATAATTTAGTGACCGGCATCGTAGAGCACAAAGATGCGACTGAAGAGCAAAGGGAAATTAACGAGATTAATACAGGCATTTTGTGTTGTAACTCATCCCAGTTAATCGAATGGGTAGGTCGATTAAACAATGACAATGCTCAAGGCGAATATTACCTTACTGACATTATCGCGATGTGTGTTGAGCAAGGAAATCAGGTTACTACAGCGCAGCCGGCTTATTTATACGAAGTTGAAGGTATCAATACGTTGCGCCAATTAGCCGAGTTAGAGAGAGTTTGGCAGTTGGAAATGGCGCAGCAATTAATGGATGGCGGAGTTACTTTAACCGATCCAGCTCGGTTTGACTTAAGAGGAACACTTTCTTGTGGGTCTGACGTGGTTATCGATATCAATTGTGTAATTGAAGGTCGAGTAATAATTAAAGAAGGTGTCACCATTGGCCCAAACGTTTGTCTAAAAGATTGCACTATTGGGGCAAACTCCGTGATCAAAGCTAATAGCGTGATCGAGGAAGCGACTATAGAAAATGAATGTAGTGTTGGACCATTTGCACGATTGCGGCCGGGCACCTTACTAAAATCTGACTCTCACATTGGAAACTTTGTTGAAATTAAAAAATCAACTTTGGGTCATGGCTCAAAGGCTGGTCATCTAGCTTATATCGGCGACGCTGAAGTTGGAGAAAAAGTGAATATTGGCGCGGGTACTATAACCTGCAATTATGACGGCGCTAACAAACACAAAACTATTATCGAAGATGGTGCCTTTATTGGCTCTGACTCGCAGCTTGTAGCTCCGGTTCGAGTTGGTAAAAATGTGACTGTAGGAGCTGGGTCAACTATCACCAAAGATGTTCAAGATGACGTCTTGGTTATCAGTCGGGTTAAACAAAAAGAAATTAATGATTGGAAAAGACCAGTCAAAAACAAATAGACGAATATCAAAGCACAGATATTAAAGCATAGAAGTAAGAGAATACTAGGAGATCCAATTACATGTGTGGCATTGTTGGCGCAGTAGCGCAAAGGGATATTGCTGAAATTTTAGTCGAGGGCCTGAGACGCCTCGAGTATCGCGGTTATGACTCAGCGGGTTTAGCGGTTATTTCCAATGACAAAATCACTCGAGTGCGTCGTGTTGGAAAAGTCGCAGAGCTGCAAAAGGCGTTAGATCAGGAACCAGTTGATGGGACTATTGGTATTGCCCATACGCGTTGGGCAACGCACGGTGAACCGACAGAGTCAAATGCGCATCCTCACTTTTCCAATGACAAAATAGCCATAGTTCACAATGGTATCATTGAGAACTATGAATCATTAAGAGAAGAGCTCAAATCTCAAGGTTATACCTTTACCTCGGAAACAGACACCGAGGTTATGGCACACCTTATCGAAAGAGAGAGAAAGTCAACCCAAACCCTATTGGAGGCTGTGCTTAAGGCAACCAAGCTATTAGAAGGAGCCTATGGCACCGTAGTAATGGACATTGAATGCCCTGAGACACTTGTGGTTGCTCGATCAGGCAGTCCTCTTGTACTTGGTAAAGGTATCGGCGAAATGTTTATCGCTTCAGATCAGCTAGCCTTACTGCCTGTAACGCGCCAATTTATGTTTCTAGAAGAAGGTGAAGTAGCAGAGGTCGGCCGCCGAGAAATCAAAATTTTGGCGCCAAATGGTGATGTCGTGGAGCGCGAATTTGAAGAGTCTAGTGTTCAACATGATGCCGGTGATAAAGGTCAGTTCCGTCACTTTATGATGAAGGAGATCTTTGAACAGCCAGATTCTGTCAATAGCACCTTGGAGGGCCGTCTGGCTAGCAATTCTGTCATTGTAGAGTCTTTTGGGAATAAAGCGCCTGAGTTACTAGCCAAGACCGAAGCGGTGCAAATTATCGCTTGCGGTACTAGTTACCATGCGGCAATGGTGGCTAAGTACTGGATCGAATCAATGGTTGGCATTCCCTGCCAAGTAGAAATCGCCAGTGAATATCGTTACCGCAAAACGGTGGTCGTTCCCAACTCATTGTTTATCAGCATATCTCAATCAGGCGAGACCGCAGATACTCTTGCAGCACTTCGTATTGCTAAAGAGCAAGGCTTTATGGCTAGTCTGACTATTTGCAATGTACCCGGCTCTTCGCTGGTTCGCGAGTCAGATATGGCGTTTATGACTAGAGCTGGCGCAGAAATCGGAGTCGCTTCGACTAAAGCGTTTACTACCCAGCTCACCGGTTTGTTAATGCTATCGGCTGCCTTATCGCAAACTAAAAATACGCTACCAGAGTCAGAAATTGCTGAAATTGTCAGCCAATTACGCGGACTACCCTCTGATATTAATGACGCCCTAGAAATGGATAAAACCATTGAACAGATGGCAGAAGAGTTTGTAGAAAAAGAACACTGCTTGTTCTTAGGTCGTGGTGAGCAATATCCCATTGCGATGGAAGGGGCGCTTAAACTAAAAGAAATTTCTTATATCCATGCTGAAGCCTATGCCGCTGGTGAGTTGAAACACGGGCCATTGGCTTTAATCGATCAAGATATGCCAGTTGTGGTTGTTGCGCCTAACAATGAACTTATCGAAAAACTTAAGTCAAATATGGAAGAAGTTCGTGCCAGAGGCGGTCAGTTGTATGTATTCGCGGATGAATCCAGTGAGATTAGTGAAAATAGCGGGCTCAAAATAACCCATTGTTCAGCTAAAGGTCATTATGTTGCCCCCATTATCTTCACTGTTCCGTTACAACTACTGTCTTACCACGTAGCTGTTATTCGAGGTACGGATGTCGATCAGCCGCGAAATTTGGCGAAATCAGTAACCGTAGAGTAAAAAATTAAATTAAGTAAGAGGAAATCATGAAGCAGTTAAAACTTTTCGCACTAGTACTGGCTAGTTTAATCGGCGCTCCATCAGCGCTGGCCCAGGGCAAGTTTGAAGAAGGTAAGCACTACGAAGTAATGGCGCCGCAAACTAAAACTGAGCCGGTAGTGGAAGAGTTTTTCAACTATGCGTGCGGCGCTTGTTATGGCGCTGAGAAGTTTGCAGCTCAATTAAAAACGAATAATCCAGGGATAAAGTTTAAGTATTCTCCTGTAGAACTCAGAGAGTCTTGGAAAATTTATGTGAAAGCTTACTATATCGGCGAAAAATTGAATGTTCTCGATAAGAGCCATACCAAGTTATTTCACCGACTACACGTTGAAAAGAAATTTTTCCGAAATGAAGGTGATATGAAAGACTTCTTTTTATCACTAGGAGTGGCTGCGGAAGAGTATGATAAGGTTGTTAAATCTTACTGGTTAAAGACCCAGATGCGCCAGGCGAAGCAGTACGCATTTAAAAACCGTGTTACGAGTACGCCGGTTTACTTGGTTAATAAACGCTTTAAGCTAAATAGTAAGAATATGTCGACATACAACGAAATAGAACAAGCTATTGTTGAATTGTCAGGGTATAAACCCAAAGAAACAGCTGCAAAGTAATCGTTTGAATGCCCGCTACAGCGGGCATTTTTCTTTCTTATCGACAATTAGACTCGCTATTTGTTCTGTCTGAAACGTTTGCTTACATCCTTTGAGCTAAAAATCCCGACTTTCTTAAATCATTGATCGACTTAACCTGTGTCGTGCGAATTTCTATAGCATTGCTACCCATTTTAGGAGGAACACAAATGAAGAAAACTTTTATCGCGGCAGCTTTGTTCGGGGCATCCGGAATAGCTTTAGCTGATTCTAAGGTATGTGACTTTTCTGTTAACTACGATATCAATGTCAACGACGCCAGCGTCCTATTTGATAAGAGCAATGGCGATTCGATTGAATTTAAGGGAGAAAAACTTTTTATTAATGGCGAATCTGTTGAGTTAACCGATGAGCAGCGAAGAGCAAGCCTTGAGTTGCAACGAGGTGCACGAGAAATGGTGCCCAAAATCGCGGAAATAGCTGTTGAGGGTGCTGAGCTAGGTATCAAGGCAACGACTATAGTGTTGTCGACTTTATTTGGAAATGACACTGACATTCAAAACGAATTGCTTAAACCGATAGAAGCAATTAGTGATAAAATTCAAGAACATATCAGTGATACTCGGATGAATACAGCGGAACTTGAAAAGGCATTCGATAATGCCTTTGATGAAGAGTTCGAGCAAATGATTGAAACTGCAGCATCGAAATATTCGGGTAGAATTGTCGGAAATGTGTTGTCAGCGGTATTTTCGGGGGACCAAGAAGAACTAAAAGATCTCGAGTTTCGTATGGAGTCACTTGAAACTGACATTGAAAAATATGTTACGGAAAACGCATCTGAAATAGAGCGCAAGGCTGAAGAACTTTGCCTTGATATGGCAGTGCTTGATAAGTTTGATTCTGAACTGGAAAGCGTTTCTGGTTACCCAAAAGGGGGGATTTTGACCGAAGATGGTGATGGTCTTCGATTAAAGAATTTCTCTTGGAACAAGTAAATTCTAGTCACTATTAAGACCGCTTAACGCGGTCTTTCTTTATTTCTTCAATAACACAAAGTAAGCACGTGTTTTTTGCAATCAAAATTGAATATTTTTTGCCCTACCTGCGCTTTTTTATTATCATCCGATTCCTTTTGTACTGAAATGGCAATGTGATACTCGTTTTTAAATGAAAATATTCTGGGATCGACTACTTAAGAAGTTAGAAAAGATAAACGAAAGTAAACTTTTTCAGTTTGCGATTGTTTTGGTGATTGTAATTTCTGCTCTGACGATAGGCGCTAAGACCCATAATTTGCCAGACAATCTTCGGCAAGTTTTAGAAATAGCTGACGTTGCTATTACCATCTTCTTTCTAGTTGAAATAATCATTCGCTTTTTAGCAACTAACAATACTCGTAAGTTTTTCTCAAATGGTTGGAATATCTTTGATACTGTAATTGTGATTGGTAGTTTAATTCCTGCCGGTGGAACGGGGGTTTTACTTGCTCGATTGTTACGTGTGTTTCGCGTATTGCGGCTGGTGTCAATGATCCCTGAGCTTCGCATATTGATTAATGCGCTGCTCAAAGCGATCCCTAGAATGGGATACATCGGTTTGTTAATGTTTGTGATTTTCTACATCTACGCCGCGGTTGGCAGTATCTTGTTTGAAAACATAAACCGAGAACTGTGGGGAGATGTTTCCATTTCTATGTTGACTCTGTTTAGAATAGCGACCTTTGAAGACTGGACCGACGTCATGTACGAAACTATGACGGTTTACCCGATTAGCTGGCTATTCTATTTAAGCTTTATTTTTCTCACCGCTTTTATATTCCTCAATATGATGGTTGGAACAGTGTTGGAAGTCATGAGTCAGGAACACGAGAGGTTTCGGGCGGAAAGCCATGGTGAAACAGGCGAAGGTGGTGAGCCCGCTAGTCGCGCTCAGATAGAAGTGCTTCAGTCGCAAATAGAAGAGTTAAAAGCTCTTGTAGTTCAATCACAAGGTAAAAACTGACGCTTTATGTCCGATAATAGCGACTCGATATACCGCGGTGAAGGTAGGCTGATTAAGGCTTTAATCTGGTTTCTTTATCGCACACCGGATTGGCTAACGGGGCCTTTCATCCGATTGACTACTTTTCTGGGGCTATTGTCTAATTCCAGAAACACAAAGGTGTCCCGGCGAAATTTGGAAATTTGCTTTGCGCAAAAAGACCAGGTGGAAATTGAACAATTGGTGAGAGATTCTGCGAAGAGTAATGAGAAGTTGGCAACTGAATTTGCTCGCGCCTGGTACGGCGATAAAAAACTCATTCAATCCTCAATTGGGAATGTCTCCGGCGAAGAGAGCATTCAATCAATTCAGAAATTGAAGCAGCCTTTGATCATAGCTGTACCGCATATCGGTAATTGGGAATTCTTTTGGCACTGGTTGCAGCTCAATTACAAGGCGATTTCGATGTATACCCCAGCTCAATATAAAGCGCTCGACGAGCTGATGTTGAATGCCCGCACTCGTTTCGGCGGCAAACCTTTTGCCACAGATCCCAAGGGAATTATGGGTTTAACTCGGGCCCTAAAAAAGGGCGGCATCATGATGATACTGCCGGATCAGGTACCCAAGTCCGGTGGCGGATGTTTTGCGCCTTTTTTTGGAAAAGATGCCTACACCATGACGTTGTTACATAAATTTATTGCAAAAACCGGTGCTCAACTAGTATTTGGAAGCTGTATTAGACAGGATAATGGAAAGTTTGATATCTATGTCGAAAATGCTCAATTTGATTATTCAGGGCTTGAAGCGGAGCATTTTAATAAAGCGATGAACGGCCAAATAGAAACTATTGTTGAGCGAAATCCTGAACAATATCAGTGGAATTACAAACGATTTAAACGTCAACCCGACAACAGTAATCCTTATCAATTCTAATTTAGTGTGTTGGCTAGTGGAAACAGGCATCCATATTTTCCAGCCACACAGCAGCGCCCTGGCGTCCAGGTAAATTAAACAAGACCATCATTACAACCCACTTTAATTGGTCTAAATCGACTTGTTTATTGGTTTCCAGCGCTAGCACTCTGTCGATTACCGCTTCCCTGCTATGGGAATCTAATACGCCGGTTTGCTCCAGGAAATAAAGGAAGCCGCGACACTCAACCGACAAATAATGTTCTTCATAAGGATGAAAAACTCGGGTATTCTGCTGTGAACTCGGGATCGGAGCAAAATTTTCTGAATTCGTATCAACAAGTCCATCCAACCAGCTCAACGCGGAATCAATTTCAAAACTTTTAAAGCCTACTTCTTCAAGTTCATCTACAAGTTGCTGGGCTTTTTCGACCGGAACGATCTCTTCATCTTGAAATTTTTCGAATATGTAAAGCAGTACGTCGAGTACCCCTGCTTTCATAGTGTCTCCCCAAAAAAGGACTGAAAGGTGACTAGGTTGTGTTTAGTTTTGCTTGCGTGACTGCCCGAAAACTATCGTCTTAGGTAACCACCAGCGGTATTAACTACCCAGCCTTGTAATTCTAGTAACAGTAGTTTATTGACCGCAGCATCGACTGTCAATCCACTGCGTGTGACTACTTGATCAAGGCTAGTGACTTCAAAATCGATATGTTTAAGAAATACTTGAGATTCTTCGTCCAATTGAGGTCGAGGATCGGTATTATTGGCGATTCTAGAAGGGGCATAATTAGGTAAATCTTCCAATAAATCCTGTATTGACTCGGTGAGCTTGGCCCCTTGTTTAATCAATTTATGACAACCTTTTGCTAAAGGGTTGTGGATGGAGCCGGGGATCGCGAATACCTCTCTGCCTTCTTCCATGGCGTGTTGAGCCGTAATCAAAGTACCACTTTTTTCTGCAGCTTCAACCACAAGTGTACCGAGTGATAGACCGGCTATAATACGGTTTCGTTGAGGAAAACTCCCTTGAGTTATTGGTTCGTGGGGAAGTTTTTCGGAAATCAATAAACCCTTGGCGGCAATTTGATGGGCAAGCTCTCTATGATAAGCAGGATAAACTCGCTCTAGCCCAGTGCCGGTAACTGCAATGGTATATCCATCTGCCCTTAGCGCAGCGCGATGGGCTTCTCCATCAACCCCAAGGGCTAAGCCACTGGTAATGGTATAACCGGCTTCACATAAGGCCTGGCAAAACTGATCTGTAACAGACATTCCTTGAATTGAAGGTTTGCGGGAGCCTACTATCGCAATTTGTGGACTCTCAATGATTTCGATATTGCCCTTGGCGAACAAAACAATTGGCGGCACAGCGATTTGAGCCAGTAATTCTGGGTAATAGGGTGAGCCAAATGGAATCACATGATTTTGGGTTTGGCTGGCCCAGTTCAGGGTTGCGCTCAAATCCTTTGGTTCGAAATGTAAAATCTGGTCGATGATCTTACTGTTCAACCCAACTTCGATAAGCTCTTGTTTTGGGGCCAGAAATATATTCTCGGCCGTGCCGAAGTATTTGAGTAATTTGAGCGCTCGAACATCGCCAATGCCTGTAATCGACTTTAAGGCGAGTATATGTTCGAGGCTTTGTTGAGAAAGGTCTAATTGCGATCCTTGCAATGTGTATCCTTTAAGTTATTAAAAATTCCTATTATCTAATAAGGCATTTTTACCTTATCTAGTACGTGAATAGTTTTTTCAGCTTTTAATACTAAACCAAGACTGACCTTCTCGAAAGTACGAAAAATCATTAGTCGGCCTGCCAATTCGTCAGGCAGCGTTACAGTTTCCTTGGTATTGGTAATAGCATCTTTAAATTTCTCCATCGCGCCTACAGAATCGCTGTCTGCTCTTCTCTGGGTCGCAATTTTATCTACGATGGTATCGCCTTTTTGGTAAATCGATAAAACATGGCCTACTTCCATACTTTCTCTTTCGCCGCGATTGATAACAACAACATCATATTGACCGATCTGATCAACACCGCCATAAACGGAGATTATCTGACCACCATCAAAAGCTTTAGGTGAGTGTGGGAAGTAAACCGGTCTTAGCTGTTCATCATTGGTGGGCCAAGCACGGTCGCCTTGACGTAATTCTTGAACCGATTTCTTGAGTCTGAATACTGATGGATCGCCGGACTGCTCCTTTAGTCCTTCGGCTATGTGAATTGCCTCTATTCCTAAAAGCTCTCCCGTGGTTGGGTCAACATAGGTGTCTCCTTTTCTGAAGAAGGTATATTTTTGCGCTGCCGGGTCAATTATGCCGCGCACATACACTCTGTTATTTTCAGCGGCTAGTAAGCGATTACTATCGCTGCCAACCACATACGGTGAATCATCTATTTCTGATTCCGAAACCACTTGGGCCGAAGTTAAAAATGGCATAATCGCATCCAGTGGCAAAGTGGAAATTGCAGAGTCCGCGGTTAAACCTCGTGCCCTGGGGCGGAGCTTAATTGTGCCATCTGGGGTCATATTTTTTGTCAATCTTGGCTGACCGTTGATATAAACAAGAGCAATAATGTCGCCAGGGAAAATCAAGTGAGGGTTATCAACTTGGTTGTTTACATGCCATATTTCAGGCCATAACCATGGGGTCTTCAGGAATTTTTCCGATATATCCCACAAAGTATCTCCCGGTTGCACCACGTGAAATTCAGGGTGATCTTGCCTAAGCTCTGCAGCGCTGGATAAAAAGCTTGCCAAGCTTAGAAGGGTCGATAAAATGCCAATGGTGAATTTTTTCATTGCGCTTTCCCTTGTTCTGCGAGGGCTTGTGTTTGATTTTTGCCCTATTTAGGTCATTTTAGCCTAAAATCTGATAAAAAGACCAGTTTGTTAAAATGGTGTCATCGGAATAAATTTTCCAGTATGATCATTATCTTAGCAGTATTACTTACGAAATTACTAGAACTTGTGTCACAGACTTATGTCAACTTTAGAAATTCTTGAATACCCTGATCCTCGTCTTCGAACTAAAGCCAAAGCTGTTACTGACTTTGGAGAAGAGTTGCAACAACAAATCGACGATATGTTTGAGACCATGTATGCCGCTCCCGGCATAGGTCTGGCTGGTGCACAAGTCGATATTCATAAACAGCTGTTTGTGGTTGATGTGTCCGAAGATAAATCCACTCCTCTTGTGTTTATTAACCCGGAAATCGTTGAGCTGCGTGGGGTTGAGGTAATGGAGGAAGGCTGTCTGTCTTTTCCTGGAGTATACGCTAAGGTTGAGCGGGCTGATGAAGTGACCATTAAAGCACTAGATAGAAATGGAGAGTCTTTTCAAATGGACGCCGATGGATTGCTAGCGGTTTGTATTCAACATGAATTGGACCATACTCAAGGCAAGCTTTTTGTCGATTACCTTTCCCCTCTGAAAAGACAGCGTATTCGTAAAAAGCTAGAAAAAGAACACCGTGCAAAAGTACGCGGTTAATCATTATCGGTCAAATTCGTCTATCTAAACCATGTCAAATCAACAACTTAAGATTATTTTTGCGGGCACGCCGGAATTCGCTGCGGTCGCGTTAAAGGCTTTACTTAAGCAGGGCCACGATGTTTGTGCCGTGTATTGCCAACCAGACAGACCCAGTGGCCGAGGCAAAAAGCTCATCGCCGGTCCGGTAAAAAAATTAGCCCTCGAACACCAAATCCCGGTTGAACAACCGATCAACTTTAAGGATCCAAAAGCGGTTGAGCGGCTGGCTAGCTATCAAGCAGATTTGATGATCGTAGTTGCCTATGGCCTGTTGCTACCCTTGCCCGTATTAGAAACGCCGAAATATGGTTGTGTGAATATACATGGTTCAATACTACCGCGCTGGCGCGGCGCGGCGCCAATCCATCGAGCGATAGAAGCTGGTGATAAACAAACTGGCATAACCATCATGCAAATGGATCAGGGGTTGGATACCGGCAATATGCTGCTAAAACTCAATTGCGAGATTACCGAAAATGAAACCGGCTCTAGCTTGCACGACAAGCTGGCCGATTTAGGGGGCAAAGCCATTAATCAGTTTCTGGCAGAGTTTGACCCCGATAATTCCGGCGAAAAACAAGATGACTCACTCGCGAATTACGCCCACAAACTTTCCAAACAAGAAGCTTGTATTGATTGGTCACTTTCTTCGGCACAAATACTAAATAAGATCAGAGCATTTAATGCTTGGCCGGTAAGCTACACCTTCGTCAACGGCAATCGGATTAGAGTCTGGAAAGCTGATGTGAGCAATCTTGAGTCGCCGGATATTCCGGGTACTGTTGTTGAGTTTAATAAACAAGGTATTTCAGTCGTATGTGGTGATCGAAAAGTAATAGATCTCACCATTTTGCAGCCAGACGGAGGCAAAGCTATGGATGCGTCTGCCTTACTAAATTCTAAATCGAGCTGGTTTGAAAACCATCCTGTGCTTGGTGAAAATCAATAGGAA
>JAPHTP010000089.1 GCA_026196875.1 Kangiellaceae bacterium
ATACCTTCAGTTGCACATAGGATTGAAATTAGCGATCACCGTCATCTAACACAAGCTTTAGACATGTCTAAAAACGCTAGCTTAGATTTAATACCGGTGACTCAACTCTGAAGATCACCGCTCAACATTAATGCTATTTAAGTACTATTGTTATCTAGGATTTTGCTCATTTCATTGCTAAGTAGGTTCTTCCTAGATAACACTGGAAGCTTAGTTTATCGGCAGTTCCAATTCATAATAAGCATGTCGAAAAACAGATCTCAAACAATGGGGAAGTGTTCTTCCAGCGACTCCATCTCCCCCCTAGGCAGGGGGGAAACATTTCTTAAATTGAATATAAATCTAATCATCTATTCAACAAGCATTTTCCTATCCAATTTTCGGAACAATTTTCTCTAGCTCGCTCATCGCTTGCTTGAACAGTTTCTCGATAAACTTAGTCACATCACTAACATCAAAATCGATTGTGGTTTTCACTTGATTATTAAGTAAACTTAAGTCGACTTTGGCGATAAAGAACTGACCTGCCAAAATGCCTTTAAAACTACCCTCCAGTTCCACGTGGCGAATGTCAATAATATCGCCAGAATGAGTCGCCAGATATTTGGATAGTTTAAGAGTTGCTTCAGCACTTTGCTTGGCGCCTTCAAGTGCAATCTGTGCTGATTGAAACGCAGCAAAAGCAGTCCCTTGCTTAACGCCTTCCAATGCCTTCTCTGCCGCCTTAAACGCCAGCCATACCGAAGATTTAGCGACATTTTTTACCGCAACCTGCGCCACTTGAATGGCTTTTTTACCAGCAGTATCAGCAACATCTAAAGCCTTTTCGGCAGCCTGCCACGCGGTAAATTTGGAACCTTTTTGGACCGCTTTAAGCGTCGCTTTGGCACTTTCAAATGCGGTATATTTGGCCCCTGTTTTTGCCACTTTTAAACCTGCCTTGGCACCTTCAAATGCGGTGTATTTACCGCCTTTTTTAACAGCTTCAAGACCAGCTTTAGCACTTTCAAAAGTAGCAAACTCAGCTCCTTTAGTTACCCCGGAGACGACTCCTTTAGCAGCTTTTAACGCGACGGTGGCAGTACCCTTAGCGATCTCCAGGCCAGCGATTTCAGAACCGTACTTAGTCAGTTTGAATGGGTTTGGAAAAGTTTTTCGCTTCTCTTTTTTAAGTTTTGATTTTGCCGAATTGATTGAACGCTGAAGGCTGTTCACTTTACTCTGCGCCGAATTCAACGAACGTTTGGCAGAATTAACGGCATTATTATAAGATTTTTGTGCTTTATTAACTTCGTTTTGCGCTTTGCTCAACGCTTTAGTGTAATCCCTTTCCGCTGCGTCTAACTTTGCCTGCGCCTGACTAATTCCCCGATTGTAATCCGCTTGTGCTTTATTAACCGCTGCATTGGCTTGATTGAATGCTTTGTCGTAAGCAGCCTTAGCCTTGGCAAGATCTTTTTTGGCCTTGGCAAGATCTTTTGCGTATTTTGATTTAGCTTGATTAAGATCCGCATTAGCTTTGTTAAGTTCTTTATCAGCAGCGCCTTTGGCCTTTACCAATTCAGCCTGAGCTTTATCAAATTCTGCTTTATAGGCTTTTTCAGTCTTTTCAACTTTTGCTTGCGCCGCGCCGATATCTTGATCAACTACCTTGATAGCCGCATCGATCTTTTTAGTGAGATCCTCTTTCAGGTAGGCTGTTATCGCATTATCAAACTCAGCTCTTAAGGCGAAATCTAAACTCTTAGGCTTATCAATTGAGCCAGAGCTCTTTCCTTCAACTTCATACTTCAATAGATTGACAAAATTCTGCTCGAAAGAGAAATTAATTCCCTGATTGGAAATATCCGCGAACAAGCCGACGCTGGAACCAAGGAAATCTATTTCACCGTCGATATAAACAGATTGTTTGGAAGTGGTTAGTTCAATATCCAACTCCGCATTTTGACCTCGCTTGCCTTGAATTTTTAAAGGCCCGAGCTCGATTTTGTCAATGTGACCTTCTGCTTCAAATCCATCATCAGCTAATCGTGTATGCACTGATAACCGCTTGTTAAATAAAACCAGATCGGCGGTAAAGCTAAATCCTTGCTCAAATTCAACGGTACCGATATTACCGCCTTTAGGTGCAACGTAGATTTCTAAATCTTTGAGTTCAAAGAAATTGGGAACCTGTTTTTTGGGGATACCGGCTCCCGTTGCCTGGTTAACGAAGCTCACCAGATTTTGCGGCGAAAGTTCTTCTAAACTTCCCATCAAAATTTCGTCCATGGGATTTTCGGAAATATTGACCGCCATCTGAGCGGTCACATCGCCAAGCGCTAAACCACCGACAAATCCAAATGATGACGGTATCCCGGTGGCAATAAATTGTTGGTAAATAATGCCAACCTGCATTGCCAAAGCCGGGCCTACTTTTAATCCTTGAACGCCAAATGGATTCTCCCAGTAGTTCTTCATGGTACCGCCACCTTTAGCCTCAATCATGCCAACTGATAAATTGGCATCAAAATGTAGCGGTGTGTCCTGATTGGGTACTTTTGCGTCTAACCCAAACACTAATTCAAATGATGGTTCCGGGGCTAACTCAATACCTATTTTTATAGGGGACGTTGTTACTGATTTACCTAGATTTAGTTGGGTATCAGGAAGAGCTATTCCAATTTCGGTTGAAGTACCAAAATAAGCGCTTAAGATTAAATTAAGATCATCTTTCTTGGTTAGCGTCGATAGAGCAGGAAATTGTTTTAAATCGCCGACCAGCTGCAATCCTTTCTTGACGTCAAACTGGAAGTCTTTGTCCTGACTTTGTCCATTAAAAGAGGCGTAAATAAATCCGAGCTTTGAAAACTCGAGAGTATCAACAAATGTACCCTTTGCTTTGGAGAAAATACGCGAGAAAACAAACCCTTCGGCATTGAGCATCGCGTAGACAACGCTTTCCCATTTGTTCTTCTGCTTTTCATAGACCAGTTTACAATCAACCGTTATTCCTTCTATGGTCGTTTCACCAAGTATTTCAAAGGAAGGATTTTTTTTGCTGGATGATTTATAAAGGTTGAGAACCATTTTGGCATCATTTATTTTAACCGGGCCAACGCTAAAGGGCGCCATATCTGCAGAGAGCTCTACTCCCTCATCCGAAAAATTAGCTTCAAGTTCAGCGCTATAGTCGAATACCTTAACTTCGGTCTTGAGCGTAATACCTTTTTCTAAGGTCTCATCAGCAAATTTTCCATCAGCGTTGGCAAACCCGATCAATACGTTATTAAGCGATAAGTCGAACTCCGGGACAACTAGTTCTCCACCGAAAATTTCAGCAACGATATTACTTAAATCTTTCACCGAAAACTTTGAATCTCGCGTGTAGATCCCAGTTTTACTTTCATCGATGGCTCCACCTAGCGCATAGGTTCTGCCAGCAACCTTAAAGTCGGCAGCAACAGCCAAAGATTTATCCTTGCCAAGTACTGCATCAACGGCGAAGTTGCTTAAAGTCAAGCCCCCGATATCAAATAGATCTTTCACTTCTGTGGTTGTGGCGCTTAATTTCAATTGCTCCTTCTGGTACTCAACTTCACACTCTAGCGATACTGGCTCATCTGCGATATCCGCGACTTCCAAAGTGCCACTTGCGCCAGGCTGATAGACCCATTGAGATTTCTGCTTTTCAATTGCCACTTTAAAGTTAGTGGATGTTAATGAAACTTTCGGGATGATATTAACTTCAATTGTCGGAGAACTTGTTAGCGTAACCGCTTGTGGCGTTATTTTGTCAGAGAGATCTCCATCTGCGGTTTCTATTTGTGCGGTCAACAATGGCGCTTCATCAATATTTAATGCATCAGCAATTGTTTTTAATGGCTGCTTATCAATTCTAAGATTGCCGATAAAGTCCAGGGTGAATGCACTTCCTGCGTCTTTACTTTTTTCTAAGTGAATATCAACATTATCAAATACAAAACCACTGTTTTGGCTGCTTTTAAAATCACTAAAGATCTCACTGAAGGTAAATCCAGTTGACTTAAAAGGGATGGACAAGAATTCACTGCCGTCGTCCATTATCGTACCGCTTAAACTAACGGCTTGTTTCCCCAAAAAGGACGCTGAAGCGTCAAAAACATCTCCCGGCCGTAATTCTGCCAGTGACTTTTCTTTTGATTTTTGCGGAGTAATTTCTGCAATCTTCAAACCTGAAACCAACCCAACGTTAGCAGAGTTTGAAGATGGAGTACCCGTGCTTCCAGTTTCTTTTGACATAATAGCTGCCTCGCTTAATTAGAGTACCAACAAAGTTTTACTGAACTGTAATTCACAACAGTTCAGACGTTCAGTTTTATTTTCTGTTCCAATCTACGGCTTTGTTTCAAAAGTAATTCTGGTCTTACTACAAATATATTGGAAAGGCTGTTAGCGGAATTTACTTTTTATTGGGTTCTATTATCAGGGATCGCGGCTATGGCTAGCTGAGCAAAGTAAATTCTTGAAATGACATTGGACTTTAATTTCACCAGAGGCAAAAGTCTTTCCTTGAACTTTGACCAAGCTTTAGTTTACCCGAACAGCGCCAAAGGTCTTACGAAAAAAAGGCTATTTTTCAATACGACGACAAGTTTTTTGGATTTCATATCATTTTGAGATTTCAATAATAGGTAAGAGCAAGACTGATTAATCGGAAAATGGAATAACTAACTCTGATTATTGTTTAGCTCAAAGAACATTTCTCCGTCTTAATGCCTTTTCTAATCGCCTCAACAAATCTGAAGAGGTTATAGGACTTATATTTTTGACCTGCTGGCTTTAGCAAGTCAAAGAAACTCCACCGCAATCCTTTTTAGAATTCAACTTGCCGCTTCCGCGGTTCCGACAACGTTGAGCCATTTCAATGAATAACATCGCTATTTTTAGCCAAGATGAAGAGGCCAGAGCCATTGCAGTTCATCGATCTTTTATGCAAAAATCTAACTCAATAAAATCGACTTTTCCTATCCCTCACTCATTTCCCAAAAGCTCTCAAACATAAGAAAACTGGCTAAATATTTAACCTTGAAAGGAAGTTTGAAAAGTTTCAATATCTAATATGTGCACTCAAAATAAAAATAAGTACCAATACTATGCTTGAAATCAACTGCTCGCTAGGGAGAACTAAATAAAATTCAAAATAAATTATTCTCCACTTTCTAAAGAAACGAGAAAGCGCTGTAGCTGCAAACTCATGATAAAGTAAGGAAGTAAAATGGCCAAATGGTTACATAAAGTAGCGGGCAAGCAACTGAAACCGCGAATATTGTTGCTTATTGCACTGGCAATAATCTTCCTCTCCGAGCTCATCGTCACCAATGTACTCGGATTGCTTCCTACTTATTCTTCAATCTACAACTTTACTTTAAATGCTTTACTACTTTGCTTGATTGCTTTACCTCTGCTGTACGCTTTTCTTTATCGACCTATAAAAAAGAGCATTTATGAAAACATGCATTACGAAAATGAAATTCTAAGAAATTCGATTTACGATAAATGCACCGGTCTGCCCAATCGAATATTATTTGAAGACCGCTTAAAACAGCACACACTTCTCGCTGAAAGAGAAAATAGCAACTACGCGCTAATTGTTATCAAAATTCACCATCTGGTTGAGATTAACGATGCGATTGGCTATGAAAATGCTAACGAAATGCTCAAAATTCTGGCACTCCGACTGCGTTATGCATTAAGAATGTCCGACACCTTATCCAGAATTTCCGGCAAATCGTTCGCTTTACTTTTACCAATGAATGATATCAATGACGTTTATTTGGTCATTGATAAACTCAAAGCTGTTACTGGTAAGTCAATTTCTGTGCATGATGTTCCCATCACTCTCGAAAGTAGCTTTGGAGTAACCCTTTATCCAAAACATGGAAAAGAACCACTAAAACTCTTACAAAAAGCCGAGCTTGCTTTAACTGAAGCGAGTAAGAGCATTCATGGCTATGCCATATATGAAGCAATGAATGCCCCTGAAAATAAGCGGCGTCTGGTTTTGTTTACCCACTTAAAAGAAGCGATAGATAAAAAAACCGAAATCAGCCTTTTCTATCAGCCCAAAGTTGAAATCAGCAGCGGACAAATAGTGGCCATTGAAGCGCTAGCCAGATGGAATCACACCGAAATTGGCTTTATACCACCCAATGAATTTATCCCTCTTGCAGAGCACACAGGACTCATCCGCCCATTCTCTAACTTAATTATTGAAACTGCTTTTGCTGATCTGACTAAACTCAAGCAGCGAGGCATCGATATGAACATGTCGATCAATTTGTCCTCCAGAGATATACAAGACCTTACCTTAAGCCGGCAGATCGCTGAATTATTGAAACGCACCGAGCTGGATACCCAGTATATTGAATTCGAAATAACCGAAAGCGCGTTTATGAACGATTCTAAAAGGGCGATCAAATGTGCTGAGGAGCTTAGCAAAATGGGATTTAGCTTGTCACTCGACGATTACGGTAAAGACTATTCTTCGCTAATCTACCTAAGCAAATTGCCTGTGAGCAAACTTAAAATTGATATGGAATTCATTCAAAAGCTCGTTGATTCTCCCAAAAATATTCAAATAGTAAAATCAACTATTTCCATGGCACATAACTTGGGTATTAAAGTGGTAGCCGAAGGAGTCGAAGACTTTAAAACAGAGGCGCTGTTAAAACAGTTTGGTTGTGATATGGGCCAGGGCTATTACTACTCTAAACCGTTAGCCTTTGAAGAATATTGTGAGTTTCATCATGCTAACCAGCTGCTAAGTTGCAAATAGTCTGGCAAATTTGCAGTAACCAAAGCCAGCTCAATATTCCCATATTGACCAATGATTTAAACGCATTTTCATTTTATCTCAACAAATAAAGCCAAGTGCATCTATAGTTAGTAATCGTTCCCACTTTTTCTGATCTTACGATTTATAGACTTAAGCATTAAGGAGAACTTAGTGGAGCCGCCGCTCATCATTGATATCATCACAACAGAACATCTTGCAGTTTCGCCTGACTGCCTACTTTCAGAAGCAATTGTGAAAATGCATGACAGTAAAGCTACCTGCGTCATGGTAGTAATCGATAATAAACCTGAAGGTATTATAACAGAAAGCGATACTGTCGGACTGCTTGTGGAGAGCTATCAAGGAGTATGTTGGAAAGAACTAACAGTAAAACACGTTATGACATACCCGGTTATTGCTGCCAGCTTTGACTTAAACGTCATGGAAGCCATTATCATCGCTCAAGGCGGCAACATACGTCACATACCCGTCACCGATGATAAAGGGGAACTCGTTGCGGTTGCCAATCAGACTGAATTAGTCAAGGCTTTGGTGACCTATTGTCGTCAAGGTGATTTATGGTAACTATTAAATAGTGTCTCAAATAAATGTGGCTCTCAAAAGTATAAACACTCTCACCTTTCTCCAAAAAAACAGTTCAGCTTTATTCTCGAAGGTGCAGTTATTCCCGGACAGCTTATTACTTCTTAATCCAACTCGACCCTAATGTGTAAGTCTAGATTGCGGAACAGATCCCAAATGAAGCCCGCGCACCAGAGCGATTAATCAAGTACGTTAGTCAAATTCTGACCTGACTTACGGCGTTAATCAACTACCAACGGTTTAATCTCCATAGTCTATAATTAAAAACTGTGTGGCGCTTCTAGTGGGTTGGTATCGGGTCCCCTACGGATGTCTGGTGCCAAATTGGAGTAGGGGGAAAATGAGTCTAACAATGAACTGTGTCCTCGGAATTAAAAGTTCATGAAAGCGTCTTTAAGTAGCCCCAATAAGGTATTTAAGCGTATAGCTGTGTCATGTCTGCTGCTACTCTTAAGCTGCTCAGGCTCAGAATCAACCAAAAAGCTTAAGGTAGGCGTTTTGCTCGGCAGTCAATATTCTTGGCAAAGTGATATTAAAATGGGCATTGAGCTGTTTTTAAGCTCAACTTCAAAACAAGATAGTTGCCAACATCCTATGGAGTTTGAGCTTTTGTTCCGAGACACGCTTTCAACTCAAGAAGCGACTGCTAAAGCGGCGTTAGAATTGGTTCAAAATGATGATGTTCAAGTCATTCTAGGTCCAAATATAAGCGACACGGCGCTGGTAGCAGCCAAAATAGCGGAAAGTACCCAAACACCGCTGATTTCTATTACCTCAACTCATTCTGATCTCACGACTAATAACAGTTTTGTGTTTCAGTTCGCCGTTAACAACCGAGTTCAAGCTCGTATGCTGAGCGATTACTTAATTAATAAGTTAGGGTACAAGTCTGCCGCAGTGATCTATAAAGCCACCAGTGACTATAGCCGCGGGTATAAGAAGGAATTCGTAGAAAAGTTTACTAAACTCGGCGGAACCATTACTAATGAAGTTAATTATCTTGACTCTCCACTCCTGCAAAACAACGAGATTGAATCGATCAAACAAAATCAACCCGATGTTATTTTAATGCCAAACTTCACTGACGATACAACTTTAATAGTCCGCCAACTGAAAAATCAAAATATTCAATCGGTTTTCGTCGGTAGTGATAGTTGGGAAGTCGATCAGCTGAAAACTTTACCTGACTTTCAAGGTTCACTAGTAATTGATCATTGGTATTCAGGCTCGTATAAAAATATAGGCATGCCAACAGACTTTACTGAAAATGTTTCTCCTTTGGCCTATGACGCCACCCATTTACTGTGGAATATAATATGTAATACCCCTTCTCCAAACCGCATTTCAATTAAGGATGGACTAAACAAAACAACTAGTTTTAAAGGAATTACCGGGACCGTTGAGGAATTCATTGATGGAAATGTTGTCCGAAATATGGCTATTGTGGAAATTACCAACAATCAAAGCCAACTAAACGGCGTGCTCCCCGTGAGAAAATTTCTAAAGACAAATGACTAAACTTGCCTTTATAAAAAACATCTTTTTCTACTTTAGCCTATGCTTTTTAATAAGTTGTAGCGATGAACCAAACGAAGTTAGGATCGGCTACTTAATTGACTTAGAGGCTACCGATGCGAACGAGACAATTGATGCTATCAAGTACGCATTTGAAGAAAAAAATAAAATAGCCAACGGCAGTCAAAGTGGAAGCTCGGTTAGTTACCGGTTACTTATTAGAGACTGCGGGCGCGAAGGAAGCGAAGCGGTGGATGCCGCTCGAAACTTAATTTTCAACGAACATGTTCACGCCATTATCGGCCCCAATACCAGTCGAGCGGCAATACCTGTGTCATTAGTTGCTCAGAACACAGAAACCCCAATGATTACTAATGGCTCAACTCACCTGCAAACTACATTAGATAAACCCTATGTGTTCCGAACCGTCGTCACTAACATCGTTCAGGTTAAAGCACTTGTCCAACATCTAATCGTTAAAGAGAAGCTGCTTAAATCTGCAATTCTATATGATGCAGCAAATGTTTATTCGAGAAATATATCTAATTTATTTAAAAAGGAATATTTACGACAAGGCGGAGAAATCGTCTCATCAGAGAGTTATGTTACGGGTGACAACAATTATGAAAAACAGATAAAGGCAATTTCTGTTTTATCCCCCCAAGTGATTTTTTTGCCTAACTTTTCTCGCCATGTAGAAAAACAATTAATACAAATTAACCAATACCTTAACCATACGGTCATCGCAGGGGCAGACTCCTGGGATTTTCATAATAGATACTTACAAATTCCTAAAGGTGGCGCACTCTTGCCAGTGTTAACTCACCCTAAATATTTTGACAACTCAACTTTAAGTAAAAAGTTTGTGGAAGAGTATACATTAAGTAAAGGTTACTCTCCTGGAATCGGCGCAGCGTTAACCTACGATACTGCGCAAGTGGTATTTCGTGCAATCGAGCAGGCAAAAGGGTTGTCAGGGCAGAAGATACGCCAGTCACTTTCTCAAGTAAAATATTACGGCGTCACAGGGCGAATTCAATTTGATGAACAGGGCAATGCTGACAGAGATATCAAAATTCTAAAACAACAAAATGGTAAACTTATTCTTCTAAATTAGGCTATTTTAGCACCTAAGATCGATTAACTAGTGCTGCCTCCGATTTTCTTCCACCTTTCCGGTGTATCGTATTGAGACCATTCGTCCCCTTCCCCAATTTGAATACTTGCCTTACCCCAAGCATCTAATTCTCGGGGAATGTATACCACACTTTCGTCATCTGCATTTGGAGTTAAGCGCAAACCTTCCTGATAATAAAGTAGAAACGCGCCGATATTTACACGTTCATCCCAGTTAACGGTAAAACAAAGAATGCCGCAAAGCTCTATTTGAAGTGGCTTTGAAAGTACCCCTTTAAAATCGACGTTACATCCATAGGAGGCCTCACCTTCAAATTGCTCTTCAATAAAGTAGGAACACTTTTTTAATGGCATCCCTAAGTGTTTTGATAGTTCATCTAAAAACTTATCGAGTGATGCCTGCCATTCAATTATGCTTTTATGTTGACGCTTTGGGTTAAATATATCATTCATTAAATTTTCTACTCACTTAGACAAGCCAAATCTGACCAACTTCACAATGCGCAAATAATGACGTATCAGTTCTGTAAGTTAAATTGTGAAAGCAAGTACTCGTAATATACAACTTCACTATCGCTTTTCGGCTGCTCAACAAAGCCGAGTTTTAGCAGCAACTTAGAAGATGCGTTATTAGCTCGTTCAACGCCGCCAATTAGCTTAGCCCAGCTTTCCGTTTGTTCTGCTTGTTTGATAAAACCCTGAAGTAATTCACTCGCGAATCCCTGCCCCCAATAGTTTTCTCCCAACAGGTAGCCAATGTGAACTTCGCTTCCACCTTCAACAGAAATGAATAAAAAACCGATAGCGGTGTTCGAGTCGTTTTCTTCCACAAAAAGCAACTGGCTTCCAGAAGTCATTCGCTCGAACCAAGCTTGTGCGTCGGCTTTGGAGTTGATACCGTGAAAATGTGGAGGGAGGTGTTCGACGACGACAGAACTGAGTAGTTTTGGCACATGGGCCAGCAAACACTCAATTTCGGATGGCTTTATATTCTCCGACAACTCTGTGACCTTCAGCCTTGAAGTACTAAATGCTAATGCCATAATTAAATATCTCGAACTCTAGAGGATTAGCTAGTTGGCATTAAGCCAAATTTCTAAATATCTGCTCTGCCTTTTCCTATCAGAAGTCAAGTTCCATATTAGCTGCTCTACACTTCTGATCGCTTTTTGGGGCAAAGTACATGTTAGATTTCATAGACAGACATACTTCTTCGCCTGTCTATCATAAACATCAATTTAGTATAAAAAGAAGCGGACAGATGCAGCTTTCCAATTTCCCCAGCTATTACAGTCAGCAGGAACATCATCACCATCAAAGTAAACGCTCCCCATATCCGCCTTAGTAGATTTGGCATGCATGAGCATTGAAACCATGGTTTTACACATTTCAGCGCTTGTCTGGTAACTTGCGCCCGAGACAGTCCAGTTTTCTCCCGGGTTACAAATAAATACGGATGTATTCATGGAGCTCAACTTCAGTAGAATTTTGTTGTTCGCATGAAATCCTATTTTTTCGACTGTTCCGCTACAAGATAGCGAGCCAGCGAAGGCAAAATTTGAGCAAAAGATAAAAACTAAAATCACTAAATAACGCATTTTTTATTCCTAAAATAATAGCTAACACACAAATTCCAGGCCCAATTATATTGGATAAGTACGAGCTATTAAAATGCTATTTTTGTTTTAATGATTTCAAGAGTTTATAGTTATTGCATTAGGCAGCTTTGAGTTAATAGTGCTTGTTCAAAATGAATAGATATCCTGTCTTGATTGGTTAAGGTATAGCTTTAAACTCAGCAGTTTATTTCTACCGAATTTACAACAAAAAGCACACCTCCGACACTCGCCGGAGGCGCTTCACTTAACTAAGCTGCAACTTTAATGAAGGGATCCCATGTAAAGTAGCCGATGACGTCTCCTGTTGAGTTATCAACTAACTTAAAGGATAAAGTGTATTGAATCGTTTGACCGGGCTCAATCACAGTTCCTTGGGCTACATAGGTATTATTGTGATACAACTCTATATTTCCCGACTTTGGATCGCTACTAGAAGGCAAATACAAACTCGTGTGCATATTGAAGTAACTTAAGCTTGTGATTCCTGTAGCGGGGTTAAATTTGTCCGCATATAGAAAAGCCGTATTATCGGTATTCTCATCAAAAGTAGTCATTGTCCAACGCACTGTGTCACCCGAGTTAGCTTTTACAGTTAGTTCAGATTGGCCTTGCTCATTGGAAATGTAGTTATCTTGTGTAACCATTGAAATAAATACATCTGATGATGAGTACGAACCTAAATTGGTTGGGCTATCAACAGTGCCAGGCTTAATAGAACCATCTCTTATTTGCGCAGCTAATTGCTCGCCGTTCACAGATATTAGTATATCGATTAAAGCCATACTTTTACTCTCCTTGAGTAACAATAAATGAGTTATTTAAATAATGAAATTTCTTTCTGAATGTTAAAACCAGAAGTAACGTCGAATTCATTCGTGCTCCTATCCTCCATCCGTCATTCCGTTTTAACGAAACAGATACTAGTGAAAGAAAAATGTTTTTCAAGTTTAATAATCGCGAAACATTTCACAGGAAAAATAGATTTAAAACCTATAAATTTAAGACAGAAATCAGTCACAAAAAAGTAAGCATCTGTTTTAAATGCAAGAATAAATATTCGCACATAACCAGGAGAGATTTTAAAAAATATAATAATCTCAACACCCTAATAAAACCGATAACAATCTAGCGTCGAAAAATTAAAAATAAATTCAAAAAAAACTTAATAGGAGATTTTATTCGTCGAAATAGTAAGCAGCTCACGTTCTTTAACCATTAATATTTTTTATTCGATATCTATTTTAGCCTTTGTTATCCGGATGAAAAGTGAACACACAGAAAAACAACGACCTGTCTTAATATTCATAATAGCGAAAATTTTACAGGCGAAAGACATTAATAATTTGGTCAATATTTTTCGAAACAACAGCCGTTTAAATTTTTCGTGAGATAACTTTTGTTATATCTCTACTAATCATTTTAAATGTTGCTAACATCATTAGCGGGTTCTTCCAAAACGTAGTTTACACATATCTCTAAATTAATTTAGAGATGATACAAACCAACAAGCTCAAGGAGAGTTAAGATGAGTAGTTCATATAGATTGGGACCTTCCGGTGGATATGGCGGTTCAGCATTTACGGATGACGTGTTAGGTGATTTTGAAAGAATTAAGCAAGTTACCATACGGCATGGTTCGGTAATTGATGGACTTCAGATCACTTATGAAACTAAAGATGGTACGACACACGAACTTCCGTCACACGGCGGTTCGGGCGGCTCGGCAAGCAACTTTACATTAGATGATGACGAATATATAACCGGTATATCGGGTAAGTACGGTTCGCTTGTAGATTCATTGAGAATTAAGACAAACAAGCAAGAGTCTGATCGTTATGGCGGAAATGGCGGCAGTGCAGATTTCGATTATCAAGTTCCAGACGGATATGAGATGGTTGGTTTTACTGGACGCGCAGGCTCTAAGATTGATGCAATAGGAATGGTAATCAGAAAGCGAACTTAATTGCTGGTTCGATTGGGTGAGGTCACAACGCTTCACCCTAATTACTTTAGGGCTGCCGATTTAGTATTGAAGGATCGTTGGTAGTTAAGGAGAGCTACATCTTAAAAATTACAGTTCGAATTCTAGGTTTTATTATTAAAGATTTTTGATTGTATCTTCACTTACAAAACGACAAGCAATAAATCGAAGCTTCCCCCTTCCAATATAGTTTTAACGAGAATTAAAAACCAGAATTACAGTTCCATCATTACCCAAAGCTTTTCGAGTAAAGCGTTGAAATGTCACGTCCCCCGAATTAAATTCCGGAGACGCAAAAAAACTCGACTGCACTTTATTAAGATCCTCACCAAACCAATTAAGGATGGAAATGCAAGTACCCTCACTACAGGCTATTTCTTCCAGATCGAAAAGACTCTCCAACTCCGCAGCTTTTTGAACAATAAGCTCTCGATATTTTTGCGTATTGTTAAAAGCGACTTCCGAGTCGATAGCAGCTTGTTTAAATTGCACTAGATATTGCTCTAAATCTTCTCCAGTCCAATTTTCGAGTGGAGGTAACTCATTTTGATTATCAGCAGCTTCTCGGGCAACTTCTTTAACTATTCTTAGCTCTTTCTTGTGAGTAGCTTCTTGAGCAATTCCAGAATTATCCGAATGAAGAACTTCGTCTGAATCATTGCTCTCAGTTTTATCTTGTTCAGGTAAAGGAGCTTTCGCCAAAGATATAGTCGAATCTTCAGAAAAACTACCGGTGCCTGATGAGGTTTTCAACCAGTAGCCGAGTGATACCAGCCCAACAGCCAGTATCACTAGAGACAGAATAATTTTATTTTTCATCATATTTATTTTTTGTCAAAAAACCTTAGAAATACGCTCTAAAAATAAACTCTGCCAAAAGCTTATTAAGCCCCACCTGGCCCACCAGGTTGACACCCAGGCTGACCGAAAAACTCTGTTGTCACTTTGTCAGGTTTCCAAGCAGGCATAGCATCATTTTTCCCATCACCATCTGTATCAATGGTATTTCGATAAGTTGATTCTGTGGTAATTTGTTTACTGCCAGGTCCATCAGCACGACACTTGATCTCGGTTCTTCTATCGCCAACCTGAACATCAGCATAGGGGTTACTTTTCTCTATCAAACTTCCCCCTATGCCAGCGCCTGAAGCAACATCTTTGGACTGATAGAGTGTTCCTGCTTGAAGTCCGATTGAAAGGCTAGAAGTGATGGCAACAATACCGAGCTTTTTAACTACTGATTTACTTTTCAATATTAATCTCCCTTTAAATAATTAATAAAAAGTAACTGGAGACTAATTGTCATTGCGTTCAATGTAAAATTAATTTTTAGATTTTATCTCGAAAAGAGACATTTGAAAAGTAATTAAAGCTAACATTAAAAATTAAGACAGGAATTTTCCTACCCCTTGGCATGCCGGACTCCTCTAGAGAAACCGCAGAATAAAAATGTCTAGCGAATCTAACTAATGAAACTGCATTTTAGCAATTTCATAACCAGGCATCGGCCTGCCTAATAAATATCCCTGAATAGCATCACAACCTAGTGACTTCAATACATTGAACTGCTCTTGAGATTCCACACCTTCAGCTATGGTTCGGTAACCCAATCGACGCCCGATATCGATCATCACCTCAACAAGTAACAAAACATTTTTATCTTTAAGAATATCATTCACAAAATATTTATCGATTTTTAAGCTATCAATTTCCAAATGCTTAAGCGATGCAAAAGAAGAATAGCCGGTGCCAAAGTCATCCAATGCCAACGTGGTCCCTAATTGTTTTAATTCTTTTACTATTGGCAAATTACTTTTACTGGTATGAACTACACTTTCGGTCACCTCCAATACCAACTCTGAAGCATCGATTCCGGTATTGCCGGTCGACTCTTTGATCATTTGCGGTAAATCTTTATCGCTAAACAATGTCGGAGAAACATTAACTGCGACTCTTAGATCTGATCCACCTTGCTGATGCCACATTAATAATTGTTCGCAAGCGGTTGCAATAACCCATTGTGTTAAAGGTTTAATCATGCCGATCTTTTCAGCTATTTCTATAAACTGGGTGGGCGGCACTTCTCCAAGCTCGCGATGATTCCATCTTGACAAAGCTTCCACTCCAATTAATTCTCCGGTATCCACATCAAACTGTGGCTGATAAACCAATGAGAGTTGCTGTTTTAAAATAGCTTCTCTTAACAAATGCTCCACATAAAATTGTCGCTCTGCTCTTTTGGTTAACTCAGGCTTATAAAAAGCGTACTGGTTTTTGCCTTTATGTTTTGCATCATAAAGTGAAATATCTGCTGCCTTGAGCAAACGGCTCAGATCTTCACCGTCATCAGGAAAATAAGCAATACCGATACTACATTCGGGAATGATTTTCCGGGCTGACAGTTCTAATGGTTTATGGATTGATTCTAAACAACGCTGGGCTACATAAGCAGCGTCGTAATCATCGCTTACTTCTTTGATCAACACACAAAATTCATCACCACCTAAACGCGCGACTAGATCAATGTCGCGGCAAGTTTCCTTCAATCTATTCGCCACTACCTTCAGTAACTGATCACCGACATCGTGACCAAGGCTATCGTTGACGCTTTTGAAATTATCCAGGTCCACATACATCAAACCAAAGCGCTCGCCATGGCGTTTGCTTTGACTGATCATTTCATCCACATGCATACAAAAGCTTGCCCTACTAGACAAGCCGGTAAGTTCGTCGGTATAAGCCAGCGCTTTAATCGTGCGTTGCGCCTGATCCCGCTCCATTACAATTCCCGCTAATCTTGCCGCTGCACGCAGGTCTTCTAGTTCTTCATCGTTGGGTAAGGCCGGATGATTATAATACATGCCAAACGCGCCTAAAACTTCGCCTTGAGAATTCTTAATTGGCTCCGACCAACAAGATCGCAAACCATGGGGTAGTGCAAATTGTTTGATATCTTTCCATTTAGGATCGGTTTCAATATCCTCTACGAGCACTCTTTTGCCAGTATAAGTTGAAGTACCACAGGAGCCGACGTGAGGTCCATAGATGAGCCCACTGACCGCGTCACAATAAGCTTGCGGCAGACTCGGAGCGCCGCCGTGGATAAGTTTACTGCCATGCAACTCTAACATGGAGCAGCGCATCCCCGGATAACGGCTTTCATAGAGTAAAGCAATCGCATCATAAACCTTGCTCGCGGGAGCGCCAATCGCAACCATTTCCAGTATTTCTGCATTTTTCTCATTGAGCTCTTCCGCTCTTTTGCGATTGGTAATGTTGACATGGGTCCCGATAAATTGACAAGGTTTGTCATTGGATTCGGTTTTAACTAAAAGCCCGCGAGAAAGTACATAAACGTATTGTCCATTTTTGTGCTGCATTCGCATTTCAACTTCGTACGAAGATGTTCTTCCCTCGATATAGTCCATTGCTTTTGCCAGTATGTAATCTTTGTCGTCCGGATGGACCAGCTTTTCCCAGGTACTAAAGGAGTCACTCAGTTCTTCGGGGGAATAGCCAAGCATACTTTTCCATTTTTGTGAGTAGTAGACTTCATTTGTCTTGAGGTTCCAATCCCATAACCCATCATTGACTCCTTCCATTGCCAAGGTAAAGCGTTGCTCACTTTGTTTGAGTTTTTTGGACTGCTTTTTTGCAGAGGCTTTTAAATGGGACAATTCCGTTTTTAATTGTTCGATTTCTATTTGCAAAGAAGCTTTAGGTGTTATTAATTTCATGTTATCGCCAGGCATAAAAACTGCAGCACACTGCATTAGGAGATTTTGTTTGCACTCAAATATCTCAAATAGAGCTACTACAAAAGCTTAGTATAGATTTGGCTGAATATTGTTATTTTTACACGTGTGTACCTAAAAACAGCGCTTGAAAAAGGCAAAAATACGAAAAGTTCTAACACCTTGTTTATTTATATCCCAAAGTGTTGAGTGGTCTAGAGCTTATTGTTTACGTTTCTTCAATTTGCTAATACTGCCCTGTCGCAATAGCAGCGCGGATACAGTTGAGGTGTTGTCTGAATTTTTAAGCTACTCTCCAGAGTAATAAAACCGGATCCCTTTAACCAAACGACTCAATCCAAGAAGCGCGATCACAACTGCAGCAACCTTGCCAAACGTTGGCAATAAAGACTTAAAAGCGACAGCTTTAGTCCCGCTAAAAAAATACGGCACCAGATGAGCAAAAGTGAAGTAGACCATGAAGGCCACTGAAAGAATAAAAATAGATTTGTGGATTAGTTTTTTGCTGAGGCTCAAACCAACATCCCTGTCATTGACTAACTGCAAACCGATCCTATCAACAAGGCATGCACCGAGCAAGATTAACAATTCAGCCAACGATTCCAAATCGAGATAAATTTGCAAATAACGGCTAGCAGGTGATTGGTTCTAAAGTACTGTTCTTGAATTAATCATCCAGGTCGGTTAATTTGATCCAAGCTTTGATTTAACGTTGCAGACGAGTGCGTTCTGAATTAGATAAGGAAATCGAATCAAGCTATATCCTTCCTGCTTTATCTTGCCTTAGTTCAATGAAGTGAATTGCATTGGCCTGTCAAGATATAGTCTCATCACTTAGGAGGGAACACAGCATGAATATAAAATCGTTTTTTCAGAACCAATTACACCTTTTTAACCAGCACCATTTTTTTAGCCACCTGTTTAAGGCACTGTCTGTAACCGTTGCCTTGATCACAATTTCCGCCTGCGCCGCCGGAGCCAAGGTAAAACTCAACTGCCTTAAAGAAAACTGTACCGGCAAAGTCACCCTCGCCACGCTTGATTACTCAACCGCTAAATGTGAAGCAAACGGTAAAGCATGCGAATTCCAAATGCCGGCAAACCATACCTTTAATGACAAACCCGTTAGCGGTCAATCCTGCGTTAAACCTGGCAGGTGCGGCAGGGGTGATAATTGCGCCGCCGCGCTTAAGACAGCGATAAAGAATGCAAAATGGGATCTGGAAAATAAACGTAAGGTACTCTTGGCGGGAGCTAATAATCGATGTGTGACGGCACCGAGTCCAAACAGTTTCGTCTGCACCTGGACCGACCCTACACCTTTACCTGATCCGAAGTTTGTCGAAGACAATCCGAAAGCAACATGCACCAGAAATAAGTGTAAGTGTCCTCAGTGAATAGGAAATATGACCTCAAAAATGTAGGAGCAATTTTTACAGGGAGGTAATATCTGCGGGCTATTCAGGAGCAATAGCCCGTCAATCATGATACAACTTACAGCATCCACCATCGTTTCGTAGTTAGCAATTAAGTGCCCTACCAGAATTGCATTCGTTGCGTCCATGCAACTCAAACCGCTCCTACAAAATTTCTCTACCCCGTAAGCAGGAAATAGGCTCATCTGAATCAATAGTTCTTAAATTTAACTTAAGTTAACACCGGCTCGCGTTAACTTCTCTTGATCGACCTGTTGCTTAAACTGCGCTAGTAACAACTTTAATTTAGGATGGATGTAAGTCTGACAAAAGGGCTTATTCGGCGCTTTAAAAAAGTAATTTCTATATTTTTCTTGGTTCGGTTTAAACGAATCAAAAGCTAATACCAAGGTAACTATCGGCTTATCGAAAAGGTTTTCGAACGACTCTAAAATCTGCTGTGCCTGCAAAAATTGCGCCTCTTCATAAGCATAAACGGCGGAGCGATATTTTCCGCGCATTGAATGATTGGCAGCACTGGCATGAGTGTAAAGATGAATTTCAATTAACGTCTTAAGAGAAATCGTCTGCGGCTCAAAATAGATTTCCACCGCTTCCGAGTAATTCGAATGTTCAAAGTAATTCAGATGCTTTGGACAAGCCGAAACTGCTTTTGCAGCGATCCAACCTTGCTTAACTTGTATTACACCTTTTAAGGATTGGAAGATGCCTTCGGTACACCAATGGCATCCGCCACCTAATCCAATGACAGTCGACATAAATTATTCGATATTAGCTCACTTTTTATTGATTACCCTTTTGATTTTGACGGCAATACCCAGTCCGCTCGCGGAAAATGACAAGTATAACCGTTAGGGAATCGTTGCAAATAATCTTGATGCTCCGGTTCCGCCTCCCAAAAATCTCCAACCGGTTCCAATTCTGTAACCACTTGCCCCGGCCACAAACCAGAAGCATTGACATCTGCAATAGCGTGCTCTGCTTGCTGCTTTTGTTCTTCAGAAACATAGTAAATGGCTGAACGATAGGACATGCCCATATCGTTACCTTGGCGATCTTTAGTCGTCGGATCATGTATTTGAAAAAAGAACTCCAAAATTTTTCGATAAGAAAGCATTTCATTGTCAAAAAATATCTCTATCGCTTCTGCGTGAGTACCATGATTGCGGTAAGTTGCGTTTTTTACATCACCACCAGAGTAACCAACTCTCGTTGAAATCACGCCAGACATATTGCGAATAAGTTCTTGCATTCCCCAAAAGCAACCACCGGCGAGTACCGCCCGTTCTTCAGCCATGTTATTTACTCCTCAATCTGATCGATATATTCGCCATAGCCTTCTGCTTCCATTTTATCGCGATGGATAAAACGCAATGAAGCGGAATTTATACAATAGCGTAAACCACCACGTTCAGCAGGACCGTCGGTAAACACATGACCCAGGTGACTGTCACCGTGTGTAGAGCGAACTTCGGTAGGCATCATACCGTGACTAGTATCTCTCAACTCATTGATATTGCTCAACTCAATCGGCTTAGTAAAACTCGGCCAACCACAGCCGGACTCGTATTTATCACTCGATACAAATAAAGGCTCTCCGGAGACAATATCCACATATATCCCCGGTGCTTTGTTACTTAAGTATTCTCCTGTTCCAGGCCGCTCAGTGCCATTCTGTTGAGTCACTCGATACTGTTCTGGAGTTAAACCTTCTATCGCTTGCTCAGACTTTTGATATTTCATTCTAATTACTCTCTTTAGGATCTTAATAGCCCGCTCGTCAGTTATCTTTTATTATTGGGGCACAAGATTGATTATTTCAAGATGTATTTGATAACTGAAAGTTACAGCCTTATCGCTCACCCTATTACTAGCGCCAATGTAATTGATGATTTTTTCCCTATTAATATACAATCGTTAACGGGCTGATATATTTAGTTTTTGGAGCTGAGAGTGATATTGCTTGCGAGCTAATCAAAAATCGTAGATTTGATTTTCGGTCTGTTACGATTCTTTTTTCGAGCGCCACCGGCTCGTTGAAATATAAGAATATAAGTTCATTAGGATTTCCTGAGCCCGGACCTGGTGGGGAATATATCGCTGATCCTCAAGCTCAGTTTAAGAGGTGGCAATCTACTTGTTCATTTAGATTTAGTGGTATTGTGAGCGGCAATTTAACAACCCACTCATTTTGCGTTCCGATCGCTTATTATTGCAGACTCTTGGCTGCCACTCTTATCGGTTCTCCCCAACGGCTGATACTCGGTTCCCCTGGGATAGGTAAAGGACAGTTTTCGACCGTCAGTTTAGCCTTATGGATTACCATACAACCAGATACCCTACAAGTTTTATCATCCAATAGTACAGCCTTGGCTAGTTTATAAATCAGTTTTTCATCCGGCGCAGCTGAAAGGTGCGGGCACTTTTGGCAAGCATTTAAACGTTTTTCAAGTATATGAGGTTCCACGGTTTTCATCCCAGATTTTGTCCACCGAGCAATCGCTTTGGAGACTTTTAAAATAACGTCGCTATTTGAAAGCGGCGCTTGATTACGTGCTTGAATTTCCTTTTCTTTATTTTTAATTAACAGGCCAACAAGCTCTTTGTTTTTTTGCGCATTCTCTAAGTATTTAGCAAATCTGCTATCGAAAGCGATTTCCAGCATAATTTCATCGGATACTTCTAAACTTATGCCCGATTGCTGTTTAAATTCTTGCCTGAGTTTTTCGATACCCGCATGTTCCATCTTGCTTTACTTCCCTTTTCCTACTTCCCTGTTTCCAGCTTCCAGCTGTTAACAAATCGAAATTGACTGACTCAAATTAATTAAAATTAAATGTATTATTCAAGCTAAAAAGAGTCACTGGACCTCACGGCCCAGCAACTCAACCACTAGCCGCTTATCTAAGGGTTATACTAAGCGTCTGATGAAAATAGTAATGCTTTTGTTGCAACTACTCCTGCTTGTACTCTCCTCTGAAATAACCGAATCAGGTATAAAGCTACTGAGCGACCTTGCTGAGTATTACTGCAACAGCTTAAAAAACAACAAATTAATACAAAGATTTAAAAAAGTGTATTACACGCAATTACACGATCTAAATTAGAACGGATGAATTTTATCGGTTTGCAATAAGCGGAGAAAAAACTTTAAGTTTGGAAAGATACGTATTAAAGAATAAAACTCTTTGTTAAATAAGAACTAATCTAGAGTAAACCAGTTTGATAACTGCCAGATCTGAAATACCAAACAGAGATTTATGACAGCAAGGTGCAGGTCTAACAACTTTGAGATTTATATCGATGCCAGTATATTTTTATGTAATTTCGGTATATTTGAACGTCTCCCAATATTCGATTTATGCTCAATCCCACAAAATACTGGCCTTATCCTCGATTGAGGTTCGCAACTTGATATCCCCCGACTCCACGAGTTGTTTAAAGTTCTGCTTAAGATTTCGAACACTGCCAAGGGTTTCCTGTGAACACTCTATCTCTGTAATACCTACCCATGCATTGCGACTTGTTTTTTTCGCAGCGTATAAACAATAATCCGCAAGTTCAAGGGATTTGGACCAACTCAAACTTCCCGGAGATTGAACGCTTAGAGGGAAAACGACAAAGCCAATTGAGCAGGTCACTGACAGGTTTAGATCTTTTGCAAGAATAAATTTATTGGATTCAACTTTTTTACGCAATCGTTCGGCTAGTCTGGCGGCGTGTTTTCGTCTACTGGAACGTGCAACCACGAGGAACTCTTCACCTCCCCAGCGAACTAGATAATCCGATTGACGAAACACTTGGTTTAAAATCTTGCTCATTTGAATAAGTACCATATCACCGGCGCGGTGACCATGCTGATCGTTGACTTGTTTGAAGTGATCGATATCGATTATGTACAGAATAAGATCGAACTTTTCTTGAGCGCGCTGCTCCGCCTGATTATTAAATTTGCGATAGTAACTCAGCGCCAAGGAAACATCCTGGGGCATATGCTGTTCAACGAAGTACCGGTTTTTGAGGCCTGTCAGCTGGTCGCTACTACTTAACTTCTCTAGAGTTTGCAACGCGATCTTTTGCCTTTGTAGATTCAAATAAAATCGAATAATTAAAACTAGAATCGCACTATATAAAACGATAGCCCAAGGGTTTTTCCAAAACGGGGCTAACACCTCTATAGCTATATGACTTACCGGTGTATCCCACTTACCATCGGCTAACTTGGCGGTAATTTCCAAACGATAGAGTCCGGGATCTAAGTTGGTATAAGTGACTCTGTTTATCGAAGTAGTTGTCCAGCGTCTGTCAAAACCTATTAACCGATATTGATAAGTCACTTTTTGTTGCACAGCATGGGCTAACGCAGAAAAATGGATAGTAAATGCAGATTCTGTATAAGGGATGGATATTTTGGCAGCGTCTTCTAACCGCTGATTAATAATTTCGCTAGATTCAGCACCGGTAACTGCTCGATCATACAGCGAAAGCCTGGTAAAGCGAACCCTAAGTTCTGAATCCTGCTGACCAATATTTAATGGGTCAAACTGAGTTAGACCATCATAACCGCCAAAATAAAACTGGCCATTGTAATCTTTAAATTTTGCAGGATAGGTGTGCCGGGAAAGGCTACCGTCTTTTTCATTAAATAATTTGAACTGTTCGGTTTTCGGAGAAAAACAGTAGATCCCTTTAAGCCCACTTAACCAGAAGTTACCATTATCATCAAGCAGTAGAGAAACAAACTTTTGATCGCCATAGGTATCAAATTTTGGTTGTAAAGAATCATGCTGCGTATAGTGCAATTTGTTAAGGCCACGGCTAGTTGTCACCCATAAATTCTTTTCGCTGTCCTCAACAATATCCCAAACGGTATTATGGCTGAGAGAATTTTTTATTTGGGGATCGCTTTTATAGGCGATAAACTGGTTATTACTACGCTCAAATCGATTTAAACCTCCACCATTTGTACCAACCCATAGCCGATTATCACTATCCATGAAAAGCGCATACACGCTATTATTGCTTATGCTGGTAGAGTCATTGGGATCGTTTAAAAAATGACGAGCTTCGCCACTTTCTAGATTCAGGCGAGTAAGCCCTGTGGTGGTCCCCACCCACAAATCTTTTTTGTCTCGCAAAATTGCTCGCACGTCGTTACCACTTATCGACGCGCTGGGGTTATTTCCCTTTTTATAGTGAACGAACTCCGGGCTTTCTTTATCTAAGCTCTTTTTATCCAACCGGTTTAAGCCACCAAAGCGAGTCCCTAACCAGAGCCAATCAGGATTGACAGGATCTTGATAGACCACTTCAACATCATTGTCATTTAGACCATTTGGGGTTTGTTCGGAATAATGTAGTTGTTGAAAGTCTGTATCTGTCGCTAATAAATAATTGAGCCCACCACCTTCGCTGCCGATCCATAAAGTCCCCTCGGCATCGCGTACTATCCCTTCAACGCTGCCGCTGGCGAGATTGAAACTTTCGCCACTACGATAGCGTGTAAACTGACTGGCATCGGCATTAACAATTGAAACTCCACCGCCCCAGGTAGCACTCCATATATTCCCTAATTTATCCTGCATCAGACTGTAGATGGCGCTATCCGCAATACTATAAGGAACTTGCGGAGAATGTTGATAAGCAAAGATTTGCTTTGTATCTTTGGAAATTTTTTGTAAACCACCATTAACTGTACCAGCCCAGATATCACCTTGCTGTGATTCAATTAGCGAAACTACCGCGTTATCTTGTAAACCGCGGTCCTGATTGGCTGATACGTCTTTTCCTAATTGAGTCCAGTTTCCGGTACTCAGGTTAAGAATAGAGATCCCCTGCTCCCAAGTGCCCACCCACAACTGTCCTGACGAATGCAAGAGAAGGCTTTGGACCATGTTCGATGCGATCTGATTGGTATCATTGTCATTTGTTTTGAAATGACGAAAACGCGTTGAGTTTGGAGGCAAATAGTTTAAACCGTTCTGACGAGTACCAATCCACAAGCCGCCATCTTTGTCCGATGCTAACGCTCGAATAACGTTGCCGGATAAACTATCAAAGCTGTTCTTGTCATGAAAAAAACGCTTAAATACTCCAGTCTCTGGGTCAAATAAATTTAACCCACCACCGCTTGTACCAATCCACAATTTACCATCAACAGCAGGATGAATATTGCGTACATAGTTATGGCTTAAAGAAGTCGGGGTGTTCGGCTCATGGACAAATCGTGTAAAGGATTCTGTGTGGGGATCATAACGGTTTAGCCCGCCGAATTCAGTGCCTACCCAGATAGTTCCCTGTGTATCTTCATAAATCGCCCAAATTTTATCACTACTTATACTATGGGGATCATCAGGGTCATTGATGAAGGTCTCAAACTGATATCCATCATAACGGCTAAGTCCTGCACTCGTTCCAAACCAAATATAGCCGTAGCTATCCTGCATAACGACAATTATTTCATTGGTGGGTAAACCGTTGGTATCTCTAAGGTGCCAGAAAGGTAACGATTCGCTCTTTACACCCAAAGGGTTACCAACAATAGAACACAAAGCGATTAAAACGGCGAACAACCGTCTCGTCAAAGGTTTGAATTTAAACGATTCGTAGGGCACAGTTACGACGGATAAGACCTCTTTTTAAGTCTTTAAAGCTTAGTATATTTGCAGGAGTTTATGTCAAAAAATCTTAGATACGATTCAAATTCATCCCAACATCTATCCCAGAAACGAAATCCAACTCACTAAATAAATCTTCCCTTGTTCAGTTTTCTATTCTTCATTTTTTAAAACAGCTGTCATAAACCACTCTTAAATTTCTGTTCTGTAATATTTTTCCATGACTTGCAAGCAAGTCCAAATTCATATCAATTTTTGCGATAGAAGAGAACTCTCCATGTTAATTAAATGTAAGGATTTTCCATCACAAAAAATAGTTATTGGTTACTTCCAAGGCTTATCCGGATCCATTTTAAATAAATATTCCATGAAAATTCGGGTGACTGGTTTAACTGTATCTGAGCGGGCATGATCACGTTGAAGTTCGGCCGGAACAACATTCCAAGTAATACGTTCTACTCCAGCACTTTCCATTCTGCGCATTCCGTTATCATGGCTCAACTGAGTAATACTGCCGACAGTATCTTCGGGAACATCAACATTTATTCGAGATCAGGATTTAAATGTGATTGAGTTTCATGAACCCCAAAAATCAGATTAAGAATCAAGGCTGCAAGTACAACTTGCGGCCTTGCCGAGTTGTACTTACTGTCAGAATAACGAGAGCCTAAAATCCAGACTCGTCTAGGTTAGAAGAAACCTGTGTAATCTTTTCACTTATTTCTTCGGTCACTCTATCTAAAAATGTTTACGTTTTCGGCGAAAACTATCGCTAAAATGCCTTCAACGCTTCGAATACCAGTTGAATGACCACATCGACTTGCACTTACCTCGCTCAAAACGTAAAGTAATTGGCGATATAATCAGGGAAAAGGACATTAATAATGTATAAGTCCACAGCTTCAAGAAAATCCAATACAAGCGCTCCTGACAAGTCCTTTAAATGGGGAAGCCTTTTCTCAAAGTACTTGTTTGAGTTCTTTATCGTCTTCCTTGGGGTTTACCTTGCCTTTTTATTTACTGACTACCAAGAAGCATTGCGCGAAAAGAAAATTCGTATTAAATACTATGAGTCTTTAATTTTTGAATTCGAGGGATTCTATAAACATTTGCAGGACGAGGGCGAAAAGCTCGAACAGGCAATGTTGTTTGTCAATCGTCTAAAAGCGGGTGAACAACCGAACTTAGCAATAACTGACTTCTACTATTTGTATCATGGCATTGCCGTAAAGACTGCATTTAACAGTCAAAATTTTGAAGCCATCGATGAAGGATTGCTTAAGAGTATTATTGGTGGTGTTTACCAACTCGAATTGCTAGAAAAGAAAATCAAACGGATAAATCAGATGCAGCAAGCGATTTTACTTCCGTTCGTATCACAACAGAAATCCCCTTACACTCAAGACGGAAAGCTGGTAGACGAACTAACTTGGTATCCTCAATTGATTGAGGATATTTATGAAACCAATAAATTGCTGCAGCATATTGTGAAAGATCGAGCAATTCCGGATATGCAACGGGGTAAAGAGTATCTTGAGCAGATGCCTTATTGGAAATTAACTCCGTAGACTTTTAAATTTTGTCCACCTTTTTAATAACTTAATCGCGTGATTTTTGCTTAACCGAGTAGTGTGTTAGTTCAGTTTGATTCTATAAGTTCACTTTATTAATTAGGGCCACCGGCAACTCAAATACGAAATCTCACTAATTTAATAAAAACTCTGACCTTTTGACGATAAGCAATCTCAAGCTTTTAATAAATCTCAATTCCACCTGATTTGTAATTGACAACTTCTTCCTGTGAGGTCTTAACTTACGCGACTTAATTTTCATTTCAATGAGCAGTTTAACGCTATCTTAATTTTTTCAAATCAAATTTCGTTAGTTAGTACCCAAGTAACTTAGAACCTATTTTACAATGTCGAAGTCGGGAGATACGCCATGAAAAAAACTCTGTTATCAATTACCTTTGTTTCAACCTTATCAACCTCATGTTTCGCCGATGAAGACTGGACGTTTAGGATCGGTCCCGCACAAGTCTCGCCAGATGATAAAAGTGGCCCGGTTTTAGGCAACGATGGCGTTACTGTTGACTCAGGTGCGAGCCTCGGATTCAGCCTCGCCGTTCCTCTCAACAATAAATGGAGTTTTGAAATTTTAGCAGCACTACCATTTGCACATGACATCACCGGAACAGAGGATTTAGCAGGTTTAGCTATCGGCGAGGTTGAACATTTACCACCAACCTTTAGCGCGCTTTATCACTTTGGTGAATCGAATAATTATCATGTTGGGCTAGGGCTCAACTACACCACTTTTATTTCTGAGGAATCAAATAGTGCATTGACTACGGCATTGGGCGCCAGTACCACCGACCTCAAGTTAGATGACTCAACGGGGTTTGCATTAAAGTTTGGATTTGATATTCCAGTTACCAACAATTGGAATTTTAATGGTAACTTTTATTATATGGATATAGAAACTGATGCCCAGGTTATCGTGGATGGCGCTGTAGCTTCTACGGTTGATGTTCAAATTGACCCCTGGGTTATGATGATAGGTTTGAGTACGCAGTTTTAGTTTAGGTTTTAGAAAGGGCTCCTATGAGCCCTCCCTGTTTTTGATATTATCTTACCACTTCAGAGTTTTGGCTCTCTCTGAACCTTTGATGTGGTTTTCGAAATCAAACACTCTGGTCCTATTGATTTTTTAGTAGGATCTCCACCTATTAGTTATCCTTGAGAATTTGATAATCTCAAATCTCATTAACGTAGTAATGTTGCTTGTGTCCCTTTTTCTCATATCTATCTCTTACTAAATTCGCACAATTCTCATCAAGGAAAACAAACATTACCTCTTCATTTCCATTATCATCGAGCCTTGAGAGTTGCCACTTGGCTCTTCCAAGGTTTTCATTATAATTATACAACTCCGTTACGTTGATACTTAAAGCCTCACAAATTAAGTCAAGAGCAACTTTAGAATCCTGGCAATAACTCAAGACATTTACTGAAACCTTCAAAGCTTCCCTATTTTCATTATTAGAGTCATTATCATCAATAATGGAACCAATTGTCCCAGACTCATCGGCTGCAGCGTAGAGTAAATAAATTACTCCATCAATTTTAACTACAGACGCATTCTGCAAACCAAGCCCTTCTTCAACGTATTGGAAAAATACGATTCCATAATTGGACTCTACATCTTGAGGATACAAGTTGAACGTACTTAAATAGACTGAACTACCTATTTCGTTCCAATCCTCTTTTGCAAGCTGTTCTAGATTCATAGTGGCTTATCCCTATTTATTCAAACTCTGTAAGTTGGGTAGATGAATAAAACCTAGCAATTTTATAAATTGAGTTTCCAGTCGATACAACAGTTTCGTTCTAAAGTTTACTTGGCTTTCGAAATTGAAACGTATAATTTCTTTGGTGCATTCTCCAAACAAATAATCAACGCTGACTTATTGACTGACCTATCATCACCTAATGAGCTTTGATGCACAAACAATTCAGCATTATGAGTAGAAACTCTATAATCACCCACACCACTGTATACCGCCCTAACAAGATATGGCTCCAAACTTCCATCACATTTGAAATAGTCTCCAGTCAAATATTTTGCATATCTCTCTGTAATACTAATGAAGTGAGATTTATCTAGGTCACGTAATAATGCAACCTGAACTTTCGAAGCAGTAGTCTCAAATATATTATGGGGATCTATTTCAACACTTTTCCGATGTTGCTCCAATTTAGGAGGGTTAAGCCACTCGTTCTCTGCCTTTAAGAAATCAACTACGGAGTGATCTTCTTGACCACATCCGCTCAGTAAAATTGCCATCAAAAAAGTTACTACTTGTTTCATCTTGTTATTCTTCGCAGTCATAGGAATTTACTCCATAAAGAAGACCAACGTTCAAAACATCTGGCCAATCTAGAGTAGATAATAAGCGGAGACCTTGGTCAGCCTTAAGATTTGATGTATGGCCCCAAACTCTCTGCCCCTTAAGATAGCCACCTTTGTCTATCTATTTTTTGTGGGTTTCCCTCGTATTTTTACTTTTGCGGCGATTCCATTTATTAACACCACTCCTAATCATGCTACTAATCCATGGCTCACAATAAGCATCCCCGCTTAGAATAAGCTTAAATTCATCTTTTTCAAGTTTACGAGGCTTGTATTCATTAAGGACAATCATTGTCACATCTGTATAAGTCTCAGTACTTCCCTCTATTTCTTGGTCAAAGTTATAGTGTGCTGATTCTTTCTCAATGAATCCCAGGAGATCATCTACAGAAAATGAGTGCTTATCAATATAAGCTTGGATCAAGGCCAGTCCTTCTGTGTGATAAAGGCAGCGCAATCCCTGACGGAAAAGTAACTCATTTGGTTCTGGAAATTGAATCCATTCCATAGGGCCAGATTCTTCATTATAGGCCTTTACTAGCTTGTAGCCAGATTGATATAGAAGAGTAGACTTGTCGGCTGAGACATCCCAGTACTCAAACGCCTTTAAGTTAATCATCCTTTTCTCCCATGTACGATGAAACTTCGCTTTGCTGCTCGGGAGGTACCATTGAAATAAGAGCTTCTATTCTCATCTTATTCTCAGTATAAAGAGGCGAGAGCTTTTCATTACAGTTTTCTAGATACCATTTGGCTTGATTATTCAAAAAATAAATATCGTGCTCAGTGAAAAC
>JAPHTP010000112.1 GCA_026196875.1 Kangiellaceae bacterium
GCGAAATACTATTTCATTTCTTGGATGCCCATTTTCTTAGGCGGCGTAATTACGCCGTTACTAATTGTAGGAAAAATAGAGTATAGCTTCTGGGTACGAAATGCTCTGTTGATGGCGGTTATGGCAGAAGCAAGTTTAATGGCGATGGCTCTGGCAAGTCGTTTAAAATCCAATGAGGATCAGGTGTTATACAGCTTGACTCACGATCACCATTTTGGATTACCTAATAGTGCTTTGATGAGCCAGGTGATTAATCGAAAGCAAGCCAGCCGAAAGAGAGCACTTAATTATATGATTGTGGTTGCAGAGATCCAACAATACCACGTGTTTTCTGCGTATTTCGAAGGTAGGGGACTAAAAGGGATGCTCGAGAAATTGTGCTCATTGCTAGAGTCCAAACTGTCAGCATTGCCGTTAGTTTATATTGGTCAAAACTTGATGGGGCTTAAATACACTTTCCTTTTAAAAGGCGGCATTATTGGATATGTCGTCAAAGGGACGGACATATTTCAAGTTGAGTCAGTACTCGAAAGCTTATCGAGTACTTTTCCGATCACTTATCAGTCCGATCCAATACATCTTACCCTGCAGTGTCATTTTGGAATTTCACGTTCAATTGATGATTCCTATCCGGAAAGGATTGCTAGTAAAGCGCTCCAAGCGATAAATACGGCGAAACGTTCTTCGAAACTTTATGCCTTATATAACGCACAATTGGCCAAAGAAGAGCAACGCAAGATAACACTAGTTTCAGAGTTACAAAGGGCAATCGAAGAAGATAAGTTAGAACTTTACCATCAGCCTCAAGTCACTGTAGAAAACAACCGAGTTAGAGGAAGTGAAGCGCTGATCCGCTGGAATCATAAAAAGCTGGGCTTTATTCCTCCTGATGAGTTCATCAAAATTGCCGAAGACACGGGGCTTATTGAACAATTGACGCATTGGGTTGTTGTCAGAGCTTACAAACACCTCAAAGAGATCAGAAAGGCTGGGTTTGAACAAAGTATTTCAATTAACGTATCCGTGCTCGACGTGGTTAATGATGGCTTGTGTGATTTTATTATTAAGCAGTGCGCGAAATTAGATTTATCGCCACGTCATATCATCATTGAAGTAACTGAGACAGAAGGCATTCATGACCACAAGAGATTCACCGAAAACTTAACGAGAATCTATAGTGCCGGATTCAATATTGCAATTGATGATTATGGAACGGGATATTCATCGCTGAGCTACCTGAGTAGTTATCCAATCCACGAAATAAAAATTGATAAAAGCCTAATTACCGGCGTTGCGGAATCTGAGCGAAATCAACTGCTCGTAAACGCTACACTTTCTATGGCGAAGAGCTTGAAGCTTGAAGTGGTGGCTGAAGGTGTAGAAGATTTAGGCGCGATTGAGTATTTAAGAAAAAATCAATGCGATATCATTCAAGGATACTATTTTTCAAAACCCCTTCCTTTAGCTGAGTATCTTGAATGGTTGAAGACGAATAGACTTGTCTCACGTTAACCCAAAATCAGAAAAGTGGAAGCCGGAGAAACTCTGAGCTGTGAATTTTTGACAATAAACAATACTTGAAGTACTAAAAAACGATACCTGATAAAAATCCAAAGTTTATTGATAATAAAAAACATAAAATTTCTTCATTCAATCTAAAGATCTAAAAAATAAATAGGACTAAGCTATCAAATTCTTAATAATCATAGGGTTGTCATTTATTAGTGGATGTGTACCTCATAAGCTCACCTTTATGAGCCCTTCTGGCACTAATGGTAAAGCGACGATTAACGGGTGTGGTCAAATTCCTTCTACATTTCGATACAAAAACAAAGACTCTACTTATAAAGTTAACTTACACACTCGGTCAGTTTATCTTACACTTGAAGTGGTAGACGGTAGCAGGGTTGATTGGCTCGATCGAAATTTGCAAGTAGTGATTGGAAATGACGTTCATCATTTTATCGCTAAAGATCTGATTAAGCATAGAAGGGTACGCGATCCTTGTGGTGGCTTTACTGAAGCATTCAATTGCAAGCTATATCGAAAGTACTATTTAAGTATTGACGTTCCGGCATTGGGAGAAGAAGTCAATAAAGTAACTATTTATCCTCCTAAGCCATTGGTTAATGGTAAGCCTTTTAAAGTTGAAAGTATTGATTTTAATAAGGTTACCAAGATTTTGCTTCAAGCAATCAATTGTTAGTAACCAAGAAAAATATCGAGAATGATAATACATTGAAGCGTGATTTTACGGTTAGCCATTACTATCGTTAGGATTAATGATTAGGATTAGCCCATTGCTTTCTATATTAAATATATTTTTTATTACTCTTATATTATTCCAGCGACATAACATTCAACGCAATTTGGCCGCGATCTAGAGTTGGCAGCGAGCTAGAAATTTTATTAATGTAAGATGTTTATGCTAGTATGCCATTTCTACTAAGGATTAATTCGTTTTAAAAGGAGTTGCAATTTGAAACTATTACATCGGATCTTATTGTTATTAGCGCTATTTACCACTGCTCTTATTTGTTACATCGCAGGCTCTACGACTGGTACAACATTATTTATTGTAATCGGTATTTTGGTTGAGCTACTTTTTTGGCTGCAATTAATTTCGGCCAATAGGTATAAGGAAAGCTAGACTTTCTGTCCGAATGAGAGCTGCTCCCTCGGCTATTCTTAGTAATATTCGGATTTTGAATGGTTAGCTTTGAGTTAATCTAATATCTGGAGAATAATACCTTATACAAAGGCCTTTGTATTTCTGTCTTACTCTAGCAAAACCTTATAACCTCTTCGCGGAACCGTATGGATTATCTTGTGGTTATCAGAAACTTTAAATAATTTTTTCCTGAGATTGCAAATGTGCATATCAATACACCTATCTTCATACTGCAACCGCCTGCCTAGTACGACCAGCGACAACTGTTCTTTGGTAACCACCTCTCCACCGCTGCGAGCCAGTAGCACCAGGATACGAAATTCGACTTCCGTGAGAGAGACTATCTGATTGTCATACTCAACTCGATGTTGGCTTACGTAAATGGTTAACTTGCCGATAGAAACAATCGAGCCATGGGAGTAGATATTGCGATAGTTTTCAGATTCAACTCTGCGTAATGTAGACTTAATTCTTGCAACAACTTCACGATATGGCGTATCGACTAAGATTAAATCGTCAGCACCATTTTCCAAACCTATGACAATACTGCTTTCATCGTAATTCCGTGCGATCAAGAATACCGGAACAATACTCTCAAATCGGATGGCACTTAACATTTGAACAGAGTCGACAAAAGCCAATGAGCTATGGATGAGTATTAAATCGAATTGACCAGAAACTGCCATCGCTAATGAGCGATTTTCGTGTGAACCTAGAGTAAATTTAAAGCCATAGTTCTCAATTTGGTCAACTAAGCTTTTGTATTTATTAGCCTGATCGGTAATTAAGAGTATGCGCTTTTGCTTAGCCTTGATAGGTTTCTGGTTTTCTGTACCCATAGTAGGAGATAGAGTCGTAAACAAAAGAGATCCTCCCGGTAAAAATATTCTAAACGCATAAGAATGCAATCGGTTTACATGGTGTGACTAAAAAAAACTAATTTAGTTGAGTAAAGATATGTCAAGATTTGTAAACCTGATGGCTAGGTTCATAATCTTTTAAAAATGCCTCGCGTAAAGAATTGTCAAGCTATGTAAATTATGCGAAATGTTGGAACTTTCGCAAAACAACCTGACTCTACAGTGTCACTAAAAATTTCAAAATAATCTGAAAGTTTGTAGAGATTAGGAGTAATTATGAATATGTCTATCCGGTACTTTGGCAATGCTTTTAATAAGCAAAAAATTTCGAACTTAATGAAAACCTCTAGTTTAGCAGTCGCCTCTTTGTTTTTATTTGGGTGTGAATCTTCCTCAAGCGACACCGACGAAAATGGCTACTTGAAGTTTTACAATGCTTCACTCAACGCACCCGAAGTAAGAATTATGTTGACCAAGGATGATGAGTCCTCGAGTTATGGAACGGTCGAATATGGAGAATCGACTTCTTTACACACTATAGCTAGCGGAACTTACAACATGGAGTTGGAGTGGCAAGAAGGAAATGACGACTATAATTCTATTTATGAACAAGACATTTTAATAACTGATGATGACGTCGACTTGGTGGTGCTCACAGGTGACTTCGATAGCCCTCAGATCTTGACTTTTGAATACATTGATGAAGATACCGAGCTTTATGACGAAACAGATGAAGATGATTTTTCATTAAGGGTAATTAATGTCCACAAGGACTCGGCTGGGATTGATTTGTACATGTCGGCCGAAGATGAGACCTTTAACGAAGCGGCTTTTATCGGTAGTGTCTATTATGGTGATATTTCGGCTAATCACTACAAGGAAGTCGAAGAATACAAAATTTACATAACCGAAACAGGCAGTTCAGAAGTTGTTTTTGAAACCAATGAAATCAATTTCTCTAACAACCAGAACTATGTCATTTCGGTGAGACAAGAGACAGGGCCTAGTCAATCTCCTTATGCAATAGATATTCTGGTTGGGGACGCTACTCTCAGTTACTCTGACAAAAATTCTGGCGCAGAATTAAGAGTTTACAATGGGCTTGTCCAACACCAACTACTACCTGAATTTGTTGATTCAGTCGATGTTGAGATTTACGGTGTTGAGCAGCAAGAACTTATATCAGATCTTGCTCGCGGAAGCATGAGTGAAACTTATAGTCTACCGAGCAGTGATTACTCTCTTGATATTTATCCCGCAGGCGTCGATGTGGCTTTTGCCGAAAATCATTTTGTCAGCCTAGACTCAAACGATGACAAGTCTGCCTTTGTTTATCTCAATGAGGTAACCGAAGAGAATGACGACGGTGAAGATGAAACTTCGGTTTACGTGAATACTTTGATAGTGCCCAACAGTGACCGGATAAGTTTATACGATCACCAAATAACTGTAATAAACCTTGTGCAAGACGAGGAGTTTAGTTCAATAAAAACCTATTTCGTGAGAAGTAATGAAACAGTTGAGAGTGCAGATTATAGTTTAACGTCTACCAGGGCTAACCCATCAACGATTACCTTACCAAATAACACTTATGATGTAAGTTTAATTGTCAATGTAGACGACAGTGACCTATTAATTGATTTTCAAACGGTTACTTTGGAGGCTGAAGATGGCGATTTCTTTATGCTGATCGAAAAGGATAGCTCCACAAATTCAGGATATTCCGCTAAATTTATCGCACAAAAGGACCAGGCCTCAGAAGATTAAAATTACAGGCGTTTGGCAGACCAACAGAATGACCTAAATTCAATTTTGGATTTAGGTCATAGCACTAAATATGAGAAACTCATTTTTAAGTCGAAGAAGTAACTCACTGGTTTCTTACTTTGGGCGAACTTGAACTTTTAGTTTGAGCAGTTCCTGTAAATCTAGAGACAATAGATCTTCCGGTGTAACATCTAGCCCCGCAATAATCACACCGTAAATCTGGTTATCTTCGATAATGGGAATCGATAGGTGGATTGAGTAATATTCCGTGCTTTGATCCCAGGCGGGTAAGCTCACATAAAGCTCTCGATTAATTACCGGGTTGGTAAACTTTTCTTCATCACCCTGCCAGTAATCTGTCGTTTTGGGGTAAGCAGATATTAACTCTCCCATATTGTTGGTGAACATCAACTCAGTAAATTGGAGTTTGCTATCATCGACTATTTGTTTAAAGTGATCAGCCAAGCTATTGTCCAGAATTTCACTTCGAAAAGACGCACTTACAGACCAACTCTGCTCTTTCTTCAGGATCTCTACCAAGGAAGTCTGCTCTAAGGCGAGTTGTTTATATTTAGTATTGAGAATTTTCGTTCGGATAATTTGATAGAGCGGGTCTAAATGGCGCTTAACTATTTGCTTACCGTTGCTAATGGTATCCTTATTAGTTGTATTGGGTATAGCCGTTTTTGATTCGGAGGCGCAAGCCGTGGTGTGGCTAAATAATGCCATTAAGCAAACAAATAGTTTGGTATGCTCATTCACCGGAGGTTGATATCCTATACAACTTGCAATTTATCTGACTGCAAATTGTAGTTTGTTAAGAGAATTATTTTATAACGATAGATGGAGTCGTTGGAACAGAAATAAGATGCTCATCAATAAATAATTTCATCAATAAATAAGTTATAGTCTTAGCTGCTCAGGAAATCAAACTTCATTCGAGTTGAAAGAGAGCTGTTGGGATTTGGTCTATAAATGATACTGATTGGTAAAAGATGATAACTTCTAAATAGTGCTTTCGGTGCTCCTATACTAATTACCAATTTTGATAGTAATTGTGTAACATGCCGGCATGTTCAAGTCGTTTTGTTGTTCTGAGTCCTGCATTTCGAATAATTTTATTGGACGCAATATTGTCAACTGCAGCCACGGCTATTATTTTGTCAAGTTTAAGTGTATCTTTTGCATATCCTATCACCGCGGTAACCGCTTCACTGACAATTCCTTTTCCCCAATACGTGGGGGCAATACGGTAGCCTAAGTCCGGGTAGCCAAACTCTCGGTCAAATTTAAATCCACAAAATCCAATGACTTTGTTTTCTGGTCGATAAATTAATGCATAACGAGCATAACCATACTGCTCATATTCCTTTTGCCAGATATCACTAATAATTTGCTTAGCTTGTTTAACTGTTTTTACTCTATCTCCTGGAGATAAAAATTCGTGAACCGCATCATGATTGTCAAATTCGAGAACAGAAACAGCGTCATCAACTGTAAAATGACGCATTTGAGTTCGCTCGGTTTCGATTAGGATAGGAGAGTTTTCATTCATACCGTTTGGAGAGAAATTTAATATTTAGTCACTTATCTTATCTCACTCTGGATAAATCTCCAGAACTTCCTGCTATAAAATCCTAATAAGGGCAGAATATTCGATTCACCCGGCGGACGGGTTTCTTCCTTCTACCACATAGGGTAAGATGCGGCTATCTTGTCAGTTCGACAAAGGATTTAAATACGCGGCGATATGAACCAGATTGTGCGTTCTTTCTTCCTCAAGGTGGTCGAGTTTCCTAGAACGACCATTTTTCTCGCTTTAATATCAGTACTCCTGTTCGCTACAGGCATGCCTAATCTACAAATAAGCAATGAATTTCGCGTTTATCTCAGCAAAGACAACCCGCAGCTGAAAGCTTTTGAAGCTTTTGAAGACGACTATGTAAAGTCAGACACCGCGACTCTAGTAGTCACCGCTAAACAGGGGGATATCTTTACTAAGGACGGATTGCTTCTAGTGGAAGGATTAACCGCTGACGCTTGGTATATCGATTACGCTTATCGGGTTAGTTCACTGACAAACTATATTTATACTCGCTCACAAGATGACGAAATTGAATCTAATTATTTAGTCGAAGACGCGAGTAGCTTGAGCCGGCAACAAATTGCTCAGATCCGAAAGGACGCCTTAGCTGAAAACCGTTTAGTTAAAGGAATGGTTACTGACGATGGTAAAGTAGGGTTGGTTCTGATAACGCTTAATTTACCCGAAGATGAAGCCAATGCTTCGATAGCGGTAACAGAGCAAGTGGAACAGTTGCGTGATAAATATCGCGCCCTCTACCCCAACTTTCAAATTGATAACGGTGGTTCTACGACCTTTAATACGACGTTAGCCCGCGCGGTAGCGGCAGATATGTCGACTTTACTTCCACTGAGTTATTTAATTATTTTCACCGGCCTGTTTCTATTTTTAAGAAGCGCAATTGGATCCGCTGCAATTTTTATTTTAATTAGTGTCTGTCTTCTTTCGACTTTCGGTTTTTTTGGTTGGGTAGCCCCAGTATTAACACCAATCGCGGGTTTTGCACCGAGCGTATTGCTTTCAATTATGGTGGCAGATAGCGTGCATATATTAGTGACTTACTATCACCAGCTTCACGAAGGCGACAATAAAAAACAAGCAATTCTGGCGAGTTTAGAGTTGAACTTTATGCCGGTTCTGATCACCAGCATTACCACCATTATTGGTTTTTTAAGCCTAAATTTTAGCGCTTCTCCACCCTACCAGGACTTGGGAAATATGGTGGCCTTCGGCGTTCTTCTCGCGTTGATTTTTAGCCTGACACTGTTGCCAGCATTGATGATGGTATTGCCTGTAGGTAAAGCTGCTAAAAGACCCGAAAGCAATTGGTTTCAACCATTTGCCAATTGGGTTATCGCCTCGCGCAAGAAGCTGTTAATTATTATGAGTTTAGTGACGATTACGTTAGTTACTTTTATCCCAAACAATCGAGTTAGCGATAACTGGGCCAATTATTTTAGTGATAGTTTTGAATTAGTTCGATTGGTCAAGAGATTGGATGGTTATTTAACCGGTATTAATGCTCTCGAATATTCCATGAAGCCGAAACCGGGATACACGATTTTCTCTCCAGAATATTTGCAACAACTGGACGACTTTAAAGACTGGTTAAATAACCACCCTAAAGTCGTCAAAGTAAATAGTTTGAGCGAGTTAATGAAAGATCTTAACCAGGTAATGCACGATGACAGCACCGAGTACTTTAAAGTGCCGGAGTCTCCAGAATTGGCTGCTCAGTATTTACTCTTTTATGAATTCGGTTTACCTGAAGGACTCGGCTTAAACAACCTGGTGACAATTCATAAGGACGCGAGTCGATTTACGGTTATGGTAACCGATTCGGGATCTGATGAACTGCTCGAAATAGACAGACAAGCACAGGCTTGGATGGTACAGAATGCGACGGCAATATTAACTAGCGAAGCGACCGGTTTAGGTATGGTATTTGCCCATATCGCTCAGCGAAATATTACTAGTTTACTTATAGGCACCTTAATCGCTTTGGTTGGAATTTCCGCAGTGCTTATGCTGGTGCTAAGATCTTTCAAATACGGTGTAATTAGTTTAGTACCCAACGTGATCCCCGCTGCTTTAGCTTACGGTTTATGGGGAATGACTTTTGGTTATGTCGATATCTCGCTTTCCATAGTTGCCTGTTCAACTTTAGGTATTGTGGTGGATGATACGGTTCATTTTTTACATAAGTATATTCGTGCCAGAAAAAAAGGCTTGGATACCGCAGACTCGTTGCGAGATTCATTCCACCGGGTTGGTATTGCCCTGTTAACAACCTCAGTTGTCCTGGCGAGCGGCTTTTTAATATTGGCAACCTCACCAATGCACACTTCTGCGACCATAGGTTTGCTCATGGCAGTAACCCTAATATTTGCTTTGGTAGTAGATTTCTTACTCTTGCCACCGATATTACTTTACCTCGATAAAAAGAAGGAGTTAACAAATGCCCAGACATGAAAAAGATGAAGTCATAGATATTACAGAAAAATTCACTCTTTTTAGCGAACATTGGCGTCCCAAAGTGATCGCAGAGATGAATGACTATCAGTTTAAGCTCGCGAAACTTAAAGGAGAGTTTGATTGGCACTCGCACCAGGACACGGATGAAGTATTTGTAGTTTTAAAAGGTGAGCTTGAAATGCACTTACGTGATAAAGTACTTAAGCTACCACAAGGGAGTTTATACGTTGTCAAAAAAGGCGTGGAGCATAAGCCTGTCGCACAAAATGAATGTGAGGTGATGCTGGTAGAACCTCGAGGTGTAGTAAATACCGGAGATGATTCGGAAAAAACGGCATTAACGGCGCCTAATGATGTTTGGATTTAAAATGCTATCGCGTTAATCAGTATGTCCGAATTTGACAGATTGAATGCGAGCAACTAGTCTAACTGGAGTGTTTTTTAGCTACTTTTAATATTTGGTTATGTGCAGGAACAATTTCAACGATTAAAGTTTATTAATGCTGAGATTCGAAATCAATATGGCACTTGGAAATTAAACTTAGAATGTGAACTTGAAATTAGTGCATCGGAGCCTAATTCTCGGGAGTAATTTATGAGTGATGACACTCCCATTCATACCGCTAGCTTTCAATTAAAATCGGTCAGTACCGCCAGGTCAGTTAACTCTAATGATCGAAAAGGTCAATTTGAGCTAGAGCATACTCAGTATCTTGCCACTCACAATGAAAGTCGACGATTATTCCATCAAAAGTTAAAAGAGTTTGAAGAGTACTCATGCTTGGTGGTCATTTTAAATCGCTCTGCCGAAGTAGTATTTCTCAATAATTATGGATGCGATCTACTTGGGATCGAAAAAAAGAAATCGTTCGGTATTTGCTGGCTGACCAATTTTATACCGGAGGAGCAACGCTCTGAAATAATGATGGCGTTCGAACAGCTAATTTCAGGGAATCAGCAAAGCTATGCTGAATACTACAATGATATTCAAACTTTAGAAGGCAATATTATTCCATTTAAATGGGCTAATTCAGTGCTTTTGGATAATGATAGTAATATCAAAGGAACAATAAGTTTTGGTTGTGATGCGCGAACACCTGTTTCGATCAAAGGGTTCGTTAATCGATAAAGTTAAAAATTAAAAAATACAATTCTCAATATTCCATTTTGTAGAGGAAATTAAAATGCCGCTAGCCAATCCGCAAGATATCATAAAGTTCTGGTTTGAAGAAACTCAGCCAAAGTTTTGGTTTACCAAAAGTGAACAGTTTGACCAATTGATCAGAGATAGATTTGAATCATCTTATTTGGCTGCAACGCATTGCGAGCTTACTCATTGGCGAGAAACACCAGAGGGAAGGCTTGCCGAAATCATTATCCTCGATCAGTTTTCTCGCAATATGTATCGAGATTCAGCCAAGGCTTTTGCGTTTGATTCTTTGGCGGTGGCTTTGTGCCAAGAGGCAATTAGGACTGGCGATGACCAAAAGCTTGATGTTCAAAAAAGAAAATTCTTGTATATGCCGCTTATGCACTCTGAATCGTTAGTTGTTCATGAGCAGGCAGTCCAAGTATTCAATCAACCAGGATTGGAAGATAACTACGAATATGAAATAAAGCACAAAGTCATCATTGAGAGGTTTGGGCGTTACCCACATCGCAATAAAGTACTTAATCGAGAGTCGACTGCTGAAGAAGCTGAATTCTTGCAGCAGCCAGGCTCATCTTTTTAGATATTGAAATCAACAAGCACTAATAGTGCCGAGTAGGAGTCTTATATGTCCGACTTAAAAACAAAGCCTAGTAAGGCTTCAGCCGTCAAATATATCAAATCGGTTGAGCACCCAACTAGACAAAAGGATGGACTAACATTACTTGAATTGATTACAGAAATTACCGGTGAAAAACCTGTGATGTGGGGAGGTAGTATCATTGGGTTCGGTTCTTATCATTTTAAATACGCTAGCGGGCGCGAAGGCGACTGGATGAAAATTGGTTTTTCCCCTAGAAAATCTAATATTAGCTTATACATAATGAACGGATTTGATGAATACGAGTCTTTACTGAAAAGACTCGGTAAACATAAAACAGGCAAGAGTTGTTTGTATATAAATAAGCTAACAGATGTCGACATGGAAGTTTTGAAACAAATGATTCAGCATTCATATCATAAGGCTTCAATGGGCGAAAATAGCTAAGGATAAATAATATTATCTTTAGTGAACTGCCAAATATAACTAGAGTCAACTGGTTGCCCGGACTAGGCTAGTTTCGCCGAATAATTGTCACAGAAAACTATCCAACCTGTCGAAAATTAAATACATCTCCTTTATCGCCGCTAGAATATTTGGCGAGTTGTTGTTTAAGTGAAGCCAGTTGTTGTGACATGGCATATATTTCTGACCTTAAATTCGCCATTTCTTTTGAAAGTTGCCGCTCTTTTTTAGAGGCATTGTGGCGGGGATGGCTTTCTCTTAACCATTGGTAAAGTTGCTTGTTGGAGATTCCAAAGTCGTTAGCAACTTCTGCAATTAACCGTCCTCTTTCGCCAACTTGTTTGATTGCCTCTTTTTTTAAGATTTCGTCAATATTCATGAGTATATCCAGATAGTGAATCCACTGATTAATAATCAATTAGTGTGCCAACTGATAAATAACCACAGATGTATGGAAAATATTCGGTAATCCGCCATTGGCTGCACTGATTAAATGCAGTTTGCTATTGTCTCGCACGCATATGAAGCGAAAATTGACTTTATGTGAACCCAGTATGACAAGTTGACTGGCGCCAACCCTTAGATGACCTATACTAATTGTGAGCACAGAAAACTGCAGAATGTTGAAAAAGGAAGAGAGGGGGACGCATGAAAATTAAGTTAGGAACTACAATAGCTGTCTTCTCTATGTGTGTCGGCCCGACAGGTATTAGCGCGGAAACGTTTAATGATTTAGCGTTTGGAATTAGTAATAACGACAACATATCCAATGCACAGCTAGATTCCGAGATATTTTCCGACCGTATTATTCAAGCAAGTTATAATCTAGGAAAATTTGTTGATTTAGATGATGGACTAAGCGTTACTTGGTTAGCTGGAGTTGAGTATTTTGATTACGATGAGTGGCCTGGTTTTAATCATCTAGACATTGCTGGAAGAGTCGACCTTAAAAAGAAAATCGGACTAGGTGCATTTGTACCTAGTGTTGGTGCACAATTTTCCGTTACTAAATTAAATTATGACGAAGACGTACGTGACCGATTGCGCTCAGAATTAGAACTCTATTGGTCAAAGCGTATAAACGAAAGTTGGGATATGGGGGCGGCGCTCAATATTGTAGAAGCCGATGCCGATAATGAGTTAGCTGCTGGACCATCAGGAATGAACACTGGACCTGGGTCGATGCCGGGAATGCAAAGACCTGGTTATGTGTATGATATATCCCAGCAACTATTATCGCTTTCAGTAGGCGTAGCTATCGGCGACGTTAACTATATAAAATTCGGTGCAAGCATGATGCAAGGAGATGTAATTTCTTCCGCAGAACCCTATACAGAAATTGTTAATGCCTCATCAGCAATTTCGCCGGATGCCGCTATGGGGGATGGATTTTTTGCTTACCGAATAGATGCTGACACCCAGATTATTTCTGTTTCCTGGGACTATATTATTAATAACGATTACTCCCTAAATTTCTCTTATGAATATCGAGATTCAGAAGCTAACCAGGGGCAGGTTGATTATCAGGCGAGCATCGTATCGCTAAATTTAATTGTCCTTTTATAGTTAGGTTGAACACTCGATGAATCAACGATATCTTTTCATTTGGGGAGTTATTTTTTGGGGAGGGGCGTGCCAAAGTTTGGCAGGCGACATTCGACTCTCTATACGAGATCAAAATAACAACCCGCTAATCAATACCGTAATAAAGTTGATACCAGAAAATCACAAGGTTAAGTTACTACCGGATAGTCAAATCATCGATCAGATTAATAAAGAATATGTACCGCAGGTTATTGTTGTAATTAAAGGTGGAGCAGTCAGCTTCCCTAACAAAGATAATATCAAGCATCATGTCTATTCTTTTTCAGAAGCAAAGCAGTTTGAATTGCCTTTATATGAAGGAACGCCCGCAACTCCGGTAGCATTTGATCAAGAGGGAGTCGTTGTTTTAGGTTGTAATATTCATGATTGGATGCGAGGTTATATTTATGTCAGTGATTCGCCTTATACGGTGATTACCGATGAACAGGGAAAAGCCGAATTGGTCGGCTTACCGGACGATACTTACCAGGTAGAAATTTGGCATCCCCAACTAAAAAAAGATATTGATGCTGTGAGCTATTCGATTATTGGGGAGCAACTAATTAACGTTGAACACCTAGTCGAAATCAAGCCCACAGTGAAAATACGCCGCCCTCAAGGTCGTCGCAGTCGGCGATATAATTAGTCTGCTTTATGTCTTTTCGATTTAGAAGGTTCCAAACTAGACTACTATTTTTTCTGATTCTACTATTACTATCTTTACAGCTAGCAATTTACATCAGCGTGCGCTCAGCCAACATCGAAAACGCCAAAATAGAAATTAACAATAGCTTACACGTTGGTGCGGAAGTCTTTGATAGAATAATCTATGAGCGTACTCAGAATTTATTTCAATACGCGCGCTTATTGTCTGCGGATTATGCTTTTAAGCCAGCATTTCATTCAGGAGATCATCCGACAATTCTTTCTGCTATGGAAAACCATCTTGCTCGTCTTGATGGCGCGCAGATAATGATGCTGGTCGATCTGGATTCGATTGTTATTGCTAATACGGCGAATGCTAGTCAACACGGACTAAAGGTTGCTTGGCCAGACTTAATCCGCCAGGCAGAACAAGATGAATATGCCGAGGCCACGGCGATAGTGATGATTGAAGGATATCCTTTTCAAATAATTGTCGTGCCCTATTTTTCGCCAGATATTAGCGCTTGGGTAATGATAGGATTTGCTATCGATCAAACGGTAGCCAGAGATATAAAATCGATCATACAAAGTGAAATATCGTTTGCAAGCCAAGCATTGTTCGGTGACGGATTAGAAGATGGTTGGCGGATAACGGCTTCTACTTATACCGAATCCTCATTCTCTGAGTCTGACAAACCTGAAAGTAATGATAGTTTAGACAAAAAACTTGTCGAATTTGTTAAATTTCATGCGCCGGAGAATAATAAAATTTCAGCTAGCCTCGATATCGGTGATGATCAGTTGATCAGCTTAGTTCAGCCAATTGACAATGATGGAAGGGTTTATGCAGTATTACAGCGTTCGCTCAATCAAGCTCTTACCCCTTACCTAAGGCTACAAAATACTTTACAAATTATATTCTGGTTAGCATTGTTTGGATCTGCAGTTATCGTTGTCTTTATAGCCAGAAAAGTTACCCAGCCGGTTAAAGACCTTACTGTGGGCGCAAAGGAAATAGAGTCTGGCAATTACAATGCGCGTATCGACATCAATCTTAAGGATGAAGTAGGAGATTTAGCAACTTCATTTAATAGTATGGCTAGGGGGTTACAGGAAAAAGAAAGAGTCAGAAATTTGTTAGGCAAGGTTGTTTCTACTGAAATTGCGGAGGAATTACTAAGTAAGGATATTGAGCTCGGAGGGGAAGAAAAGCAGGCAACCATTTTGTTTTCCGATATTAGAAGTTTTACCAGTATTTGCGAAGGTTATTCCGCAAAACAAATTTTAAGTATGCTAAACGTCTATCTGACAGCTATGAGTGAAGCCATTGAAGTTAACAAGGGAGTGATCGACAAATATATTGGCGACGCTATCATGGCGTTATTTGGAACCCCTGTATCAGACAAGCAAGATGCAAATCATGCCGTGAGCGCGGCGATGCTGATGAGCGAAAAGTTACATGATGCAAATGCCAATATCAGCCTTGAACAAGTTCCTTTTCAAATGGGAATAGGTATTAACACCGGGCAAGTGGTAGCGGGCAATATGGGATCGCCCAGTCGGCTTAACTATACGGTCATTGGCGATGCGGTTAACTTAGCCTCCCGTCTCGAGGGTTTGACCAAGTTTTATGGTGTCGAGGTAATAGCCAGCGAATCAACCAAGGAGCAGGCATCCGATTGGCTATTTCAAGAACTCGATTGGGTTAAAGTGAAGGGTAAAGCAAAGCCGATAAGGATTTATCGGCCGATTTGTCGTTGCGATAAGCTGGATCAAAAGTCTGAACAACTGATAGGTGATAGTTCTCATCTACTAACCCTTTATCGCGAAAGAAAATGGGATAGGGCTGTCGAGACATTGAAGCGTCTGGAACAATTAGACCAATCAAATTTTATCCAAATCTATCTAGATCGAATTAAACAATTTCAACATACGCCACCACCTCAAGATTGGGATTATAGCTTTCGGTTTGATACTAAGTAAAAGCTCTGATTACTATCTGACGCTTCAAAAAAGGCTAACGGCTTAAATAAAGTAGGTGCTTTTCGTGGTCAATTCTAAACTGGAATTTACCAAGAAAGTCCATGCCTAATAGACCGTGGACTTTTTCATTACCATCTAGGTTGCTAACAAGAATCAGTGGCTTAAGTAGTGCATAATCGCCTATGTTGATAATTTTAGCTTGAAATATGCGCGCACTGGTACGGCCGTTTGCCGTGCTAATTGTTCGATGTCCTATATGTTCGAAGTCCAGGTTTAATTTACGAATGACCAAAAGCGACTTTCTGGAGATTAAAGTTCGGGAAGCACCGGTATCCAAAATTAAGTTTAAGCTGATCTTATCATTCAACATTGCATTTACTATAAATTGATTTCCTAGTTTTTTGAGTGGAATACCGGCTGAATAGTCCCCATTATTTTTTTCCGCATGATCGACATTTTGATGTAGTTGCTCGCGAATACTATCAAGTTCATAATCCAAAGGAATACTATCAATTAAATCGTGGGCCATACTGTATTCGCCAGTTAATGAGTAATTCCTAACCAATGACTCAATAGCGGGCAGGAATGCAGGCTGTTTTTCGTTGACTAACAACATAAAGCTATAAAAAAGATCATTACTGATTTTAGGTGAACTTTTGAAATATAATGCGTCAACATAGCCGACAAGCGCCGTAATTTCATTATTGATTACCCTGAGAGAATCCTCGTCGGCAGCTAAGCGTGCAGCATAAAGTTCCTGCAGAGCGGCGAGAAAATCTTCTTTATAGTACATTTGAGCTTTAGCCAAGATCCGAAATCTGTGAGTCTGATTAACCTCAAATAAATCGAGGTAAGACTCAAGATCTTCGATGGAAGACCAGTGCTTCATAATGGAAAGTTCGTTGGGGAGTATTCCTCGAGTTCGAATGAGTTTAACCAATAGTCCGTCGTCTGTTGTAGACGCGATCAACGCATCCGGGCACTCTAATTTATCGTCCTTGGCAGACTTCTCTGTGGACGAATAGGATTCATTATTAGATTGGGGGAGAATCTGGCCTGTTATTTCATGTCCGGATGAGTCCGCACAAATTTCGGCTAAGTCATCAGCTGAGGGAGTTAATGGTGCGTGCTTGAAAGACGACTGAACTAACCAGCCGATACTGATCCCTAAAATAAGAATTAAAAGATACTTGAACACGTCCTTTATAAAGCAAACTTTGCCCTAATGATGCTCAACATACTAACAAGTTGTGTTTAGCTTAGCTACTGCTAACGATATTCGCTAATATCAATGGTCGTCGCATTGCTAGCGATAATACCGCGCTCATCCAGTTTTTAGCGTTGACTCACACCTCACTAGACCGGTCGAATTCAATATTTATTACAAAATATCTATCAGCATAAATACTAATAGTGAAGAAAAGCAGAGTCTCGCTTATAATGGAACGGTTGATATCTCAGTTAGAAGGATAAGAGGATAAGCCGTGCTAAATTGGATTAAGGGACATAAACTTGCCACAGTATTTTTAATTTTTGTGTCGCTCATTGGTACATTAATCGCCAGCAATTCTTATATTGCCATTTGGGGAATTAAACGATTTTTTGAACCCCATGTTTCCGATATAGCGATAAGTGATCTAACATTGAACCTATGGGACTCAACCCTTGAAATCAAGGGATTCACTGCCCAGCAAGGGGAAGAACGTAGGTTGGTTTTTTCTCGGATTTGGGTAGATTGGGATACTATGCCGCTCTTGGACTCTCATCTACAAATTAAAGAAATCGAAATCGAAGGTTTTAAGGTTGATGTTGAGTCGGCAGAATTTTTACCCCTATGGATTGGACCGCTTGAGCTGGCTAAGTTAGCAAGCACCGAACAGCAAAATGTTCCAGTTCAGCCAGTAGAAGATGCTAAACCATGGAGCATCGAAGTGGGTGCTATCCAGTTTCGAGATCATCAATACTGCCTCAAAGATAATGCCAAAAACTATTCAGATTTAAGTATTCCACTCAACCGGTCGAAACAACTTGTTAACATTTGTGTTAGTTTCAACAAGCTGGCGTTGGATACAAGCTTTTCATTAACGGCCGAACAAATACCGAAATTGTCTGGCGATATTAATTTAGAAAGCCTTGCTCTGAACTCACTTAGCTCTCCCGATGCTGGCAATGCACACACTTTAGTAAGTATTGCGGAACTACAGCTTGAGGATTTTGATATTGAGAAAGCTGCTCAGTCGATCGACAGTCTTGAGATAAAAAATGCCAAATTCTTATCCAATCAAAAGGACGACTCATTCGCAGATGTCGGCGCATCTTTTGAGCACTTAGCATTGGGCCAATTTAAATACCTCGTTGAGCAAGAGTCATTAACCAACCAGAATTTATTGCTAGAAGAACTACAGATTTTTACTCGGGCGGCCAATAAGAAAGTACACCCGGCTGTTAGCTTCAATGAATTGCAAGTGACTAACAGTGATATTGTAAAAAATGACATTTCTGTCGAGAGTTTGAAGCTAAACAAACTCAAGTTACTGGAATCTTTGCAGAATGAAGGAAAATATTTAGCCAATAATAAGTTAATAAAATTAGATGGAATCAAAGTTACTCCACAACAAATTTTGGTTGATACGGTCGATTGGCAAGGGTTTGTTACCGAGCTGTATGCCGATTCAAATGGAATTAATGTCCAAAAATGGTTTGCTCAAGTAGGTACTGAGGCAGATACTGGATCCGAGTCAAAGCAAAATCCAGAAGCAGGTGAAAGTAATCTAAATGAAAGCAATTCAAAAGAAAGTAATGCAAACAAAGATAAGGTCAATGAAACCGATATTGCTGGTATGCCAATTATTCAGGTGAACAATTTTATGTTTGCTGGAAACTCGACAGTTAGCTTTACAGATGCCAATTTAACCGATCCCGTTGAGCACAAACTTTCTGATATCCAAATTGAAATAAAAGATATTAACCTCGGTGGAAAGGAAGCTTCTCCCGCTACTATAGACTATAAGATGACCGTGGCTGAAGCTGGACGGTTATCCGGCAAAGGCAATTTTGCTCTACAATCGCAAGGTTTAGATCTTAATCTTGATGGCAAGCTTAAAGCCATCGATATGACCGCATTTTCTCAATATGCTGCAAGGTTTATCGGCTATCGAATTGACAGTGGCCAACTGAATATCGACTACGGTGTCAAGCTAGCAAATAATCAAATAGATGCTAATTTTAAGACTTTGCTTGAGAAGTTTGAAGTCGGTGATTTGCAAGCCCATGAACAATCTGAGCTTAACGAGGAATTGGGGGTGCCATTGCCAATGGCGCTTAACTTGTTGAGGGATTCGGATGATAACATTGAGTTAGAAATGCCGATTGACGGCGATGTAAATTCTCCTGACTTTTCGCTCGCCAGTATTATTTCTGCTGTTTCGGTTAAAGCGATAAAAAATGCGGTAATTTACCACTATTCGCCTCTCGGTATGTTTTCGCTAGCATCGGGTGTATTTGATTTGGCAACGGCACTGAGGTTTGACCCGATAAAATTTGAAGCGAGTGCGACCCAACTTAACTCCGAGGGAAAAGAACAGCTTGATAAAGTTATTCAATTAATGACGGAAAAGCCCAAAGTCAAAATGGTTATCTGTGGTATTGCTGTTCAATCAGATATCCAAACTAGGCAGCCATCTGACTTCCAGGCGGACTCGCAAAATAGCTCACAAACCAAACAGCAGACAGAGTCTCAAGCAATGTCGAAACAAGAAGTTGCAGAGATTATCGAGTTGGCCAAACAGCGACAATCAAATGTTATCGATTATATTTCGGCAAAAAATATCGATAAGAGTCGCCTAGTTGGGTGTAATGTTAAAGTTGATGATGAGCAAGAGTCACAAGCTCGGGTAGAAATTTCTATATAAGGAAAACAGTAATAACAGGTTATCGCAGTCTATAAAAATTAGATTGAAAACGCTGCTTAGTAAGGTATATAGTGGCGTGATATATCTGCCTATGAGGTTACTATGTCAGCTATTAATAAAACTTTTACAAACTCAAATGAACTAGAGCATCAAGGCCTTGAGCGAAGGAGCTTGTTAAAGGCCGCGGTAAGCCTCCCCTTATTGGCTGGGTTTTCTCCAATTATAAATGCTTTTGAAAAAGGGGCGCTTGTTCGCCGGACCATTCCAACAAGCGGCGAGGCAATACCCGCCGTTGGCATGGGATCTTATCAGACTTTTAATGTGGCAGCGGATAATCAGGCAAAGCAAAACTTAGTTAAAGTTTTGAAAACTTTTTTTGCGGCTAACGGAACATTGATCGATTCATCTCCAATGTATGGGCGTTCAGAGGCTGTAATTGGTGAGTTAATCAATCAATTGGAGCCCAAACCCAACTATTTTGCAGCAAGCAAGGTATGGACTTACGGCGAGCAAGCCGGTAAAAACGCCATCAAAGAGACGACGCGCCGTATGGGGGTCGGCAAGATGGATCTTATGCAGGTGCATAATCTCCGAGATTGGCAAGTTCAACTACCTACCCTTCAGCAGATGAAAAAAGAGGGAACGCTTCGTTATACTGGAATTACGACTTCTTTCCTGGGGCAGTATGATGATTTTGAAGAGGTAATGAAATCTCAACAGTTAGACTTTGTTCAACTTAACTATAATATCAAAGTGCGCGAAGCTGAGAAGCGACTGCTACCACTTGCTCAAGATAAAGGCATGGCCGTAATCGTCAATATGCCTTATGAAAAAGGTCGTTTATTTAAAGTGGTCAAAGGGAAGCAACTTCCGGAGTGGACTAAGGAGTTTGACTGCCAAAGTTGGGGGCAATTTTTTCTTAAGTTTATTATTTCGCACCCGGCTGTCACTTGTGCTATTCCTGCAACATCTAAAGTTCATCATATGAAAGATAACATGGCGGCTATGACTGGCCGCTTACCAGACGCCAAGATGCGCCAGAAAATGCTCAATTATTTTGAGAGCCTTTAGTTTCAATTTTTACAATAGGAAATCAACATGAAGTTTATTCAGATTGCGTTTATCGCAATTGCTTTGTCTTTTTCAACGCATGCCAGTGCAGAGCCTGCCAAAGCGGAAACCATTCAGAAAATTTTAGAAGCTAGTGATGCAACCAAAATGGCTTCTATGGTCCTAGATCAAATGATTCCACTATTGAAACGTCAGTTGAGTGGCGCTCCCGAGGATTTCTGGTTGCAGGTTCGTCAAGAATTCGGTGGTAAAGAATTGATGGAGATGATTATCCCGGTGTATCAAAAACACCTGCAGGAGTCAGACGCGCAAGAGATCTATAAGTTTTATATGACACCAGCTGGGCAACGGCTAATTAAGGCGCAGCCTATAATCGTACAGGAAACAATGATGCTGGGTCAGCAATGGGGCCAGCAGATAGCTCAAAAAATTATCGCAAGACATAAAGCTATGCAAGAGGAGCTTGCGAAGAAAAAGAAATCTTAATGGGTTGTTTGAAGTATCTAGCCAACCAATAAGAACTTTCATTTGAAAGGGGACTCCATGGATTATCATATTGAATATCCAGATTTGGCCAATGCCTTATATCTAGCTTTGATTGAAGACGCTTTTTACACAACGCTCGAGGCAAGCGTGAGTGAAGACAAGGAAGTCGCAAAACAAGCCATGTTAGCCTATATGGATTACTCTATTTTAGAGTCGCAAAGGTTTGGCGAATGTTTTATTCCGAATGAGCAGCATTATGGAGTCTCTATATGGTCAAAACCGTTGTCTAATGAGGATCAAAATTTGACTGCGGAATTGAAAAAGCAATTTATTAGTAAAAACATGGGGAACAAGACATATCAAACCTATCGAGCTATTGGCGATTTTATGTCGGTAAAATCTTCTGCTCTGATAGCGCCAGACAGTTGGTATCTTTCCATTATCGGGATATTGCCTGAATTTCAGGGGCAGGGGCTAGGACCTGGTTTAGTCGAGTCGGTTTTGGAAAAAACTGATCAATTAGGTGTAGCAACTTACTTAGAAACCTTTACGCCACGGAATAAGACTTTTTATTTTAGGTTGGGTTATCAAGTCATTGATAGCTTTATTGAGCCGGTAACAGAAGCCGAATATTGGCTGATGAGCCGTGAAGCCAAAGCAATCTAACCGAAATCCCAAAGTTCAATAAAATTATCTAGATGCAATCGATAAAATCATCAAAAGAATCTCATGATTCAATCTTAAAAGTTCTCAATGGCTTTTTTGGAGTATTTGATAATCGCGCTGAACGTGAACCTAACTGGGAGTTATTGCGCAAGTTATGTACTAGCGGCGTAAGGATCGTTAAGTGTGAGTCTGAGCATGAACAGGTTGATGATTTGGATGGATTTATTAGACCGAGAATAGAGGTTTTAAGCTCGGGCGAACTAACTGATTTTTACGAGACTATGGTTGACGCTAAAATTCACAGTTTCGGGCGTATTGCGCATGCGTTTATAACCTATAAAAAACAAGGAATTTACCAAGGCAAGCCATTGCTAGGATATGGTAAAAAATCCATCCAACTACTTAACATGGCCGGTAGTTGGAAAATCCATTCCATCACTTGGTTTGACGAAACCGACTCTTGTTTAATTGACGATGAACTTAAAAGTTAAGACTTTCGACACGGCAGGCAGAGAATTTTAAGGCGAGTTGATGTGAGATATTTCTGCAAGTTTTTGTGCGACTTTACCCCAATCACAACTTATTTCCGCTCGCCAATTCAAGTCAAAAAATATTTAGTGAACCAATTATTTTTTTGTGTAAAAAAATAACTCGCAGATAAGTCAATAAGTTAGCCCGGCTGAATTAACCTGGCGCCTAAAATTTGACGAGTTGCTTTCCGTCTAATAACTCAAATTCACAGTAAAAATCGCAGATTATAGATGTTCGATGAAATGTGAACTGGTTGTTGCGAACTCAATTTTGCCTTCTATACTCAGGGCTATTCTTGATGCTCGAATGTATCCCAATAAGGGGATATTTCTAGCCTCGTTATTTTTATTCTGAGGTTTAGTTATGAGTTTACAGCCCACTAACGTACTCCTAAAGGGATTTGATAGTCGTAGTGTTTTCGCTTTTGATGATTTCTTTTTGTGCGAATGCGACGCAGATTTTCGAACCTGCGAACGACTGGAAGACGCTTCCATTGTGATTGTTGACGTTGATGTTTGTTCGTCGCATAAAGAAATCCAACGCATTCAAAATACGCGGCCTGAAGTTGGAATACTTGCGTTAAGTTTATTGCAAGATAACCACCGAGAACGCCATAACAGCCTGTTGCAGTATCTTAAGAAGCCTCTCAATCTTGAGTCATTTCAGTCCACGCTTTGTAGCATGAAAAAAGTCATCCTCAATCAAAGAATTGAAAAGCAAAGGGCATTATTAAAAGATATCGATAAAACTCAGGTGCAAGGTTCAGGTATTACAGTAGCAGTGAGCAATTCCACATCAAAAGAACGAAAAACTACCTATCGTTCCAATCCAAATATCGATGTTGAAGCCGCCAAATTCGTAGGTAAAAATTCTGATGTGGACGTTAACAATCCGCAAGCGCTATTACGTGTAATTTACGCTCCTAAGAATCGATTCCAAGGTGCTCTTGATAAAGCGGTTAAACGGGCAAGAAAATATCATAAGCCAGTCGAGATGGTTTGCTTAAATACCGGCGTTATTATCGATCTGGAAAAAAATGCCGCTTTCACTGCTGTCGGCGATAGTGTTCTTAAACCCTTGTGCTTAATGAATGTTGAGCGGGCTGATTCGATACGCAAAATTAAGAAAAATTACACTGGAGAAAGAATACTTGCCTTGGCAAGGAAGCCGGGTGAAGGCCTTATCAAGTGGAGTCTAGAAGCTTTTGTCTGGAAGATTGCGCTTTGGTCTTCACGAGGCTGTATTCCAAAAGAAACGGACTTGGGGAGACCGGTCTATTTATCAGAGTGGCCGAATTTTACTAAGCTAGTATGCTTTCCTCACGCAATGAGGATTGCATCCTTGTTAATTGAAAAGCCAACCAGATTGCAAGATGTTGCTGAGCAGTTACGCATACCGCAACGATACGTATTTGGTTTTTTTAGCGCCGCAAAAGCATTAGAAATTTCCGATGTCAGCGAACGAAGGGCAGATCATTTATTCGAGCCCAAATATCGAAATAGCTCATCAGACAAACGCCATTTTTTATCTGAGTTTATCAATTATCTTGGCGCAAAAACGCATCAAGAAGAGAAGAAAAGAGCCTAATTAGGGAGGTTACTTATGAGTGTTTCGTCAATGAAAGTGTCACGTATAATTTTTGTTGGTGACCAAAATATTGGGGTCAATCAAGCTATCGTTAACCTAACCGGTAATCATCAAGATACAAATGGTATTTATCAATTCAGTTCAGTTGAATTGGATTCAGATAATAGTGTCCAAATAATTGGTTTTGATCAATTAGAAAAACTTCAAAGTATGAGCAGCAAGTTAATTAATTCTGCGTTGGGTGTCGTGGTGATGGTAGATAAAAGCCAACCTGACTCAATCAGTAAAATGCTTCAACAAATTAAGGTATGTCAGCCACTTATAGAGCAGTCGGCTTTAGCCATCGGGGTGGTTCAAACTCAGCCAGAAAGCTACTTTGGGCTAAAGCAATACAATCAAAAGTTAAGAGAAATTCAACAACCAGCACCTGTGTTTGAAGTAGATGTCGAGCAAGAAAATGATATATCGATGTTACTTAAGGCAATGCTACTGACAATTGACTTCAATTTGGAAAATTGTGCCTAGAGTTTATCAATAAAACTTGAAGTTAAGATTTAAAAGCTGCGAGTAATGGGCGCTTAGGCTATATTAGGGCATAGATTTTCTGATATAGATTTAGATCCAATGAGATTAAGCGGCCTTTGGATATGGCTTTTCTATTGTTTTACTTCGTTTTGTGCTGCTGGTGAAATAGAACTTACGCCGGCCGAAACGCAATGGATTGAAGACAATCCTGTTATTCGAGTCGCTCGAGATCCTGATTATGCCCCTTTTGAATTCAAAAATGCTCAAGGTGAGGTCGATGGCTTTGCAAAAGATATATTGGCATTTTGTGCTCAACAAGTGGGCCTTAAAATACAGGACATTCAACCAAACTCTTGGTCAGATGCACTAGCGCTAGTTAAGCAAAGGCAAGCTGATTTAGTAACCGTCGCCACCATTACGCCTGAACGGCAAGATTATCTTCGTTTTACCGAATCATATATTTCATTACCTGTAGTGATCATTACGCGTACCGATATTAAGGAAAATGTTAGTTTGCATTCTCTAAGAGGGCAGTCTTTGGCGACCGTACCCGGGTTTGCAATCAATAATTATCTAGAGCAATACGCAAAAAACGTCGATATAAAGTTAGTGAACTCGGTTGAGGAAGGGTTGCAACAAGTTTCGCTTGGTCAGATAAACGCGATGGTGCTTAACTTAGGTACCGCGAGTTATAAAATGCAAGAATTAAAGTTAATCAACCTCAGAGTTGCCGGTATTACCGATTATACCTATCACTTGTCTTTCGCGGTGCGTTCCGATTATCCGGTGCTGCGTTCAATTTTAAATAAGGCATTATTGTCAATCCCCGAAATGGAAAGACAGAAAATCATCAATCAGCGTCTAACGCTAGAGTCTTATATCTGGAAGCCCGGGAAGCTAGAGGTCACCGTTTTTATAGCCGTACTGATAAGCATTGCATTTGTCGTCATGCTCTATTGGAATCGAGCTCTTAAACAACAAGTGAAGGTAAGAACTTCTGAAATTGAAAGCAAATCGCTTAGCCTGGAGGAACAAATTGAAGAGAGAAAAATTCTCGAACAAAAACTAACAGAGCTAGCTTTACATGACCCATTGACAGGATTGGCTAACAGACGAAAACTTTTAGACAGGGTTCGCTTGGAATGGTCGCGTTCGTTACGATCTAAATCACCGATTTCGTTGCTGCTGCTAGATTTAGATGAATTCAAAAATATCAATGACAACTACGGTCATGATGTGGGGGATGCCGTTTTAAAAACAGTGGCGGAGATCTTGACTGAAACCTTACGTGACGCAGACATGATTGCTCGGTGGGGAGGCGAGGAGTTCGTCATACTTTTACCGGAAACAGAGCTCTCCCAAGCTGGCAGTGTAGCGGAACGGGTTAGGAGAAAAGTCGAAAATTCTAAACTAGCAGTAGGAGACGTGCGCATTAAGTTTACCGTGAGCATTGGTTTTTCTACTAACCGAGGCGGCGATAAGAGTTTTGACACTTTGCTTAAGTTAGCCGAGCAGTTTTTGTCTCAGGCAAAACAAAGTGGACGCAATAAAGTTTGCGGTAATTAAAAAGTTTTAGCTAACTGCCCGCCTTATCTGGAGACGCATCTGAAGAGCTGTATAAACTTACTTTTTACTCGCTATAGCTGTGTTAGCGTCTTTATCCGATTGTAATACTTCGTCAGCATTAGATGTTTGGTCAACTTGTGAAGCACCGATCCTTCCAATGCCGGGAAGTTCAATCGCGAGATCCAATAAGTCGAACTCAAAGTTCAATCCAAGAAAGTTAATTTCTAATCCTTCCTCTGTGCCGACAGACATACCAAGCAATCCCCACAATGACGCCTGTATGCCTGTTCCACTCGCTGACATGCCGACTACATCGTCAATTTCTCGATAGTCTTTGCCAATTGCGGTGGAGGGTAAGTCGAGTCCTAATTCCGGAACTTGTCTGCCAATATAAGCGGTAAAAGTATTGCTGTTTGGTCCGGGCCAAGCTTGATAAGTATCTTTAAAAGGATATTTTTCAACAGCCGCCGCAATTTTAGGGATCATTTGTTCAGCTTCTTTGCCACGTAGATCAAGCAAAAGTTCTGGTTGGTTACCCCACCAATCTCTATCTGGTCTGCTAGTTCTGGTGTGCAGTGCTGTGCCACTACGTCGTAGCCGCCAACCAATAATTTCATAAGATGTGTATTCTTCTGCATTAGCTGGCTTTACGCTGATCCAGGTGTGAACCGAAACAATTTTTTTTGCGCCCCATGTTCTGGCTGCGTAAACTTGAATGACTGCATCGGTAAATTTAGGGGCTGAAGGTGCAAAGGTACCCGCGGTGGGTTTATTGCTGATCGCACAGCTGACCAGTAAGCAGGAGCATACAGATAAGATTAAATAGTATTTGATAAATCGAAATAAATTCTTAAGTATTTGCACGACTAAAATAGTTAGAAGGTTCTTTCAGCAAATTTTAGTTTAATTGAGAAGCATAGCTTCAATGAAAAGCTAATCGACAACACGAGTCATTAATCAGACTAATCTATCAATAATCCCCAGTTAAAACCAAATCCAGCCCTAGTTTGTTTGGGAATTCGTCTTGAGAGTTTTCTTAGTTACCTGTTTTCCAATGTAAAATGCAACACATGACCAAAGTGCGCAGATTGCCGAACCAACAATGGCGACGCCTGTGATCCCCAACCCTACTACCGTAGTTAGGAAAGTGAATCCCCATGCCCAGAATACATCGCCGCCTCGATACACGACAATGTCAATAACTTGCTTGGCTTTAAAGCGCGTTTCTTGGTCGACATAAGTAAAAAGCATTTCTCTTGCAGGACGGGTGATCGCATAGCTCCCGCCACGTCGAAATATTTGCAGAAATACCACAACCGCTAGAAAGGGCGTTACAGCGATCCACAGCATGCCTAGCATTACTATAAGCGGTATTAATGCTAAGGTAAAACCGATCCCAAATCGTGTGGCCAAGCGCGAGGTAACAAAAAAGCCGGCAATAATGGTCAATAAATTAGTTGCCAAATCAATTACAGCCCATATTTCCGTGCGTTGTTCGCGAGCCATATCGGCCATTAAATTTTTTAACTCGAAGTAGACAAAAGAACTGATACCGGTATAAAGAAAAAGGAATAGCCCTATTCCTAACAAAAAAGGATTGCTAAAAAACAATTTAAAGCCGGCTAAACTACTACCACCAATAGACTTATTGCTCCCTCTGGATATCGATTCTTGAGCCGAGCTAGAGCTTTTTGAATGAGAGTCTGGAGTACTGTTTTGCTCCGAACTACCAATTTGTATTGAGTTTAAATGGGTAATTAACGGAAAAGTGAGTAGGAGTACGCCACAAGCGATGAGCATTAAGTTGTAAGTTCCTAGTTCGGAAAATAGCAACGCAATAGATGGTCCAATTATAGCTCCTATGCTCGCCCCTGAAGTGATGATTCCAAACAGCCTTTTAGATTGCTCTTGCGAAAATTTCTCTGCCATAAAGCTCCAGAAAACGGAAATCTGGAATAGACTGTAAACACTTACCCACACATAAAATGATTTGTCGATTATAGTTTTGTCTTGGATGAAGTTGTTGGCGAGATAGAAAACGAAAAAAGTTGATGCGAAAAAAATGTAGACGGCTGGAACTAGTTTTTTGAGAGATAATTTTGAAGCGGCTAAACCGTAAAAGGAAACAACAAGGAAGCTAAACCCGAAATTGATTGTCCATAAAAGGCTAAGTTCTGCATCACTCCAGTCACTCGATAAAGCATCTCTAACAGGACGTAGCAAGTAATAGGCGGCCATTAGCGTCATTCCCAGAAAAAAAGATGCAAAGGTCGCATTTATTTCGTGGGGCTCGACTGTCGAAATCGACTTAAAGAGTTTTTTTAGTTGGCTTACTTGTGGGCTGTTATTTTGATTTTGCTGAATTTCCACTGAAAATGCCGATCATGATTTGATTGATTTCTTCAGACTATCAACAGACTATAAAGTGAACAAGTGGAGGGATGTAAATATTTGCTTCAATTGGCTTTTAGGGGAGCCAGATTTGCCCCTACAACTAGCTAGGCTATTTGCAGGGGTCTATGATCTGCTTTGAATGAGTATTAATCGGCGGCAATAACGGTAGATGCAACTTCACCAAAACCAATACGCTTGGCGCCATCTTTAGCACACCAACCGCGCATGATGACGGTATCACCATCTTCTAAAAACTTCCGTGTTTCATCGTTATCAAGTTTGATTTCCTCTTTACCGCCACGGGTTAGTTCAAGTAATGAACCCGCTTCCTCATGCTCAGGGCCTGACTGAGTGCCACTACCTAGCATATCTCCCGGTTGTAAATTACAGCCGTTTACTGAGTGATGGGCAACCATTTGCGCTACGGTCCAGTATGAGTGTTTGAAATTGGAAAGCGATAAATGACTTGCCGGCTCGTTCGCTTCTTTCATTTTAGGCGTTTCCAACTGGACTTCTAGTTCAATATCGAACCCTCCTGATGCGCGGTTTTGCTCAGACTCTAGATAATCAAGAGGTTGCGGTTCATTTGAGTCACGTGTCCAGCTAGAGCGGAAAGGTGCTAAAGCTTCAGTGGTTACAATCCAGGGCGAAACTGTGGACGCAAAGTTCTTAGCTAAGAATGGACCAAGTGGTTGGTATTCCCAGCCTTGGATGTCTCTTGCAGACCAGTCGTTAAACAGGCAAATACCAAATACATGATCTTCGGCTTCTTCAATGCTAATTGAATCTCCTAAATCGTTGCCTGGGCCAATGTAAATACCCACTTCCATTTCATAATCTAAGCGTTTACATGGAGCAAAGCTTGGTTCTGTGGCATCAGGGGCTTTAATTTGGCCCTTTGGACGTTTGAAAGTCTGCCCGGAGACATCGATTGAAGATGAACGACCATGATAGCCGATGGGCACCCACTTATAGTTAGGTAGTAAGGGGTTATCCGGGCGGAAAAGTTTACCTACCGCAGTCGCATGGTAAATTGAAGTATAGAAATCGGTATAGTCCCCAATACGGCAAGGCAATTTGTACTCGACATCATCCATACAGATAAGGCATGGTTTTAATTTATCCTCAGTGTCTGAGCCGGATCTAAGCGCACGAGATAAAGCTAAGCGCAAGGCGCCCCAAGCTTCTTTACCCATGCCCATAAAACCATTGAGTTCCGGATTATCGCAGGCAGAAACTGCGGCTTGAGCGATACCTTCGAATGCGCCGCAACCCTTTGCAGCGGCAAGATCTAGCACCATTTCACCAATTGCCACACCTGCGCGATAATCTTCGCTGGTACCTGCACGGCGGAATACCGCAAACGGTAAGTTCTGTATGGGAAAGTCGCAGTTTTCTTCATTAGCAGACTCTACCCAGCTAGTTAAACTTGGGTCATGGGTTTCGTTTAAAGTCGTTGCATAAGACATAGTTAGTCTGTCTCCTGATCTATTGGCCGTTTAAACCATCTTGTTTGATGATGTTTCAGCTGTCTTTATCTAAATTATTGACCGAATGCGGCCTATTATAGCAGCGGTTTTTAGAATGGCTATGCTCAATCCCATAGAAACAATAGGGATTTTGAATAGGGATGATTCAATTTTGTTAAATATAAAAAGTAGTCAGTTTATTACAAGGACTTGATAATTAATCAAAGTTAACGGACAAATCGATTTGCGATCGATAATATGTTGATTACTCAGCAGTTAAACTCTTTTAGATAGTAACGACTTTTTCGATTGCAAATGGGTCCTTAATATTTATGGGAAATGATAAAGAAACTTATATGCTAACAACAATCAAAGCACAGGCGCTCATTTTAATTTTCTTGGTATCGACATTGTCGTTAGCCGAGTCGCCACCGATTAGAGATAGCTTTGAGCGAATCAGCCCGAAGCAAGCGGGATATTCGGAGACAGCGCTGGGTGAACTGAGGGACTATCTGAAAAAATCAGGGTCTAGTTCATTGCTGTTACTTCATGATGGCAAGGTCTTTTTCGAGTGGGGAGATATTTACAAAAGGCATCTTATTCATTCGGTTCGAAAATCTCTGATGAATAGTTTGATGGGTACTTTGTACGACCAAAGGAAGCTAAATTTAAAGGCCACACTAAAGCAGCTCAAGGTCAATGACTCCCCAGACCCATTAACCGAAGAAGAGTTACAGGCGACCATTGAAATGGTCTTAAAATCTCGCTCGGGAATTTATCATGCGGCAACTGCCGAATCGGAGGACATGAAGTTAAAAAAGCCTAAGCGAGGTCTGCATAGTCCAGGAGAAACTTACTACTACAACAATTGGGATTTTAATCTGGCAGGTATGTTATTCGAAAAGTTAAGTGGTGAAAAAGTTTTCGATGCTTTTTACGAGCGAATTGCACAACCACTAGGGATGAAGCAATTTAAAAATCAACAATCACATATCGATCTTCCCTATGAAGGACCAGTTCCTCTGGTTGATGGAATTTATCAATTTGAATTGCAAATAACTCAATATCCCGCGTACCATTTTCGTATGTCTGCTCATGACTTAGCGCTGTACGGGCAATTATTTCTTAATCAGGGTGAATGGAACGGAAAACAAATACTTTCCAAAGAGTGGATAGAATTATCGACCAAACCGTATTCGGTTACCAACCAACGTTATGGGTTGGCTTATGGGATGTTATGGAACGTTTTACTTAATGATATCGACGACAGTGGTCGCTATTCCTTTTATCATACCGGTGTTGGTGTTCATATGCTGGGAGTCTATCCGAAGCATAAATTGGTCATGGTACATAGAGTTGATACTGAAAATGAAAGTGTCAGATTTAAAGTGGATAATCTATATTCCATAATTCGTATGATGCACCAAGCTAGATCAAAAAAGACAAAGGAAAATGATTCAAAACTTGCAAAATAAAAGTCGAATAAAATTTCTAACTTTGATCCGCCATGCAAAGTCAAGCTGGGATTACCCTGATCTGATAGATAAAGAGAGACCGCTTTCAAGGCGCGGCAGAAAAAGTGTTGAATTGATGTCAGAGCATAATGCTAAACTACTAAATCAGATTGAAATGTTTTATTGTTCAACTGCTGAGCGCGCGGTTCAGACAATGGATCTGTATTCAAGGCATACTAAAATTCCGTTAAATAAAATAAGCTACAACGACACATTGTATATTTTCGATAAGGGCGTGTTGGTGAGCTTTTTGAAAAAGCAGAATGAAAACTTACATTCGACTGCTTTAATTGGACATAATCCTGCGTTTACAGACCTTGTTAATTATTTTGTGGAAGATCAAATTGACAATGTTCCAACGTGCGCGATAGTGAGAATTAAATTTGAGTGCCAATCCTGGAAAGATATTGCTAATTGTGAATCAAAGTTAATTTATTTCGACTGCCCCAAAAATCATAAATAAGGTGAGAGTATGTTTAATAGTAAAGGTCTGATAGCACTAGTATTGTTGTGTGTGAGTAATAGCGTAATTGCAATAGAACATCCCGCTTTTATGCCGGTCAAAAAGTTGTTTGCCGCTATGTCAGCATTTGATGGTAAGGCCATGAAGGCTACATCGACTAAAGATTTTCAATTGCTTGAACATGGCGAAGATTGGACAATGCAAATGCTAATTGACGCAGTACAACCGAAAGGCAAACCTTACGAGCGCCGAAATTTTTTTCAACAAATTAAAGCGGTAGAAAATGGTAACTCTGTATGGATCAGCTATTGGAACAAGGCTGAATTTAATGATGAAAAAGGGCGTGGAACAGTAGTATGGTTAGAAAGCGCAGTAATGGTAAAAGAAAAGGATGGGTGGAAAGTTCAAATGCTGCATTCTACCCGCTTAGGCAAAGATAGACACCCGCAAGGTATTAATTGGGTGGAGTATAAATAAAGAATAAACAATTCGTTATGTTGTAAACAGTATTTTGACTTGGCTAAGTGTAAAGTGACACAAGGAGGAAATATGGACTTAAAAGACTTTGTCAAAGAATCTCTGATTCAGATATCAAAAGGGATTACGGAAGCCAATGATGAGTTAAGTGGAACCGGGGCAATGATAAATCCACTAAATATTACAATAAATACTGAAAACTCTCAGGCATATGGCCGAACTGGAAAACCTACTCGAAAAGAAGGCTCCAGAGTCGTGGAAAACGTAGATTTTGACGTGGCAGTTGTTGCCGAAGCTGGCGCAAAAACCAATGCAGGCCTAAAGCTTTCTATTGCATCGATTGGCTTAGGTGCCGATGGACAATCTAATACTAGAGATAAATCCGAATCGAGAATTCAATTTCGAATTCCTGTGGTCTTTCCTGGCGTTGATAACAAGGCTTGACCTCGTTGAAACAAAATCTAATGTCGCGAAGTACTTGAGGCTTTGAATTAGGACAATTTATTGATAAGTCGGCAGGTTAAAGTTTTAATCAGAAAAAGTTTCAGCAATTAAATCTAAGTCTGCCAAGTTGAATGAAGAAGCCGGTATAGAAATAGTGAGCCTAAATGATTTTTGCTGGTAACTGAGTCTGGTACTTAATTGGAAATATTAGTAGCAAACTCAAAAAATAGTGCTATAAAAAAATACAAGTCAAATCAGGCGAGTGTCGAAACTCACGCAATTGAAATTTCCAGTCGTTAGTTTTAGTTCTAACCCATTAAATGAATCTATTCTCTTTTTCTATTCCAAGGCTTTCAGAATTCTATCCAGCTCAGCCCGGTCTAATAATTTACCGCCAATCACAACAGCATGAATATCTCTCGTATGTTTAATATTTTCTAAAGGATTATTATTCAATAAAACCAGATCAGCGCGCATTCCTTTGGCTATTTTTCCAACAAGGTGTTTTCCCTGATAGAATCGATTTACATTGATGGTTCCTGTTTGTAAAGCTTGTAGTGGTGTTAACCCCGCATCTACCATTAAAGACAATTCTTTATGAATTGCATCCCCGGGGACATTAAATACTTGCGGCGCATCTGAGCCTAGTAAAATTGGCGTTCCTTGTGCCTGAAATTCCTTGAGTAACTTTGCTCGAACTTCTAGAAAGCGCTTAGCTCTAGCTGGTGTAACCCCGTCATTATTCCAGAAACTTTCACGTGAATTTTTCCAATTATTAACTACATTGCTAGGCATCCATTTATGGGCAGGATTTTTCAGCAACTCGGCGGTCGGCTTATCCGTGGCGAAATTGAACATCAAGGTTTCTGTGGGTACGAGCGCGTAGTTATGAGTAGACAGCTCTTTTACTAGTTTTCCGATTGCTTCGTCTTTAACATGCTCCGCTAGAGCAAATCCAAAAAAGCCGCGGTTGGTTAACTCTCCACCACTCCTAACCGCCAGTTCTTCGATAAAGCCATCTAAGTGATCGATAGTGGCTTGGCCTGCTCTGACTGTTTCTATAATGCCGACTTCGGCGGAAATATGGCCGGCCCAAGAACTGTTGAGCTCTTTGGCGGTTTCAACGACTGCCTTGTATGATTCTTTTGATAATCCCGGGTGAATCTTGTGAAAATCATAGCCAGCCTTAACTTGCGCAGTAATTTTTTTAATCGCTTCCTTTGGCGTTTTAACACTATTGCCATTTACCGAGGGGCCTGAAGTGACTAAATAGGGGCCGAGTTTTTTACCTGTATTAAGATGCTCTCGTAATTTTAGATGCTCTGGTTGTCCAAGCATTCCTCTGATATTAGTAACACCGTGAGCGATAAATAAATTGAGAATGCGATCAGTGTATTTAGGGGTTCCAGTGATGTGGGCGTGCATTTCACTTAAACCAGGGATCACCCAGCGTCCATTACCGGATATTCTTATCGCGCTTGGTTGAACTTTACTCGGATTGATGCTTTCAATTAGCCCATTTTTAAAGAGTATTCTCGCTTTTTTATGAACCGTTCCCGTTTGCATATCTATTAGTGATACATCTTCTAATAGCCAAACATCATTTGCCGGGTCCGATTGTACTTGAAAGGAAAATGACAAGAAAAATATTATAAGAGTTTTAAGCTTCTTCATAATCTGTCCTAGTACTAATCATTTTGGTTTACTTTAGTTAATGATAATACTTTTTATCAGAAAAATACTACCAGATAACAAATAACACTCAAATTCAACAAAGATGTTAAAGTGTTAGAGAAACTCAGTTATAGAGACTTCGGTTATTGCATACTTTTTATGAAGTCATTAGCTTCATCTATCGAAGTATTCATCTGAGTAATCAATGTAGAAACGTCGGTTTCTATAACCCGCAACTCATTCTTTATCGAAGATACTGCTTTTGCATTTAAGTTGTGCTTTAGAAACAAAACCTGATCTTTTAAGATATTTAGAACGGGCTGCATGGATGATTCCGCTCGCCTCATAGATTTTATCATCCTAGCATAATGGCGTTTTGTTTCGGTTAGCTTTTGTCGGCTCTGCCTTTTAAGAGCGGCACTTGAATATTCTGCGAGCTCATCTTCCCATTCATCAAATAATGCTTCAGATACACTCTCTACATCGTTGATTCTATTACTCACTTCTTCCGCAGCTTCTTCCGCGGACGTATATTCGTCATTCAAGCGTGAATAGACTGACTCTAACTTTCCTCCATCGAAATGTACAACGCCTTTAAACTGTTCGAGGGCAGATTGAAACTGTTGCTTTGCATCTTCCTGGCTATCACGGGTTTTTTCTACCCTCGAAACTAGCACATCGCGTTTATGAATACCGACTTTCTCTAACGCACCATAGTAAGCAGATTGGCAGCCAGAAAGTATTGAACTTAGAAATAGAGAAAATACGATAAATATAAGACGGTTTTTAAACATTATTAAAACACCCTTTATTTGTTATTAAGATTTTACTTTTATGTCGATCAAGGTAACATTTTAACTAAGTTCTAAAAGCGTAGCGACAAGCAGCTCAATCCACCATCTAATTTTTGAAATTCAGACACATCAATCTCTCGGATTTTATAGCCAGTTTTTTCAATAATTGCTTTTGCTTGAGGAAATCCTTTAGGGGTTAATACTGTATCATTCACCCAAACGCTATTCGCAGCATACTCTTCTTCGGAAGGGATTTCTAACATATCGTATTTTTCAAATTCGGGTTTAGAAACAAACTCTCCGGTTGCAAGCAAATGATTATTTTCTAGGTAACTTAAGCCGGTTTTTAAGTGTAGCATCTCGCTCATATTGACGGTTGAACCACTCATACCATGTTTTTCTAAATAATTAATCATTTGCATCGCGCCAATTCCATTTGTGCGATCAGACAATCCAATATAATAATGTTCACCAACCATCATAATATCCCCCGCTTCCACTGTGCCGGGAGCTTCTATGAACTCAACCCTGTCGTAAAAATCTTCCACAGTTGCAATCATCGATTGAGTTTCTCCTTTACGCGATTCAGCGCCGGGATTGGTAATGATCGCACAATGAGGCGTCATCAATGCAACATCTTCAACAAAACAGGCGTCCGGATAATCTTCTTCCGCGGCTAGAATGGTGACGTCTAACCCGCATTCAATTAAGGCTTCGACATAGTCGGCATGTTGTGCCAGAGCTTTCTCATAGACTGGCTTACCCAAGTTGGCGGAAGTAATTCCATCAACGATTGATTTACTTGGTGTTCTTACGATGGCCTTAGTAAACATGCTATTTCCTTTTAATTATTTCTTATACACAGTTGGGTAAACTTATCACAGCGAAACCGACTACTATAGTCTTTAATATCAAATCGAATAAAGGGTATTTTTATAATTGAATTTCAAAAATATCTCTTAATCTAATATGTAGAAGTTAATCACATTCAAACCAATTTTTAGCTAGATTTACTATACTGACAAGCTTCTTCTGAGCGCTAGGCGAACCAGGTTTTGGTAATGCAAGACACCGGTTTCTCGCTTGATGCAGAGTCTTCCTGCTTCATAGCTGCCGGAGTTTAAGCCGAGCTGAACTTTTTCGCAGATCATAATGTCTTCTTCCTGAACTTCATCACTAAACTCGCGATCTTGGGCAATCAATTTTTTCGTTCGCTGTGATTTAAGATCAGAGTAATAGTAATCAAAAATAATTTTGGTTTTATTATGGCCAACCGGCAGGATAAGGTTAGTTTGCAGACGGCCCGGTAAAATATTTAGCATTAGATTGGGGAACACACAATAATAATGGGCGTGGCCATCACCATAAAAATTGTCTGGGTTCTGCTCGCCATTGCGATCGAGCGGACTAAACTGGTAACTGTGCCATTCATGTAAAATGGTATCGTAACTTCGATAGTCTAACAGTTTGCTCAAACCTGGATGGACGTGAGGTAAGTGATAGCCTTCCAGATAGTTGTCCATATAAACTTTCCAATTACAATCGATTACATATTCATCACGATGACTAAAACTCATAGCTTTTAAATCAATAGGTTTTATGGTCTCAGCTACACCTTTAAGGACATCTCCTAATGCTGGGGGGGTATTATTGACACAGACAAAAATAAAACCTTGCCATTCTTCGACTTGAGCTTGTGGTAGATGAAATTGGCAAACATCGAAGTTAGGTGTTGAACTCATTTCCGGAGCGCTACGTAAGTCTCCGTCAAGGGTATAAGTCCAGCCATGGTATTTACAGCGAAGTACTTTATTGTTGCCGTTTTCGATTGCCACCGGGCCTGCGCGATGGCGGCAAACATTATGAAATGCCTTGAGTAGATTATTTTGATTTCTGACCACAACGATGGGAATGCGCCCAACTTGGCAGACAACCTGATCACCGGGATTAATTAACTCTGATTGGTGGGCGACTAATTGCCAGTGAGATTCAAATATAGATTGGTATTCCAAGTTTAAATAACTTGGATCGGTATAGAGAGAAGCGGGCAATGTATGCGCTTTGTCCTCGGATGCAGGTTCGAGGTGATTTAATATTTCTGCGTTTAGAGTCATTATTCTCTCCCTAGCGCTTGGCATTCCCCCTCTCTTTCGGTATTCCCTAAGGAGAGGGGACAGTTCAGTAATAAGTTTTCATTTAATGTTTAACGTTATTGCTACAAATATAAAGTGACGGTTAATAAATATTAATTGATTGCACGTTCGGCCCCTATTCTCGATGAGAAAAGGTCAGGTAGAGGGCCTACTCCAACCCACTTACCGCTTTAATTTCCAAAAAATCTTCAAAGCCAAACTCACCCCACTCGCGGCCATTGCCCGATTGTTTATAACCGCCGAATGGCGTGTTTAAATCGCCAGATTGACCATTGATATTAATATTACCTGCACGGATTTTTGAGGCTATTTTGGCAACGCGTTGCATGTCACTGCCTTGAATGTAGCCCGCTAGTCCATAAGGAGTATCGTTGGCTATTTCAATCGCTTCATCGTCGCTTGTGTAGGGAAGTATTGATAGTACCGGACCAAAAATTTCCTCTCTTGCAATGGCCATTTGATTGTTTACATTGGCAAAAACGGTAGGTTTTACAAAGTAACCCGACTCTAATCCTTCAGGCTTTCCTGGTCCGCCACAAATTAATTCGGCGCCTTCATCAATGCCTTTTTTGATTAGTCCTTGTACTTTTTCAAATTGAATTTGGCTAACCAATGGGCCCATTGTCGTGGTTTCTTCTGATGGTGCTCCAACGACAATTTTCGAAGCCGCTTTTGCAGCAACTTCAGCCGCCAATTGCATTTTTTCCGCTGGCACTAACATGCGAGTTGGGGCGTTACAAGATTGCCCAGTGTTATTAAACACTGAAAAAGCACCACGTTTTACTGCCGTTTCAAATCCTTCGTCATCGAGAATAATGTTGGCTGATTTGCCGCCTAATTCCTGGGCAACACGTTTTACCGTCGGCGCAGCATTTTGAGCAACCAGTGAGCCAGCACGTGTTGAACCGGTAAACGACATCATATCCACGTCAGGATGGCTGCTTAGCAATGTGCCAACACCAGGGCCGTCACCGTTGACCAGATTAAAAACGCCCGCAGGGACCCCCGCTTTATCCATTATCTCCGCGAATATATGGCCTGATAGCGGCGCTACTTCAGACGGTTTTAACACCATAGTACAACCAGTAGCAAGCGCCGGCGCGACCTTACAAGTAATTTGATTTATCGGCCAGTTCCATGGCGTTATTAAACCACAAACGCCAATTGGCTCCTTAAAGATGCGACTGTTACCTTGAGCATAGTCAAACTCAAAATTATTAAGTACCGCTAAAGCTGTTTTTAAATGGCCAAGCCCGGCCCCCGTTTGCGCTTTAATGGCAAGATTGGCCGGCGCTCCCATTTCTTCACTGATAGCTTCTGCAATATCATTGTATCTGTTTTTATATTCCGCAATGATTGATTCAAGTAAATCTGCTCGCTCTTGTCTACTCGAATGGCCGAAGCTGGCGAAAGCATTTTTGGCCGCGGTTACCGCTAGGTTGACATCGTCTTTATCTCCGAGAGAAATTTCTGCACAAATTTGCTCATTGGCAGGATTAATCACGCTCAATTTGATATCTGAATGGGGAGTAACCCATTCACCATTAATATAGAACTGGGTATAGTTTCTCATAAGGCTGTCCTGGAATTCTGTTTTGCAATGTTCCTAGATTAATCATCCGATCCAAATTAGCGCTAAATGGATGAAGGATCAATATATTCTTTTTTCAAGCTGATTCATTAAGCGGAGTCACAATTTCTTTTCTGGTTGTGTCCGTATCTAAGTAATTGCTGGCTCATTTTGACTTTCATCTTGGTTACGCGTAGAACAAACAATATACGAGCTCAAAAACAAAGGAATAACTAAATGGGTCAGCCTAAACCATCAATTGGGATCTGGATATGTGCGTCATTGGTGGTCGGTAACATGATAGGTTCTGGCATATTTCTTTTGCCGGCTTCTTTAGCGCCTTACGGTGGCGTCAGTATCCTTGGCTGGCTAATGACAACCTTCGGCGCATTGATGACAGCATTGGTTTTTGTCAGACTGAGTAGAAACCTTCCTAAACAAGGCGGGCCTTATCGTTACGCTTATGATCAGTTTGGGCCGCTGGCGGGATTCGTGGTCGCATGGTCTTATTGGGTATCAATTTGGTGTGGCAATGCAGCGATTACGGTCGCTGCTATTTCTTATCTAAGCTATTTTTTTGCAGAGCTAGCTGAGTCGCCAATTTATGCTGTCATCGGTGCGTTGGCATTACTGTGGTCCATCACGTTGCTAAACCTAAAAGGGGTCCGGCAAGCCGGATTATTTCAACTTGTAACCACATGCTTGAAGCTGCTTCCACTAGTGGCCGTCGGCCTGGCTGCATTTTTCGTTTTCGAACCGCAATCGTTTGAACCTTTTAATCCTAGTCAAATGCCATTAACCACCTCGGTAGCTGCGACTGCGGCGCTTACCTTATGGGCATTTCTAGGTTTAGAGTCGGCGACCATACCAGCTGAAAATGTTAAAGCGCCCAATAGAACGATCCCTCGAGCCACAATTATTGGTTTTTCGATTGCTGCGTTAGTTTATGTTTCAAGCCAAGTAGCCATAATGAGCGTTGTGCCGAACGAACAATTACAACAATCTGAAGCTCCGTTTGCCGATGCTGCACGATTAATATGGGGAGATTGGGCAGGAAGTTTAGTCGCGATTGGTGCAGTGATTAGCTGTATCGGCGCATTGAATGGTTGGGTGCTTTTGCAAGGGCAGGTTCCGATGACCGCTGCGCGGGACGGTTTGCTACCGAGAATATTTAAAGATACAAAAAAGGCGGGCGTTTCAAAAACGGCATTGGTCCTTTCAAGTTTGTTGATCTCGGGGTTGGTGGTCGCAAATTTTAGCGAAGGAATGGTCTCTTTGTTTACCTTTGCGATCCTTATTTCGACGTTAGGTATTTTTATTCCTTATCTTTTGTCTATTGCTGCAGACATTCGTAATACCTTGGCTGAATGGAAAGTTAAACGTCGTTATTTACATTTAGTGACAGCGTTATTCGCGTTAGTTTATTGTTGCTGGGCTGTTAGCGGCATAGGGACTAAATCTCTGGTTTGGGGCATCGTTTTAATTTTGAGCGGATTACCTATTTTCTGGTATATGCAACATCGACGTTGATTTGGACAAGAATATGGGGATTACTTTTGGCCATATTTTCGTTTTATTGATTTCCAGGAAGTGCTCCAAGGAGAGCTGAGCCAAGTTTTTAACATCCACCAGAAGGATTTAGGTTGTTGCTTAGTTTCCGTAGCTGTTTCTATCACTGGTGAAGGTGTTTTCGTCGACGATTCTTCTGAGGGGGACGGTTCTTCTTCCGCTATTGGCGCGACGGTTTTCGTTTCTAATACAATAATTTCAAATACATTGGGTATATCTACCACGCTACCACCCTTGTCCAGGTGGGCAATATTAACCTCCATAGCCTTCCTTACATTGATAAGTTCCTCCTGCATGCCCTCGGGTAAGTTATCCACCAGTAGCATATCTTTTGTGTCACCAATAATAGTTTGGATTTCGCTACGAATTTGTTTTATACATTTTTTTTCTTTCTGCTTTAATTGTTCAATCTGCTCACTAATTTCTTCTTGTGGTATGGGTAAGTGAAAGGGTGCTATGGCGACGCCGCGATTTCTTAACACATACCGAATTGCCAATGAATTTTGAGTCCGTCTTTTAAATTCATCAATAAAGCTAGTAAAGGTATCAATATCAATGTTGCTAAGTTGTTCATCTCTCAATTTGTTAACATCGATATTGGTGAGCGCCAGAATTTTGCTGATTGCGCGCACTACTGATTGCTCAACTTTATCCAGTTTGCTAATAAGACCGGCAGTATCTGTATCAGAAAGACGTTCTTCAATTTTTTCGAAAAATTTTACTGCCTTAGCAGGAAAGTCTTGGGAAGGTCGGGCAGCCAAAGCCACTTGATTAAGTGCGACTTGCTGACCATGAACACTACTGGCTATGTTAATTAAGCTCTCCAGTGCAAGCCGTTTATCGGTTATTGACCTGAAAGCTTCGGTGGCAGTAGTTTTGTCAGTACTCATATTGGTAGGCTAAGAACCACAATGTTTCTAATAAGAATAGAACATAAAGCCGAAAAAATCTTGCAAGGTTTGGGGGCTGTTATCGGCGATGCATTGAATAAAAAAGGCCCTCATAAAAAATGAAGGCCAACACTACTAGGGAAAAGTAGCACGTAAAAAGTACTGTATCTAGATGAATAAAATGGTTCAGCCAGATACAGTGGTTTAGTTTGCTGCCAAACTATTCGATGTCGCTTCTCCTGGTATTGACTCTACTCTAACTTTATCACCAGTTTTTAATCTCTCTCCTCCACGAATAACCACTGAATCTCCTCGATTAATACTGCCATCGATAGCAACCCATTTGCCTACACCGGTGCCAACGGTGACGCTAACTTTGGTTGCGCTTTGTTCAGTATCGACTTTAACTACATAAGTTTCTCTTTCGCGCAAGATTAATGCATCGCGAGGAACTAAGGTTGCAATTTGGGGAAGTTGTGTGGGTAGGGAGACTGTCACTGCCGAACCACTTATCAAAGCTTGATTTGATGCATCTAAGCGAAGGTCAAATGTACGTGAATTTAGATCGCCCGCTGGACTCCAGGTTCGCACCGGCAAATCAATCAATTTTTGCTTCCATCTGATGGTGATTTTTTGATTGTGGTTGAGGTAATCCAAAACATCTAGTGGTGCTGCGACGCGTATATCCAAACGAGTCAAGTCGACCAGCTGTACTAGTGGCGTACCAATATTGACAAACTCGCCTTGCTCTGCGAGGCGCTGGCTGATGGTACCACTAAACGGCGCGCGAATGGTTGCCTTTTCGATTGATAATTTTATTTGACTCATTTGAAGTGTCAGCGCCGAGAGGCGTTCGTTAGCTACTAATAAATCTCTTTCAACCCGATCAACTTCGCTTCTCGCCGTGCTGTTGTTGTTAGCTAGTGCCGCCAGACGTTTTTTCTGCTTTTGAAGAAATTCGGTATTGGCTTGCTGTTGTCTTAACTCGCTTGACTTTTCAGCTAGCTGGATCTCTAAATGGCGCGCGTCTATGGTAGCTATCGGATCTCCGGAAGCAACTTTTTTACCAACGTCCAGGAGCCAGGTAAGCCGTCCATTTTGTTCGCTGGATATACGCGAGCTAGCGCGTGAAATAACGTCACCAGAAACCCAAATTGTGGGCGCGACTTCTTCTGATTTAGCTGTTTTAACACTGACAATTTGCTTTGGTACTTCTTGTGCAAATGAAGTTGAGGTTAAACTCATTGAAGCAGCGAATAAACCGGAGTAAATTAAATTTTTCATTTCTGGCTCCATTATGATTTAGATGGCTCGGCCGGATAACTGGCGGATTGACCTGCAGACTGGCTATTTAATACGCCAGTTACCGGCAGCACCTTTGATTTGGAATGGGTAAAAATCGTTAAAAAATCGTTGCTCTTAATTCTTAGTAAACAAGGCAAAAGCAAAATAGTAAATAAAGTACTTACTGCTAATCCGCCAACAATGACAGAGGCTAGTCCGCGATAAATTACACTACCTGCACCTGGCATTAAGAGTAATGGCAACATGCCGAAGAAGCTGGTTAGGGTGCTCATAAATATAGGCCGCAACCTCAATTTTAAGGCTTGCTCGACTGCTTCGGCGCGTGCTAACCCGGTTGCCTCTGCACTGCGCGTTTGATGAACCAGTAAGATTGCATTGTTTACTACTAAACCTAATAGAATGACAAAGCCGATCATGGTTAACAGATCGAGTGGTTGAAAGGTAATTAAATTGAGTAGTTGAATTGCGATGATGCCGCCTACAGTCGCTAATGGAATTGTGACAAGAACTAAAGCACTGTCTTTTAATGATTTAAATAAGGCGGCGAGCAATAGGAATAATATAACCAGCGCAAATCCAAAATTCTGACCCATAATGCTGATCGCTTTTGTTAGTTGATCAGCGCTACCGCCGTACTGAATACTTGCATCTGCGGGTAGAGCGTCGGTTAGTTTATGGTGTACTTGGGCTCGTAACACATTAATCGTCTGCTCAAGCGACCATCCTGCAGGCGGATTAACATTAAGGGTAATAGTTCTTTGGCCGTCCACTCTAGCTAATCGGGAAGGGCCGACCGTTCGATTAATTTCAACCAAATCATTGAGCGGTTTGATGTTTCCACTCGCAGTTAATACTGGCATTGAGGCGAGACTTTCCGGACTATTCCACTCTTCTGCGCGCAGAATAATATTCATCCGTTTGTTGCCGTTAAAATGTTCCCCGACGAACATTCCATCGCCTAGTGCACGGACTATCGTGCCGACTTCCCTGCGGCTCCAACCTTGTTCTAGAATTTCCCGATCTTTAGGCAGTAGGCGTAATTCCGGCTCCGCAGATTCTAGCCCTGGATTCGCTCTAACACTGACGTCGGGAATTGCTTCTCTTATCCATTGCAAACCCTGTCCAGCTACCTGTTGTAATTGCTGATAATCTCGTGATTGTAAATGGATTGAAACGGATCGTCCGCCACCAAAGCCACCAAACAGATTTCCCTGGTATGCAAATGCCCTAGTGTCTGGAAGGTCAACCAATATTTCATTTCTGACTATGTCTAATAACTCATTTACTCGAGATTGATCCTTAGCCCTAATGCCTAAGTTGCCACCAAAAGGGCCGGTAAAAATATAGTAATTCTTTAGCGCAGGTTCTTTTACTCCGTCCATATAAGGTTTAATGCGTTGAATAATAGTTTGCACCACTTCTTTGTCGATTGTTTTCACATTGGCGCCAGGAGGAAACTGTAAATTCGCGTCAACAGCATCTCGTTTAACCGGCGGTAAATAATCCATTGTTGGGGTTAAAAGCCAAGTTAAAATGACGGGCAAAGAAATTAAAACCACGGTAACCACTATTCGTTTTCCACCACTATTTGTTATGTGCAACACTCCCTTGGTAATTCGCTCCCATAACTTACGATTGGGATCGGTAACTTTATTTTCTTTGAGCCAGAACTTAGCAAGTACCGGAAGTAAAATGACGGCCACTAAAAGGCTAACTGAAACTGCAATGGCAATGGTTAGAGCTAAATCCCCGAACAATTGGCCTTCGACATCTTTGAGGAAAAATACCGGTAAAAATATTGCCACTGTCGTTGTTGTTGAAGCCAATAATGCAGGCCAAACCTGAAGCGCACCTTTTTCTGAACTCTCCTGCGGTTGTTTCCCTTTCTCTCGCATCCGTAAAATATTTTCCAGTACCACAATTGCAGCATCAAGAACCATTCCGACGGCAAATGCGAGTCCTGCTAGGGAAATGACATTAAGTGAGCGACCAAGAAGATCGAGTACAAAAAATGTCGACAATATTGATATCGGAATCGCGCTAGCGATGATAAATGTCGCTCTAGCACGGCGCACAAAGAACCAAAGAATTGATAGTGATAAGATGACGCCGGCAAATAAATTGCTGGTCACGAGATTAATTGCGCGGTAAATAAATACTGAGGCGTCAAAGGACTGCACCATGACCAGTTTTTTGGCAGCGAGTTCTTCGCGATTTATTTTCTCTACCTCTTGTTTTACTGCATTTAATGTTGCCAAAGTGTTTGCACTATTGGCCTTATTTATCCGTAGTGAAAATGCTGGATTGCCATTTTGATAGGCGGTGTTAGAGCGGTCATTACGTGCGACTCCAACATTGGCAATATCACCCAAACGAATATTTCTGCCGTTGCGGTTATCTAGAATGAGCTGCTCTAATTGATCAGCTTGATACTTGCCATTAAACCTCAATGTATATTGACGCCTGCCTACGTCGACAAAGCCGCCTGATACATCGCTACTGCCAGCAACTAAATTAACCAGAGAAGGTATTGTGATCCCTAGCTGAGCGGCTTTGGCGGGGTCAAATCTAATCTGTAATTCTTCTCGACTATTTTGGTCAAAAGTCTGAACGCTCGCTACACCTGGAATACTTTCTATTCTCGGTCGGATTGAGTTATTTACATAATCGATGTATTCCTGAACGGATTTGTCATTTCCTGGTAACGCCTGTAAAAAGAAAAACGTCAGCGCAGGAGTACCTCCGCCAAAACCTCCTAACATTATTTGAGGTGGTGTTGCGTCACGAGGTAGCGGAGGAATTCTTGTCATACGGCTAATCACTTCGATCAGCGTCTGTTCCATATTAGTATCGACATTGAACTCAAGGTTGATAAATGAATTGCCGCGGTTGGCGAAAGCATTCATTTGTACTAAACCAGGGAGTCCCCTCAATACTTGTTCTTGCGGTTCAATAATTTCTGACTCAATTTCACTGGGAGAAGCCGCACGCCATTGGGTTTGAATAGCAATTCTTGGTCGTTCAATATCGGGAAAGAGCTGCACCGGTAGCTTGGTTAAACTGAAAATTCCGATGAGTAATATCAGAGTAACTCCCACAGCAACTGAGGCGGGGTTTTTAAGTGCCTTTCTTGTGAGTTGCATTTAAATGATGCTCTTATCTGTTTGACTGACAGAAGCATAACAAGTAATAAAAGTTCAATAGCAACAAAGCGACTATTAGAGGACAAATTGCGGTAAGTGGCGAAACAAAATTGGTATTGAAATATTTGTTAACATCTATGTTTCAAAATGTGATCTTTTTATCGTTTTATCGAATCAAAAAAGCCGCTGTTAAGCGGCTTTTCCATCAAATAATGTGTTTGATTTTATCGCGATAACTCCTGCTCATTTTTAACCTTGAACCGCCATTCAAAATTAGAAAGTATTCTCCATTAATATGCGAACAAACTTTTTCTATCTGATTGAGGTTAACAATCGTGGAGCGATGGATCCGTTGAAAATGATTGGGGTCGAGCTTCTTTTCCAGATTTTTCATGGTACTTCTTAAAACATGTACTTGATCATTAGCGTGAATGCACATGTAATCTCCGGCTGCTTCAACCCAGGCGATATCTCTGCTCGGAACTAGAGTCGTTTCTCCACGATCTTTGATCGCTATCTTTTCTGGGTATGCTTCTGAGGGGGCGGTGCCTTGCGCCAACATCTCATCAATTTTGGCCGGTGATTCGCCGGTTATATTAGTAATCAGATCCATTAAACGTTGCTTTTGATTTTCACTATCACTTTGATTTAGATGATCCCGAACTCTCTGAATTGCGGTTGCTAATCTTTCTTCTTCGATTGGTTTTAACACATAGTCCACAGCGTGTACTTCAAAAGCGTCAATCGCGTACTGGTCAAAAGCGGTCACAAAAACCACTAAAGGCATCGCGTCAGCTTGCATCTTTCGGACTACCTCAAACCCATCAATTCCTGGCATTTGAATATCTAGAAAAATTAGATCTGGCGACTCATCTTCAATTTTTTGCAAAGCTTCGCGGCCATTATTGCACTCTGCGATCACTTCTATATCTTCAAATTTTTCCAAGCGAAGTAGCAGTCCTCTTCTCGCTAAAGACTCATCATCAACAACTAGGGTTCGAATTTTATTTGTCATTAACCAATTCCTTTAAACTTCGTATGGTAGGCGTATGCTAATTTTTAAGCCGCTTGGTTCAACATTGGATATCTTAAATGAATGATCACTGTTGTAGAGCTCACGTAGCCTTTCTTTGGTGTTTTTAACGCCAACGCCGCGGCTATTTGGTAGCTCGCCATTGATAAGTTCGACACCTGGTCCGTCATCGCTCAACTCCAATAGCAATTCATTGGCAAATACCTTGGCCTTTAAACTGATGGTCCCACCGGTTTCAGATTTAGCTATTGCATACTTGATCGAATTTTCGACCAGTGGTTGCAAAATCAGACTGGGAATTAGGGCTTTTTCTGCCTCTGAGTCAATTTCAAAATCTAGCCCTAACCTCTCCTCGAAGCGTACTTTTTCAATCCCTAGATACAAGTTTAAGGTGGTGATTTCTTGCTCCAAGGTGACTTTCTGCATTGGATCATTGTCCAGCGAATAGCGTAAGAAGTTAGAAAGCCTGGTAACCATTTCGTTAGCTCGTTCGCCCTTATGCTCTAAAACTAAAGTGGAAATTGCATTGAGGGTATTAAATAAAAAGTGAGGGTTGAGCTGATAACGCAACATTTTTAATTGTGCTTCGTGGGCTAATGCATTTGCTTTCAGAGCCTTTTGACTCGCTTCTAACATGGCCTGATAGAATTTAATACCAAAATACAGGCAGCTCCAACATATGAAAATGTAGAATATATTAGTGATGCCCCAGAAATATCCTGTCCACATTTCGGGGCGGTAACCATGTTTAAACAATTCCCAATAAGTTAGGTTGTAGGGCACCACCCAAATCAAACTACATAAATAAGAACCAAAAATAACGGTCGCAATACGCGTTACTAATGAGGCATCCCAAACTGCACGATAAATAGGCCGCAATATAAAGCTGATAAATAAGCCTAATACTGAACCGATAGATACTACCCAGTAATAATTAATGGGCTTATCCCAGTAAAAGGCTGCAACATAGGTACTGAGACAGTAGCCACCCCAGCCGGCAATATTCAATATTAAGAATTGATGATTGTTATTTGTTAGGAGTTTTTGGTGCTGCATTGAGTTAATTATTCGTCAAGTTTGAAGATCTGCCAGCCAATAGTATAAATCAAAACAGAGCAATGTAGAGGTTATTAGTCGTGAATTGTCGGCATTTTGTCTCTTTTAAGAAACGACATTTAAACAAAGGACATATCAAATTTCGGGTGCTGTTCGCGAGTAAGTTAAATTTGTATGAATATAAAGATTGAATAAAGGTTGACAAAATTCAATACACGTAACAGGAGGTTTCAAATTCGATATTATGCAATGAAGAATTACATTTGGCAAAACGACTAAACAAGTTAATTCGTATACTTTAGTAATGCGGAGTAACTATTCCTATTTAATTTACCAGTCTGCATTTATCAGGAGATATGAAATGAAAAAATTAATTCCAGTTGTTTTAGCCGGATTTGCCGGAGTTGCAATGGCAGGCGATGACGTCGCCGTTTATTCTACAGATGACTATTGCGACCTTAAAGTAAACAAGGCATCTACGGCCGACAAGCAATATGCAAAAGCTTATTCGGATAAGCTTGGTCAGCAGCCTTCAAAGAAATTTTGCAATCAGATTAATTCAGAAAAGAAAGTTGCTGAAAACAAAAAAGCTAAAAAGAAGTGGAACTACGCGTTTAACAAACCTTACAGAAATTCTACTCGTCGATTATCGCAAAAAACCATAGCTAAACTACGTGCGGCTGGGATTGATTCTACCGAGTTGCAGTTTTAAGTATTTTTTCTCGCTAGCTAATCATACGAATTAAAAAGGGGCTAATGCCCCTTTTTTGGTTTTATCTACGATCACGTTTTCGACTTTAAGCTGACCAATATCGCAGATTTTTTGACAAATACTGTGCGTTACCTCGCTATAAACAGAGTAAAACTCGCTATATAATCGGTTACTAAGGTGCCCAGCCGAATTATCTCAGGGAGTTGAAGATGTATTTGTTAAAACAACGTCGTTTTGAGCAAGACATTCCGTGCCTCTCAGCATTAATTGGAATTTTGTGTATTTTCCTTGTCGCTTGCGGCAGTAGTGGCGGAGGAGGAGATGATAATGCGCCGGATACCACACCACACCCATTTGGTTTCAATAGTGCAGAAACCACTCTACAAGATACTTGGATAGAATCTAACATTGCCACTCTAGTTGGCTTTAACGCCCCTGCGGCTATTTCAATTACCAATGGGGAATATCGCGTTGACAATGGTGATTATACTGCCGACCCGTCTACCGTTACTATGGGTCAACCGGTTCAAGTTAGAGTGCGTTCCAGTTCCACTTTAGGGGAATCGGTTACAGCAACTTTAACTGTCGGAGGTGTAAGTGGTAGCTTCCAAGTTACTACAATTCAGAGCGGTAGTATTCTTACACGCCTGAGCAATGCAAGCTGCACTGCGCCTGATCATGCAAATACTGGCAATTCTAGTTTAACTCTTGAGCCGGTATTCCCAAGTCTTCCCGGACTCAGTGCTCCAATAGGATTATTTCAGGTGCCCAATGATCCAAGTATGTGGTACGTGGTACAACAAAATGGAGTTGTCAGACAATTTGAGAATTCAGAGTCAGTCAATTCTTATACAGATTTTTTAGATTTAACTTCTCGAGTTACTTATGGCGGAGAGAGAGGATTATTAGGATTTGCGTTTCATCCCAACTTTGCTGTCAACGGAGAGTTCTACGTTTCCTACAACGACTTAAATTCCAACTCGGTAATTTCTCGATTTACTTACTCCGGTACGCTTCCGGTTTCTCTTGCAACGGAAGAAATAGTATTGACCTTGGATCAGCCTGCAACCAATCATAATGGGGGTCATATAGGTTTCGGGCCTGATGGTTATTTATATATCGGTTTTGGTGACGGCGGCGGCGGTGGTGACCCCTTTGGCCATGGCCAAAACACTCAATCGTTACACAGTACTATTTTGCGTATTGACGTAAATAACTCAGATACCTATACCGTTCCGGCAGACAATCCATTTGTGAATAATGCAAATGTATTAGACGAAATTTACGCTTACGGATTAAGGAATCCTTGGCGCTGGAGTTTCGACCAACAAAATGGCGATCTGTGGCTCGGAGATGTGGGACAGGGAGCATACGAAGAAGTCGATATAGTTGCAGCGGGTGATAATTTGGGTTGGCCGATTATGGAAGGCGCACATTGTTATAACGCAAATTCTTGCGACCAAACGGGATTGGTTTTACCTGTGGCGGAATACAATCATGACAACGGCGACTGCTCTATTACCGGAGGTTATGTTTATCGAGGACAAACTATTCCGGCACTACAAGGACATTATCTCTATGGAGATTTTTGTACCGGCAGAATTTGGTCAACGGTAAGAGAATCAAACCAATCATTTTCAACTCAAGAAATTTTACTCTCGGGCCTCGGCATTTCTAGTTTCGCTCAAGATCATAGTGGTGAAGTTTATGTGCTTAGCTTGTGGGGAGATCCCGGTCAAAATATATTTCGTTTTGTCGATTCTGGTGGCGGGCAAAGCAATATACCTGAGACGCTTTCACAAACAGGTTGTTTTAGTTCAACAAATGACAAAACCTATTCAAGTGGGGTGGTTTCGTTCGATGTGATCGCCAAACTTTGGTCGGATGGCGTCGATAAATCGCGATTGTTTGCAGTACCTGATAGTGCCGAAATAACCGTGGAGGAAGACGGCGATTTTGAGTTTCCTGAAGGTTCTATATTAATAAAGAACTTTATTCTTGATGGTCAATATTTAGAGACAAGATTATTTATGCGGCACGTTTCAGGCTGGGGAGGGTATAGTTATAAATGGCTGGAAGACCAGTCGGATGCCACCCTTGTTGAAGGGGCAGACTCAGTGATAGTCGATGGTTTTGAGCATTTGATCCCCAGTAGAGGTCAGTGTTTCGAGTGTCACACTACCGGTGCCGGTATTTCTTTAGGACCGGAAGCGAGCCAAATGAATCACAACTTCACTTATCCAAATGGCAATACAGGGAACCAACTTACGGCATTGTTTGATGCTACTTATTTGAGTTCAATGCCAGCAGGTGAGCAAATTTATCAATTGGTAGACGTTGATAATACTCAAGCTACAATAAGCGAAAGGGCACGAAGTTACCTGCATAGTAATTGCAGCGGCTGCCATCGTCCAGGCGGCACAGCGCCGCAAATGGATTTTAGAATTCAAACTTCGATAAATAATTCGATGGCCTGTGATCAGATACCGAATAATGGAGATTTGGGGATTAATAACGCCCGAATAATTGCGCCAGGTGATTCAGCTAGATCGGTTTTACTCGCGCGTATGCAAGCTTTGGATAACAATCGAATGCCGCCGCTCGCCACGCAAATTATTGATCAGACTGCGACAAACATTATTGAGCAGTGGATTGATAATTTGACAGGGTGTCAGTAAAAACAAAGAAAAATCTTTGCCAACTTGGTTAAATCAAAAAAAAAGGGGCTAAAAGCCCCTTAAGTAGTCACCGTTTCTTCGAAACAAATTATTATTATTTTAGGCCCTATTCTTTCCTTAAAGAGTAATTGTATTTGAACAAGCGGTAGTTGAGCCTTCTTCACACACTGTGAAGGTATAACTTCTTCGCTTATTCACGCTGTAGCTAGCGCTTCCATCATTGGCGGTTGTATTATTTAGGCTGCCGTTAATGTAGACGTCGACATTGGAACCTATTGCGCCGTTCCAATTGATAGTCGCAGTTCGACCATTACCAGAGCGTGAACCAGATAGGGTAATATCACTTGCTGGAGGCTCTGAACCGTCAGACACCGTCACTGTTTGAGAAGTGGTGTTAGTTGCCCCTTCATTGTCAGTAACCGTCAGGCTTACGTTATAGTCACCAGAAGCTGCGAAAGTGTGGTTGGCATTTGCTGTTGAACCACCGAAGCTCCAGCTGTAGGAAACAACGCTTCCATCGCTATCAGAACTTGCGCTGCCGTCAAATGAGCAGCTTAAGTCTGTACAAGAGTAACTGAATGACGCTACCGGAGCATTGTTACCAGTTGGAGGTGTTCCACCACCACATTCTTGACCTGCCAAATGATCACTAGCGGCTTTTGCTTTAACAATTCCGTATCCGAAGTAATCATCACGGCCAGCAGTACCTTGATCTTCAGCAGTTGCTTTCATCGCTTCACGAACGTCAGTTCCAGTACAGTTAGGATGGTTTGACCAAACAAGCGCTGCGATGCCCGCTGCAGCCGGAGTCGCCATTGAAGTTCCGTCCATATAACCGTAATCGCTTGCGCCAACTTTAACTGTCGCGCTAGAAGCACCAAGGATAGCTGCGCGATCTTCTAGTGCAGCACCTACTGCTGGAATAGTTGTTGAGTTGGTATCGCCCAAGGTACCGAAAAGCATACCTGCTTCATTGTTAATAATGATTGCACCTAGACCGCCTGAGTCTTCACAATTTTTTACTTTGTCATGGAAAGAAATGTTCCCGCGGTCAATTACACAGATTTTTCCGTTTGCGCTGCCATCAGTCGCTTCAGCTGTACCCATAAAGAAAGTCGAACCGTTTGCTTCGCCATTGTTTTCCATTGCTGATGCAGCGAAGCCAGTACCGCCGGCTGTCATTGAAGCTAAAGAAGTTCCACCTGCAGGGTAAGTAGAAAGAGTTGCTACACCGCCTGCGGTAACTTCTACACCGTAACCATCATGAGTCTCAGTTGTTCTGTTCTTTCCACGACCGGAAGTCTTGGTATTAGTTGGGAATTGAGAGAAGCTTGCAATGTTATTGTCTGCGTCGTTTGCACCAATCATCATAACTGACTTATAACCAGCCGGATAAGAACGGACATTGTTACCATCGTTACCGGCTGCTGCTAATACTAAACCGCCATTATTGGTGAAGGTGTTGAAAGCGTTTTCTTCAGTGCTATTGGCACCGCCGCCGCCTAAACTCATGGTGATGATGTTTGCGCCTGCATCGGTACATTTTTGTGCAGCCACTGCTAAGTCAGAAGAGTAACCCCAGCCTGAAGCGTTGAATACTTTGATGATATGCATCGGAACGCTTGGCGCCATACCAATGACACCAAAGCCGTTATCTGCTGCGCCTACTGTACCGGCTACGTGGGTACCATGCGGGCCGCCGTCTTCGTTCCAGTTGCCTGTTCCCGAATCGTTATCGCCGGTGATTACACTCCAATCGAAATCGTAGTTTTTACCGCCGGTTTCACCTTGAGCGCCTGCGATGCCTGAGTCGATAACACAAACTTTCTGACCTGGCTGTAGCGTCAACTGATCAGCTTGTGATTGGTATACGGCATATGGCGTTAATTGTTGTACTGTTGGATCGCCTGCGTCATCATTATATATACCCATTAACTCACGGCGTTGATCTTCTTCGATCAGTTTAATATGTGGGTTGTTTAATAGTCCTTTGACGTCTTCTAAGGATCTGCCGTTAAATTCAGCAGCGAAGAACCCATTTCCGTCAGCTTTAAGCTCGCCCCCCATTTTCTTGGCTAAAGCTTTAACAATCCCTTTTTTGTCAGAGTCAACTTGAATGACATAGCGACTGTTGTCTGCCAGGACTGCACTTGATGTACCTAGCGCCACTAGAGTAGCTGCTGATAATTTTGTTAATTTAGATACCACTGTTGGATCTCCTGATTCTAATTTTATAAGTGTGAGAGTTATGTTTGCGGAAGGTTGTTATTATTTTTGGTACATGCTCAGAAGATTATTTGTATATTTAAACCGAGCTCTTCCGTAAAGCGAGGACCGATTATCAGTGGGGAATCGCTTCTCGCGATAGTTGAAAAGCGACAATTTTTGTTAAATCGGCGACAAAATTGACTTTTTTGTGAAATATTTACATGTTTTAAGCCCGCTATTTACGGGCTAAATTTCGATAAACTTGAACTAATGACTTTGCTGAAATTGCTTCGGCGTCATTCCGAAGTTGTCCTTAAAACAACGCCCAAAGTAAGACTGAGAAGAGAATCCACAAGCCTGAGCTACAACACCTATTTGGTCACCTGCTTCTAGCATAGGTTTCGCTTTCTTCAAGCGAAATTGTTTTAGCGCTTCCAATGGACTGACGCCGAGTATCGCCTTTATTTTCCGTTGTACCTGGCGATCGCTCATGGCGAGTTGATTGGCTAGGTCAAGCATGGAGAAATCGGAGTTTTTATAATGTTCCTCAAATATTTCGTCCAATTTAGTGACAAATTTGTCTTCTACCGGGGCTGCAACCGACTCCAGGCCACCTTGGTTCCATTGGATACTTAGCTTTTCTTGAAGTTTTTGGCGTGACTTAAGCTGGTTATTCACCCGCAAAGCCAATTCATTAGCTTCAAAAGGCTTGCTGATGTAATCATCGGCCGCCTTTTCTAGTCCTTTGATTTTGCTATCGGTATCAGAACGTGCCGTGAGCAAAATAATTGGAATATGCGAAGTCATTTCCGTTTTCTTAAGCGTACTTAATAACTCGAAACCATCGATCCCGGGCATCATTACGTCCGAAACAATAATGTCAGGTAAATAATCTATAGCAAGACGAATGCCTTCTTCCCCGTTTTCAGCGAGCAGGCATTGATGAAGCGGGGAGAGTATCTGGCTGATGTGAGCAAGCATTTCGGCGTTGTCTTCTACGATTAATACTGAATACTTCGATTTCTTAAGCCCAGGGTCAGCTTTAATCGTTTTAGTTTCAAAAGCTTCAGCAGACAAACTTTGACGGGTGCTTTTTGTTAGTTGGGTGATTACGGTTGGTTCTTGTTTGACTCGTTCTACACTATCAATTGAGGATTGCTCGATATTGAGAGTAAAGGTGGTTCCTTTGGTGGGTTGGGATTGTACCTGGATCTCCCATCGCATTAAGTCACATAATTCTTTAACCAGGGCTAAACCAATGCCAACTCCATGGATACTCTGTGTTGCTGGGTTATCAACTCGATGGAAGCGATCAAAGATTTTGGCTTGCTGCTCTTCATCTATACCGATGCCCGTATCTTGAACATTAACCAGGAAATGATTATCGAGTAAAGTTACATCTAGCTTAACTTTGCCATGGCTTGTATATTTGAAAGCATTCGAAAGTAAGTTAAATAAGATTTTTTCGGCTGCTTGGAGGTTTCCACTGATCCACACTTCTTGAGGAACGCGATAGCTGAAGCCTACATTTTGATTTTTAGCGATTTCGTCAAAGGAATTACAAACAAAGCTTATTACAGGCGCAACATTTATGGTGGATATAGGAACGGGATCGTTGGCGATACGAGAAAGCTCAAGCAACTGTTCTACCATGCGGATCATTCGTAAGACATTGCGTTTAGCTGTTTCAACTTGTTCTTTTTCTTTTTGGTATGCTTCATTTTCTTGAAGGTTATCGAGAACGCCTTTAATAATGGTTAACGGGGTACGGAATTCATGTGAAATATTTGCCGTAAATTGATCTTTAATATTGTGTTCTTCTTGTTCGGCTTTTTTCTGTTCGCTAATGTTAATCAGTGAAATAACCAATAAACCATCTGAGTTATTTTGGTCTTGAGATAGAGTTACATGGACCGGAATTTTTTCACCTGACGCATTATGAATTACAGATTCGATCTCGATCCCTTCGATATTATCTACGAGTTGTTGTCGATAACTTTGATAATTAAAAAAACGAAATAATTCGCCTTCACATTTAACCGCCTGGGTAAAAATCTTTCCGATCAATTCGTCATCATCGGCACCTAATAGTGCACAACCAGCTGGGTTGCATGACAAAATTTGGTTTTGATAGTCTACGGTAAAGATCGCATTGTGGGTTGTATCTAAAATTGCTTTATTTGAGGCTGCTTGATTTTTAAGACTAATTGCTTGTTGTTCCATACGCTGTCTTAAGACTTTTTGTTCACTTTCTTGTTGCACTAACTTACCTTTTAAATTCTGATAACTCTTACCTGATAAAAGCGTTTGAAAAACTGCAAATAGGAGTGCTACAGAAACCCACAAATTAAAAATAGAAGCTTGAGTGCTGTTTAATGGGGCAAAAATCTCTGGATTAGCGGTCAAAATGCGCTCTAAAAGAAAACACATCACGACAAAGAATATTGGATTGTTTAAAAGATGGTTCTTAGAAAGATCTTCTGTACTCCAATTTCCACTAGAGTCACTAACCTTGAGTTGGAATCCAACGAAAATGAAAATATAAGGTGTATACCAAACCCAGTCAGTCCAGCTACCCGCCAAAAGTTTTAGCTGTCCAGTATAATTGAGTCCTTCAAAGATATCGGCAATCATCCAATTTAAAGCACCAAATGCCAGCAGAGCATAGCCAATCCAAAACTGTTTACGGCAACTCCAAGCCAAATAAAGCCATCGAATACATAAGTAAAAATCCATCAAAATGTAAAAAACAAATGAATAAAGAAAATGACTTTGGCTCACATCCGCCCCGCGACTGGGGGTTAATACCAAAAACATAAAAGCGCCTAATACAAAAGCTAAACTTGACCCCCATACCAGCATATTGGGCAGTGAGAGTAATTGGTTTGCCTGACGATGGCTCCTTACTTCGATTGCGGCAATTGATAAGGCAAAATAGAAGAAGTAAGCAAGATGGCTCAGCATTTCCTTGGCACCAATTGAGAGATCTTCCCATACACTGACGCGTAACACACTTAATGCAAACCAAGAAACAAAAGCTGCCCCTAAAAGTAACCAATAAATCGGATCGACCATTGAGTTTGGTGCTCGGAATTGCCTAATAATAGAAATTAATATTATCGCCAGAAAGATAAAGTCTGCGTAAATGCGATTGAACTCTGCGCGTTCTTCCAGGGAGAACCAATCAGCAGCATAGCCAACTAAAATAAGTAATAAGGTTACTAGGGCGAGCAGATTTAACCACTTATCAGTTGTTGGTCTAGTTTTAGCGTTTTGGCTAATATCAGATTCCATTAATTCCAAGTCGATTAGTGTTCTGGTTGTCATAAGCGATTGTTTTTAATTGTATATCAATCAGTTTAGGCTTGCTGCGGTTTACTTTAACCAGGAGCCCCTGGCGGGCAAAAAAAAGCCACCAGAGTATGGTGGCCAATCAGTGCTTGCTTGTAGTTATAAGTGAATAATTGGATCTGGGTTACCGTCTGGATCGTTAGTAGCGTTACCGTCTGTACCAGGGTTACCGTTGCGTAGCATGATTACTCCGCAAGCTGCCGGAGATGCCATTGAAGTACCCGACATTGTTGTTGTTCCTCCGCCTTTTTTAAGCGATAAAATGCTAACGCCTGGGGCCGCGTAATCTACAGGAGGATTACCATAGTTAGACCAAGAGGCCATGCGGTCATTGGAGTCTGTCGCAGAAATAGTAAATATACGATTACCATTAGCGCGAGCAGGTGAGTGATTGTTAGCATGGTCGCCATCATTTCCGGCTGCTAAAACAAAATATGCGCCGGAAGATTGGGCTGCATTTTTAACCGCATCGTCAAGCGCAGAGTTTACGCCGCCGCCTAGACTCATGTTGGCACAATCGCCTGGTGAGGCGTTAGCTGCTACGTGATCAACTCCAGCTATAACACCCGAATTAGACCCTGATCCGCGAGCATCAAGAACTTTGACAGGAACTACGGTTGCACCTGCCGCCACACCAACAACATCAATGGTATTGTCAATTGCAGCAATTGTTCCGGCTACATGAGTTCCGTGGCCATGGTTGTCATCCATTCCGGCATTACGGCCCTTGGTAAAGGCTGAGAATCCATTTGTTGAATCAACATTAAGGTCCGGATGGTCAAGATCGATACCTGTATCTAAAACCCACGCGGTATAACCGGAACCATCTCTAGCGCCACCAACACGGTCAATTCCCCACGGAGTTGTTTGTGGTTGAGGGTTTCCGCCCCCCCCTGGTTTACCTTTACTGACTGATACTATGCTGTCTGGAGTTAAACTCATTACCGCCGAGTCGTCTTTAAGTGCTTTTTCAGCAGCCGAGCAAGGCATGCTCATGGTAAAGCCTTTAATTGAGTGTTTGTATGTATGTTTTATTGATGCTGAACGATTGGCTGAATTATTTGCCTTCATTAATAGGCCTCGGGCAAGGCCCGTTACCGCGTCTTTATCTGTATCGTCTGCGAGACGCACAATACACTGGTTTTGTACGTTTGCTAGTTCATCTGAAGCATTAGTCGGTGCAGGCTCGAAGGCCGCGACATTAAATGCTACGCCGGATATTGCCATTCCTACTGCTGTTGCAATTGCACTTTTTTTCATTACAAACTCTCCTTTTTAGGTCCTTTTTGTTGTTCGGGGTCATTTTTAGCACTATTCAATAATTTAGAAATAGTAAGATTTCGACAAAAATTCGTACAGATCCGACGTACCCTAAAAAAATGTGAAATATTGCATTGAATTCATAGGATTAGTGTTTCTTAAGCCGTGGAAAAACGGTAATCTAGGTGCATAGTTGATCAATAAAACGACAAAGGAATAAATATCTCTTTGTGAAATATGAGAGGTTAACTAGAGTTATTCAGTCGCAAATACCTATCCTGCTATAGGTTTTTGGGTATTTTTCACGAAAAGTTTGATAAAAAGTGAAAAACTCGCAGTTTATCTATACACTGATTAACCGTCAGGGATAAGAGAAAATAACTAGAATATCAATTAACCCAGTAAAATCAAAAAGATAGAGTTTCTTACTAAAGAAAAAATAAGTATAAAGGCCGCTTTATCTTTTGCCAGAGGTGAATGATGAAATTTATTCCGCAAGTTTTTCAAAGAGTTTCTTTGAACTGGCCAGGCATTGCATTATTAAGTGTGGCAATTGTTGGGATGTTTGGTTTGTTGGCAGTGAGTTTGTCCACAAATTCTGCTCAACAAAAGGCCGAAGAAACCAGTTATATTGTTCAAGGCAAGCAAGCCCTGCAAGCCGTTTCTCGTGTGGGCGGCCAGATCACTCATAATTTAAACATCATTAATGCTGTTGCTGCTAATCTTAACTCCGTTCAAATTGAAGCTTTAAAACAGCTAAATTTTAAACTCACTCTAAATACAGCATTGCAAAATGATGGTCTTGCCGTTGGGCAAAGAATCTATTTCTCCCCGGCTTCTGCTACACAAATGACTAATGCTAGTGTGTTACACGATGCGAGAGTATTTGGCGACGGCGTAACCATGGTGGTCCTCGATTCCGGCGTCAAAAGCATGAGCGGGCTTCGCCAAGACGCTTATGGTCGACATAGAGTTTATGGGACCTATAACGCGATTGAGAATAAGATTTCTCAAAATGATGATGAAGAGAGTGGCCATGGAACCCATGTGGCGAGTGTGGCGCTGAATAGCGAAAGGGATATTAATGGTAATTTCTACGGAGTTGCACCGAATACTCGACTTATCAGTGTGAAAGCTTTTGATCGCGCTGGGAAAGGTAACTATGCTGATGTAATTCGTGGGATTCAGTGGTCCATTTATTACCGTGAAAGATATAACATCCGGGTGATGAATCTTTCGTTTAGTACTGAAGCGCGGTCGTACTATTGGGACGATCCTTTAAACCAAGCAGTGATGAAAGCATGGCAGTCAGGGATTGTAGTTGTTGCCTCTGCTGGAAATCGAGGTACTTCTCCAGGGGGAATTGGAGTACCAGGAAATATACCTTATATCATTACTGTTGGTGCTGTTACAGATGCCTACACGCCTAATAACTTTGAAGATGATCGAATGGCAAGTTTTTCTTCAAGTGGCCCAACTTATGAGCGATTTATTAAACCAGATGTTGTTGCGCCAGGTGGTCACTTAATGGGATTGATGGAATCAAAAATGCAACTCGCCTCAGAGCATCCTGAGTTTCATGATGGCGGAAAGTATTTCATGATGTCAGGTACTTCCCAGGCGGCAGGGGTTGTAAGCGGTGTAGTTGCGTTGATGATTAGCCAAAATTCTTCTTTAACGCCGGACGATGTTAAGTGTCGACTGATGGCCTCTGCTAAAGCGGCAAAGAATATTGACGGAAGTTTGGCATACTCACCTTTACAACAAGGAGCAGGGATGGTTGATGCTGTGGCAGCAGTTTCAAATACTAACTCAGGTTGTGCAAATCAAGGATTAGATATTGCAAAAGATTTAGATGGAAGTCAGCACTATGCTGGGCCGGTTCGAATGAGTACCGAAAACAAGTACTATATTGAAGGAAGTAATCAACAATCTTGGGACGGTGCGTTTGATAAAAATAAAGGTTACTCATGGAGCACTATGAATGATGCATCCCTGTGGCCTGATGCAGATCTATGGCGAGATGCATCCCTGTGGCCTGATGCAGATCTATGGCGAGATGCGTCCCTGTGGCCAGATGCTGATTTATGGCGAGACGCATCTCTTTGGCCTGATACCGACACTGATGTTGCTATTAACGTCTGGGTTGAGCAAGAATAATATTAAAAAATAAAAAGTTAACTTAAAAGCCGTGCTTGTCACGGCTTTTAAGTCTCTTAACTCTATACTATCACTATGAATAAATACTTAGGATTATTGGGGATATTTTTTCTCCTAACATCTTTCAGCTTAAGCTCAAAGACACTTGAACTAAATAACGCGACGTTTCATCATCTATCCACTGAGGATGGTTTATCGCAAAAAGCGGTGACCACGATCCATCAAGATCAGGTGGGATTTCTTTGGTTCGGTACACAAGACGGATTAAACCGATACGATGGCAAAGTTTTTAGACAATTTAAATATTCCGCCAGTGATTCCAGCTCAATATCGCACGATTTCATTTACTCGGTAATTTCTGACTCGGATCAAAATCTCTGGGTAGCAGGGGGAGCCGGTCTGAATTTGTACTACCCTGGAAATGAAACTTTTAAGGCCTTCCATCTTGATTCTAAATCTAAAGCTCCGATTGAGCGAATGCATGTGTTGCTCAGAGATAAAAACGAAGGGATCTGGGTAGGTACTAGTAAGAGAGGGCTTTATCGCGTTACCAAAAAAAATAACAATGTACAGATAAAAGAAGTTGAGGGATTTAGGGACTATGACATAAGAGCCATTTTAATAGACTCTAGGGGAAGAATGTGGATTGGAACCGACAGGAGCGGAGTCGTATTAATTCAGAATAATGAACGGGAATTCATCTCTACCAAAACTTCACCAAAAACTCTTTCCCATGATCGAATTCGTACTATATTTGAAGATTCGAAGGGGCGTATTTGGATCGGTACAAGAGGTGGAGGTGTTAACCGATTTAACGAATTAACTCAAAAGTTTTTAACTTTTAAACACTCGGGTTCTAATCAAAACAGTTTGACACATAACCGGGTTTATAAGATCTTTCAGGATAGCGGTGGACACCTCTGGTTTGCGACTGACGGAGGAGTTAGCGTTTACCAGGAGGAGACTGGCGATTTTGTAAGAGTTCAAAAAAAATCATCTCAGAAAAATAGTTTAAGCAATAATCGAGTATATTCAATTCTGCAGGATAAAGGAGGTCTCATATGGTTTGGAACACTGTCAGGCCTTAACATTTGGGATCCTCGTCTTGCAAACTTTATCCACTATAGGCATGTCCCTGAAGATGCGCAAACACTGACAGACAATACGATAACTAGCTTTTCCGAAAATAAACAAGGGATCTTATTTGTTGGCACATTCAATGGTGGCCTAAATCAGGTAGATATTGAAACGGGCAAAGTAGGGCCGGTTGAAAAAAATGGAGAGTTAATTTCCGAAAAAAGAATTACTTCTTTACTTGTTGATCAACAAGAAAGGATTTGGCTTGGTTCAATGTCTAATGGAATTGATATCTTCGACTCCAAATTAAATAAGGTTAAACATTTTTCCGCGAAAACCGACAAAGATTCTAGCCTGTCAGCAAATGGGATAACCGATATCTATCAGGACTCTGACGGCGAATTTTGGATTGCTACCTATTTAGGAGGTATTAATCGACTTTCAAAGGACGGTGAAAATTTTACTCATTATTCCTCCGAAGGAACCGATGGTAGCAAGTTACTTGTAGATAATACTTATCAAGTTCTCGAAGACGACGAAGGTTACATTTGGATCTCATCTGATGGTGGAGGTATAGCTCGGCTCGATAAGAATACTGACAAAATAGTTAATATCACCCATGAAAATAATAATCCTAAAAGTTTATCTGGAAATGCCGCCTGGTCAATATTTCAGGATTCAAAGGGTAGGTTTTGGATAGGAACCCAAGGTTTTGGGTTGAATCTTTGGATGCCAGAGAATCGAAGGCAACTTAAAAATAGATTCGAACATTTTACCGTTGAAAATGGATTAATCAGTAGTACTGTTTACGGTGTTCTCGAGGATGAACAAGGATTCATCTGGATAAGTACTAATCGAGGAGTAAGTAAATTAAATGTCGACACCAGAGAGTTTCAGCATTTCCGTTTAGCCGATGAAATTCACTACAATGAATTTAACCAGGGAGCATTTTTCCAGTTGAAATCGGGACAGCTGTTTTTTGGTGGCTTGGACGGGATCAGTACTTTTGAGCCAGAAGAGATCATTACTAATACACATGTTCCTAACGTTGTGCTTACAAATATTAAAAGCGAAAATAGTCGGGTGCTTTTTGATAAACCAATTTATGAACTTGACCAAATTACATTGGACCATAATGATTATTTGATTTCGTTTGAGTTTTCGGCTCTAGATTTTACGCAACCTAGTAAGAATCGCTATCAGTATAAATTGGAAGGATTTGATCCGGATTGGATTGATATAGGCAACCTTAATTTGGCAACCTTTACTAATTTGCCAAGTGGTAGTTATGTCTTGAAAGTTAAAGGTAGTAACAATGACGGCGTTTGGAGTGATGAGTCAATTAACCTGAGAGTGAATGTACTTCCCGCACCTTGGTTATCTTGGTGGGCATTTACAATATACGGCCTTGCCTTTTGTGTGCTCTTACTAATGCTAATAAGAATGCAAGCTAACCGCTTAGCCAGCAAAGAAATGTTTAAGTCAATGGTGGCTGAACAAGTTGATAAGAAAACCAAGCTACATATTAAGAATAATGAGTTTTTAAGAAGTCAATTAGAGCAATTAAAAGTTAAAACTAATATCGACTTAACTACAGGGTTGCCAAATCAAAACTTTTTAAGTGTTTTGGTTAACTCGAATTTAGAATTAATAAACCAACTGTCTAGTGAGGGAGACTCGATCTCATGGCGGGTTGAGTTACAACTGATTCGGTTGGATTGCGAGTTAAGTGCTGAAGAACTTGAAAGAGTACTGATTTCTGCTAGCCAGTATTTTGAAACCAATTATTCTGATTTCAAAATGGTTCGTTGGAGCGAAAAGGAAATAGGATTAATCAGAACGCTAACATTAGAGCAAGAAAGCCAAACTATCGATTGGCAAAATTGTTTGCAAGACTTGGGTTGTACTTGTCAGTTAAATCGAGCGAGTTTACGCTATCCATTTAGCGGGGTTCAGTATGAACCTATAAATGGTTCAGAGTTTCTGATGCTATTAGAGCATTTATTATATTTGGTGAGAACTAACTCCGAAATTGAGCAGTTCGATATTATTGGCCTCACTCAAAACTTATCTAAGCTTAAGTTAAAACAAATAATGGATTGTGATCGACTTGAAGAAATTTCTGATATATTCGTGGTAGAACAGTAAACCATAAAGTTTCTTAAGATATGATTTTGAGATTTATCAGTACGTTGCTTATATCTCCTATTTTAATCCTGCAAGCCATATGGTTGCGCATTAAAGTCGTTCGGTTGCCAGAACCAGAGGGTCAGAGAAAAGGAAGTTCAACGCAAGATAAAAACTTCAGAGATTCACTTAGCTTGCTTATATTTGGCGACTCAGCTGCCGCTGGCGTCGGGGTTGCAAATCAATCGGAAGCACTAAGCGGTCAAATTATCAAACAATTGAAAACTCAAAATGTTTCATGGCAGTTAGTTGCCGAATCAGGCAAAAACTCCTCCCAGGCATTAGAAGTGGTGAAGCAACTCGAATCAAAACAAATTGACTACATTGTTGTGTCATTAGGAGTGAACGACGTAACTTCTTTAGTAACATCAGAAAAATGGTTACAGCTTCAGGTTGATTTTATTCAACTTTTGAAAGACAAATTTTCCTCTAGAAAAATATTGCTGACAGCTATCCCGCCATTCGAATTGTTTCCAGCTATTCCCAATCCTTTACGCGGTCATTTGGCTAGTAGAGCAAAGAGATTTAATTCTAGTTTAGAAAAAATATGCTTGAATGATGGAAAACTACAATTTTTATCTGTGGAGCTTCCCCAAGATACAAGTTACTTTGCGGTTGATGGATTTCACCCTAGTGCAAAGGGGTATGCGCTTTGGGCGGAAAAGGTGGCGGACAACCTCGGGGCTAATTTTTAAACTGAGGAGCCATAAGCCATGGAAACAAAAAAGGCCTAGCCGAAGCTAAGCCTTTAGAATCATGGTGGCCCGGGGCAGAGTTGAACTGCCGACACAAGGATTTTCACTCCTTCCAAGCATGGTTTAGTGTGTTATGGCGTGTAAAAAGTGTTATAAAACAATAGGATAGATGCAGTGTTTTACGCGCCATTTCACGCTAAACCGCATCAATGTGGCGAGTTTTGTAGCGAGTCGTGACTCTATTAGTTCCCTTAAACAGTATTAAAGTACTCGGGTAGTAGTACATGTTTTGGCCGATATTGAGAAGGTATATCAATTGTTGAAGCCTCCTCTTATAATTGGGTTTTAGATAATTCAAGGCAAATTTATGGGTACTGGAGTAAGAGTTCATTTTTTAGACGAAGAGGGGCAAATTTCGAGAATTAGTACTGCCAAATTCAATGAGCTAACCTCAACGGGTGTAAGCGAGCATTTTAAAGCCTATGCCGGTCAAAGTGTCAGATGTGCTGTATCGTTCGTCCAAATTGAAAATCGGAAAGTAAAGCATATTTCGTATACAGAATACTCAATTATTCATTTTGACCAAAATGGTAACCAAGATGAAGCTGAATCTGCACGTGAGTTGGAACTGGCGATGTCTGGATTTAATATTTTGGAAAAAGTAAGGAAGCACAGGGAAAAAGGCGAGAGCGGCAATGTATTAAACTTGAATCCTAAGATTTCAGAGCGAAAATATCAGAATGATTTTAATTGGACTCCCACTCAAGAGCAGATTAACGCGATAATAAGGGATATTCTTCCGTCAAAATGAAATTAGACTTTACTTAAGAATTACTAATTTGTTCTAAAAGCAATGCGGCTTCTTCTCGGCTTTGCATTTTTGTTCATTTATTAAAAAAGCCCAACAAAAACAGTTGGGCAAACATACTTAAAGTATTGTTATTGGCAGACTTGAAATATATTAAAGGCGACAAGAGCCGCCTTTAGTTAAGTGGTACTCTTTATATGGTCAAACAAATCTTCAACATTATACGTTTCTTCCTCGCATTCAGAAGGGTCAATAATGTTGACTCTATCAATTAGATCCATAAACATTTTTTCACCAAGTTCAAATTGAACAAACAAATCTCCAAAATGTTCTAAAAGCTCTACCGGTTTATTACAATCCTTTGGTGGGATTAAATTGACGTCGAAGAATTCTCCATCATTAAAACTGAGTAAGTAATATCGCCAGTTATCAAAATTGACTTCTTCTTTTTGTCCATCGAAAGTAGTTTTAATATTTCTACGTTTCCAGTTTTTTCTAGGCTTCGATGGTAAAAAAGTCCAGCCTTGAGTCTCAGGAGCATTAGCAGCTAACTTTTCTGTGAGAGTCAATAAATCACGATTTAGACTAGGACTAAAAGCAAAGAAACATTCACTGTCTTTCCAGGGGCCAACTTCCCAACGTAATTTGGGATCAATTTCAGCTAAACGTTTGCTAACCTCATGCTGTATCTCAGTGTCTTCAAATATTTGAGATAGATTCTGCTCTAGCCAATAATAAAAATCTTTAATTGCCATTTTTTTTCTGCTCCTGTGGAGGTTTAATACCCTTCTTTTCCCAATCCTTCTCTTTTACTTCATTTCGTTTGTTATCAAGATTATCAACGCCACCTCTCTCGTTCATTGCTTCTTGTTCAGCTTTACGTCTTGCATCCCTGTCTCCCTTGGGATACTTGCCAATTTTTGGCGCATTTTCTCGATTGCGACCATCTCTGGCAGTCTTGGCTCGCTGTTCTTTATCGTTGGACGTTCCTACATAAGGCTTACCGCTTTCCGTTTCTTGACCTTCACTCGTGCCATCGCATTCGTACACGCAACCATAATCACTTTCAGGAGTTCCGGGTTCAGGCTCCGCTTCCGGTTTGTCATCACCATTAATTTGTTCACTTAATGCGTTGCCAACCGTTTGCATCCCATCGGCAAGGACATCGGTTACTCCATCGACTGCACTCGTAACCGCATCTCTGCATGCTTCACTAGCAGTACAAGCGGTTGCTATTGCTGCTGCACCCCATTTAACAATAGGATACGCTAACCATGCAAACTCACCATTTGGATCCGTATATTTATAGGGATTATTGTTTGCGTATGCATAACGATTGAATGAGACTGCATTCTCTTGAACGAACCCTACAGGATCATCACTGTAAAATCTACCGATCAGCGGGTCATAATAACGCGCTTGCATGTATGTTAGACCAGTAGTGCTATCCTTTTGGTGGCCAGTATAACCGACATCATTTTGATTGGCTGAAGGATTTAATCTCGTCTCGCCATATGGGTTATAGCTTTCACGCCAGAGTAACGCACCGTTTTTATCCATCGCCGCGACCGGTGAACCCAACGCATCGTTTACATAGTAAGTCACCATTTCGGCGGCTTGGGATACGCCGATACTGAGTAACAAAAAACTACCTATTAATAGGTTACAAATTTTCCTTACGTTCATTTCTATTTCTCCAAAACTCTAGTCATTTGATCACGGTTCGATGGTGCATGGTGGGAGTCTACAAGTTGAGCCACCGGAGCTTACAAAAACGGTCTTAACCGAACTGAACGGACCGCACCCATCACTGTTGCACGCTCTCGCCTGGTATCGATAGGCACCATTAGCTTTTCCAGTAAAGTATTTTGAGCGACTAGCGCCTTGATATACTGTTGACCAACCGGTTGTAGTTTTTGCTTCCTGAAGTTGGTAGTAGGTTGCGCCGGAAACCGATCCCCAACTAACAGTGTAATAGTTAACGGTTACGGAAGCTGGAGCGGATAATGTCGGGGCAGTAGTTGGAGGAGCAGCTAAGTTAACAACCGTTGAAGGTCCACTTAAATACGCACTACATCCGACTGCGTTACAAGCTTTCACTTGAAAATAGTATGTGCCGTTTGTTGATGCACTAATCAATTTGGAGGTTGCTGAACCGCTATAGATGGTAATCCAACCGGTTGAACCAATTTTTTGCTGGAATTGATACGAGGTTGCGCCAACCGCCGATCCCCAACTGACGGTAAAGCTACCCGTTGAATTGGTTGATGGTGCGGTTAAGTGACTTGGTTTTGGAGGGATGGTTTGGTCTGCTTCATCACCACCCACTTTTGCAATTTGCATATCATTGAGATAGACATAGTCGTAATAGGTGTTATTCGATGGATCGTATTTTGTGAAGAGCGTTCCGCCCTTTGAATAAAAGGTATACAGTGTTTTGCCACCTTCTACTTTCTTGGTTCGTTTCTTATTTGCATCATACAAGTAGTTTGCAACGCTTCCCGAATTAACGCTTGTGAGTAAATTCGCCTTATCAAACGTAAATGCGTGACGCCCATTATTCGAAACGTTTCCTTGTGAATCATATGCAAAAGTATATGAGTTACTTCCACTTACACTTGATAATCTATTCTTAGTTCGATCATAGTTAAATGTATGTGTTTTCGAACCAACCGTTTTCTTCGTCAAATTACCCAGTGGGTCATACCAAAACGTACCGGCTCCCCAGGGGCCACTAGCCGTTTTTAGTCGGTTTAGACCATCATACGTCATGTTTCGTGTTTCAAATGAATTGATATGATCGGTGATGCTCGTCACGTTAGCGGAACTATCGTACGCATAAGTAATATTGGTAATGCCTGGAACAGAAATGTTTTCTGGTAGATACCCATGCTTTAATCCTAGTGAGTAGATCTTACCGTTACCATACGTGAATTGTTTAACCTTCCCATTGGGGTGATACACGACAGAGTTAGCGAAAGTTCCTGCTTGCGTATCCTCACCAAACGCATTTGGACTTTTTAATACGACACGACCACTTGGATACGTTAATGAGTTCGGATTTCCCAAACGATCCGGTGAATATTTCATTTCAAATGTTCGACCATCAATCGTCAGTTTTTCAGAATCAAGCCCGCCCAAAGAATTGTATTTATAAACCCAACTAATACCGCTATGACTCGATGAAGTCATATTCGAGTTGTCATCATACCCAAAAGAATAATCATCTGTTCCGGATGGTGAATTAACATACGTCAGATTATTTTTTGCATCATAGGTCATTACTGTAGCACCGGACGGAGCCGAACCGGTGTAATTGCAATAGTTGGTCGATGTTCCAATCAACTTCCACTTTAAATTACCGGCATTGTCATAATTGAACGCGGTATATCCAATTTCAGGCTCATAGGAACGACACATAAATTGCCGATTATCATAGTAATAATTTTTTGTACTACTAATCGTGGAGCCTTCGTAAATACCTTTTTGGACAATGGAATTAATTTTCCCAAAAACGTCTCGATTGATCGTAGTCGTAACTGTTTCTGGTTGTTCGATTTTAGAGATGGTTCCTTGTGAAAATGCTCCAAATGAATGATAGGTGAAGGTAGTTACTTTACCTCGTGGATCAGTCATTTTTTTTCGATTGCCGGAAAGATATTCAATGTTCGTTATACCCAGTTTACTGGTTATTGAAACTGCTCGCCCAATATGATCAAACGATGTGGAAATTCCATCCTGTGAGTTAGCAGTGGTAGATTTCTCCGATTTGAAAGTAACTTGCCCATGTCGGTTATGTTCAATTCTTGCATATCGGGCATTTGAAGGTGCGGTTTTATCAACTTCTTGAATGAGCATTGGCTGATAGTATGCGTTGTAATAGGTTGTAATTTGCCTATCGCCAATAGTTTCTACTCTCTTGCTTTGCCCTAATACTAAACCTGAGTTTGGAATGGCGACATCACCACTGTCTGCCTTTGCATAAGATATGTTTTTGTCATACCAGTAGGACGAACCGGAATGCAAGGGATAGGTCACTTTGGTCATCCGTCCGATACTGTCATATTGATATTGTGTTTTATTGCCTAACGGGTCAGTAAGGGATTTGATGGTTCCATCACTATTGAGTTCGGCTATATCAGAATTGCTCGTTTCCGGTAATTTAATATCTTTAGCAATACCAAAGTTATAATCCGTATATTCATACGATTTACTATTAGCATCTAACTTGGTCTTTATCTCACCGTTGGAATGGTATTGACTGAAGGTTTCCGTTACCACGCCAAAGTTTTTGACGGTATTCAAACTGCCTTTATATGAACCTGACGTACTATGGTAGGTAATTTCAGTCGGGGTAAGCCAGTTAACATCATTGGCTGACTGTTTTTCGTTTTTAACACGACCGATAATCCATTTGGAATAGTTATTATCATATTCAGTTACACGATAACGTTTATTCGAATTAAAACTGTTCGACTCAACCGTCTTTTTGGGTACGCCAAAGTCATCATGCTGACTATACATCTTGGTGTATGTATCGACGCTCTCATCATCATTAGTTACCTTTTGAACTTTACTGGTTAAAAAACCTACCCCACATGATTTGTACTGATCCTGAGTTGTCCCGATACGCGTTCTACAACCGGCTGTCCCAGGAACTTTATAGTCCCAAGTATATTTTTCAGCGTAGAGAATTGGGTCATTACGATACGCTTGCGTTACGCGTGGCTCTACAGGACTTAAGTAAACATTCTTTTCAAGTAGTGCATTGGCAATGGTAATAAGACCGTTTGAGTATCCGATGTTAGGAGCTGGCAGCTTATTGAAAATAAATTCCCTGGTTATTTTCTTAGTCGGATCTTCCAAGTACTCAATTTGAATAGATCGGTCGCCGTTAAAGTAACTAGGAAATTCATGGTGAAATTGTCTTGTGACAATATGAGGTCCGGTGACTTTTTTGGTTCGTAAATTACCATTATTGGCGCTATCACCATTAATGGGATAGAAATCATACTCAGCTTTCAGGCCGGTATCTAAGGTCACAGATTTCATGAATCCCATTGCACGAATGCGATCATAATACTCATAATCGGTCACACGTCCAACAGGGTCGGTAACTTTTTCCAAAAATGACCCCGTATAGTCATAGGTATGTGTTTTACCCGCATATGTAACCGTTTTAATTTGCTCGTAGGTTCCACCAAACTCATAAGTAAAACTCACAGACACACCATCATTTCGGGTCATTGAAAGTAGCTTTCTTCTTTTTTGTCCGAGTGAATTTGATTCATCACCGTAGCTGTAGGTGATGTAGTTTCCAAACGTGTCCTCTACTTTTGAAAGAAAATAGTATTTTTCCGACGAGCCATTGATCCCTTGCTCAAACCCCAACTCAAAAGTCAGTGTTCTTCCATTATCTAACAACACCGTTGGTTTGTTATTTTCACACGTCACAATGGAGTTGTTATTTAACGCGGCCACTGTATTCGATGGAATATTCGAAGTAGTGCTATATCCTTTTGAACGCAACTTCGCTCCATTAAAATAGAAACCGGTGAAGTCAACATTTCCCAAGCAAGAGAAGTTAACGGATGGAATAGCGTTATTCGGGTTATTAGTAGCGATGATATACGGAATTTCAGGATACCAACCGTTATTACCGAATCCGACGTACGGCCGATAACCACTTCGCTGATAATTTCTCGCAACGACCAAATTCATACCATTATTGCCGCTGACTACCAAATCCTCGTATTTAAACGTGAGATTTAGATCTTGAACGGCAATGTATTCATTTGGAAAATCAGAAATGTAATCTTTTGGTGTGGTTAGTTCAAACTCTTCTTCTTCAGCTTGAACGTCCCCTATTGAAATTGATAGTGCTAACACTACCGCCAGTATGTTTTTCATAGTTTCTCCTTTACTATTTTGTTTTGAGATTTTTGGGTTTACTCCCTAAATGTGGGAACAATATCATTTAAAAATGGCAGCGCGCTGTAACAATTAAGACCATTTATGGCAATATCCTGCCTTGAATTCATTTATTGGCAGAAACGTCTAATAATCCTTCTCGATTGCTGTTACTTTTCCACCCGTGTTTTGCGATTACTTTTATCGGGTTTGATCTTTAGACTCTCAATGTCTCGCTGTTCCAAAAATGCTTTGATGGCTTCAACCAAGTCGACTTCTAGATAATCGGGGTTACGAATGACATTAATCCACTCTTCCCGAGGGTGAGTATTGACACGCAATTTAAACAAATGACCTTGTATCCGGCTTTCCATGTGATGAAGGTTATGGGAAAGCGAGTGTAGCAATAGCATTTCCTGGCTTGTCTTCATATATTTCGTATAGCTCGTTAAAAAGATACCGAGTACACCTACTAAACCGTGCGCATCTTTGATCAATTCCAATGTTTCCCGCCATTGCCGTTCTTCCTCGACCTCAAGGATTTCCCTTTTCTTTTTAAACAACTTAAACATCTTCTTTACCTGTCCCTCTCTGCGGTAATCATTAACAACAATCCCTTCTTACTTCATTCAATTAATATCAATGCACATTGATTACTTCCTGGATGACATTTTCTTGTCCGTGTAAAATCCAGTTCAAACGATGATTTTCATCCGGTGTCAGCCCCAACAACCAGACCACTTCTTCAGGCTTTGATGCCCAGGGGAATCCATTCTCTTCATATCCTGTTTGCTTCGCTTCCATTCGCAAAATCATTGATTTTAATGTACTGTGAACAAGGTCTATGTCCTCTTTACTTTCTTCTTTATTAACTTTCATATCACCCTCAATTAATGTTTCGACCTAAATAACCGAGCCATCTTTCACTCTTTCTTATCGGTAGGTCACTTCTCATAATGTCCAAATAAAAATATGCCAGCCGGATTAATAAAATCCCCCAAGACCTTACCGGCTGGCAAAAAGCTCTAGCAACCCACTTTCAAAGAAAATAACAGCATGGAAAAAGGAAAATGACCGCCTTAATACAAAGCGGATTATTGGAGAAAAAAATATTTTTTAGTAGTTCAGAAAATTAAAAGTTATGAGAATTTATTCTTAAGCCATAAAGATTAGGTCTTAAGTTTTTCTTAAATTTCAATATAAGCACTATTATCACTCTAGTGAGATGTCCGAATATTTATAAAATATAAAAAGGAGCATAGATTCATGCTCCCGATAGAGGTGATGTTTCAATACTGGTATTTCGTTAGTAAACTTTTTCTAAGAACCATCTTCTTCTTGGCTTTCTTCATTGTCATTTAGCATTTGTATTATCTTTGCAAACCAGTTTGATTCTGACTCAGATTTAGAGTCAGGATTATCACGAGTACACTCGGGGAATGGGTCGCATTGCCCATAAATGGGCTGCTCAATATTAGATTCACTCGCATTTTTTTGTTGCTCTGACGAATTATCTACATTTGCGATGACAGTTTGTACGCTAAATAACAACGAGATTATCAATGATGATTTATATAGCTTTTGTTTTTTCAGAATCATTTATTTACTCCATTGGGGGGGGATTATTTTCAATAAGAGAGTATACGATCAACCAATCTATCCATCAAAAAAAACATCTCAATAATGTATAGTGCGGATTGAGATAATATATATTTTTATTTAATGCGCTAAATTGATAATATTTAAAATATAAAATAAATCAAAAAACTCAAAATCAGTAGTAGGGTATGCAAAAGGAAGCAGCAGAAAAAAAGCTCAGTCATTACTCCTTGGGAAAAATACTTTATGACCCCTATCGAGCGCAGATAGAGATCACGTCAAAAGTAAAGAGTAAAACAAAGTCAAAACGTATATCGGGCTATCCCAAAAAAATACTCGATATTTTAATAAACAGTTATCCCGATACAAAAACCAAGGAAGAGCTTGCCGCTCAGATTTGGAACAATAAAGACGCCGTCGCAAAATTTAATACACACCTCCACGCACTACGTAATCTGTTGGAAGATAGCAAATTAGTCGACGAAACGTCCGAAACAAAAAAAGAGCAATGGGAAATTATTGACAGTGTTGCAACGGGGGTTGTTGCTATCAAACCTAAAGTTATACCCCATTATCTTTCTGATAATAGCCAAAGCTCACGATCTACACTGTATTCCTCAATCACCTTAGCTACGATAGCAATATTATTCACGACAGCTTTTCTATTTGGATTCATGCGTACTCCGTTCATTCCTCAAAATCAAACTCCGCTGTCTGAACTAAAAGGTGAATTTAAAAGAGCGGCTGTTTCACCGGACGGTAACATTATTGTTTACAACTACAAAGCGCCAGATAGCACAAGTTGGAGTTTGATCGCTAGCAACCGTCTTTCCGGTATGATTAACTGGCTCATAACAGAGCAAAGACCTTACACACTCAATACCGAGCCCAACTTCTCCCCATCCGGTGAGCAACTTGTTTGGGTATATACTGATTATCAATCGTTTTGTGATATATTCGTTGCAAACTTTGACCATACTACGCTGTCTCTCGCACCTAAAAAATCCGTTTTCGATTGCACTCCTCCCCGGCTCGCCAGAACCCCTCATTTTAAAACGGAATCGAGCTTGCTGATTTCAGTCAGTGACTTTCAAACCCCTTATAGTGTCGTGGAAGTGGATTTATGGACCGGTAAGCAGAAAATGGTTACTCAACCGAAAAATAAAACTTACGGCGACTATAGCCTATTTTATAATCCCCAGAACAACAAAATGGCTTATATTCGACAAGCACAGGAAGGCAACTCTCAACTGAGACTTTATGATTTTGATGACCAGTCAGACAGCCTAATAAAAGAATTCCCTTATTTCTTATACTCTGCGGCCTGGCTTAATAGCGATCATTTGGTTGTGCAGTCCGAGGTTTTATCAACCACTGGAGCAAAACTATCAACGCCTATCGTGCTTAACTCAAATGAATCACTGCATTATCCTTTTACTATTGGTGATAATAAGGTTGGTTTTGTAAAGGGCCGACTCGTTGATAGAGATATCACTATTAATAATCTGGCAAATGATACTTTGATTGACAGATTATCCACCAAATACAATGATTATTTAGCGGTTACTGCCAAAGACAGCAATGTGTTTGCTTATTTTTCTCTCAAAGATAAAAAACATCAACTATTCTATGCAACAGACCATTCCAAGGAACCCATCGTAGAATTAGACATCAATGCAAGTGTTTTTGATTTTGTTATATCCCCAGATGGGAAAACAATTGCCTATCAAATAGGAAATTTGTTAACGGTTATAGATAAGACGGGCAAGTTACTACACACTGAGCATATCGATATCAACGGGTTTACTTTCAGCGCCGACAGTCAACAATTATTGATGGGGAAATCTTATCCCACTGAAGAATCCACTATTATCAGCCTATCACTTGATGAGAAATATCAATCTAAAGATATTGCAAAGGGATTTATGCCTAAGGTGACTGGCAGTGTTCTTTACTACTTGCGTAAGAACTCATCGGATAACCAAGTTTGGCTTTATCAACATACAGGCAAAGGAGCAAATGCCTTAATGCCAGCGCCATTCCCAACTGCACGCATTACATCTAATTCATTTGATGTTATCAATAATCACCTTTATTACATTGAACAAAGTTTTGTGGTTAAGATGAATCTTGAAACTCGAAAAATAGACAAGGTGGCCGCTGTTGGTAGCCGTAGCTTTTCAATTAATAACAAAGAAAACATTTTGGTCTCGACTAAACGATCACCGATTCAAAATGAACTCATTTCCATTGAGTTGCCCAAGTAATCGGGATGTTGTGTTATTGGGCTTGATTGCTGAGGTTGAACAGATTTCTTTTAGGGTATTTGCTTCTAAGGCCCAAGAACTAACGGTTTAGGGCCATTTGAAGTCGAAACAACACTTTCGAAAATTTTCCATTTCTTTCAAACTGTGAAAAACTGGCTTTCTAAGAACCCTTGAGTTTCTGGGGCTAGTGACTAGATGCAATTTCATAGCTCTAGAAATTTCGCATTTGTCGCAGGCGTGGGGAGGAGTGCGCGCCTCGCCCTTTTGGGCTTCCTCTGATTAATTTTAAGAGTGTGTGGGGAAATCAGGGAAGTATTCGGGAGTCGTTAATGAGAGCTATTTAAGGATAGGCCGAAGGGCCATGCAATTATATTCTACGCAGCGCCGATAAAATGAAGCGTTGACCGCTTTCTATAATTTGCTAGTTTTTGTTGACCTTGAGCGATGGCTATGCCTCTTTGATTGCATAGTTGCCCATTTCGCCTTGTTCAATTAAGTATTCGGCGTGTTCACAACCCGTATTGATATGCTCGAGTTGAATTCCCTCTTTGATACACTCTCGGGTGATAATACCTCTTAAGCGTCTTTTTATTGATTCCATCTACTACATTCCCATTACAAATAAAAACAAGTGCGGCCCAATAGGTATAACATTTCAGGGGAGTGAGCCGCACCTTTTGGCATCCTGCCGACGAGGGAAATAATACTGAATCGAGATAGAATTGTTTATGGCTTAATTCTTAAGGTTGTGTGAGATTTTCGCCATTGGTAATATCAGCTTTATAACAATTTTGTTAGTGGAGAGATAAGTGCTGTCAATTATAGAAAAGTTAATAAACGAGCACGGTTCATCTGCAATTCTCAAGGAAAGGCTAGAGCTTGTAGATGATAAATACAGAGCGCTCGAAGCAAAACTTGCGAATACGGAGAAGGAAAACGAGCTACTTCGTAAGGAACTTGAGGACCTAAGAAGACAAGTTGAAACGCAAAAGATAGAGTCTGGTTTTGTTGACTATAAAGGTGCTAAATTTAAGAAGTTGCCCTCTGGTAAATTTGAAGAGGCGGTATATTGCCGGAATTGTAATGGGGGTATGATCGCACTAGAGAGTTGCATGCCATTCGCGTGTGGTTCTTGTGGTAGTACTGCTAGCTTTAAAGGTGGACAGCTAAAATCAGTAATTAATGAATTGAACCAAGAATATACATAACCAGTAAATCAATTGCGCATCTATATCGCCGGACTCGCAAAAAGCGCGTGCCGGTATTGAGGCGTGAGGTATGAGTAAAGGAGAAATAGATGCTCGAGTTTAATAAAAGTGAATTTGCGGATTCTATCTATTATGCGGATTTATTTCGTATAGAAGGTAAGGTATGGATGATTATGGGCTATGGCAAGAGTGAGGCAGCGCGACTTGCATCAGAAGACGATAGGGCTTGTGATTTATCACGAGACTGTGTTGCGCTTAAAGTTAGCGATAACGAATTATATGGTAGGTATGATCCTGGCGCACTGGGCGCTTACAATGATGAAGATAGCGAGCTTCACAAATTTCACAAAATTGACTTTATTTCATATTGCTTATCCCCAGAGCAAACCAATGAAGTGTTTGTCTCTACTGCACGAAAGATAATTGATTGCGATCCAGGTTTGATGAGTAAGCTATGCGTAATATATCCCTATCCCGCATACGCAGCCCAGTTTGCTTTCAGCCCGGAAGAAATTGAAGAATTGGCGGATTCGGAGCGTAGATCTAATACATTTTTGAAACTTATCACAGCTAGTAATTTTAAGAATTTAGTATTGGTTCCGTTTATGAGTAAATTAGAATCAAAGGCTGAATTGTATAAAAATTATGTTTCAGCATTTGCCTAAAAAGACGATTTACCGGATAGCAAAAGCCATGCGGTTTTTGCTGCTGGTAATCTAGGCGTTAACTGTAAGAGGAATTATGGAACAAAAAGTCATGGAGAAGAAAACCTCCAAAGAAGTTACAGAGCATTCTCCAGTCGTAGATAACGGAGAACCAGTCGAAGTACAAGCAATTGGTAAGTTCTTTCAGGGCATAATTGAGCCAATTGTAAAAACCCAAGAAATCGTCGCTAAAGAAGGTACTAAACAAGCTGAGATTATGGCAAATATTGCGCACAAAGGGCTTTTTTATTTTTTTGCTGTTGCATTTGTAATTCTTGCAATTTCAATTGTCGCGTTATATCTCGGAAAAGATCAGTTAGCTGAGAAAATTATTTTTGGCGTTATTACATTTATAGGTGGATTAGGAATTGGTCGCAGTATGCCCAAAAACGGTTAACTAAATCAGCTACTGACTTCTGTCCATTTCTTACTAACAGGGTAAAATGTTTGAATAAAAAGGGAAATAAGGGGTCAGGCACGTTTATCAATGTTCCAAGTGATAAGAGATAATTGATGGGAAGTCCTCTAGTAGATCGAGAGATTACGCCTACAGCTGATCGATTTATTTGCGCTATTTATAGAGTCAAATATAAGTAAGCCTGAAATACTAGAAATGACAAAAGGCTGAGCGAAATTGAGCAAGAGATTGCTGAGTTACAAGAACAAGAAATACAATTGAATTTCGAAGTTAATGATGGGTGACATGAAGCTGTCGCAGCTTAAATCTAAACACTTAAATTTAAAAGCGGCTAAGCTGCTTTTTGGGGCCTACACAATGCCCAATATCAAACACAAACAAAAAAGGCCTAGCCGAAGCTAAGCCTTTAGAATCATGGTGGCCCGGGGCAGAGTTGAACTGCCGACACAAGGATTTTCA
>JAPHTP010000180.1 GCA_026196875.1 Kangiellaceae bacterium
CGATGCGAGTCAGACGATTGTTTGGCAAGCGAGTTATACGCCCTTTGGTAAAGCGACGGTGACTAATGAAACCATTGTGAATAATATTCGATTCCCTGGTCAGTATTATGATGTGGAATCGGGACTCCATTACAACTACTTCCGGGATTACGACCCGGAGATTGGAAGATACATTCAGTCTGACCCGATTGGGCTCAATGGCGGGATCAATACCTATGCTTATGTTGGGGGGAATCCAGTTAATTATGTAGATCCTAAAGGTCTAAATCCAATACTCGCTAGAGGTATACAGCTTCTTATACAAGGCGCTCGTGTGTGTGCTCGAACTCCCGCTGCTTGTGTACCATGGGCACAACCAACACCTACTGCCCCTCAAAATCCTCAGGATATTCACGCTGAAGACCCATTAGCCTCCGAACTGCCACCAGGATGGCCTAATCAGTTTTCAGAACGAGATTTAGATAAATGGTGGATAGATAATGGCTTGCCGAATCCATCTGATTATCCTAAGGATGATGCAGATGATTGGGAACAAGAGATAAATGACAAATGCATCTTAGAATGTGGACATCTAATTGGAATTGGGGATAATGGTGCAGCATTCCACCGTTGTATGGCTGATTGTAAAGATAGGAACAAGTGTGAGGAATAATGATTTCGGATAAAGATATAGCAAAACAAATAGCACAGATAACTTACGATAGTCGAGTTAGTCTTAGTCAATCTGTAAAGTTAGTAAAAGATAATTGTTCTGAAGAGGAGTCAAAAAAGTATGAAGCTGCAATGGCGCGGATCGTTGGGTATCTGATACTTGATGTGATGGAACCGCTTTACAGCGAGCACCCTGAATTGAAACCGGATGATATAAAATAGCATTGGAGAGCGGCTACCCCATGGTAACCGCTTTATATCCGTTCTGATTCAGCCCAACGCTTTTTGTGTTGGGCTTTTCCATTTATATTAATCCAATCGTGATAATTATGATAAATTGATCACTTGAACCAGCAAGGTGCTCAGTCCAAACCAGTTTAGGTGATCACTTCATACCAGTCAGGTGATCAAATTAGTGCAGTCCCACAATATTTTTCTGCAGTTCAAAAGAGAAAACTATTTATCTGTCTTCAGGCTTGAAGTGAAGTAATACCGGAATGTGTCGAACGGTGTAAAACGTACCTGACGTTGAGTGTTTATGACAGGAAACAAATGCATTAGGTTTTGATTTGCACTCTGTCGTTGTCAATTCATCAAGGCTCCCGCTTTCTAGTCTTTTTTTCCATTCGAATACGACATCCGCAGCTTTGGAAATTTTTATATAAATTATTAAGCCACCATGCGAGTTCAAATCCGCCCCTTCTGCATACCTAGTACAAAGCTGATCAAATCCTTGCATTAAATAGTCGTAGCTTTTATGGATTTTAGCTTCTCCCAGCCATTTAAATTTTTTGAAGTCGACATAAATGTCAACATGCCCTCCATGTTGTACATCATGGTAAGCATTGTAACCCTTTGCTTTTAAGTAGCTGATAATGTTAACTGACAATCTATCTTCTGAATCATTTTGAAGTAGGTGCCTATTCGATTCTAGGTCAGCTATTGCAGCATCTACATCTGCATTCAACCTGTTTAAAAATTCTTCATAGGACTCCATTGTAGCCATGTCCAGAAAACTCTGAAATTGCTCGGGCAATAAACTCTTGTCTTGCATTAGGTCTTCTAAAGAGAGTTTTCTTAAAGACATCAAGTGACTACTTAGTTAACAGATTCTAATCGAGGCGAATACACTGGAAAAATGTGTTTTGAGGGCTCAGGAATTAAACAACCGAATTCTGGGTGGGCTAGCTTGCCAGTTTTGGTAGCTTCTTTGACATCAGATGAGGACAATGCGAAACAATTGTCCTCATCGTCGATCAATTCAAAGCTAACTTTTAATACTTTTATTCTTGAGCCAGATAAGTACTGGAGACACTCGAGAAGTAATTTCATTTCAATTTCTATTGATATGACTTTACTTATCGAACCTAGTGTCATATGAGCAACCTGCTCATAATTATTGCTACTTATATAGTCAATAATATCCGAACAAGCAGAATACTGAGGACTACTCTCTCCCCAGTCATCAGCAATCAATTCCAAAAGATTCTTCACTTTATCATTCAAGCTCAAGCTCATTTATATACTTTACTATCTCTCCAGATAGGAATGCGTAATCTCTCTTATCTAGTATTTTCGAAAAAATAGCATTCTTCAAGTGTTCGTCTGGGCTACTTAGGCATTTTAACCGACCAGCCAACAAAATTTCTGGATGATTTTCATCAATTTCGTCTTTTCTCATCGTCCAAGACAACGCGATTCTATAGGGGGAAAGCTTCCCATTGACTGCTGCTTTACCACCTTTGTGATAGGCCTCAACTCGCAAATCAATTGGTTTTCGCCTCATTCGTTCAAGTTTCACCGAGCCAGAATTAGTGGTAAAACCGAGCTCGCAGACTCTAGCATCGCGCGCGTCATTATATAATTTATCTACCAGAGGAAAAAGGTTAATCGGTCCCGAAATTTCAATCTCAGAACCTATTAGTTGATTACACAGATTAAAAAATACCTCTTGAGTGGCTTTTAGGCTCTTTAAAAAATCTCTTAGTGAAACTCCGTGGCCATAGTCGAGTCTCAATTCCATTATTCCTGAGTTTGCATCGATAGAAACAACATCATAGAATTGCTTGATCAAGTCTTTCTTGGCAACTATCTCTGTAAACCCTTGCAAACTGTGTTCCTCTATTGCGTCTCGTGTCAAATCAGATAATTCCAATTGAACGGCTGCCTGATATGAGCGACTTGAACAAATTACAATTTCAAAATTGTTTTGAACTTTGTTAACTTTGACTACTTCTGATAACCCCTTGATTTCTTTTAGTTTGCTTTCATTTAAGGGGATTGGGTATGAATCTGTAAAGTGTCCCTGAATGGGGTGATATTGACCCAAGTTAGAAATCAGGGAATTTAGGTGGGTTGTATCAATTTTATAAAAACTGACTGCTTTCTCACCATAAAGTACATGTGATTCGAAATAAGAATTTAGTGCTCGTAATATCCGTTCTTCTTCAGCTGGTTTGTTATCCACGAATTCCAATATTTGCCCAATCGTCGCATCCCATCCTTGTCCAGTCAATATTTCGTTCGACTTCAAATAGGTTCTCATTATTGACCACGGAACTCTTTTTTGAAGCTCCCTTAAAATATCCGAAGTTTTCATTAATTTTCCTTAAAATATTCTTTTTATTACGCTAAGCAATAATACTATTATTTGCAGAACTCCGAGATTAAGGCTAGATACAAAGCCTTAATGTCCGCTTTAATACAACCAAAAACAAAAGCATGAAATTCATTGGCTGATACTACCAATAGCGGATATCTCACACAACGTTAAGAATTAAGCCATAAACCAGCTTTCTCTACATATGTATTCTTCTGTTGTCGCTGGACTTCAAACATACTTATATCTTTTCGGGGCCCGCAATCTTAGGCTTCAAGTAATGTATAACCGCTCTAAGCCTAACAGCACTTGAATATCATAAAGGCTACATAAATTTCTACCTCAAAACGAGATGAATTAGTCTTCTTTTTGGTCGTTAGTATTTGTGTTTAGTATCAACTTAAAAAATTAAGGAATTAGTTAGATGAGTGAAAAGGAAAATAAAGAAACAAACTATATGACTCGAACGTATCAAGTATTTGGTTTGGTAGCAATCGTATCAGGAATTTTTGGTGTGAGTTATCAAAAAGGTCTAATCATGGGGATGGGGCTTGGTAACATGGCTGGAAATTACGAGATGAGAGAAGTTTTCAATTCTGCGATACTCGGTTACATGTACATTCTTAGCGTGCTAGTAGAGCTGGACTTTTGGAAACCTCTAAAAGATAGCGTTTATCTTGTATGGATTTTTCCTGTATTAGCAATCTTGGGAACATATTTCATTAGAAAAAATAAGAATGATAGTGATTTCATTACAAAGGCTAGGGAAAAGTCCAAGTCCTCAGTAAAGGGAGTATTAGAGTCGTATATTTACTCACCATTATTCGCTACAGTTTTCGGTGTTTTTAGTTTTGGTGCGATCAGCGTAATATTTATGTTACTTCTATTTGTAGCGGGAGTTCTTCTCTTACCGTACTTATGTGGATTCTTGCTAGGAAACTACCAAATTGAACAAAAGATGGGGACTGATCCTTGTGTTGCTATTACAGAAGAAATGAAAAAGAATGAGTTTATACGTCAGTGCACTCAAGTTAAAGTAAAAGATAATAAGATTATGGGAGAAATTATTCTAGAAAATAGTAATGCATACTTTATTCACTTAAATAGTGCTTTTCTTTATTGGTCAAAAGATGGAGAAACCTGCATCTACTCGAAATACATAAAACCTGAAGAAATCCAAGAAGACAATAAGGCGATATTCAAGCAAAATCAGATTGATATTCAATGCTCAGAAATAGATGTTGAGAAGCTTGAACTTGAGAAGGGGGAACGTAATGAACGGTCAAACTAGTGAGAAATTATTCACTAATTTAGTAGTAGAAAAACACGAGATATACAAAGCTAGCTTATCCAGTTTGCTTAGCGCACTAAGTGACAATGATCAAAAGCTCAAGCTGAATGAAAATTCGAAGCTTTTAGATTCATCAAACGATTTGGCTAAAATCCTAGTTGTTTCTGATAGGCCTGGTTGGTTAAATAATACTCTGATATTTACTCAAGAGTATAAGAATAAAAACAAGACTCCAGATAGTGTGGTGTCTGGAAGTAGTTGGCAACTACTTCAAGCCGCAATGAAGATATACGATCAAGCAATGAATCACAATTGGACTTTTACTAACCAAGGTAATGAAAAAAAATATGACTTTGATAATGTCTACAAGAAGTATAGAGATGAAAGTGATTTGGTAAACTTGTTTGATAGTATGATCGATACTCTGAACTCAATGATAAGTAGCGGAGAAATCGATAGTATCAAAGCGACATCCGCATTAAACGAGCTTGTTTCAACACTAAGACAAAATAGAAATAGTTCTTATTTTTCCACGATGACTAGCTGGGAGTTTATTAAAGGATTTACTAAAAATTATACGTGGGAGCAAATTAAATCTATTCCAGGTGTTAAATCTTTTAAGAACGCTTTTGAAAAAACTATGTCAGATATGGATATGGAATTGGATAAACTGCATCAAGATATTGCTGATGAAATAAAGAACAAGTATCAAGTTAAAGGACAATCGTCTTTAAGCTACAAAGGCAATCATAAGTTAATGCTTGATGCGAAATCAGAAAGCAACTAGCTGGACTCTCTCGTAATCAATGCTAAGGGTAAAGAACTATTTATTCTGGTTTTAGTCTTAAGCCTTTAACTATTGCATTTTTACTGATATGCGGGAATATTAGATTGATTATAACGTTATAGTATGCACCACACATGAAGTATCGATGTACCAATGAAAAAGAATAAATTAAGTCGTTCAAAGAAAGCCATTCTTGGTAAAGCTAAGGCATTAGTCTCAAGTAGGAAAATTCACTACGATAAAGTTGCTGAACGGGCCGAAAATATTCGTTTAGAATTACTTGATTCTTCAAGAAGAGCGCGAAACAGTTAATTCAAATGGGTTTTACCCCGATCTTGCGGACACTTTTAAAAAGGTCTTTAATACCTTTAGGAGTGAACCATGCAACGCAGAAAATATACCACAGAA
>JAPHTP010000130.1 GCA_026196875.1 Kangiellaceae bacterium
GGCTCGACCATCTCAATCAACAAGAAAAAGCTCAGGCTAAACAATTATTGTTTGGAAGTCTGCGATATTTTCATCAACTCAAGACCATCGCTGAAAACTTATTCGACAAACCGCTCAAAGCCAAAGATCAAGATGTTTTACTCGTAGTAATACTGGGACTGTATCAACTTAAGTACATGTCTACACCCGATCATGCTGCTATTTCTGAGTCGGTGGAACTGGTTAGAAACCTCAGGAAGAATTGGGCGACGGGATTAGTTAACGGCATTTTGCGACGTTATCAACGGGAAGAAAGAGAACTTAGCGAGCAATTAAAAAAATCAATTCAGTACCAATACTCTCACCCGGGTTGGTTGGTTAAGAAAATCAAAGCAGATTGGCCTGAAATGGCTGAATCAATTTTGCAACAAAATAATATTCAGGCTCCAATGATTTTGCGGGTGAATACGCTAATCAATTCTCGTCAAGACTATCTGGCAAAGTTGCATAAAGCTGGTATTGAGGCGACTCGTCATAAGCTAGCAAAGGACGCGATATTGCTGCAAAGCGCTCGGGATGTCAGTCTATTGCCAGGGTTTGAGCAAGGCGAAGTTACCGTTCAGGATGCCGCACCACAATTAGCGGTAGAGTTAATGCGGCTAAATGAACCTGATGAGGGAAATAGTCTCAATATACTGGATGGATGTGCTGCTCCAGGAGGAAAGACAGGGCATATTATTCAGCGAGCGCCAAATGCGCACGTCGTTGCAGTAGAAAGTTCTGAGAATCGAGCACTAAAGATTAAACAAACCTTGCAGCGACTCAACCTTAAATGTGAAATCAAGAATGCTGATATGACTCGCCTGGATGATTGGTGGGATGGAATGAAGTTTGATCGAATTTTACTCGATGTACCATGTACCGCGAGCGGTGTGATACGGCGTAATCCTGATATAAAAATCCACCGCAAAATAACTGATCTTAAGGCAATTACTGAACTCCAGTTCGAGATCCTAAAGCAAGCTTGGCAAACACTAAAAACCAACGGGATTTTGGTATACGCCACTTGCTCTATATTTAAACAAGAAAACCAAGAGCAAATAGAACGGTTTATAAAATACCTGGGGGATTCCCAACAAAAAGCCGGAGCTGTTGAGCTTCCTGGAGAATTAGCGAGCTCTCTAAACTCAAATGCTGAATTAGGTTATCAAATATTTCCCGGTGAATTTGAAATGGATGGGTTTTATTTGTGTGGATTGAAAAAACTGGGCTAGCAAAACTCTAGCATTGGATTTTGTTTATTTTTGTTGGAAAATTAGGCAATTAGGTTCAAATAGGTGTATGGTTAGCTGAAAATTTAAGGCTAAACCCAAATTCTGCAGTTGGACATCAATTGGTCCCCATATGAGTGAGCGATGAAGATAATAATTTTGGGAGCGGGTCAGGTCGGTGGAACGTTGGCTATCGCACTCGCGGGTGAAGACAATGACATTACCCTGGTTGATATCAACCCCAAAAAACTGCGTGCTCTGCAAGATCATTTGGACTTAAGAACCATCGTCGGCTATGGCGCTCATCCACACATTTTGAGACAAGCTGGTGCCGAAGACGCTGACATGGTTATCGCAGTAACTAACAGTGATGAAACGAATATGATTGCCTGTCAGGTAGCCTACTCTATTTTTAATACACCAACTAAGATAGCTCGTGTCCGTAGCGCTGAATACCTCAGAGAAAAAAAGCTGTTCGATTCTAAAAATCTTCCTGTCGACGTTGTGATTAGCCCGGAGCAGTTGGTGGTCAAGTATATTCGTCGCCTAGTCGAAAATCCCGGCGCGTTACAAGTAGTCGATTTTGCTGATGGCTTGGTTCGCCTCGTGGCAGTTAGAGCATATTATGGCGGCCTATTGGTTGGTAACGCACTTTCGGCGCTAAAAGACCATATGCCAAATATCGAAACCCGGGTAGCTGCAATCTTTCGTCGCGGTAAAGCGATTATGCCAACTGGTGACACGGTTATTGAGGCGGACGACGAAGTCTTTTTTATCGCGGCAAGCCACCATATTCGACGAGTTATGGGGGAGCTACAGAAGCTTGAAAATCCTTATAAACGGATCATGATCGCTGGTGGAGGAAATATTGGAAAAGGATTAGCCAAGTCATTAGAAGATAATTACCACGTTAAGTTAATCGAATTTGACGCTAAGAAAACTCACGCAATAAGTGATGAATTAGAAAATACAATCGTATTGCAAGGAGACGCGAGCAATCAAGAGTTATTACTTGATGAAAACATTGATCACATGGATGTTTTCATCGCAGTAACTAACAAAGACGAAGCCAATATCATGTCGGCCATGTTAGCTAAAAAGTTGGGTGTGAGAAAAACCATGGTATTGATTAATCGGCCTGCTTATGTCGATTTGCTCCAGGGTAATGAAATTGACATTGCCGTGTCGCCACAACATACCACAACCAGTAGTTTACTTACCCATATTCGACGCGGTGACGTGGCAAACGTTTATACGTTGCGTCGTGGCGCGGCTGAAGCGATGGAAGCTGTAGCACACGGTACTGAAGACACTTCCAAGGTGGTTGGCCGAGCAATCGGTGAAATCGAATTACCTCGCGGAACTACAATCGCCGCTATCGTTCGGGATAATAAGGTAATCATCGCGCATCACAATATTGTAATAAAAAGCAACGACCATGTGATTCTCTTTTTAGTTGACAAAAAATATGTGCGTGACGTGGAACAATTGTTCCAAGTGGATTTAACTTTTTTCTAAAAATCGAGTTCAGTCAAAAAGTATAAATGCAAACTCAATTAATCATCCGAATTCTGGGCATTTTGCTCATTCTTTTTAGCGGTACCATGTTACCGCCGCTAGCTATTGCAGCGATTTATGGTGATGGTGGCGGTACGGCATTCTTTTACGGTTTTGCGATTAGTTTGTTTACTGGCCTATTTCTTTTCATTCCTAGAAAAAAAGTTAAAGGCGAATTGCGTATTAGGGATGGATTTCTAATCGTCGTCCTTTTTTGGACCGTACTCAGTCTGTTCGGTGCGATCCCTCTTTATTTCAGTGAAATTAAGGGTATGGGTGTAGCTGATGCGGTGTTTGAATCTTTTTCGGGACTGACCACAACAGGTGCAACCGTTATTCAAGGTTTAGACCATTTACCCCATGCGGTACTTTTTTATAGACAGCAACTACAGTGGCTTGGCGGTATGGGGATTATCGTTTTAGCTGTCGCTATTTTACCTATGCTGGGTGTCGGCGGAATGCAGCTTTATCGAGCTGAAACTCCTGGTCCTGTTAAAGATTCAAAGTTAACCCCGCGTATTGCCGGGACAGCAAAAGCACTTTGGTATATCTACTTATCCTTAACTGTTGCCTGTGCTGTCGCTTATTGGGCCGCAGGTATGTCTGTATTTGACGCGATCTCGCACAGCTTTTCCACAGTTGCCATTGGCGGTTTCTCTACCCACGATGCGAGTATAGGTTGGTTTGATAACGCGCAAATTGAAATGATTTGCACGGTATTTATGTTGATCAGCGGAGTGAATTTCTCATTACATTTTGCGGCAGTGAGAGGTTTAACTTTAGAGCCTTATAACCGAGATCCAGAATTTAAAGTCTATATCGGCGTAATTCTTGTCGTTACCTTGATCGCTCTTTTAGTATTGGTCGTTCAAGCGGATATCGGCTTTTCGACGGCTTTTAGAGATGCTTTGTTTCATACCGTGTCAATTGCAACGACCACTGGATTTGCGACCCAAGAATTCCATAAGTGGCCGCTATTTGTACCGGTACTACTTATTTTTGCTTCATTTATTGGCGGGTGTGCCGGTTCAACCGGTGGCGGAATGAAAGTAATTAGGTTTTTATTGTTGTTCAAACAAGGCGCGCGAGAAATTAAGAAGCTGATACACCCTAGTGCTATTTTTAAAATTCGAGTCGGCGGCAACTCACTTTCTGAAAACATCATCGAAGCGGTGTGGGGTTTCTTTGCAACCTATGTCGCCCTATTTTTCATTTTTATGCTGATCCTTATGGCAGATGGTTTGGATCAGGTTACTGCGTTTTCTGCGGTTGCAGCTTGCATGAACAACTTAGGCCCAGGTTTAGGTGCGGTTGCATCAAACTATGCAGATATCAGTGATCTGTCCAAATGGGTATTGAGTATTGCCATGTTATTTGGGCGACTAGAAATATTCACCTTGCTGGTTTTATTCACAAGAGATTTTTGGCGTAGTTAATTTTTCAAATTAAAGAGAAATAAATATGAAAAGAATAGTCCTATTATTGCTTGTCATCCTAAGTTTTTCTTTTAAGGTATCCGCATTTAATTTTAGCGAACAAACCGTTAATGAGGTCGCAGAACAATACGTAAAACTAGTGCTGGCTTTAGGCCAGCACGATAAACACTATGTTGACGCATATTATGGACCTGAAAAATGGCAACAAGAAGCTGTAGAAAAAAAAATCGATTTAAGAAAAATAGTAGTGTCGGCAAAATCACTTCAGGATATATTAGCGCTACAAAAAACTGAAGATGAGTCAAAGGCACTGCGCTTGTCTTATCTTAAGACTCAACTTGGTGCCTTGGCCTCTCGCGCTTTGATGTTAATTGGCAATGTAAAATACAATTTCGATCAAGAAAGCAAAGCGTTATACGATACACAGCCGCCTCACTATCAGTTATCGGAGTTTGATGCGACGCTTGCTAAATTGAACGATTTTTTACCTGGTAAAGGCAGTTTAGTCGAAAGAGTTATCACATTTCGCAGCCAATTTACGATCCCTGAGGATAAGCTGCAAAAAGTATTTGATGCTGCGATTAGAGCGTGCCGTGAAAGGACAAAGGCTTATATACAATTATTGCCCAACGAGAACTTCACCCTTGAGTTCGTCAAGGATAAGCCTTGGAGCGGGTATAACTGGTACAAAGGAAATGCTTTCTCATTAATTCAAGTGAATACCGATCTGGAAATAGAAATTTCACGCGCGGTTGACTTAGGATGTCATGAAGGTTACCCCGGTCACCATACTTACAACGGATTGCTCGAAGCAAACTTAGTTAAGAAAAATGGCTGGGTAGAGTTTTCCGTTTATCCTTTATTCAGTCCTCAGTCTTTGATAGCTGAAGGGAGCGCGAATTATGGAATCGAAATGGCTTTTCCAGGCGATGAGAAAATCAAGTTTGAAAAAGAGTTGTTGTTTCCCTTAGCTGGGCTGTCTCCCGAACTAGCAGAAAAGTATGAAAAGTTCAGCCAGCTGATTAGTAAGCTCAACTATGCTGGGAATGAAGTCGCCCGGCTTTATATGAATAAAGAAATTGATCAAGATGAAGCTTCGTTAATGTTGCAAAAGTACAGCTTGATGAGCGAGAAAAAAGCACAGCAAAGGGTTAGGTTTATTGATACCTATGGCGCCTATGTGATCAATTATAATTGGGGAAAAGATTTGGTTAAAAGCTGGGTAGAATCGGGTCCCGATCAAAGCTCATTAGGCCGTTGGAAAAGGTTTACTAAATTGTTATCCAGCCCCAGGCTGCCTTCCACGCTTAACTAAATGGTAGCTGAACTAATTATGCGTCATGCTCGCAGAGTCGAGACTGGAATGTTAGTTCGTGGTAACATGCTTTTTTAAGATTAATTTAGATATTCCATGAATCCAGACGATCCAGATTTTGTTGCTTCTCCTTGCATTAGCCAATGTTGTCTTGATGAAGACGATGTTTGTGTTGGCTGCTTTCGGCATGTGGATGAGATCACAGGGTGGCACAGCGCAAATAGTGAGCGCCGCAGAAACATTCTGAAAAATACTCAGCAAAGAAAACAAAACAAAAAGTTATCTTTTAATAAAGGAGAGTAGTCTTTCAATAATCCTATGTTACGATGACTAAATCTTAGAAAATTCCTCTGCCCTTTTCTTCGCTGACTCTTTGATAACCAAAGCCATTTGATGAGCTTCTTTGTCTTCTTCCGACAAATCAAGCTGCGGTACTAGAGTAGGTTGACGCTGATAGTCGAATGCGACAAAAGTCAAGAAAGCACTGACGCACTTTAGTAGTCCGCCTCTTTGATCATCGCGATAAACATCGCATTTTACAATCATTGAAGTTTTGCCCACCGCCACAACTTTTGCGGTAGTTTTTATATTGTCACCAACCATAATTGGCTTGGCAAAATGCACTGCTTCTACCGTAACCGTTGACACTTGGTTTTCACTAAAGCGTTTTGCCGCCATAGCTGCTGTCGTATCCATAATGGCTAATACGTCTCCACCAAACATATTGCCGCTTGGGTTAGCTTGATTGGGGAAGACAAGATTCCAATTGACCATTTCTTCAGCTTGTTTAACTTTGCGTTGAGACATTGAAAACCTCTATAACATACGGGACTGGAAATTCAGCAGATCTTTATATTAGCTGGTTTGTCAGCATAGATAAAATAGGATAGTGTTATGGCTTCTCAAGGATTAATTAATAGCAACGAAAATCCTATTAGTTCAATCACGTTAAAAAAAGTTAAGGGATAAATAATGAAACTACTACCATTCGCCGTTGGGCTTGCTTTCGCGTCCAGTTTTGTAAGCGCAAGTTCCTTTAGTCAAAAAGTAGATTCTTTATTTGATAGCGTCGATAAAAACACTATGCCGGGTTGCTCGGTGGGTGTGATCGAAAAAGGTAAGTTGATTCATAAAAGAGGTTATGGCTCTGCCAATTTAGAACTTAATATTCCGCTAGATGGCAGCCACGTACACCGAACCGGTTCAGTTTCTAAACAATTTACTGCTTTGGCAGTGTTGCTACTGGTTGAAGAAGGCAAAATAGCATTAACTGATGATATTCGAAAACACTTACCGGATTTGCGCGACTACGGATCCAAAATTTCTATCAATGCCATGTTAGGTCATTTTAGTGGGATGGCGGATTATGACTTTATTTCTGGTGGCTCAGGAGGGGAAGTTGATAAGGGAATGAATCTTAAGTCAGTTGCGGGAGGTCCTTTTCGGTTAGGTAATGAAGACTATCTAACAATCAATGAGTTTTATGATGTTGTCAAACAGGCTCAACTCAGACATGAACCCAACACAAAGTGGACTTATAGCAATCTTGCCTATTTCTTATTGTCCATGTTGGTAGAAGAAGTATCGGGCGAAACGATTCGTGAATATGCAGATAAGAGAATCTTCAAGCCTTTAGAGATGCATAACACATTTTTTAGCGATAACCCGATAGAAATAGTTAAAAATCGAGCAAGTGGTTACAAACCAAATGATGAAGGTAATTACGATACCGATATGACCAATCTATTTTGGGTTGGTGATGGAGGCATTCACACTACTGTTGAAGATATGCTGAAGTGGGATCAGAATTTTTATTCTCCAAAAATTGGCAAAACCCCTCAAAAACTTCTTAAGCTTTTCAATACGCCAAACAGTGACATGGAAACTATGCGCGGTGGCGTTTACGCTAATGGACAAATGATAAGTGAAATGCTTGGCAAAAAGTCTTTTAGCCATGGTGGAGGTTGGTTAGGTGTTAGAACTTTCTATCAAAGATTTCCCGATGAACAATTTTCAACCGTCATACTTTGTAACGATACTGCGCAAAAACCTTGGGAACATGCACAAAAAATAGCTGAGTTTTATTTTAACGGAACAACTAAGACGACTAAAAAATAGTTTTTAACTTAATTCTTGCAAGCCATTCCTACCCCCTTCGGCTCCACTCAGGGTAAACCAAAGTGGAGCCGAAAGGGACGAGATCGCGGTCTTAATTTTCAAAGAATGAGCCTTAATAAAATCATTTCCTCAAAGTTCAGTTAGAATTGAAATCCATAACTGGCGTCCAGGTTCATTTACACGGATGGCCTGAGGATTAAACGGATCCATATTCGCTCGACTTACATGATAGGCATAAGTTTCATCGAACAAGTTATTGATCCCTGCGGATAACTGCCAATCTTGATTCAAGTCGTAACGAATTTTGAAATCAACTGCCGTCCAGCTGTCAGATTTACCTGCGTCAAGCGCGCTTCCCATCATCATATTGTCGTCTACTTCATCTTGCTCCATTGCAAATCGAATATCAAACCAATAAGCCCACTGATCGTTTTCATTGCTGAATTGAATTAGTCCTTCAACTGGTGGGATCTGATAAAGTGGATAATTGTTGTCATCATTTTCACCTTTAACGTATGCTAAATTTCCATAGAACATCCAGGTACCAGCAAAGGCTTTTTGGATGGCATACTCAAAGCCTGAAAGTGTAGCGTCAACGTTGCGGTAAATGGTAGCCATATCTGTAGCTACTACATCTGGCATATCTCCCATGCTAGCTCGGTCGCGCAGAATAAAATCGCTGACTTGGTCATGGTATATCGATAGCTCATGCCAGCCACCATCAAACTTCCATTTCGCTCCCAGTTCAAGTTGGTTGTGTCTTTCCGGCTCAATTGCCGGATTACCAATCCAGCGCATCATAGCCATATTATTGGCCGCGCCTATATAGCGCTCAGTCGCATCAGCCGTCCTCACTGTTGAACTGAGTCCAACCCAGTAAAGTGAACTATCGGCCTGATGATAAAATCGAGAGAAAACGCTAACGTTGTCTTCATCAGAGGATGATGGTGTGTTTGGATAATAGCTTTGATATAAAGCCTGGCCTTCGGTCGTTGCCACATAATCTGCTTCGGCAGAAACTTGATCAAAGCGAACACCCGATTTAATTCGATTATTCTCATTCATCAAATATTCGGCTTCAATTGCAATCCCTTTGATATCTAACTCGTTTTGAGGCCAGATCCTCGCCTGCAACATAGTCGGGGCTCCCATCCCACCCATATCCATGTAGCGCTCAGCATGACGGTCAACATTTTGCCAATCAAAGCTCACTTGCCAGATAGTATTTCCCGATCGATTTTCCCATCGTTTGAGCCATTTAAAACCGTTCGTTTCTGAATAAGCGTCAGTCAGCATCCGCATTGGAGCGGTTTGCTCGCGCAAACTATAGTTATCCATCACATGGTGAGCTTCGTTGAAATAAATTTGATATTCACTGTAATTGTTTGCATGTTGGTCACCATCTAGAAACATCAGCTGCACCGCATCCATATCTGTCTGAGGGCCATCCATCATGGTCCCAGCAAAAAGGGCATCGGTCCCTCGGTTTGCCATAATGGATAGACGCCACTCTTGTTGAGCATTTGGGGTGTAGCCGGCCACCAAAGTATTTGTTTTGGTATTAAAAGCCGTTCGGGTTAGATTACCATCACCATCTTCGTAGCTGTCTTGATCCAGCAGCTGGCTTATCAACCGGAGATAACCTGAATTATTGCCTACAGCTAAGTCAGTGCCCAGTTTGTAATAATCAGAAGAATAGGCAGCCATCAGTTTACCAATGATTTCTCCTTCACTAAGTAATGGCTGATAGCGCTTAAAATTGATCGTACCGGCGGGTCCTCCAGAACCAAAAACTAGAGTTTCCACGCCTTTAATGATCTGAACCTCGTCCCATCCAAATGGTTCAGTATATGATCCGGGTGAATCCATTCTATTGGGGCCGGCGCCGTGCAAAAAGGCACCTTGTTGAAGTAAGTTGATCCGCGTTTGGCTTTGGCCGCGTAATACCGGATCAACGCCGTGGCCACCCGCGCGTACGGCTGAAAATCCTGCGAATCGGGTAAGCAGATCGCCAGCGTCGATAATCGCCTGGTTATCGTACTCATCAAGTTGTTCGCTGGAACCTTCAATATTTTGTTGGATTGGAGAGCCAGTAATAACTAAACGGCGCGAGTCATCATCCATTTGATCGTTTGCTAGCGCATTGGCGCATGACAAGGCCACCAAGGATGGAATAAAAATTGATCTCAATTTATTGGAATTTTTCATGACGATACCTTAAATCTAAATAGGCCACCGATTTGGTGAAGACCCTAAACGTGAAGATTCGATGTGGGCATAGTAATTGGCTGCAGAATTGGATCCTATGCGACCAATTGTCGCACCATAGAGGGTAGTAAACTTGATAAAATCGGCATTGCTAAAAAGACAAAAACTGACAGCCCTTAGACTTGGCGGGCTCGCTTGAGAAAGAAAGAACATGTTACCGCAAATATCATCGCCTAGAACCAGTTCTAACCATGCTCATCTTGAGATTTTAAATCGTATTGGCTTGATCGCGATCAACGGTAAGATCCTACTGATTTTACTCGCGACCTGGTATATGCAAATTCAATTACCGCTCAATTGGCTGGTAACCTTAATTGGATTGGAAATTATTTTTCAAATTTATAGTTACTGGCGAGTTCGACAAGAAAGGCTGGTTAGCACTTTTGAGTTGACCCTACACATACTTTTTGACTCATTGATTCTGGCTAGTGTTGTTTATTTTTCTGGAGGGGCGAATAACCCGTTTATTTACTTGTTACTTCTATCTATTGCGCTAGGAACATTCATGCTATCTCCTAAGCAATTGATCATTGTAAGTGCAGTACAACTGGTACTATATTCAGTTCTCAATATTTATCAGCGCCCGTTAGAGTTGGGTGATGCCAGTCCGCTAAACTCCTATCATCTGCATTTAGCGGGAATGTGGATAAACTTTATTTTGACGGTAATTCTAATTTCTGTATTTGGATTATTGGCAAGGCATTCAATGTTACAACAGGAAAAGCAGATCCGTGCGTTAAGGGAAAAACAATTAAAAGACGAGCAACTACTGGGTTTGGGGATTATGTCAGCAAGTGCTGCGCATGAATTAGGAACACCCTTGTCTACAATGGCTGTCGTGATTGACGATCTTGCGCACTCTGATATGCCGAAGGAATATAAAGAGGATCTAAAAATTGTCAATAATCAAATTGATGCGTGTCGGCGTATTATTCAGTCACTCAGCGAAAAAAGTCAGCTAGCAAAGCAAAGGGTCCAAGAGCAATCAGAATCTGTGACTAACTTCAAAAAATGCCTCACCCAAACAATGGAAAACTGGTTGGTTTACCGTCCTCAAATGGTGCTAAAACAAAACTGGCAACCAGAAATGGATAAACTAGATCAACATTTACCGATTAGTGTAGAGCAAGCGATTACCAACTTGCTCGATAATGCCGCTGATGCAAGTTTGCAAAATGGTAAAGATCAAATTGAAGTGGACTGTTATTTGGCGAAACAACAAATTCATGTTGATATTCGTGACAAAGGGCTGGGAATCAGCGAGTCGCTTCAGAAACAATTGGGCGCGAACCCGACTAAATCTGAAAAGAAACAGCGTCTGGGTTGGGGGTTATTTTTGTCCAATGCCAGTATCGAGCGCGTTGGTGGTCAGGTTGAGCTGAGTAATAATCTGGAGGGTGGTACGCTAACTAGAATTACTTTGCCTTTAGCAGATCAAGTAGAGGTTGTGGCATGAGTCAAGTGATAGTGCTAATTGATGATGACCAAACATTTCGCGAAGTGATGGCAAGGAGTTTGAGTCGCTTAGGCTGCAATGCGCTCAGTTTTGATCACCCCGAGAAAGCACTTGAGGCTGTCGCTGGCCATGGTTCTCCTGTGGTACTTCTTGACCTTAAGTTAGAGAATGATTCTGGGCTACGTTGGATAGACAAAATCAAACAGACAAATTCAAAATCTAATCTCATTTTACTTACCGGATATGCGAGCATATCGACCGCTGTCGAAGCAATTAAACTTGGTGCCGACGATTATTTGGCTAAGCCAATCACGGCGCGGGAAATACTTGACCATATTAAAAACCCCTCTGCCGGTAAAGAAACGCCGATCAATGAAAAGCCGATGTCGGTTGAAAGGCTAGAATGGGAACATATTCAAAAAGTGCTCGCGGATAATGATGGGAATATATCTGCCTCTGCCAGAGCATTGGGAATGCACCGTCGTACGTTGCAAAGAAAGTTGGCGAAAAAACCTGCTCGTTCATAGTTTCTGGATATTCACTTGCTCTCCATTTAAGATTAGCGTTAAAGAGAGCCAGGTAAAAGATTAGCAAGAGAGAAGTAAAATGAGGGTCTATATATTTTTCATTTTGATGGGGGTTGCCTTTAGTGCTTCCAGTCAAGACCGTTATCGCGGTTCCATCTCCGGCTCAATCAAAGAAACTAATGGTAATCATTTTGCTTTTTACGGTTCAGTGGATGAATTAGGGAAAGAGCAAAAGTTTTATTATTCCCAGCATAGCGGCCAAAGAGCAGCGTGGACAGACAAAGTACTTATTATTGATGGTTCGCAAGAAAACAAATATTCAATACTATTTAAAATCTCGGAGCGCAAAGAAGATGTGTTTCAAGCTGATGTTAAGATTTTTGAGCATTTCATCGTGGAGAAGTCTCCTGGGCGAGGAATCATTGAATCAAAGCTGATTCATCAGCAGCAAATTAAGGGAGAGTTAAATTCCCGTAACGAATTTAGTGTTGTTAATTCGGGAGAAGCCCAATTTCAGCTAAGCGTAAATATTGATCGAGAGTTTACTCTAGAAGAAATCAGGCAAAGACATAAATCTGGCAAGACTCGTAAGCTCTCAAGTCCTTAGTACTAGTATTCTTTTATCCCCTCGTCCGTAGCCAAAATCAAATGGTCTGCTTTTCTCTGAGCAAAAAGTCCATTGGTGACTACACCGACGATTTGATTAATTTCGGATTCTAAAATCTTCGGTTGGGTGATTTCCATGCTATGGACATCAAGAATCACATTACCGTTATCGGTAACAACCCCGGTGCGGTAAACCGGATCGCCGCCCTGCTTTACGATTTGTCTGGCGACATGACTGCGTGCCATCGGGATTACTTCAACTGGCAAAGGAAATTCACCTAATATCTTTACGTACTTAGATTGGTCAGCGATACACACAAATTTTTGTGCGACCGCAGCAATAATCTTTTCGCGAGTCAGCGCTGCACCGCCTCCTTTGATCAGCTCAAGGTTGTGATTAGCTTCATCAGCACCATCGATATAAACCGGAATATCGGAGGCATCATTTAAGTCAATCACTTCGATCCCAAGCGCTTCTAACTTGGCATTAGATGCTTCAGAACTGGATACGGCGGCTTTAATTCGGTGTTTATGATCGGCAAGAAGATCGATAAAACAATTCACCGTTGATCCGGTGCCAATGCCAATGATTTCGCCGTCTACAATGTATTTTAATGCGGCTTTGGCTGCTTCAATTTTGAGCTCTTGTTGTTTGTCCATGAGTGTTTTCTCGCGCAATATCAACTCGAATATTAAGACACTAGCCCAACCAAATAAAGTGATTTTGTGTCCGCTATAAGGCGCGATTATACCGATAAAAATTATCGCGACCAAAGAATGTTTATTGATTAAAATATGCACAGGTCACAATTTGGTCAAAATATTGTCGTACCCTCTTGATCCCGTCAAAAAACAGGAGTATGTTGTTTCTCCGCTTTGAAAAAGCAGTCTTGTAGGCGGACTAAAGGACTAAACCTTTTAGTGTTACGAAAATTGCACTCTAAGGTGTGCAAGTTGTATGGCAGGGACTCCAGAAAGAATATTAATAAAAATAATGACTGCCTCAGGGGCAGATTGGAGAACCAAATGAAACGTAAACCAGATATATTAGTTGTTCTGGCTGCGTTACTTGGAATCGGCATGGTATTGTCGAGTTTTAGTGGGGTTAGTGTTGCAGAAACACGAACACAACAAGCTCAAGTATCGTCAGTTAAATAGTCAACATAATAGGTGTAATGTCCTAATGGGCTTAGCACCGAGAAAATTAACAGCCTTCGAGATAATAGAGTCTCTAGTTGTCGTTTATCGATTATAGAGCAGTCCAGTTTTTGCCGTAGCTGGAACATGGAAATTTAGATTATTAGACTTTTCTAAAAACGTTATTTAGATTCAATACCGTTTTGGGGTTAGGGGGGAAGAGTTTGAAGGCTTGTTTTTCTTTTTGTCCTGCCAATATTTGTCTTATCTTCTGTTTACCAAACACCATCAAATCGGTAGATCTTGTTTTCCGTAATAACGCCGTCCAAAGGAAAATCCCAAGGTTCTTTCGGTAATCGATTGAGCTTTTGTCGTTCGAAAGCAATCCCAAGACAGAGTGGACGTTGATGTTTAAACTCCGGGTCAAGCAAGTGGCACAAGCTTGCATCATAAAAACCACCACCCATACCTAATCGATTACCATTAATATCAAAAGCGACCAAAGGCATGAGCAACAGATCAATCGTTGAGATCCGGTGGGAAGAATTAACCGGTTTGCACACTTCCGAGATCCCTAAACGATTTCTTATTAACTTATCGCCCTTCTCATATGGCATAAACCATAGCCTATTTGGCTTACTTGGTCGCAAATAGGGTAGTAAGCAGATTTTATTGTCTTGATGGAGTTTTGAAATGAGTGGCCCAGTGTTTATCTCACCATCAAACGAGAGAAAACAAGCAACTGACTTAGCTTTTGGGTATTCCCGCATGGAAAGCAAGTGTTCGCATAAGTTATTACCTGCCTGTGTTGATTCTTGCTGGCTAATTTGATTACGTAGTTGTCTTACTGTTTGCCTAATTTCACGTTTTTGAGCCTGAATTTCAGGAGCTGGTTCAAATTGCGTCATAGTAGTTTGAAACGAGAAGGGTTAAACCGCGCAGAAAAGTCTAGAGAGGAGTAGCCATCACCCGCTTTGCCGTTTGCTGGTCTCGCCCATGAACCCGGAGGTTCAGGGGGGAATTCCGTAATTAAATCAGGCTTTCCGATATCCATGATAATCACAAGTGACTCTCAAGGCCGGACTTGCACACCATTAACTAACAAGAACTCCCAGAGATCTAATTTATCGGCTCAAGGACTACAACAGCTAGGCGCACAAAGCAGGCGATGCTAGCGTTATGTTAACTCCATTTGCGCACTGGAAGCTAGGGCCGAATCGATATCTTTTTGTAACTTGCTGATCCGCTTGGCAATTTTTTCTTCCATTTCCAGGCTTTGGGGCTCTCCATGGATTAATTCATAAGCCATATTTAAGGCAGCCATTACCGCAATACGCTCAACCCCAACAATTCGGCCGCCGGATTTGATTTCTCTCATCCGTTTGTCCAATTCTCGAGCGGCGGTTTCAAGCTTTTCGACTTGATCTTCAGGACTGGAAACGTGGTATTCGTTTCCCATGATATGTACGGTAACTGGTTTAATATCAGACATATCAGTTAGCCTAATTCTTTTAGTTTGCTGATCATGGCTTCTATTTTACTGCTGGCGAGTTTGTTCTTTTCGATCAAGCTATCGCGATCAGTACGCAGTTGCTGATTCTCTTGTTGCAGTGTTTGATACATTTCAAGCAACTTGGAAACACTGACTTCAAGTTGCGAAAGATTTGAGGTATCCATGGCAAACTATTGTTTTTTAGTATGATTTCAATATAGAGCGCAACACCTTTCGGGTCAATGGTATAATACCGAAATTGCCAATAAAATCGACAAATTGGGCGTTTATCGCGGGTTTAAGGAGCCTTTAAATGGAATCTATTAATGATTTCGATTACGAGAATGTAGAAGAGATCCTAGCAGAAGCGGAGGTTGAAACTACCGCGTCAGAGTTGCAAGCTGCTATATGCGGCATGATAGCGGCCGGTTTGAAACCCAATGATAGAGGGTGGCGAGACACCATATTTGACCTGATCAATGATGGTCGGGAGGTGCCGATTGAAGTCAAACAGGTTATAGAAGAGCTTGCAGAGTGGACCGATAAGAACATTAATGAGCAAGATTCTCTAGCTCCTACCCTACTGCCTGATGATGGTTATCCTGCGGTCGATCAACTGGAAGCCATTGCCGTTTGGTGCCAAGGGTTTTTACTCGGTTTTGGTTTGCAAACGTCTAATGATTCGGTAGAAAACCCTGAAGTTCGAGAGGGACTTAATGATTTAGCTGAAATTTCGCAGCTAGAACTGGAAGCCGAAGATAACGAGGAGACCCGCCATGCCATATTCTCCTTTATTGAGCATATTCGTGTGGTTGTCCAAGTTATCCATTGGGAACTTGTGGTTAAACATCAGGCCTCTGCAAACATATCGCCTGGTAATGACACTGTTCACTAGATGGTTATATTATCTGAGGGCTGTTGAGTGACGAAAGGTCAACAGACCCTAGGATCCTGGCTGCAAATCCAATAGAATAATTGTTCCATGGGCCGACTGTTTGTTGGCCTAATCAGCCAACATCCAACTAAATAAAGAGCTTTATGATTTCAAGAGCCGAATTTGCACGCCGTCGTCGCGAATTAATGGATTTAATGGGCAATAATTCGATTGCCATTTTGCCTTCAGCTAAAGAAGTTGTCCGTAGTAGAGATACTGATTACTTATTTCGACAAGACAGTGATTTTTATTATTTGACAGGATTTCCGGAGCCCGATGCAGTTTTAGTGTTGTTGCCAGGCCGCGAGCATGGCGAATATGTCATATTTTGCCGGGAAAAGGACCTTAAAATGGAGACTTGGCATGGGCGCCGCGAAGGCCAAGTTGGCGCTAAGAAAAACTATGGCTGTAATGATGCATTTCCCATAGACGATATTGATGAGATCTTGCCGGGGTTAATGGAAGGCCGCGATAGAATTTATTATGAATTTGGTAATCACACCGATTTCGACAACAGCATTATGGGATGGGTGAACACGCTCAGAGCGCAGGTAAAAAAAGGCGCGCATCCGCCGGGCGAGTTAATTGACTTAAGCCACATACTGCATGACATGCGTTTAATTAAGTCGAAAGCGGAAATAAGGGTAATGCAGAAAGCCGCGGAAATTAGTGCCAATGCACACATTGCGGCGATGAAGCGTTGTCAACCAGGCCTTAATGAGCTGCAAATTGAAGGCGAATTAAAGTATTCCTTTGCTAATCAGGGAGCCCGAACTGAGGCCTATAATTCGATCGTTGCTGGCGGAGAAAATGCCTGTATTTTGCACTATGTTGAAAACAATTGTGAATTAAAGGACGGTGATTTGCTTTTAATTGATGCCGGTTGCGAGTTGGATGGTTACGCCTCGGATATCAGTCGAACTTTCCCCGTCAACGGCAAGTTCACTAAAGAGCAAAAGCAAGCGTACGAATGGGTTTTAAAGGCGAACAAAGAAGCCATAAAATCGGCTAAGCCTGGTAAACCTTGGTCTGCTCCACATGATACTGCAGTTAGAATTTTGACTAAGGGTTTAGTTGAAATGGGCATTTTAGAAGGTGATGTTGACCAATTAGTTGAGGAAGAAGCTTACAAGCCTTTTTATATGCATAAAACCGGTCACTGGATTGGATTAGATGTGCATGATGTGGGTGATTATCTGCAAGACAAAGATCCGCGGGAACTGTCGGAAGGAATGATTTTGACTGTTGAGCCAGGTTTATATTTTGCGCCCAAGACAAAAGGTCTTGATAAAAAGTGGTGGGGAATAGGAATTCGGGTCGAAGACGATATACTGATCACTAAAAGATCGAATAGAATTTTGACCAAAACGGTACCGAAAGAAGTGGATGAAATTGAAGCGTTAATGAAGCCAAAACGTCGGCGTAAAAGTTAAGAATTCGAATGAGTCAAACTGCAATTCAACAATTCGATGTATTAATCTCCGGCGGTGGCATGACCGGAGCCACAGCTGCTATTGGGCTTGCACAATTAGGTTTAAGCGTAGCAATCGTTGAAGCAGTTGAACCTGAGCTCGAAATTAGTCCTAGTTTTGACCAGCGAGCAGTCGCACTTTCTGCTGCATCAGTTGAGATTTATCGCAGTTTAGGCTTGTGGCCGTTAATGCAGCATTTGTCTTGCGCGATAAAAAAAATACACGTATCGGATCAAGGTCAGTTTGGGTTTACTCGTCTAACAGCGGAAGAAAATAACGTCGAAGCTTTAGGTGAAGTAATCCCATTGGATTTAACCGGTCCGGTTCTATGGAAAGCTTTACAGAACTACCCTTCTATCTCAACTTTTTGTCCATGGCAGGTTGAATTAATCGAGCAAAAAACGGGTTCAGAAAAAAACGGCCAAATCGTCCAACTTGTATCAAAAAGCAAACCGTCTAAATCGTTGCAATTTGAAGCAAAACTGGTATTGGCGGCCGACGGTAGCTTTTCTCAAATTGCTCAAATGTTAGCAATTGAACATCGCCGTAAAAGCTATAATCAACATGCGGTAATAGCTAACATTCAAACTAGCGAAGGCCATGATTTCCGGGCATTTGAAAGATTTACATCAGGTGGTCCTTTGGCTTTACTGCCGTTAACTGGCAATCGAATGAGTTTGGTCTGGTGCCAAAAGCCCGAATTCGTTGACACAGTGATGAATTGGAGTGAGCAAGAATTTAAGTTCGAACTGCAACGAGCCTTCGGCTACCGGTTGGGCGAAATAACCAAAATAGGCGAAAGATTCCAGTATCCGCTTTCACTTCATTTACCTAGCCTTCAATTTAAACAGAACATGCTGTTAATGGGCAACGCCGCGCATACCTTGCACCCTATCGCGGGACAGGGGTTTAATCTATGTTTGAGGGACATTGCAGTTTTGGTCGAGTTAGTTCAGCAAGCTATTACGAGTGGCCGAGATTGGACTAATCAGGACTTTCTCGAGCAATATGTCGATTCCAGACAGGTTGATTGGCAGCAAACGATTTTGGCGACTGACTCGTTTGCACGACTGTTTTCCAATGAATTTGTACCGCTTGTTTTAATGCGCAACAAAGGCATGAATTTGGTCAATCAGTTTAAGCCACTAAAACAATTGCTTAGCAGAGGGGCAATGGGATATGGAGCGCGAAGTTCTCGTTTGGCTCGTGGTATTCCAATTACAATTGAGTCCGAGAAATAAATGAGATCGAATCAAAGCGATATAATAATAGTCGGTGGCGGCATGGTCGGCCTTGCCATGGCTGCGGCCTTGGCCGACACTGGTTTGTCTATCAAAGTTTTAGAAAAGAACAAGTTAAGTGAGCTTAGTCAAACTGCTTTAAGTGCCCAACAAAAAATATCACCAGCTGATTATCAGATCAGAGTGAGTGCGATTAGCCCGGCCAATCAAAGATTTCTGAGAGAGTTAAATTGTTGGCAGCAGATACCCTCCAGTCGTATAGCTAACTACGAAAGAATGTTTGTTTGGGACGCAGATGGCAGCGGCCAGATCCAATTTGATGCCGCAGAAATAGGCGCTCCCTATTTAGGTGCTATAGTTGAAAACCAATTGATCCAAGCGGCAATTTACTTTCAATTGCAGCGCTGTTCAAACATAGAAATAATTGAGAACTGCCGGATAAAATCACTTGTTACAAACAACGAAGTTGCAGAAGTGGTTCTTGCTGACGAAACGCGTTTAGGTGCTCACCTTATCATCGGCGCCGATGGTGCTTTTTCCAGCGTAAGGCAGCTGGTTAACATATCTTGCAGCCAATCGCCTTACCAACAGACTGCCTTTGTAGCTAATTTGTTGACAGAAAAACCTCATCAAAATACCGCATGGCAGAGATTTTTAAGAACCGGTCCATTAGCCTTCTTGCCTTTGCAAAGTCCGAATCTTTGCTCAATTGTTTGGACATTAGACCAATCTGAAACAGGCAAAATCGAGAACTTGGATAAAATTGAGTTAGAAAAGAAAATATCGCGCGCTTTTGAAAATAAGCTGGGCGGGGTTCAGCTGGTTAGTGAGTTTCGAGGATTTCCGCTTATTAAAAGACATGCCGACCGTTATTTATCTGATCGAGTGGTGTTGATTGGAGACGCTGCACATACCATTCATCCACTCGCGGGTCTTGGTGTTAATCTCGGGTTCCAAGATGTCTTGTGTTTGGCCAATTTAATAAAAGATCAGGTAGATAAGAAACGAGATTATTGGGTTGACGCAAATTTGCGCCCCTTTGAGCGAGAACGCAAAACAGCCAATAAAATTACTCAGGAAGCAATGAGTGGGTTTAAATGGTTGTTTGGTAGTGATAGTTTACCTTTGACATTACTGCGGAATATCGGCTTAAATGCAGTGGACCAAACTGGCTTGCTAAAACAACAGATAATGCGCCAAGCTATGGGGCAATAACGAGAAATATTACAATAACTAAAAACATTAAAGTCACAAATATCCCAGATCTCCAAGAAACGAATTAATTTGTGCACTAAGCTAATTAAAGGACTAAGGACCTTAGAACTTTGTATATCTAAAGGTTCCGATAAACCTCTATGGATTGAGGCTTTTTGAGGTTGTGGTTTTGAAAATAAGCTCTAGTCGACAATTTAGAAATTACGTCATTAGTTGGTTTCTGGTGATAGTCGGTGTAATTGTTGCGCTTGGAGGGTATGCTTTATATTTTCAAGTTGAAAAGTTTTTAATCGAAAGCTACAAGAACGAAAAGCAAATTTTGCTGAAATCTCTATCTGCCATGATAGAAGGGAATGAGTTCAGTAAAATAAACAAACGCAATTTTTCTGCTGACGCACTTGCCGCAAGATTGTCGTCCAAGTTTAAATCTATCGTTGCTTCTGATGTAAATGAACATCGCCTATTTTCCCTTATTTATGATCAAAAGCTGGGGCGGTACAAATACGCTACAGATTCGCTGACGGTTAAACAAGATACAATATTGGTATCATCTTCGTTTTTCGATATCCCTGTTATTAAGGACAGCAAAAATAATATTGTTATATCGCACTATGGTGTAACTACCCCGGAACTAGAGATTCGACGCGAAGAGAAAAAATTCCTGGCAAAAATTTTATTAGAAGGTGAACATCAATTTCTGGCAATTAACAATAAGAAAGTCCTTCAGTTTCCAGCTGGCAATCAGCTTGTGGGCACGATCAAAAATATACGACTCAGTCACAAGAGTTTAAACGCCCAAACGCTCAAGTTAGCTTTTGATGAAGAACCGATAGAGATCGGATTTCGCTATGTACCCGTAAATCATCCGTTGCATGTAGCGGGAAATTTTTTCAATTCGGACTTGGTGATTGCCACACAATTGCAAAATGCAATAGATAACAATGAAAGTGATGGTGTATTTGAGTATCAAGCAAATCAGCTCTCAGATGTATTCGTTTACTCCGTTATTCTAGGATCTAAAAATAAAAAAGTAGGGGTTTTAGTATTACAGATTTCACCGCGGACTTTAGCTCAAATCAAAAAATCTCTAAAGGAAGCCGTATTTTTGGGGCTCAGTATTTTAGCTATCATGCTAATGCTAGCGGCGATATTTTTTGCTAGAAAGATCACCAACCCAATGGAGCAGTTAACGGTCGCAATATCACGACTTATTCAGAACGACTTTAACTTCAAACTTTCAGCTCGTAATTTCGGTAGCTTCGGTTACTTAGCCAATCAATTTAATTTGATGTTGGTCAGGTTACAAAAAAGCAGGAACGAAATGATTCGTTTAAATAAATCGTACAGTCGTTTTGTTCCACACCAATTGCTAAAACAATTGAGTGCCGGTGGTGTCAGTGAAATATCATTAGGCGATAGCTGCGAAAGGCAAATGACCGTATTGTTTTGTGATATACGAGGATTTACTTCGCTTTCCGAAACAATGTCTCCTCAAGCAAACTTCCGTTTTATCAACCGTTACTTAAATCAAATTGCGCCAGTGATTAACAAGCATGGAGGTATTATCGACAAATACCTTGGGGACGGAATCATGGCCTTGTTTCCAAAAGGGGCTGACGCTGCGGTACAAGCCGCAATTGAAATGATCGATAGCCTTGGTGAATATAATAAGATGTTACTCCAGAAAAAGTTACCGGCTATTGAAGTTGGATTAGGCTTACACTCCGGGCGAACAATGCTGGGCACAGTTGGAACAACGTCTCGAATGGATGCTACGGTAATTTCTGATACGGTTAACGCTGCGGCCAGAATTGAATCAATGACTAAAGCGTTTAATACTCAGATTTTAATAAGCGAAGAGACCAAACAGCGGTTAAACAACTTAAGTCAGTATCGAATTCGATATATCGCCTCATGCAATATTCAAGGAAAAAACAGACCGATAACACTTTATGAAATATTTGATAATGACAATTTAACCGTACAGCGTGAAAAAATGCATAACCAATCAATGATGATTCAAGCGTGGAAAAAATACAAAGACGGTGATCCCGCAATGGCGATTCAAATGTATCAAAAGTTAATTGAAACCAGCCCACACGATAAATCATTGTTTGCCTTAATCGAGCGGTGTCAAAGTGGCCGCTTATAAGCGGGTAACTTTTGCTATTTTTTGTTTTTATTGATTTGGCAAGGATAGTGTGACGCTCAAGCCACCGTGTTCGCGATTGTACATTTTTAATCGACCTTTGTGAGCATTGACAATTTCTTTACATAGTGCGAGTCCTAGGCCGGTACCACCGCTTTTGGTGGTGAAGAATGGAAGCAGAGATTGAGATAATTGCGACTCGGTCATCCCCTGCCCTCTGTCTTTAACGGTGAAATTTAATTCACTTTTTCGGTGTTCTATTTCTAATTCAATACTTTCTTCTTCGCTACCTGATTCTCTGGCATTTTTTACTAGATTAATAATGACTTGTTCTATTTGAGCCGAATCGAACTGGAATTCACTTTGGTCTAAATCGGCCTTAATAGGTCGGTCGACTATCTTGGCCAAGTCGGAGATAAATTCTTGCATATTAACTTGCGCTAACGTGGGGGCGGGCAATCTAGAATATTCAGCATACTGTTGAATAAATTTATGTAAATGATTGGTCCGCCTGGTTACGGTATCAAAAATATCAATCAGAGCTTCATCTTGAGAAGACTGCATAATCATCTTCTTGGCAGAGCGAGTAAGCGATTGAATTGGTGCGAGAGAATTATTGAGCTCATGGCTAATAAGCCGTATCACTTTCTTCCAGACTTGAATTTCTTCTTTATCCACCTCTTGTGTCATGTTTTTATACAAGTAGAGATTGTGAATTTGCGCGTTCAGGTTAAACTCTTCACAAACCAGAAAATATACTTGTTTTTGATCGTGAACCGAATGGTTGTATAAACCTTCTTGCTTACTCAAAGTTGCCCTGGCCAAGTCTGATGGTAAATTATCGACTAAACCATTAAAGTTTAAACCAACTAGGTTTTTTGTCTGGCGAAGCAATTTTTTTGCTTCAAGATTACTGTAGATAATTTCCCCGTTAGCGCTGGTCAAAATAATTGCCATTGGCGTATTTTGGATAATCGTATCTAAAAGCAGCTCACGTTGATGTAGCTCCATTCGTTCATCGCGCAAAATCTTTGATAAGCGATTATAGGTTTCTACGCTGACTTGAAACTCAGTAAATTCGTACTCGGCAATATTGATACTAAAATCTTCGTCGTTAAAACAGTTAAGGCCGGTTTCGATGGACTCTATAAGTGAAGCAAATGGCTGATAGTAATAGTTAATCAACAATGCGCTTACCCCGAGGGTCACCACCAAGACAACCGGAATGGCAAATAGCAGCTCTATTTCGAAATAAATCGCCGTATACAATAGAGTTGTAAAGCCCAAGATAGGCAAAAGTATCGCAAACCAGAGGCGATGTTTGAGTGAAACTTTATGCTTTAACATTAATGTTCGATATTATATTTTTTTAAGCGCCGATATAGAGCAGAGCGACTGATTCCCAAAACTCTGGCAGACTCCATAATATTATGATTATTCGATTCTAGCGTCTCGATAATTTGTTGTTTAGTAATTTCATTGCTGGTATTAGAACTCTCCAGTTTTTCGACCTCAACATCAAAATGTTCAACCAATATCTGTTTTTCAAATGCTAGTAGTTTAGCTCGCTTGATGGCATTTTGAAGTTCTCGAACATTCCCTGGCCAGCTGTAGCTTAATAGTAATTCGTTAACTTGTTCGGTTAAAGTATAGTCACTTCCTAGGAAAAGTTTTGCCAAAGGAATGATATCGTCCTTTCTTTTATTCAACGCGGGTAGTTTTAGCTCAATTACGTTAAGGCGATAGAACAGATCTTCCCGAAATTCACCATTTTTAATCGCTTGCTTGAGATCACTGTTAGTCGCGCTGATCACTCGGACATTCACCTTTTGAGTTTCATTGCTACCAACTCTTTCAAACTCACCACTTTGTAATACTCTAAGTAGTTTAATTTGTCCCTCATGAGACAGATTACCGATCTCATCTAGAAAAAGCGTGCCACCATCCGCTGCTTCAAACCTTCCTATGCGACGTTTGTTGGCGCCGGTATAGGCGCCGGCTTCAGCCCCAAACAACTCTGCTTCCAAAAGATCTTTGGAAAGCGCGCCAATATTGACTTTTATAAAAGGCCCGCCCTCGCATGCAGAGTTCGCTTGGATAATTTCTGCAACTTTCTCCTTGCCAGCGCCGTTGGGACCGGTGATCAAAATCGGCACATCAGAGTGAGCAACTTGAGTGGCAATTTGTAGTAGTCGCGACATAGCATCACTTTGGTAGCATATGCCGCAGAGATCAAAGGATTCAGCTAATTTTTGACGGTTAGAGTTGCGGTCACGACGAATATTTGTCTGCTCACGGCGCAATTCATCAAGCTCTAGTAGATTCTTGATGGTGACGATTAGTTTATCTTCATCCCAGGGTTTACCGATATAATCTGCGGCACCATGTTTGACAAGCTCTACCGCATTTTCAACATTGGTCCAGGCAGTGATGATTATGATCGGAATATCAGAATTTACCTCTCTGATAGCATGAAATAGTTCGATACCCTCTTTGCCTGAGGTCATATCCTCAGAGAAGTTCATGTCTTGAATGACCAAGTTATAGCTTCTCTGATTGAGGCGGCTTAGACCTTCTTGTGGTGAATGGGCAACGTCACAATCCAAATTTTCCAACTTTAGCATTACCGATAATGCTTTTGTGATATCGGGATTATCATCGATGATTAAAATCCTCGAAGACATGAATTATTCCTTATCAATTGTTAATAGGTTGGGTCAGTAGAAGTCTATGCGCAATTAGAGCATAGACTTCTGATTGAGAAAAGTTTTAAGCGCCACGAGTTACTATTGCTGGTGCTACTTTGCTTGCGCGGAACGCTGGGTTTAAGGCTGAAATGAGGCTAATTAACCAAACGAAAACACCGACCGCTATCATCCAGCCAAGACTGATAAAATTAGACGCTTGATTGTTGGACAATATGATGATTAATGTAAGCGCTAAAATGACACCCAGGATAAGACCAATACCGGTAACGATAGTATTTTCCAGTAAGTAATAGCGGATTACCTGCCATTTCTTTGCTCCTAAAGCCCGGCGCGTACCGACTTGTTTCTTTTGCTGCGCGACTAAAAAAGAAATCAGTCCCGATATTCCTAGCCCGGTTATGATCAGCAATACAAAGCTGATAAAAAGCATTAACAACGCACGACTTCCTCTACCATCATACATGCGCTTTTGGGTACGAGTCAGAAATTCTACTCGTTGAACAAATCGTCCCGGCGCTTGGTAAAGTTCTGATCGGATCTGCTCCAGAAATGCTTCCGTTAATCCTGGCTCAACTCGAATTAAATAACTCGGATCATTTCCATTGATATAGGCAACCTGAGGTCGAATGACTGAGCGATAAGACATACCTCTACCGTTCAACGTTTCACCATTCATAAATCCGCTATATACGCCAATGACCTCGACAGGTGAAGCACTTTGATCGAGATATATTTGACGACCAATAGCACTTTGCTCTTCAAACATGGCTTTCGCCATCTGTTCACTGATCATGACGACCGAAGGTCTTTCCTGTGATGATTCATCGATAGCAATAATTTCAGACGGATAGAACTTTCTTCCTTGCAAAACTTTGATGCCTAAGACCTCAAGGCCATTAATATCGAAGTCGAAAATATTGGTTTGATACGCTTGCGCTTTATCTGATGTGTCTAGAAATAACTCGGTTACCCTTTCTGCTCTAAACGGCATTTGTTCAGCAGTAGTGATACTTTTGACCTGAGGCAGCTGAGAGAGTTTTTCGATATCATCCTGCACTAATCCTTTCGATTGAACCGACTCATCAAAAATTTGTGAACTTACCGCGACAACATTTTCATGGTCAAAACCAGACGGTAGGTTCCACTCACTTAAGGTAGCGTTTGTTTGTAAAGTCGAAATTGTCATCACCGTATATGTAATTGCTACCTGCAAAATGATAAGCGATGCAAATGCTTTTCGGCGTTTAAGTGATTTTAATATTGGACCAAATTCCATAGCGACACCTACTGAGATTTAAGTTGACCGGCTGGCGCCGTATTACAGATTTTCCATACCGGAAACAAACTAACTGATAATGCACTGCCGACGGCGATTCCCATAGCCTGAGCAATCATAACCAGATCGAGTTTATATAAATGACGGATAGCTTCGGCAGTAACCGTGTAGTCCGATTGATAAATGTTTATGTGCATCATTCCAATCAGACTAAAATGGGAAAGCCCGAGCCCTAGTACACCTCCGATCAAAGCGATCATGCTAACTTCTAATAGATATTGCTGCAGAATAATGTGCTTCTTTGCTCCTAGTGCGCGGCGCAAGGCAATTTCAGGTACTTTACCCATATACTTCGCTAGTAAAATTCCCACAGTGTTTAAAAGACACACTAAAAAGAAAAGAATCGCTAATAACTGAAACACACCATCGGTTGCATTATTGGTAATTATTTCGTCAAGATACTGCTTGATGCTAACGATTCGAGGCTTATCGTCTCGGGGGATCCTTCCCATGGACCTCTGCTGATTGACATAACGGTTGATAAATTCTTCATAATTTTGTTTTGCTGACTCGTCTTTTAAATCGACCCACAGTGCCATCCAGGTGCATTCAGATGTTTTTAGACCATCGATGTCAGATAATGCGTAAGACTGACGCAGATTGTTATCCTTGCTCCAACAGCGAATAAAACGGGGGGCATTAATATTCATCGCTAACGATGAAGGAATAAATACATCATCAAACCGCGTACTGCTAAATGTTCGATCATAAAATCGTGCAGGTAGTTTCCAGTCGGCGAGAACTCCGATAACCGTTAGTGTCGTGGAGTTAATTCGAAGTGTTTTACCAACACTGTTTTCACCGTTAAAAAAGTGTTGATTCATTTTGTAAGACAGAACTATAACCGGGCTCGCTGACTCGTCATCTTGCTTGCTCCATCCGCTTCCATGTAAAAAAGGAACGTCAAATAAGGTAAAGAAATTTGATAGGCCGGCCATGGTTCTGGTCTGGCGCGGATGCACTTTACCGTCAATATCATTTAGGAAAGTAGAGCTTTTCCATAGATAGGTTTTTTCTGCATCTATTGCTTTATCATTGTACAAGTTCATCGTATCTTGATAAGTCAAATAAGGCACTCGAAAAAGTCTATCGGCAAATCGTGCTTCTTTTTCTCGGGTGTCTATCAGCACTGTATTTAGTTGATTTCTTTTTTCATAAACAGGGACCCGCGAAGACTGATAGCTCATGGTCGTCATTGTTGTGAGTAGCGCCAATCCGATTGCAATTGCACCAATGGTCAAGGCTGTTAGACCAGGCCGGTTGCCAAGGTTTTTAAAAGCAAGCCGTAAACTATAAAGTAACATATACGTCTCCTTGTTTAAGCGGTTTCTAGCGCCGTTTCTGTATCAGAGTTAGTTTGGACAGGTTGGTCGGTTTCATCTCTTTCTACTGAATTGACTTGCCCGTCAAAGATCTGTATTTCACGATCGGCTCGTTTAGCTAGTACGGGGTCATGAGTAACCATCACAATTGTTGTGCCCTGCTCGTTGATCTTTTCTAGTAGCTCCATTACCTGGCGCGCCATTAAAGAATCAAGATTACCGGTTGGCTCATCCGCGAGGATAATCTTAGGTTCGCCTGCAATTGCTCTCGCGATGGCCACGCGTTGCTGTTGGCCGCCTGATAGTTGAGTAGGTAGATGATCATGACGCGATGATAAGCCGACTATTTCGAGAGCGCGTTCGATGCGTTCTTTTCTCTCCGCTTTGTTAAAACCTCGATATCGAAGTGGAACATCTACGTTATCGTATAATGATAAGTCAGCTAATAGATTAAAACTCTGAAAGATAAATCCGATTTTTTCATTGCGGATTTCCGATAGACGATTGTCACTTAGTTGACTTACGTCTTGTCCATCCAAAAAATATTGGCCTTTAGTTAAATTTTCGAGCAATCCGGCGATATTAAGAAAAGTCGTTTTACCTGAGCCGGAAGGTCCGGTTACAGAAACAAACTCTCCATTCTTAATATGGATATCAACGTCTCTTAAAGCATGCGTTTCTATCATACGAGTTTGAAAAATTTTACTTACGTTATTCATTCTTAACATTGGTTGCTCCTAGTTAGATAAGTAAATCTGTTGACTGTCGACGAATTGTTCGACAGAAGAAATAATAATTTGGTCACCGACATCGAGGCCGGAAACAACTTCAACTTCAGATAAGCTGTATGCGCCAATCTGTACTGGTTTTTTGACTGCAATATCGCCATCAAGTACAAATGCGAAGCGACTGCCGCTACTTTCAAGAAAAGATCCACGCTTAACTTTCACTACGTTGTTTTTAGATTCGATTAAGATGCGGGATGAAATCCGCTGATTTTGGCGTAATCTCGTCGGTAGATCGCCAATAAAGCGAATACGACCGGTTACCTGGCCATTGGCAACTTCGGGAGAAATGGCGGTGAGTTCGCCTTGAATTTCTTTGTTATCAATTTGGATCGCGGCACCAAGTCCTACCCCTAAATCATCGGCGTAGCTTTCTGGAATATTGACTTCTAATTCAAATGCGGTTAAATCGACTAGCGTCATCAAGGCGCTATTGGCGGCAACTGTGTCTTTCTCACGTACATTAATGTTACCGACAACGCCTTCGAGCGGGGAGATAAGTTTTAACTCGTCTACCTGGCGTTGCAGATCTTGCACAACATATTGCTGGCGTTGTAACTGAAACTCTTTAGTTTTGAGTTCAAATTCCAAGTTCTCGCGATTGAGTTCGGCGGTTTGAATAGCGTGTTTATGTTGCAACTTTATTTTAGCTAACTCAGCTTGTTGGGTTTCATACTCTACCTGGCTGATCACTTTGACTTTGATATTTTGCTCAGCACGCTCGATATTTTTCTTCGCCAATTCAAGGTCAACTTTGGCGACTTCGATGGCTTGCTGGTTATCAAGCAAAGCAGTTTTAATTTGGATCTTTTGCCTTTCGTATTCCAGTTGTAACTCTGATAATTGGTTCTTTTGTTGATCCAACTGGCTGCTCAGCTCTGGGCTGTCGATGACTGCTATCGTCTGTTCTTTGCCCACGTTTTGGCCAGCCTTGACTAATATGGTTATAGTTCCGGTTGCGGGAGCGTAGATTGTCGGACTGTTTGCCGCGACCACTCGCCCTTGAACGGAAATGTCTCGCTGTAAATTCCCTCTTTCAACTTGGGCAATCTGGATTTGGCGTTTGGATACATTTTGATCGGAACTAAGTAATAGATTAAAACGACTCAATAGAACCAAAATTGCTCCGAGTGCCACCATTGAGCCGACTACCCAAAGACCTTTGGTATTCAAAGCGCCACTACTTGGTGCTTTTACACGGTCTTGTGCAGAAGTATCCTTTATTTTAGAAATCGCATCTAGCTTCATTCATTATGTCTCGAAAAATCATTTTCCAAATACAAAGCCATTTCCGTGCCAATATCTAACTTATTGAAATAAAAGTATTTTTATTATGATGGTTGGTGTTCGCACAGTGTTCTCTTGGTGTTCGCCTGATTTATCGAGCATCTTCGATTGGCCGCCAGAGTTGTAAAGCTTTGTAAAGAAGTCTTGATCCTCGACTTAATTTGCTATTTAATTAATCAATTGATTAATTAAATGTATGTAATCATGACACCACCAAGAGGAAGACCGGTCGATCCGGCCAAACAAGCCGAGCAAAAGCAGAATTTGCTGATCGCTGCAAGACAGTTAATGTCAGAGAAAACTTACCGTTCGATTACCATAAGAGAGTTAGGTGAAAGAGCTGGTGTTAATTCAGCAATGGTGAAGTATTACTTTGAAAATAAGGAAGGGTTGTTCATTGCGTTGCTTGACCATATGGCAAATGAGCATTTTTCGAGAGTGACCCAGCTAGCCAGTGCGGAGAATCCGATTAAAGCCCTGATCCAGAATATGCTTGCCATGCTGTCGGATAATAAGGGTCTAGCGCGTATGATCCATGACGAAATCCTACACAATGACTCGGTGTTGCGAGACGCTTTTATTGAACGTTTCCCAAAACGAATGTCGCAATTTCTGCCAATGCTGATCCAGCGTGAATTGGCGATCGACAATCCGTTAACCGCCAAGTATCTCGCTTTCAATCTTATCTCACTTATTATTACTCCTTATATCGGCGAGCCTGTGCGCAAGATGGCTTGGAAAATTAGTGACGAAGAGCTGACACAGCCTGAATGGGCTGAACATATTTATCAATTTTTTATTAATGGTAGCAGTAGTTTTACCTCAATTCGGAGTTAGTCTGATGGAGAAATTTTTTACAAAAAGATATGCGTTGATCGCAGTTGCATTAGTCGGAATTGTTATCAGCGTACTGATAGTAAAGCTACAGCCGGTCATGACGCATAATCCGCAAGCTCGGCCTAGCGTGCCAGTGAGTTTTATTGAAATACCATTAAAAAGCATTAGTCCTCAGATTATTGGTTTTGGCAACGTGAAACCTGATCTCAGTTTGCAGGCAAAGGCCGAAGTAACTGGACGGGTAACTTACATCCATCCCAATCTAAAAAAAGGGGAAATATATCCAGCGGAAACATTGCTGTTAAAAATTGACGACAAGGATTACTTGCTTCAATTAAAACAAGCAGAAGCGGATGTGCTCGCCAACCAGGCCAACTTAAAAGAAATGCAATTGACTATCGAAAATAATGAGCTGGAGCTTAAACTGGCCCAGGAAAAACTCAAAGTTCGAGATAAAGAATATAAGCGGTTGCAAAAATTACGTAAAAGCGGCTCTGTCTCGCAATCAAAACTTGATGCGGAGAGACAAAATTTACTGCAGCAACAACAAGAAGTACAACAACTGAAAAACAAGAAGACGACTCTGCCTTCAGATCTGGAAGTCATGAAAGCGCAGCTTGCCATTGCTGAGTCTAAACTCGAAAAAAGCCGAAGAGACTTAGAGCGTACCGAGATTCGCTTGCCCTTCAATGGAAGGATCAGTCAAGTCTATGCGGAGCTTGATCAATACGTTGCGACGGGAACGCAACTTTTTGATGCATCGGGTTTGGATAAAATTGTAGTAAACGCGCAGTTTCCGATCGACCAGTTCAGCGCTTTCGCGCGCGGTTTTAAACGCGATAAGCTACAGAAAATTAACTTTAGCGATTATGCAGGCATGACCCAAATGCTCGCATCATTGGGCTTAACCGCTGAAATCGAAATGGTCGGCGGAACATCTTCTGTCTGGCAAGCTAAAGTTGAGAGGTTTAGCGACGAACTTGACCCGCAAACCAAAACTGTTGGTGTCACAGTCAGCGTTTCAGGTAATTACCGGGACATTGAACCTGGAAAAAAACCGCCTTTATTGGAGGGAATGTATATGAAGGTGTCGCTATTCGGCGCGGCCTCCGAATTTGCCATTATTCCGCGCTTTGCTATTCAAAATAATGAAGTCTATTTAATCGATAATGAACACAAACTTTCCCGAACTAAAATATCTCCTCAACAATTTAAAGGGGAACTGGCCTTATTAAAAAAGGCTGACCTAGCCGGCCAAAAACTAATTACTTCAGATGTCTTTCCTGCTGTTAGTGGTATGGCGGTTACGCCAATACAAGACAATGCTGCGTTAGAAAAAGTAAACACTTGGTTGGAGGGTAAATAGCAATGATTAGATTTTTTGCCGCCCATCCCACGGCAGGTAATTTGTTGATGGTGCTATTTATGGCATTAGGAATTATGACCCTGCCTGATATTAAACGGGAAACTTTTCCCGAAGTTAAAGCCTATTCGGCTGAAGTGAGAGTGCCTTACCCCGGGGCGACGCCGAGTGATGTAGAGCAAGGAATTTGTTTGGTGCTGGAAGATGCGCTAGATGGCATTAGTTTTATTGAAGAAAAAAACTGTGAGGCCAGGCAAAATTTAGGATTGATGACAGTTAAGATGTTGGAGCAAGGTGACTTTGACAAATTTCTTGATGATGTTAAGAGCGCGGTTGATGGCATTAGTGACTTTCCCGATGAAGCTGAAACCGCAACGGTTAAGGAAAAAGGGCGAACTCAAAATGTCATTTCGATTGCATTGAGCGGCAATTTACCGAGGGTGGAGCTTAAAACACTCGCGGAGCAGATAAAACAGAAACTATTGCAACACCCGCAAATACCCCTAGTTGAAATAACCGGATTTTCCGAAAGGCAACTTAGGGTGGAAGTTTCTAATGAAAAGTTGCGTAATTACGGCTTAAATCTACAGGAGCTTGCCAGCTTAATTAGCAAACAGGATATTGACCTCCCGGTAGGTTCTGTTGAGACGCCATTTCGAGAAATGCAGCTTAGAGTCAATGATGAGCGAAAGTCTGCCACAGAACTTGCCCAACTGACCATATTGAGTGGTGATAATGGCAATGAAATTCGCTTGGGTGATATCGCCACCATTACTGATACTTTTGAACTCGCCGAAGATAAGGTGAGTTACAATCGGAAAAACACCGCTTTACTTAAAATAAACAAAAATACTATTGATGATAGCTTGAGAGTTCTAGAAGCCGTCGAAGAAGTCGTCGCCCGTGAAACAGCCAAACTACCGGCGGGGATTGAGCTGTCTTTAACCCAAGACGCCACCAGTATTGTAAAAGACAGGATCCAGCTTTTAGTTTCAAATGCTTGGCAAGGGTTATTACTTGTATTTGGCGTCATGTGGTTGTTCTTTACTATTCGCTATGCGTTCTGGGTAGTTATGGGGTTACCGGTTAGTTTCCTGGCAAGCTTTTTTGTTTTAGCCCACTTTGGTATCACAATCAATATGATTTCCATGGTAGCGCTGCTTTTGGCGCTCGGCATATTAATGGACGATGCGATAGTTATTTCAGAATCAATTGGTAGCCAAATGAAAAAAGGTGCGACGCCGTTACAGGCTGCGGTCGAAGGAACTAAGACCGTCGCCAGAGGTGTTTTATCGTCTTTCGCGACCACCCTGTGTATTTTTATTGGGTTGGTATTTATCGAAGGTGATCTTGGGCAAATACTGAAAGTTATTCCTATAGTTTTAATTTCGGTTATCAGCGTTTCTCTAGTCGAAGCCTTTCTTATTCTGCCTGGCCATTTAAATCATTCGCTCTCCCATGCACATAAAAAAGAACCTTCAAAGTTTCGCCAGGACTTTGATTCGAAATTCGAAGAGCTAAGGCAGAGGGTATTTCGGTTTGTAGAGAAATTAGTAAAGTATCGTTACGCATTTATTGGCGGTGTAATTGGGATATTCGCGCTATCGGTTAGCATGCTTTCGTCGGGTATTTTAAAGTTCTCCGCCTTTCCTAATATTGAAGGAGATATGGTTCAGGCAAGAATTTTAACGCCGGCTGGAACACCGCTTGAGCAAACCGAATTAGTTATCGATAAGCTAGTCGATGCGTTGGAAAAAACTGGGCAAGAATTCCAGCAAGATGAATCACAACAACTCATCAAAGCGATCACTATTAGTAATAATGAAAATGCAGATGCAATGGAATCAGGTGCTCACTTGGCGACAATCACAATTGATTTGCTTACCGCAGAGGTGAGAAATACCAAAATTCAAGCTTTTATCAATCGTTGGCGTGAGTTAACCGGAGTGATCCCGCAAGCGCAAACCATATCATTTAAAGAGCCATCGATAGGCCCGAGCGGCCGGGCTATTCAAATCCGGATCTTTGGTGATGATTTTGAGCGATTATCTGCAGCTTCTTTCGATTTGCAAAATTGGTTAAGTGGTTATCCGGGAGTTAATAATTTGATGGACGATCTGCGGCCAGGCAAACCAGAGTTTACCGTCAGGTTAAAACCGGGTGCGACTAGTCTTGGTATCGATATGCAAACCATCGCCAGCCAGTTGCGGGCAGCATTTCAAGGAACTAAGGTTTTGGAAACCAATGTTGACTTAGAAACTTTCGAAGTAACCGTGATGCTTGATAAAAATTCACGAGATGAGTTTGTCGACTTCGATACTTTTGCAATTATTCATCCACAAAACAAAGCAGTTATACCATTATCTTCTGTTGCAGAAATTCAAATGACGCGTGGATTTTCGCGAATTAGTCGGGTAAACAATCAAAGAGCTGTAACTATCTACGGTGATATCGACGCAGAGGTTAACAACACCAACCAGGTACTTAGTGATGTCGCAAAACGCTGGCTCCCACAATTTGAGAAAAACTATCCTGATTTAAGGCTTTCCTATGAAGGTGAAGTTAAAAATGCTGGCACTACCCAAAAGTCGATGATGAGTGCATTTGTATTGGGACTTTTCGGTGTTTTTATTTTGCTTTCTTTCCAGTTTGAAAGTTATTCAGAACCACTTGTTGTATTGGTAGCGATACCGTTGGCATTGATTGGTGTTATTTGGGGCCATTTAATAATGGGATTACAATTTACCATGCCATCGATGCTGGGGTTTGTTTCTCTAGCTGGTATTGTGGTGAATGACTCGATTTTGCTGGTCGAATTTGTAAAACGGCGGGTAGCCGAAGGACTGAGTGTCCACGATGCTGCAGCTAAGGCGAGTTATGATCGATTTAGAGCGGTCCTGTTAACTTCTATTACGACTATCGCCGGAATGACGCCACTTCTATTTGAGACGAGTTTGCAAGCGCAAGTTTTAATTCCCTTGGCGACCAGTATCGTTTTTGGGATAGCAACTTCAACTCTGTTAGTTCTATTTGTGATCCCTTGTTTGTATTCTATTTTGGAAGATTTTGGAATGGCCAAAGCGATAGTTCAGACAAGACAGCAGACTACTGCCGAAAATATTGGTGCAGTTTAGTTTGGGTACGACTTTTATTCGGCTTTAGTTCAAGATTTATCGATAGTCGCTTTACTAATCGTGCTTTCTTCTTTGACTAAGCCATGAAATGTATTCAGTCTACGAATATAGAGGCATAACTCGGACTCGGCTTCTCTATGTGAATTAAAGGGGCCAAGTTCGGTGTGTTCTCTAGTTTGAAACCACCAGCCATCGTCGGTGTGATAAAAGCGGTCGGAGCGAAACCAAGATTTCCTGTCTTCTCCTGTTCTAACTTGCATGGTACTTCCTCGCTACATATAAGCTATCTATTAAGTGTAGAACGGAAGAATCTCAATAAGTAATATTTGTTTAGCCTTAAAACAATCGGTTTAAAATGATTTGGTGCTTTTAATAAAGTTGGCAGGCGCTGTGCTTAGGTTGATAGTTATGTCGGGCTTAAGTATTTATGCTTCAGCTTTGACAAGTGTTTGATAAAACTCTGGATTAGTATCACCTTCCGTCGAAATGAAAAGTGTAATAGAGTCACTATTAAGCCCTATTTTTTCGGTTACCGATTGATTATCTGGATTTGAAACTAATGACTCTAATAGCCCTAGCGTAACTGCGGCGGACTCACCCGATATGACTCTTGCGTCTGTCGCGAATGGATTAGCAAACCGATTCATTCCTTGAATTGTGATCTGGTCTTCGCAGCTAAAATAAGCTGAAGTTAACGGCCATAAAATCTCCCAAGCTAGATCGCTCGGTCGTCCGCAAGCCAGTCCAGCCATAATTGTTTGATGTTCGCCACCGACCTCTACGGGCTTTCCCTGTTTGGCGGAATGGTAAAAACAAGCCGCATTTTTAGGTTCAACCAATATGACTTTGGGCATAGGATTTTGTCGAGATCGAGATTCAATATAAAAATAAAGGGCTACTGCCGCGGCAAAAGAACCGACTCCAGCTTGTAGGAATACGTGAGTCGGCCATTGGTTGGACTGGGTGCTAAGTTCCGCGCAAATTGTAAAATAGCCGCGCATAATATTGGCTGGAATTTCAATATAACCGGGCCAGGCGGTATCTTGAATCAAATTCCACTGGTTTTGTCGGGCAAGCCCAGCGCACAGCTCTACCGTTTTATCATAATTAAAATCAGTAATTTCTACCTCTTCGGTAAACGCTTGAATGGCCTCTTTTCTACAAGCTAATGTGCCTTTGGGCATAAAAATATGTGACCGACAGCCAAATAATTGGGCACTCCAAGCAACGGCTTTACCATGGTTACCGTCGGTAGTAGTGGCAAATTCCAGATCACTATACTCGGCTTTCCTTTGTCGCAGTTGTGCGTATGATAGGTTTTTTTTACAACCCAAATAAGTTGAAATCAACCGAGCTATAGCGTAGCTGGCGCCAAGCCCTTTGAACGCTTTTAAATCAAATCGAGAACTTTCATCTTTAACTAAGATACTTTTTACCCCAAACCTTTGGGCTAGCTCTGTTAAATCAACAAGCGGTGTTTCTCGGTATCCAGGGATACCCTGATGGAATTGGGTGACCTCGCTAATAATTGAATCGTTGATTAACGTTAATGCCCGCCGAGGCAGTTCGCCGATATCTGTAATGATATTGTTTGGATCAGAAATATAAGCTTCAAAATCATTCATAGATTTAAATTACTTAAGCGCAGAGACATTTAGATTTCAGCCTGTTCAATTACTGCTTTTTCGGCTACGCCTTCTCTGACCCATTCTTCTATTGCTGTTAGTGAGAGAATGGACTGCATATATTGCTTGGCCACTGAACCAACGTCAATTCCGTAGCAGTGAAACCTGAGTACTACCGGAGCATACATCGCGTCGGCGATGGTAAAGTCACCGAATAAAAATGCCCCTTCTTTTTGATAGTGAATGCGGCAGTCCTGCCAAATTGAATTAATACGGTTGATTTCGCCTTGCAAGCTATCGCTTTCAACTTTAAAAACGATATTTTTCCGGCAGTTCATCGGTAAGCAGTCTCGGATTTGGTTAAACCCTGAGTGCATTTCGGCCGAAATTGAACGAGCTAAAGCTCTCGCTTCCAAATTCTCCGGCCAGCAATGTTTTTCAGGGTAAGCTTCTGCAATATATTCACAGATAGCGAGAGAATCCCAAGTTCTCACTTCACTATTTTTTAAAAATGGTACTAGTCCAGCCGGCGAGTGCTTCTGTATCTCCTGCTTGGTATCTTCTCGATAAAGTAAAATTTTCTCTTCAGTAAAAGGAATGTCCTTAACTTTCAGCAGGAGCCAAGGGCGTAGTGACCAAGAAGAGTAGTTCTTATTACCGATAACTAAATGATTTTTCATGAAGGCAACCTTTGTAAAATTGAGAAATCCTTATCCAAATTTATTTAACGGTAGTTTTATGAAACGGGTTCCCTTGTCTCCTTTAGGAGGTAGCTTCCCGCCACGAATATTGATTTGTAAAGACGGTAAAATCAGTTTAGGGACTGCAAGTTGTGCGTCTCTTTCAGTGCGCATTTTCACAAATTCTTCCTCGGAGACAGAATCATTAATATGAATATTGCTAGCTTTTTGCTCTGCCACGGTTGTCTCGTATTTTAATTCACGACCGCCGGGCATATAGTCATGACACATAAACAGTCTTGTTTCAGCAGGCAAGCTCAAGGTCTTTTGCAATGACTGGTATAACTGGCGTGCATCGCCACCGGGAAAATCACAACGCGCGGTACCGAAATCGGGCATAAATATTGTGTCGCCTACAAATGCAGCGTTGCCTATCATATAAGTACAGCAACTCGGCGTATGCCCTGGTGTGTGCATTACTTGAATATTTAACTTACCTAGTTCTAATTTGTCACCGTCATCTACTAAATGGTCAAAATCTTGCGGCAATCCTTGCTCTTCAGATGCCAAGTCAAATATCTCATTAAAAGTCTGCTGTACTTGACGAATATTCGTGCCAATCACGGTTTTGGCATCGGTATTTTGTTTAATCCATTGCGCAGCAGTGATATGGTCGGCATGGGCATGGGTTTCCAGTACCCATTTTAAGGATAGGTTTTTATTTGTTAATTCGGTGAGCAATTTTTCCGCGCTTTTGGTGTTGGTGGTTACCGCCGCAGGATCGTAGTCCAAGACCGGATCAATGATTGCCGCGTGTAGTGTTTCAGGGCAATATACCAAGTGAGTTAATGAAAAAGTAGCTTTATCAAAATAAGTCTGAACAATCGGCTTCATGTCATTTATTCCTAGTGTTATTCGGCACTTAGTTTAGCATGTTGCTTACAGACTTAAAGTAACCGAATTTGTTCTTTTAACCGATATAAATATTTACTCGATGCATATTTCTTTGAAACTTAAACTAAGCGCACTGTTAGCCTCTATTTTAATTGCTGCGCTTGCCTATTTACTATTACTACCATCAGATAGTTATGAAAGATATCGACAGGTCCCAGAGGTTGAGCTTCAAGTTCCATCAACTCGGCTAAAGTATAACCAGCAGACCGAAAATCTAATTCGGCAATTTATTCAACAAACCGAAGATCCAAAAGAAAAGGCGATCCTTGGCGGACTCCATTGGTTATTGGGTTTTATTGATAAAGAAGAAAACTTTGAAGCTGTTTTCAGTGACTTTGTGATTTTAAGTGCAGAACTTGCGCGTACTTCAAAACGCCCTCTTCAACGCCGCGCCGCGCGTCAATTATTGAATAACACTTTAGCTCGAGGAGCAAAACAGTTACCGCAGTTGTTTCCGGCCAACACCGATGGACTTTGGGATTTCATTGGTGTTTTGCAGGTGGTATGGGCAAGTGATAATCATCGAGGACTCTATGTTGATTTTTACCGCGACCAATTTTCGAATGTAGAGAAGGCGGCTTATAGCTCAGAACTTCTATTTAGCGAGTCTATAACAAAGCGAGACTATGAGATCATAGGCGATTATTTGATCGATACCTCGTTTCTCTACTATTTCACCCAAAAGAATCCTGACAGCAAGATTCTCCTGCCTCCTGAGCAATTTGACACGTATCTAGACCAATTGGTCGCATTTGATTACGACTCGACCCTCCATTATTACAGTGATGAGTTTTCTGACTTAGCCTACCTGGCAACCCACATAGTGTTGGTGCTAACCAATTACGGCGAGCTAGGAGTTCGTGAGGGCGTTAACACAGAAAAAGTGGCAGACTACATCAACGAAAGCTATCAAGACGTCAGGTTTAAACTCGGAGATATAGATTTGCTGGCGGAATACCTACAGTGCCTCAAAATATTGTTTAAAAACCACGATCCTCGAATCGCCACCACCGAAGCGTTTCTATTATCACTGCAACGCTCAGATGGGTCCTGGGGAAGCTTAAGTGATTTTAGCAGTGAACCTTACATTCAGTTTCATCCGACTTGGGCAGTACTCACCGGATTAAATCATCCTTACTGATCTGCGCCCCTCCGGAGCTCTTATATCCATCGAGGAATTAGACTAGACTTAAAGTGAAAAAGTGAACAATTAACGTTGAATAAGAAGTCCATTCGCTTTTCTAATGCTATCTCATAGTGTAATATTGCGAATGCAACATTCAGCTTCTATCGGTTTAGACTGCTTAAGGGATCCCGTTGTATAACAAATTTCTTCTTATATATGGTTTGATGGACCAAACTGATAAAAAGCAGTTGCTTTTTATTCTAGGCACTTCGATTGCCAATGGCCTTTTTAGTGTAATTGGTATTGCCTCGGTTCTTCCTTTTATTTCGCTAATCACCGAACCAGAGTTGGCA
>JAPHTP010000144.1 GCA_026196875.1 Kangiellaceae bacterium
AAGTTTTTCTTAAGTAGAGTTTTTCGTTCGGCATATCATAGGTAACCACAAACTGATTAAGTAGGCCATTACCGACAACGTAGGTAATATCGTCATCGTCGTCGTCATGAATGAAGTTAGCTCGAATATTCTTTGCCCTTAAATCTCCAATTTGAATGCCACTTATTTTGGCGCGCTGATGAATATTTCTACCGCTTAGCCCAAAGTCTGCGGCAGTAACCAAGGGTGTATTTACTGGAAGTTTCTCGAGTAATTTTTTGTTTAGCTTTATATAATTTCGACTGCCACTATCTACGATCATACTTACTGACTTTGTTTCCTTGGGGTTCAAAGAAACGCCTGCTTCAATAGTGTATTTACCCCAGCTTTTCTCCATCGCCACGGCGACATCTTGGTGGTGTTTTGGATAATCACCTTGGTAGATGGTCACTTGGTTATTCTCTGCGTCCACCTGGATCGCGTAATTATCAAAAAGCTTAGTGCCTATCACACCGTCAAATAAAGCTTCGTCTTTTCTTAGATAGTAGCCGGTAGTCTCTACCGGGATCACACAGAAAGTCATATCATCAAAACTAACAGGGCCAATCGCAACCTGTTTCAATTCGGTTGTATAAGCGGGTGAGTTTTCTTCATTTCCGTTACCGCCGATTTCTATTTCATATCCTTTTTCCAAATTAAGCGCCGTCACTTTTTCAGTGGTCATCAAACACGGAATAGACGCCCCTGTATCAACCAGAAAGCGAAAACCGGGCTCCCCATTGATACTCGCTTCCACAAACATCTGCTCTCCGATAAAGCTCGTGGCCAGCTTTTCTTGCCCCGATTGTGAGTTCCAAGTTGGATGAACTGAATCATTCGCATTAAGTAAACGGACTGAGTTGACAATACTGCAGCCCGAAACGAACAGACACAGGAATGCGGTTACAACTAAACGGATCAATGACTTATTCCTTTGCAAGCGAAAAAGGATAGTCTATTTGAAGAGGTGTGAAATAAATGTGAATTGGGTGAAATTTGGAAGGGTGAAGTGTTCCCCTCCCAGAAGCTTGGCAGTTTGACTACACTACCCTTTAAGAAATCTGGATAGCTACGGGAGCTAGTATTTTCGCCCCATAGGAACTCGTAAAGTTCGATTTCGACTAGTCGAAATTGAAGTTGACAACTTTTGTAGTTCCCGTTTGTCGCTCATTTGACGCATTCCCTTTGACCAGAGTATTGCCAGCAGAACTCAACACAAAGTCATTAGTAATTTTTTGAGCCATAAACTCGTGAGACTCGCTTATCACTCTTTTAAGTAGTGCCCCATCATTTGCCTTCCACTCTCTTAAATTTACCTTAATATGGCCCAGGCCCTGGAATTTTCTTAGTTCTCTATTTTTTTGTTTCTTTAACTGGGCAACTTTATAGTCCTTTTCCGTACGAGGCATATTAGGCGTACTTTTTACCTTATCGATTAATGACTGAAACTTCGATTCAACACCTCTTTTTAATTCTTGTACTTCTTCATCGGACCTACCTATGCGGAAGACATTGGGTGATTTGTACTCATAGCTTGAAACGTATATCCGCTTTTCTATATCAGCCTGCTTCCTATTGTAGGTATCACGTTTTAATAGCTTCGACACTTTGACCTCGGTAACCGCCCTAAAACTAGATAAGTTCTCACTAAATATATAGTCAGAAGTCACATATAAATTCACATCGCCTATTTTTCGTTTGGAGTCTTGCCTACCATTAATCCAACGCATTGACCGAATGTCTAAGAACTTCTTCTGCACAATAAGCGCCTGCTGCTCTTTGAGTAGAGCATGCTTTAGCTGATGAAAATCGACAACCCCTTCGAATTCTTCGATAATGTCATTTGGAGCAGGGCTAACCGCATAACTGGTAAAACTCCCAATAATACCGGCAACTGCACCAGAAACGAAAGAGCCGTCGGTGGCTAAATGCATAGGAATTTGATGTCTTACTTCTACCAGCAGAGGTTGTTTGGGTTGCACAACAATAAAATCGAGGCTATTTTCTGCAGCGATCGATAAGTTCTTCTGGTCGTTTAGTCGCGCACTCGAACAACCGAGCATAAAAGCCGCCAATAATAAAGCGGCTAGTAAATTCTTAGTCATAAATCTTGTAATTTTTCAATTGATATTAACGCAAGCCGAGAGGTTACCACTATTTCAGGCAAGAATGAAAGCGGCCTCTGAATTGAGAAAGCTTAGATTTTGTTTGAGTTTTTCGTAAACTCCAGATCGCGTAACCGGCGTTGGAATTGAAGCCATCCTCGTCAAAAGCAACTCGGCTGGACAATAATTTCAAATCGACATTCAACTCCACTGATGGGTTTGACTTATTGGAATTTGACTTATTGGAATTTGGTTTTTCAGAGCCGGCTCCAATCAAATTAACCGCCTGCCTAAAGTTTTCCACCTTAAAGGGACGCTTCCTGTTAAATTGATACTCCGCTAAATAGGCGATCAGAACCAGCGCATCTTTTGCGTAAACCGACTCAACATTTTTAATATCGAACTGATACTTTTGGCTAAGTTCTTCCATTGATTGAACTATCCGCTCTTCAACATTTGGAAGCGAGTAAAGTGTACACTTTAAAACCTCACTGGATACCGAATCGATAAAGCTAGAATCATAAACGCCTTCAGATACGATTAATATTGGCAAAGTTTTTTTTCGATGTTGGTACCAAGCTTCAATTTGCTTGGCAACATCAGTGGCTTCTCGACTGGACATTAACAATAAGATAGCTTCAGGAAAAGAGGACAATGTTTTATTGAGCTCGGTTTTTAGGTTAAAAGATTTATAATCAACCCATTCACTGACTGAAAAGTCCGGAGCTTCCCGGTTAGTCAATTCCTGCCAAGTAGAATCAAACGATAACTTCACCTGATTGGCGTAGTCCGTCCGTCGAAAAATTGTTGCTACTTTATCAATCGATAATTGTTTGAATAAAAATTCAGCCATCACATAACCTTGCCGAGAAGCAACATCCATCATTTGAAATACGCTGTCATTATCGTCTAATTGAGATAATGAATCGCTATTGGCACTTGGAGAAATGACTAATAAACGGTTTTTAACTGAATACTCTCGAGCTACAGAAATTACTCTGGAAGAAGAAGTAGGGCCTATTAACGCTTGAATATGATATTGTTGGTGCATTTTCTTGACTAATTCAACTGCAATATTTTTATCAGCACCATCATCTGCAATGATTAGTCTTAATTCTTTACCTGCAACACCACCATTTCGATTGATCGTGCTCGCCGTGTGTTCAACTAGCTTGATCATTTGTTTACTGTACTCTGGAAAGACAGTCAGTGGGACAATGATTCCCACGCGAAACTCTCCGCCACGTTCACCAAGAGGTTTATTCGTAAAAATCCCTTTAATAGTTTCTCCTTTTTTGACATGCATGAGTTCTTCGAAGCTTAAATCGATGAGCTCCTCAGCGTTTTCACCAGCAAAAGCAATGCTTCCCCAGAGAAAAGAAAATGTTATCAATAAAGAAAAAAATTCTTTCATTTATAATTATGTTTTTACTTATAATTTATAATCAGGCTCGACCCAGGTTAATCATTATAGTACAAAGTCAACGCGAAATTCTGGTAATAATTTACGCAAATACAATCATTTAGTTACATTTATATCGTATCTATTGCATTTTCGAATTCAAACTTTAGTGTTCAAGAATTATCTCAAAGTTGTTACTAGATCTAGCTAGGCTTGGAATTATTGTTAAGCCAAGCCTCTCAATGAGACTTGGCTTGCATTTACTAATTTATGTTTTTGTCAGGTAGCGAAAACATGGCTGGCATACTTGGATCTGGCGGACGATTTCCCAACCTATACCACCAGGATCATCGTTAAACTTGTTACGTCCATTGAGATCGATATATTGGTTTACACCAATGCGAATCGGATAGTTTTTAGTTCTAATTTGAAGGTTATAAAGAAAAGAAGGTTGTTGAGGAATAGATTGAGTATTACAGTTTTTGCATATATACATTTACCACGGCCAAATCAATAATTCCTTCTGGGGGCCGAAGTCCAGAAGCGTTGTTTAATGAAATTTAAATCGGAGCGAAAGATAATAGTCAAAGTATGCTAAGTCAAGCCCTAATTTTCGATTGCTTGGTTTCGAAGATGTATTCACCGACAGACAATGGCCTGCATGTAGATTCCGTGTGGGACTTTACTATGGCGAATATCTCACAACACCTTAAGAGTTAGGCCATCAACATTAGACAACTTATCAAGTATTATAATCAGGTCTGCAGGATGTAAAACGTGCGGCTCAGACTCCTATCACACTGCCTCAATTTGAGCCGCACGAGTTTTTTAAGCAAATATTGGGAAAACAATGAATGGAATCAATAAAAAAGTGCCTAAAAGGACTTATCACCAGAGAATGCGTGCAAAAAGGGATTCAACTGCAACATATCAACGTTGGTTGCGAGCACGCTGAACGTTTAATTGAGCAAGGTGAAATGGCAAATTATGCGGCAAAGGAAGGGGTTTTAGTTGCACAAGCGGAACAAAAGTTAGCTCACTATAAAAGTCGCTCTACTACTCATTATATTGAAGCCGCTTAGTAGGTCACTTTTTAATATTGGTTCCCCTTTTAATCAAGGCCTCGCAGTTCGGAAGCGAGGCGCTAAGCGTATCTACCCAAAACTATTATAACAGCCGAGTAAAAAAATTCGAAAACCTCGATTTTTGGTAATCTTCCATGTTTAAGTAAACAAACGTTCCGGTAACCGCAACAACAAATCCGGTGATCAGCAGAGGCTTCTTAGAAAATTCCGCCAACTGCTGGATACTCTTCTTCATGGAAAATCTCTGTGACTGGAAATAGGTTTTAGCGTACCGAAATAGACCTTCGTTTCCGATTGCATCAAATACCAATCCAATCAAGATAGATAATATCAAAGCGCATGGAATCGCCGCCAAGACACTCACAAATTTCAAGCTAGACAAAAACAAAAAGAGCAAACTTATCAACAGGAATAACGTTGCTGAAAGAGTTTTCGCTTTGCTACTTAAAAATCTGATAGGCGGGAGGCTCATTTTATCTACCCCAACTCGCTCTCCATTTTCAAGTTCCAGCAGATATAACTGATTGACAGGAATGCAAAACACTGCAGCCAGCGATTTAGCCGATTCGAAAGAAGCCTTACCATCTTTTTCAATTCGCTGAACGGTCCGCAAACTCATCCCTGAAGACTCCGCAAGTTGAGCTTGGCTCCATGCTCGTTGCTGCCTTTCAAATTTAACTTTTTTCTTATCGAGTAACATAATCATCTTCAATTTTCCTCCTGTTTGAATTATTCCAATATGAGGAAAATTGACCCTTTAGTAAACGTCTGCCTGGTGTCAGCTTAGCGACACTTGTGTGACAATGGTCATTTATTGTTCGAAAGGCTCTTACATTATCGTTTTTAAATATCCGGTTTGGACAAAGCTTCTTGCTTTTCTTTCAGTCTATGCCCTACTTTTACAATTGCATCTAGAGCAGGGATTAGTTCTTCCCCTAGATCCGTAAGCTCATATTCAACCGAAGGAGGAGATGTCGGGCGAACATGCCTTTCAATCACGCCTCTTTGTTGTAACTCCGACAGTCTTGCGGAAAGAACTTTAGCTGACACTGGCGGAATATCAATTCGTAATTCATTAAAGCGTCTTGGCCCTGCTCGCAAGCACCAAATCACATTAGGCGCCCAAGCTCCGGCAATGACGGACATGCATTCGGTCAGCATACATGGTCCGGGTAATTTGGGACTTTTGTTTTTTCTCACTTTTAACGACATATTTAATGCAATGCTCTTAGTTCTTAAAAAATGGCCGCGGCAATAAGATAGAACTTAAATGAGGTAACTTTAAATTCATTAAGTTACCGGCGAGTTTTTAGGTAACTCCAGGGTAACCTGATTTTCAAGGTAACTATTAGTTACCTGGTTGTCAAGAGATACTTTTTGCGCCAATATAACCTGCAACCTAACAACCCAAAGGAAACTTGAGTGATGAAACTCTATTTCAAACCCGGTGCCTGCTCTATGGCATCACACATTGTCTTAAATGAACTGAAAGAAAGTTTTGAGCTAGAAAGTGTAAATACTGAGCAAGGTGTTACCGATTCAGGGGCAGACTACAAGCAGATCAACCCGAAAGGTTATGTGCCTACCTTGCGACTAGAAGCCGGTGAACTGATAACCGAAAATATTGCTATCCTCCAATATCTGGGAGACAAAGATCCTCAAAATAAATTAACGCCTCAGTATAGCTCCACTGGAAGGATAAGATTACTGGAGTTATTGAGTTTTGCTTCGTCCGAATTACATAAAACCTTTAGCCCGTTTTTCTCAAGCGTTGAGATGGATGAGAAAGCAAGAGCCTCGGCAGAGTCCAAAATAGCCACACGAGTGGATTTTATAAATGACAGACTCGAACAAAATTCACCATATTTACTAGGTGAAAATTTTAGCGTAGCGGACGCCTATTTTTTCGTAATTTTAAACTGGTCAGGCTTTATCAATTTTGACCTTTCTCCATGGCCAAGAGTGCAATCTTATGTCGCACGCATTAAAAGTCGACCTTCAGTGATCAAGGCTATGACCCGGGAAGGGCTGATTGCAACGGAAGCAGCGTGATGAGTAACTTTCAGAAAATTGAAAGTGTATTGCAAGACTACTTTGACGCTCTCTATTATTGCGACTTAAAGAAATTCTCCAAGGTTTTTCACTCGGATGCAGTTTATGCAACAGCAGATGAGCCTTCATTGCTCGTTCGGAATATGAATGAGTATTTCTCGGTGATCGAAGCTAGAGAATCGCCGGCATCGAGAAAAGAGCAGCGTAAAGATTATATCGAAAGCGTTGAACTCGCAGGTGACAATACAGCCTTTGCCAGAGTGAGGTGTTCAATCGCCAATCGGGATTTTGTCGACTTTCTAACTTTAGTTCGAACTGAAAACTCGTGGAAAATTATCGCAAAAATTTTCCACTTCACTGAAAAATGATCGTTAATTTTAAAAGAAGGAATAAACTATGCCATACGTCAATATCAAAGTAACCGATGAGGGTGTGACTACTGAGCAAAAGGCCGCCTTGATCAAAGGAACTACGGAGCTTCTAGAAAAAGTGCTTGATAAAGATCCAAACACAACTTTTGTGGTTATCGATGAGGTAAATCTGGATAACTGGGGAGTTGGAGGATTACAAGTTAAGTCTTATCGAGAAAAATTTAAATAGGGTTTAAAACGATAGTCAGAGTCAACTAATCTTGACTCTGACAGATGTTCACTATGTTTAACTAGTCGCCTGCTACTTACAACTAAACCACTTCAAGCGTTTCTGGGTCTTTGAAAAAGTAAATCGCAAGCACAATTAACGCTACCGGGAACAACAATAAATTTATTACCGAAAATAAAATGGTCGCGCCTAGCAGACAGACCAATAAAAATATTACGGCGAAATACTTTAATTCCTTTGGAAGATCTTGGCTACGAGCCAACAGTACCACGCTAAGGATAAACCCGGAAATGATGTATATCACCAGGCCAGACAAGGCGATGAACACACTAACTTCAATAACGCTTTCAATTGTTTTTTCCGCTAATTGGTTTTGAAAAACAGTTAAGTAAAGATCGACGAATACGATGCAATGAAAGAATACAACGGCCCCGATCATAATAAACAAAACGGCTCTCGCTAAACTCGAATTTAAGCGTTCATCGAAAGAGCGGATTAAACTCAAGTAAACATAAACTTCCAGTATACCGATTAAAATAAATAGCCCATCCATCCAGTCAAAAGTCATCAATTCAAGGCGTATTGCTTGAGAAAGATCTTCATAAGCTGGGCCAACAATTAATATAAAACTCCAGTACAAAGGAAATAGCACAGCCAGTACAATCGCTGCAATTCCAGGCTTTAGATAGTTACTTCTCATTAATAAAATCTCCTTTTAACACTACTTCGGCCAACCTATCTCAATTCACTCAATTCGATTTTAGTTGTCTTCGACATATTCCAGGATGTCACCCGGTTGGCAATTTAAGGTCGAGCATATTGCTTCAAGAGTACTGAATCGAATAGCCTTCACTCTGCCGTTTTTAAGCAATGATAAATTGGTCATGGATATACCAATTTGCTGTGAGAGTTCAGTGAGTGACATTTTTTTTCTAGCCAACTCAATATCAAGGTTAATGCGAATTTTCATACTATTACATTAAGTGATAACTTTATGAATGTCAAACATTATTTTATGATAAACATAAAATACATATTGAATATCATAATACAAAACAAGCTAATGTTTTATCGAGCCTGGGCTGATTGTGAGGCTCTGATGTAAGTGACTCCAACAACCTAAGTACTTTCTTCGATTGCATTTAAACGGTTAGATCTCTTCTTATAAAACCGAAGATCATGCGAAAATACCGCTTATCCTAATAATTCCATTTGCCGAATCAGGGAGAATAAACTGTGCTCAAGCAGTCGAAATCGCTAAACATAAATTTAAGCACATAAGGAGTTACTATGTTTCCGAACCGCATCACGAGAATATTGTTAGCATTTTTTATGGGAGTGGCTTTTATTAGCCTATCGACTAAAGCGCTAGCTAACGTCGAAGGAGACTGGGAAGGCATTTTGAAGGCTGCTGGTCAAAAAATACCGGTTGTTTTACACCTAAACAATAACGACGGTAAATGGTCCGGTACTATGGATTCACCGGCTCAAGGTGGCTTCGGTCTGCCTATGACAAGTGTAAAGGTAAAAAATAATAAACTTATTTTCGAATTATCTTCAATGAGCATTCATTATGAAGGTGTTTATAACCAGCAATCTGATGAAATCGTGGGGACCTTTATTCAGGGTGCTCCTTTCAAACTAAGTTTTAATCGGGCAACGCAAAAGGAAATCAGTAACAATCTCGACAGAATACTGGGAACTTGGGAAGGTGATTTACAATTTAGGGGGCAATCCATTCCCTTCGTGATTCATGTCGAAAAAAAGGACGGTAAATTCAAAGTTAGCCATGACTCTCCGGCCCAAGGTGGATTTGGGATCATTGTTGACAGCGCCAGCTTAAATGAAGACGAGTTTTCATTCGGCATTTCAGCTTTAGGTAGCACTTACAAAGGCACACTGAGTGACGATACGAATTCACTTGAAGGAACGTTTTCTCAATCAGGTATTACACTGCCTTTAAATATGGTAAAAAAAAACTAACAGAAATTACCGACTATAGACCACAAACTCCACGTCCTCCTTTTCAATATAAAAGCGATGACGTGGTGATTGCCAACCAATTTGCCAATGTATCTCTTGCCGGTACGCTGACCAAACCATTCGGCAAAATCAAAGCCGCTGCAATTTTAATAACAGGCTCTGGTGCACAAGATCGAGATTCAACCATACTGGGCCATAAACCTTTTGCAGTCATAGCAGATCACCTCACTAAACAAGGATATGCGGTACTTAGGTTGGACGACCGTGGCGTAGGAGGTTCAACCGGAAATCCAATGACCGCAACCTCTGCAGACTTCGCCGAAGACATTAACGCGGCGATAGATTTCCTGAAGCAACAAACAGATATCCCGCGAAACAAAATTGGACTGATTGGTCATAGCGAAGGCGGAATGATTGCACCGATGGTCGCAGCCCAACGCAAAGATATCGCCTTTATGATTTTACTGGCAGGTCCGGGGGTAAAAGCCACCGAGCTTATGATCCAACAACGATTTGATATCTATGCTCAAGCGGGTATTCCGCGGGATAGGCTAATCCAAAGCAAAGCGATCGATCGTCAGCTCTACAATGCAATTAATGCGCTCTCTTCGGATCAACCCTTTGACCAAGAAATAACTAAGTTAATTGAAAAAAGTATACGTATTTTAGACATTGGCAATGAGGAAGAACGGGCTATTCAAGCCAACGCGCTAAAAGCTCAATACTCCCTCCCCTGGTTTAGATATTTTTTCCGTTATGATCCAGAAGAATACCTGAGCAAAACAAAACTGCCCGTCCTTGCGGTTAATGGAAGTTTGGATATACAAATCGAATCTAAAGCAAACCTGAAAGGATTAGAGCAACTATTTAAAAAATATCAGTATCCTGATTTCGAAATTGTAGAACTTGATAAGCTCAACCACTTATTCCAAAAAACCGAAACTGGCAGTGTTGACGAGTACGGACTGCTGCGGGAGACTTTTGCAAATAATGCACTTATGCTAATGTCCAACTGGCTTGATAAGCGATTCTATGCTGAGTAGTGCTTTGGCCATAGGCACAGCCATTGAATAGACAACCAATAAACAGGCCAGCTGCAAATGATTAGAAAACTGACAATTAGCCCCGGTCCTCAATATTGGATTGCAAATTTAATTTTGTGGGGAAGTTTCGCCGTCGCCTGGTACTTCCTCCACAGTATTGTAAGGTTAACCGCTCCAGAATTAGCGCTGTTTAATACGGTTCAAGTTTTTATACTGTGCTTCGCCTTAAGCTTCTTGGCTCGGCAATTATTCTACATACTTAAGCTGTTTGAGCCAAAATCAAAGTGGGCATTTATTTACAGCATACCGGTGTTTATTTTTCTTGGATTGGCAGTGGCCCTAGTTTTCAGGCTCAACATCGCTTTTTATTACATCGTAAACGAACACGCTACCGAAATCGTATTCTTTCTAAATGAATATATCCTTGCAGCAATCCCCATTGTCGCCGCCTTTGTAATTTGGGGAGTTACCTTACAAACTGCGACAAACTTCTCGTATTTTCGAAAAGTGCAAGAAGACAATGAATCCATTTCTTTAAAGTTACAGGAAGCGCAACTCAATACACTGATAGGACAATTAAACCCACATTTTCTCTTTAACGGCCTAAATAATATTCGCAGCTTGATACTAGAAGATGCTCCTAAGGCAAGGGATATGATAACCAGCCTTTCTGAAATATTAAGATATTCATTGATGAGTCACAAGACCAAGCAAGTTGAGTTGCAAGATGAATTAGATGTAGTAGAAGCCTATATTGAACTAGCACGTATCCAATACGAAAATCGTTTCATTTTTTCCATGGACCTTGATAGTTCACTGGTGAGCAGACGAATTCCTCCAATGTCGATTCAGCTGTTAATTGAGAATGCTGTCAAGCACGGAATTGATCGGGTTGTAGACAATGGTATTCTTGAGTTATCAATTCAAAAAATTCAAGATGATAAGTTATTAATACAGGTTAAAAATAGCGGTGAGTATAATCCTGATAAAACTCGAGCTAACCAGAGAAATACAGGCATAGGCCTTACTAACATTCGTGACCGCATACACCTACTATATGGAGAAGGTGCTCGCTTAACGGTTGAACAACAAGGTGACTTAGTCGTTGCGAAATTAGTACTACCGCAAAGAATGAATAAGGAAAGCGCGTGAAGGCAATCATCATAGAAGACTCTCGCCTCGCCCGGCAGGAGTTAAAAGAACTCTTAAAAAAGCATAAAGAAATAGAAGTGATCGATGAAGCAGTCAATACAGGAGAGGCTATCGATAAGATCAACGAGCTAAATCCTCAAGTAATCTTTCTCGATATAAACTTGGGAGACGGCAGCGGATTCGATGTGCTTGAACAAATTGACAATATGCCAGCAGTAATTTTTACCACTGCCTATGATGAATTTGCAATTCAGGCTTTCGAAGTAAATGCCCTTGATTACTTGATGAAGCCGATCAACCCGAAGAAACTCAAACTTGCAATTGATAAAGTTCCCCCCATCGAACACGTAAATGAACCTCTACTCAAAGAAGAAAGCAAGATTTTTGTTAAAGATGGGGAGCGCTGCTGGTTAATTGAGATTGGTAGAATTCGCCAGTTTAGAAGCGCGGGTAACTATGCACAAATTTACTTTGATGAAAATAAACCCATGATTTATAAATCGCTCAGCAAAATTGAGGAGCGACTTCCCAAGGATTTATTTTTTAGAGCCAACAGGCAAATGATTGTTAATCTAAATTACATCAAACATGTGGAAGCTATGGGAAACTCAGGCCTTTTATTAACAATGATAGATGGCAAAGAAGTTGACGTATCTCGCAGGCATACCAGTAATTTTAAACAGCTGTTGAGTTTATAAAACTCTATCAACAACAATCAAACTTTTAGTTATGTTCCTTAAAAGTATATTGACTCCGACGCACGCAGTTTTTAATATCAAATGATGAATATTAAAAGTCTCTCTCAATTCAATGCCATCTTTCAGTCAACCCATATTTGGCTGGGAGCGCTATTGCTTATGTGACTTTCAAGCCCGTTCACTAAGAAAGCCCTCCCAGTCACCTGCGAGGGCTTTTTTATTACGCGTAGAGAGAAAAAGTGAAAGGGATTATTTTTATTGGTCTTCAAGCGAGTGGCAAATCGTCATTTTTTTTAGAAAAATTTTACCGGAAGTTTTTACGTATAAACCTCGACATGCTGAAGACTCGTCATCGCGAGAAAATAATATTTAACGCCTGTTTAGAGAGTAAGCAACCGTGCGTTATCGATAATACGAATCCTACAGTTGAAGATAGAGCTCTATATATTGACGCTTTCAAAAGTAGAGGCTTCTCAATAGACGGATACTTTTTTGAATCAAGGACACAATTGTGTATCGAGAGAAACCAGGAAAGAAGTGATGTCGAGAAAGTTCTAACAGTGGCGATTAGAGCAACCAGAAATAGGCTCGAATTACCAAGCTATGCAGAAGGGTTCGATAATCTCTACTTTGTTTCTATAGTCGCGGATGGCTTCAGCGTTGAACAGTGGAAAAATAAAGCTTAAAGGAATACTCACAGTGAAATTTAATGAACTGGATAAAAAGATGCGGATCTACGAAACCGCTGGAGGTAATTGTGTTCTCCCCAATATTTATATTGTTGCTCGAATTGACGGACGTGGTTTTACACGGCTTACCAAAGAGGTACATCAGTTCGAAGCACCTTACGACGTTCGCTTCCGAGATTTAATGGTCGAGACAACCCAAAGTCTAATGCAATGTGGCTTCAAAATAATTTATGGCTACACTCAAAGTGATGAAATTTCTCTATTGTTCGATATTGACGAAAATAGCTTTGGCAGAAAAGAAAGAAAATTAAATTCAATATTAGCAGGTCAAGCAAGTGCAACATTTAGTTTGTTATTAGGAAGCATTGGCGTCTTCGACTGCCGAATATGCCAGCTACCGAGTCAACCATTGGTGATAGACTATTTTCGCTGGCGAAATGAAGACGCTAGCAGAAATGCATTAAACTCATATTGTTATTGGACTCTCAGGAAAAAAGGACTAAACGCTTCAAAAGCATCAGCAAGTCTGTTGCGGCTATCTGTTGCAGAAAAAAATGAACTGCTTTTCAAAGAAGGCATCAACTTTAATGATATACCCAACTGGCAGAAACGAGGAACGGGAGTATATTGGGAGGAATATAAAAAGAAAGCAATAAACCCTATAACTGGGAAACAATGTTTCGCAGCTCGAAAATGCCTCAAAATTGACTTTAATTTACCAATGAAGGAGAAATACGGTCAATTGGTTGAATCTTTCTTATGATGAGATATTTCACCTTGAAGCATTAAATATTTAGCCATTTATAGATTATTTTTTGAACAGAACCATTTTAAGGGTAATCTAGTTGCTGGAAAACAAACGATAACAATCAGGCTAAAAGCCACAAAATTCTAACTTTTGAAAAACTTATTAGGGCCCTTTTAAAAGGAAATATTTGAACAGCCGAGAGAATTCGGGCAACAAGATCTGATAAATAACAGCGCTTAATAGTACATCTGCTGGAAAATTCACCTACTTTTCTCGTGGTTATTTAGAATGTGTTATTGCGTAATTTTTTGATCTTCAACAGAATCCGTTCACAAAACTAGTCTAATATTATAATTAGTCTCTATTAGTTGTAGCTCAATATAATCGATGAGTCCTTCATTATTTAAAAGAATTGGCGGCGATGCGGCGGTTGAAGCAGCAGTTAATCGATTTTATGAAAAATTCTTAGCTCAAGAACAAGTAAATGTTTTCTTTAAAGACATTGATGTCGATAGACAGAAGGAGAAATTGCGTTACTTCTTTGGCCTGGTCTTAGGTGGCAGTCAATTTATCTCTATCACTAAATTCAAAGAAATCCATCGCCCCCTTATTAAAAAAGGCTTGACCAAATCTCATGTTGACCTCTGGATGAGCATGATGCAGGAAACACTCGTTGAACTAGATATCCCGGAAGTATTGATCAGCGAGTTTATCGAAGCGTGCGAACCCTATGAGGCAGCAATTTTTGATACTGCGAGCTAACTCGCAAGCAATAACACTCCCAGCAACCTACGTGATTGATAGCAGAAATTGAAAGTTTCCTCGAAGCACTCAGTATTCATTCATCTAATATTAAAGAAAAATTCAAGCTGCGCAAATAGACTCTTTTGCTATCATCTTGTCCAGCATGCGCCAACCCAATTTTCATTTTAAGCGCAATAAATATTAAAGTCATAATTGAATACCTACTAAGTGTACTTGCATGAGAAAGTTCATAATCTATTCAGCTATAATAGCGACTATCGTCTTTATTTCATCTGGAATATCAATTAACTCAGGGGAATCAAATTCAGATCAAGTATTAGACAATCCCATACCTTGGGAAATCGATAATAATTACGTCGATCTGTTAGCTTCCGAAGATATGGAAATAGTTCCAACAACTGAAAATGGAATTAAATTTGCTCAATGTCATTCAACTTTGTGGAAGATTAGAGGCGAGATAGATGAGTGGCGCACTCGTAAATTCAAAGTTCCTGAAGTGATTGTTCAAAAGTATAGCTCAGATGAAATATTGATTGCACTAGAAGCGCTCCAGCTATCAACCATAACTTATCTCTCTCAGCTAGCAAGATTACCTTCTGAACCAACAGCATCACAGCTCCGCTTTAGGAAAAACGTGGAGCAACGTTATCCTGATGAATTTTTTACTACAACAAAGAGTGGAGCCAAAGCACTCGACATTCACAATTTCTTTAAGCGGTTTCTTGAATATTCAGATAGTGAAAGGGCTCTTAAAGCTGAAAATATACCATTACTTGCAGAGGATTTAATAACTATATTTACGGGCGCGTTTAGCGAAGATGAATTAATAGAAATACTAGGCTATATCAAAGACATTAACTCATCATTACCTAATAGACATGGCGTGCGAGACTACCGTCTAGTTGATGCAGCAGCATCAAGAGGGTTCCTTAAGGTCTTCAATTACCTTGTTCAACGTGGCGCTATTATTAAAAATCGCCTCGTGTCAATGAATACATTGGAAATCGTCATTTTCACTCATAAAAATGAATATCTACCGGATCCGAAAAAATCAAATACAGAAGGATTTCAGCAGATTGTTCAAGTGCTTCTCAACTACGACTTGCCTGTCAGAATTAGAAAGGAAGCCTTCGGAAATCAACTAAATATCGGTGGCGCTACGTCGTTGCGCTCCTTTAGTAATCCCGATCAAGAAACAATGGAGTTTTTCGACAATTTAGGTATTGATCTAACCCAGCGAATAACTCGTGAGTATTTTATTCAAGAGGCTAACCCTGCGCTAATAAAAGAGTTGGAAGCTCATGTCAATAGAGAATTATTTCGAGACTTACCAAATGGAAAGCAAGGTGCAGAAGATTGCCAAGTTCTCATGGCTAAGATTGAGAAGTTAGTAAATAGATATAATATCCAAGAGACTATTGATGAAGTCGTTGCAGACAATCAAGGATTAAGCGACAAAGTGATCCCGGCTCTGGCAAAACTCGAACCAGCTTTAGTTGATGCTTACATGATATTAGAAGAAAGACAGGCACCTTCAAACCACTTATCGTCAGATTCAGAAAGACTTTTTTCTAAGATTCACCAACTTTTAGACAAGGGCGATCTTAATAAGGCACGCGAAACTCTTAACGAAGCTGAGTTTTCCACAAAGGACAAACACAATTTTTTTTGGGGAGTAGTGAGAACCAAAATAAAATACATTAACTTTTTAGTGGAAAATGGAGTGGGACCGGAATTTGTAGATTATCGAAGTGCAGCAGATTTAACGCCTGAGCAACTAAATGTTTTACTTGAATGGGACTATTCCTTTAACTCTGTAGATAAAAGAGGAAAGTCTCTCGCATTTTATGCAGCTTACCGCTGCAATACTGAATTAATTGATTATATCCATAAAAATGGCTACCCATACCATAATCAACAATGGGGCGAAGATCCATTAGCTACAGCCATCAGATATGCAACATGTGTGAAACGGCAAGGCGACACTAAATTATCAAAATTCTACAAAGGATCTGTTATTAAATCTTTGATGAAATTTGCCCCGAAAATATCAATGCATCACATGCAAAGAATGGCAGAGTTGAAGTTAAGAGATATTGAAAAATACCAACATATTATTGGACTGGTTCCTGAGTTGGCTGTGAGCGACTCTATTTTGCCATCGGGCTACTATGTTCGCCCCAGAGAGATCTGGGATGGTGTAAGGTATCGCTAAACTTAAATGATTGATTGACTTAGCCAAATTCACTTAGCCGACTAGATAAAGGCATTTATTTGGAGTGGTACAAATTAGTTGCGATTAACTCCCGACACTACTATGCCTATACTGACCAATTCAGCAATACTGAGGCTTAATGCCGGAAGTCCGTTCATATAATTGCGGATGAAGGGGAAATTAGAGCTTTTTATCGTTGTCTGTATTAGAAAGTGCCAACTCAGCTCTGGGTTCGAATAGACCACCGTCAATTGTATAAACATTACTCAAATGCGATTGAGTGGGCTCTATTTCACTATTTATTTGTAAAGCTTCTTCCAACTGATCGGCGCAGACAGCAAAAACATAAGCTCTGGTTCCGTGACTTAACTCTGCTTGCTGACGCCATTCTTTAATTAGCTGTTCTAGCATAAGACTTCTCCCTAACATATTAACTTTTGTTTAAATAGTTATGCGATTCCTTGTGATCGCTTTTTTCTTATATGTGACCGCCTTATATCAATACTACTTCCCAAAATCAGACGGTCTCTGTTCAATCAGCGTCCCGCAGGCATTTAATTGACTCTTCTAGTCTAAATAAATGGCTAAACTCCAGTTAGCAGTATTCAGACAATAATTACTATATTTCTGCCAAAATCGCTCTTGAACACAGTTATTCTATTCCTCAGACTTTGCTCTCACTCTAAAATACTTTAAAACTTTACGAATTATTTCCCCATGAATCTGTGCGGTCGAAGCGCCTCCATTACTTAACATAATCAGTTCAATTCCCAGTTCCGGATTAATGTATAACTCACTTTGATAACCATCTTGATCGCCACCGTGCGCGTAAAAGGGTCTTCCTTCCTCACCTACCATCCAACCTAAACCGTAGAAACCGCCTTCAAGTTCAACATGCGGCTTTGTCATAGTTGTTAATGTTTTATGGCTGACCACTGCACCATTTTTTAGATAGTGAACAAATTTTTTAAGATCGCTAATGCTACTGACCTGCCCCATTGCGCCTGTCGTATACTGTTCAATACCTAAAAACTGCCGGTTTCTAGCATAATTCAACGCCGTCCCTTTTCTAAAAGAATCAGGTTTTTCAAATATATATGAACTTTCCATGTTAAAAGGCGTAAAGAAGTTTCGCTTCATATACTCGGCAAAACTCATCTTGCTCACTCTTGCGACAATTTCTGCTAGTAGTACATAACAGCTATTACAGTATTGGGCTTTGCCCTTTGCCATTAGCTTTGGAACATTTGACTTTTGATTAACAAATGAAATTAGCTCTTTATTGGTAGCCTTGTTTGCCAAACGTAAGTTATTGTCTTCGAATAAATCTTGAGAAAGTGATACGCGGTGTGTCAGTAAGTCCTCTATCGTTACCTGCTGCCAACTTCCATTGAGTTCTCGAATATATTTTACGACCGAGTCATTAACTTTGAGCTTTTTCATTTCATCGAGTTGCATGATAGCGAGCGCAGTAAATGGTTTGCTTAATGAGCCAATTCTAAATCCTGTATTTAAAGTAATGGATTTATGCTTACTCGCCATTCCTTTTACTGCTTCAAAAATGACCTGGTCGTCATGGCGCAGGATAATCCCAATACCGGGATTATCACCGGATTGATTTAGTAGAGTACTTTGCAAGCTGGCGACTAGCATTCTATAAGACTTACCTTCGCTGCTTTTGACTTTTTGTAAGTCGTCGCTATAGGCTTTAGAATTCAGATTAAAAATTAAGAATACTGAAAACAAGACACCTTTGAATGATACAGCTAAATTCATCTAGATTTTTTATAACCTCTTTGGGAGTTGGGAATTTATCGTAAAAGCATGGGGATAAATGTCGTGGAGAGAAGAAACGTAGGAGCTTTTATAAAGGGGTTATTAATT
>JAPHTP010000079.1 GCA_026196875.1 Kangiellaceae bacterium
ATCAAATAGTCATTCTTCGAGTTTGAGAGGTGGCGATGCTAGATTTAGAAAAGAACTTAATGACATGTGACCTTGGCGGAACTAAGTTGTTGGTTCGTCTATGTATTGAAGGTCAATGTATAGATAGGAAATATGCAACCGGCATTGACTTTTCTCCAGCTGAACTCACACAAATTATTTCTCAATTAGAACAAGAATATTCCCTCCAAGAAAACTATCCAATCGCTATAGCATTTCCAGGTTTACTCAATCATAAAAAGTGTTTTGTTAGTAATGTGGTTCCACAATTTGATGGCTTCGATTTGAATCTGTTAACTAACAAAGGTAATTTGAAACTCGTACTCAACGACGTTGAAGCTGGCACTTACGGCATAATTAAAAATGCTCAGGGCGTAGAAATCTTAATTATGTCCGGAACTGGAATAGGCATGGGAATCGCAATTGACGGCAAAGTGTTTCGCGGTCAAAACGGATTTAGCGGCGAGCTGGGAAGCTGTCGCTTGCCGCACAATGGCAGTTACCAGCGTTTGGCCAAACTTGCTAGCGGCAGTGCATGTTATGCGAATGACAACTTTACTAAAGAGACCTGTGGAAGAGATTTGGGAATGGCTGTTTCTTGGGTTGTGAATTGTTTCAATCCTGGCAGAATTGTATTTGCCGGCGGTATGTTTAACGAAGCCGAATATCAGCAAGCTTGTTTCAATACAATTGAACAATTGAGTTTGCAGCAATCATTTGAAAAGTGCCAGCTAGAATTAGAGCCGGAAATGCATTCAATTGTTGTGCGAGGGTTATCAATTGCTCTCCAACAACTTGACGCAAATTAACTTTCTGCTACTTCTCCGGCGGTTTTCGATACTGCGCGAACAAGCTAAACTCCCAGGGTCTAATTGCTCCGACCAGACTGCAGCCGATGCGCTCTTCGAAAGGTAGCGATGCGTCTTGCTGTGCTAATTCATTAAAATCACCGATCAAACGCTCAATTTTTTTATGCATTAATAAAATCGTAGAGCGGGAAACCATTCCACCACTAAATTTCATACATTCATCTTGCTTGGCAAATCGAGAATGAAAAAATTCTTTCCGAATAGTCTCATTAAATAGCTTTTCAATTGCCCCATTTTTTCGCCAGCGAAAATTTCTTGAAGTAAGTAGTTTTACTCTATTACCCGGTAAAAGGTCGATGAACTTTATTCGATCAAGATGAGCTAGTAATTGGATCCCTTCGTGTTCATCGATATTGTAGTGGCACTTGATTTCTTCAAAGGTAAAATCGTTGAGGAGCATGTAAGCGACAAACAGCAGTTTGGGCTGCTTTACAAACTCCGCTTCTTGCTCTTCGGTGAGTTCTTGAATTTCATGCTGCTTTTGCTCAGCAATCCGTGCGAGATCACAGAGTTCCATATTCATCATCTGGCAAATTTGATCAAGCCTTTGCAATGAAATATTTTCCTCAGAAAAAATCCTCTTCACGCTTGCTTCACTTAAAGATAATTGCGTTGCAACATCCGCATAGGTCAAGCCCTTATTTTTAAGGCATGCTTTAACCGCTTGAAGAAATAGAGTCGTTTGCGCCATGCAGTTCCCCTTGATATTTATTCTTTTAGGATACCATCACTTGTAAACAATGGGGAGGCCAAAGAGGATAATTCAAGTTCTGCTGCTAAATGACTCAGCTGTTTTTCAGTTAGTAACTGTTGACCAAGTATTCTTTTCGCTTTGACATCCTGCATGCTTCTAATTAAAGTTATCTAGCTTCAGTGATATGCGCTGATAGCTCAATAACGATAAAGCAGTAACTTGAATGAAACTCCTCATAATTTACAACCCCCAGGCCGGTAATGGTCGCGCCAAAGCCTTATTGGCTGAGGTCGAAAGATATTTAAAACACAAACAACTCGACGTGGATATTCTGCTCACCGAACGGATTGGGCATGCAATAGATTTAGTCGCGGAAACCGATTTATCAACTTATGATGCCATTGTTGCCTCAGGTGGAGATGGTACTTTATTTGAAGTTGTTAATGGCTACTACAAAAATGAACAAAGTAAAAAACCACCAATAGGTTTAATTCCGAACGGTACTGGAAACGCGTTTATGAAGGAGCTAAATCTGCACAAGTCAGACTGGAAGAGAGCGATTGATATTATTGCTCAAAATCGATGTCGCGAACTCGATGTGGGCAGATTCGAAACACTCGGCGAAGTCCATTATTTCCTAAATATTGTCGGCATGGGGTTTGTTACTGATGTAGCCGAAGGAGCAATACCCTTAAAATGGATGGGCAATGCGGCTTACACCGTAGCAACTTTGCAAAAACTTATTGGTTTGAAGTCTCAGCAATTTGAAATCGAGGTGGATGGAAATACCCTAAAAAGGGATGGTCATTTTGTTGAGGTGGCAAATTCGCGATTTACCGGAACAACATTTTTAATGGCGCCTAAAGCAGAACTTGATGATGGATTGCTCGACCTAGTTTTTCTTAATAAGATTTCCAGACTGAAATTGCTCAAATTATTCACGACCATTTATGATGGTTCACATATCAAATATCCCGAAATTGAATATATCCAAGCAAAGAAAATTCGCGTCATTGAAGAGTTTCCAGGCAAGCTTATCCCCGACGGTGAAGTTTTCGGCAAAACGCCTGTGACGTTTGAATGCTTATCCAAAGACTTGAAGTTTTTGTGGAACCTCGAATAAGCTGAATAGCTTGCGATAAGATACTGATACTAATCAAATTATTCTTCAATCCAACTAAAGTTGATTTGATTTTTGGGGCGATTAGTCGTACATTCAAAAGGGCACAAGAAGTATTAAGTGCTTTTAATGAATTCCAGTAGTACGGCCATTCAAGCCGGCTATAGAAGTTTTTATTGCGAGGTGCTATTTAAACATTTTAATCGCAATAAAAAGCCGGGTGTTAAATAAATAAGACTGACTTGAAAATAAAGGCCGACAGGTAGACCACCACAAGAAATTGTCTTGGATATAAAGGTGGAACTGCAGTAACTTCTGGACCTTTTATTTTTAGGGATTCTCTAGCATTCGCTCAATTAAGCCGGTGCAATTCCTCAATGTAGTTATTAGGTCCTTCGCCTTGAAAAGTTTTACTAGGCATAACTCAGTAGGGCAAATAACATGCAAATAGGTATCGTCAAAGAGTCTACCGCGAACGAAGCTCGGGTAGCCGCATCTCCCTCTAGTATCATCAATCTAATTAAACTCGGATTTACTGTTTCGGTGGAGTCCAATGCCGGCAATGCAGCTAACTTTTCTGACGAGATGTATCGTCAGGCCGGCGGTTCAATTGTATCAGGAGCCGAAGCGTGGCAATCGGATCTGGTACTCAAAGTGAACCCTCCTAGCGACGTGGAAATTGCTAGCTTAAAAGAAGGGACGACTCTCATTGGCTTTTTCTGGCCAGCCCAAAATGAATCTCTGATGAAAAAGTTGGCGGAGAAAAAAATCAATTTATTGGCAATGGATTCTGTTCCAAGGATTTCTCGTGCTCAGTCGATGGACGCCTTAAGCTCAATGGCGAATATTGCAGGCTATAGAGCTGTGGTGGAAGCATCACATCAATTCGGTAGTTTTTTTACCGGTCAGATCACTGCAGCAGGTAAAGTGCCTCCGGCCAAGGTATTGATAATCGGCGCCGGTGTTGCCGGGCTCGCGGCCATCGGAACCGCGGGAAGTCTAGGAGCGATAGTTCGGGCCTTTGATACGCGACCAGAAGTAAAAGAGCAAATTGAAAGTATGGGAGCTGAATTCTTAGAACTTGACTTTGAAGAGGAAGCTGGGAGTGGCGATGGATACGCTAAGGTTATGAGTGACGCCTTTATCAAGGCTGAAATGGAGTTGTTCGCTGAGCAAGCAAAACAAGTTGATATTATCATCACGACTGCGATGATCCCTGGAAAGCCTGCGCCCAAGTTGATAACTGAGGAAATGGTCAAATCGATGAAGCGGGGAAGCGTGATTGTTGATCTGGCGGCGTTAGGCGGCGGTAACTGCGAGTTAACGGAAGTGGATCAAGCGGTTGAAGTAGAAGGGGTAACTATCATTGGCTACAGTGATATGCCATCGCGACTACCAACTCAATCTAGCCAGCTCTACGCTAATAACTTACTTAACTTGGTCAAATTACTTTGCCCAGAAAAAGATGGACAAATTAATCTTAATTTTGAAGATGAAATTATTCGCAATGTCACGGTAATAAAAGGTGGCGAAGTAACTTGGCCGCCACCGCCTGTCAAAGTTAGCGCAGCACCTCAAATTGAAACAAAGCCGATTCCTGAGCCTATTAAGAAAGAAGCAAAGAAATCATCCGGTATCGCCAAAAATTTAATGTTGCTTATCGGAGGCGGCCTATTTGGTTGGTTGTCGATTGTCGCGCCGCCCGATTTTATGCAACATTTTACGGTATTTATTTTGGCTTGCATTATCGGCTACTACGTTGTGTGGAACGTCACCCATGCGTTACATACACCATTAATGAGTGTGACCAATGCAATCAGTGGCATCATTGTTATCGGTGCATTGTTGCAGATCTCCAGTAGTAATCAGTTAGTAATGTGGATAGCGACATTTGCCGTGTTCATTGCATTTATAAATGTGGTCGGTGGTTTCGTCGTGACTAAACGAATGCTCAAAATGTTCAGGAAGGAGGACTAATCATGGATAAAATAAATCAAGTCCTTAATTCAGATGCAGGTGCCAGTGAAATGGCATTAATTCAAGCAGCCTACTTCGTCGCCGCACTTTTGTTTATTTTTAGTTTGGCTGGGCTCAGTAAGCAAGAGTCTGCAGAAAATGGTGTGTGGTATGGCATTATTGGAATGCTGATAGCACTAGTCGCGACTATTTTCGATCCAAGTGTAACCAATATTACTTACATCATAATTGCAATGGTAATCGGCGGTGCTATTGGGGTTCGTTTTGCAGTTAAGGTGGAAATGACGCAAATGCCTGAGTTAGTTGCCATGCTGCATAGTTTTGTTGGTTTAGCTGCCGTTGCTGTCGGGTACAACAGTTTCCTCGAACACGGTGAGATGAGTGGAATGATGTTGAATATACACTTAGTGGAAGTGTTTCTAGGTGTATTTATAGGTGCTGTTACCTTCACGGGATCTGTCGTAGCATTTGGTAAATTGCGCGGGATTCTTTCGAGCTCGCCTTTAATGCTTCCGCATAGACATAAAATGAACCTGCTTGCGGGGCTCGTTAGTTTGGTATTGATGGTTTATTTTGTGCAACAGGAAGGCCATATAAATTCATTGATCATAATGACCGTGATCGCGCTGATCTTTGGGTGGCATTTGGTTGCATCAATCGGCGGTGCGGATATGCCGGTGGTGGTGTCCATGTTGAATTCATATTCTGGCTGGGCAGCTGCCTCGGCAGGGTTTATGTTAGGCAATGACTTGTTAATTGTAACCGGCGCGCTAGTTGGATCTTCCGGGGCGATCTTAAGTTACATTATGTGCCGCGCTATGAATCGCTCTTTTATTAGTGTTATTGCTGGTGGCTTTGGACAGGAAGTTTCTTTGAATACCGATCAGGACTACGGTGAGTATGTCGAAACGAATGCTGAAGATGTTGCTGATATGCTAAAAAATGCCAAGTCAGTGATTATTACACCTGGATATGGAATGGCGGTTGCTCAGGCACAAAATGCTGTTTCTGAAATCACCAAAATGCTTCGAGACAAAGGAGTTAATGTACGATTTGGAATTCACCCTGTTGCCGGTCGGCTACCAGGTCATATGAATGTGCTACTTGCCGAAGCAAAGGTTCCTTACGATATTGTTTTGGAAATGGATGAAATCAATGAAGACTTTGATGAAACAGATGTAGTGTTAGTCATTGGAGCCAACGATACGGTAAACCCATCAGCGGCTGAAGATCCCAACAGTCCGATTGCTGGGATGCCGGTGCTGGAAGTTTGGAATGCGAAACAAGTTATTGCTTTCAAGCGTTCGATGAATCCGGGATATGCAGGTGTGCAGAATCCACTCTTCTTTAAGTCCAATACTAGTATGCTTTTTGGAGATGCGAGAGATAGCGTTGAAAATATTGCAAAGGCAATTTGATGGGGGAATTATTAAGATATCTAGGACCGAAAATATCTCATTGATGTTAAGTTAGATAAAAGAGAGAGGTGTTAAAACTTCTCTCTTTTTTTCGTTTCATAAAATCTCCGCGCAAGAAAAAGGCGAACCTACTGGTTTCTGCTAAGCTTTAATTACAACAACAATAACTTGGATTGCGCTACCTACAACCTCAAATGATTAAAAAATTAGAGCTCGCCGCCCAATGCGGAGTTGTTGTTGTCGCTTATTATCTCGCAGCAGTATTTGGTTTGAGTTTGGCGTTTGAGCAAGCAAATACCTCTCCCGTTTGGCCACCAACCGGCATCGCTCTTTCTGCGCTACTTCTTCGTGGCATACATCTTTGGCCGGGAGTTGCACTTGGTGCATTTCTTGTTAATGTACAAACTGATGTTTCTTTTCTTAGTTCCGCTCTAATTGCAATCGGTAATACCCTTGAAGCGGTTGTTGGATGGTGGCTGTTAAGTAAGTTTTCAAGTCGATATCCTTTTGACACAATTTCAAACGTGGCCAAATTCGCCCTGATAATCACCATTGCAACCACCGTAAGCGCAACAGTTGGTGTTACCACACTCTATTTGAGTAACACTATCGATGCCAATGCTTACCCACTCTTATGGACTACTTGGTGGCTGGGTGACTTGGTTGGTGGAATTGTAGTTACGCCATTTTTACTTACTTGGTTAAGAGATGATTTTTCTCTATGGAAAAAACTGTTTTCACAAGAACCTATTTACTTATTTATAATTGGTTTCTTTAGCATCAGTGTCTCATTTACAGATTGGTTTTCTTTTTCAGGTCATAATTACCCAGTAGCATTTATTTATTTGCCAGTTTCAATTTGGATAGGCTATCGACTCGGCCATTTGGGCAGTACTTTTTTTATCATTGTGCTGTCCGGTTTTGCGATTTACGCTACTTTAGATGGTCTTGGTCCATTTGTACGAACTTCGGAAAATGAGTCGCTATTATTGCTGCAAGGATTTATGGGGGTGATGATGATATCAACCTTAGCTCTTGTTGCGAGTATTGAGGAGAGTAAAAAAGCCAATCAAAAATTGGCTGATAACGAAGAGACTTTAAGGCAAATAGTTTCTCAACAAACAGGAGATCTCGAAACTGCTGCAAAGCAATTGAAGTTGGCGGAAAACGTATTTAGAGAAAGCGATCAGGCTATAGTCATTGCAGACAAAGAGCACAAAATTCTTCGGATCAATCCATCCTTCACCAAGATCACCGGCTTTTCTCAAGACGAAGTTATCAGTAGGCCTATCGACATATTAAAGTCCTTTAAACATAGTGAGGAGTTTTATCGCAATATCAGAAATCAATTGCTCGAGCGAGGTAATTGGCAAGGTGAAATTTGGGAAAAGAAAAAGAATGGCGAAATCTATCCTACCTGGCAAACTGTATCGGCAGTTAGGAATAGTCAGCATCAAGTCATCCAGTTTATCAGTATTTTTAGTGATATTTCTGAGCAGAAAACAGCGGAGGAAAAAATCTATCATCTAGCTCATTATGACGTGGTGACCGGTTTAAGAAATAGAACAGCTTTTCATGATCAACTCGAAAAAGCCATTGCTTACGCCGATAGGAGTCGGCATCAGCTAGCAATTTTATATCTAGACTTAGACAATTTTAAATTAATCAACGATGCTTCAGGTCATCCTGTAGGCGACCAATTGTTAAAACACGTGGCTGACAGAATGCAGGAAAGCATTCGAGAGGAAGACACCGTCGCGCGTTTAGGTGGCGATGAGTTTGTGATCTTGCTAGTGGAACTGAGCGCGGTAAATGATGCCGCGATGGTCGCGGATAAAATCTTGAAAGAAATTGCCAAGCCAATATTACTTGAAAACACCGAAGTGGTGGTAACCGGCAGCATTGGTATTAGTACTTATCCAATTGATGGTGCCGATGCGGATACACTGCTTAAAAATGCGGATTCGGCTATGTACCGTGCCAAGGCGAAAGGAAAAAATAACAATCAGTTTTTTACTGCTGAAATGAATGCCCTCGCACAAGAACGCTTAGCCTTAGAAAACGATATGCGTAAAGCACTTGAAAATAACGAGTTTGTGCTCCACTTTCAGCCTCAATTCGACATTAATACTAAGGACATAATCGGCTGCGAAGCTTTGGTTCGTTGGCAGCACCCGGAAAGGGGCTTAATTCAACCCAATCAGTTTATTCCTATTGCCGAAGAGAGCGGATTAATCAAGCCTTTAGGGCACTTAGTGTTGCTACAAGCCTGTCAGGCAAGGCGCCGTTGGAGTGAATTAGGGATACCCAACTTCAGGGTTGCGGTAAATATTTCATGCCGCCAATTTCTAAGCCAACAACTAATTACCGACATTCAAGACGTTTTAAGTTATTGTCAAACCAGTGCTGAATTGCTAGAACTAGAACTTACCGAAAGCACCATAATGGAGAATGTAGAGGAAAATATTAAAACGCTACAGAAACTGCACGACATGGGCATAATACTTTCAGTTGATGATTTTGGTACGGGTTACTCTTCTATGGCATACCTAAAGCGTTTTCCCATCGATAAATTAAAAATAGACCGAAGTTTTGTCAGAGATATTGCAACTGATCCAGATGATGCTGCAATTGTCGAAGCGACAACTTTGCTTGCGCACAGTCTGAATTTAACCGTTATTGCAGAAGGGGTTGAAGCAGTAGAACAACTTGATTTCCTAAAACAGGTTGGTTGCGATGAGGTCCAAGGTTTTTATTTCAGCAAACCCCTTCAAAATGACGAGTTTGTGCGTTTTGTCAATGTGCATGTACCCGTTCCATTGGTATTACAATCTTAAATTATTTTGTCGAAATTCCATTTTCTGCTGCTGGTTTTACCAATTCTTCACCACAATTAAACTAATTTTTGATAAGCTGGTCGGATAATAACAAATCGCACCTTTCTATTTAGGGTAAATCATGGAGGCATCCTTTGTCTGATTCTAATCAATCTGCGGTATTGCGGCATGGCGCGTATCCAGAACTGTCTTATCCGGCGGTTTTTGTCGGTTATTTACTAGGCTCGCTTTTAGCTCTGAGCATTGGTTACGCATCGCTAAAACTTGGTTTTTCAATTGAAGGCTCTGAGTTGGCAGCTATCTTGGGATTTGGGATTTTGCGCGGAATGATGCGGCGAAATTCGATCATTGAGGTTAACGTTACTCAAACCGTAGCTAGTGCCGTGAACGGCGCTTCAAGTGGCATGATGTTTTCTGTACCGGCACTATTTATTTTGGGCCAGCCGAGTTTTGACCCTTATTTGATGGTTTTTGGCTGTATCGCGGGTGCATTCTTGGGGATTGCTTTCATTATTCCGTTGCGTAAACAGATGATTGATTATGAAAGGCTTACCTATCCCGGCGGTGTAGCAGTCGCTACCATTTTGAAATCCCCCGGTGCGGGCGTCCGCAAAGCACAATTGTTAATTGGAGCTGCGTTGTTTAGCGGAATAATACACTTTTGGGTATTAGGCGCTGATAGTAATAAATTTGGATTCGGCTCCGCCCTTGGTATGCCCGAATATATGAATGGTTATATTTATCTTTCATTACTAACTATTGGTGTTGGTTACATTGCAGGAAAGGGTGGTGTGGCTTTTATTATCGGCGGATTTGTCTGCTATTGGTTTTTGGCACCCATGCTTGCTGGTTTCGATTTATTGCCAACCAATCCGGATGGTTCAATAGTTACCGATCCCAACGCACTTCGGGTTGATTTGTTTCGTCCAACCGGTATCGGAATGCTAATTGGAGGAGCAGTAACAGGGATCATAATGGCACTGCCGTTAATATTCAGTGCGATTCGTTCCATGCAAAGCGCGGCTAAATCCGGCGCATCACTCTCTCGCGATGAAATGCCAATTAAATTACTTTATGGCGCGGTTATCGGCGCAGTCATTTTGTTGATAGTTATGGCCATTCAGTCGACTGAGCAAATGGGGTGGATGCGTGGATTGACTATGGCGGTTGTCGGTACGCTTTGGATTTGGATTGCGGGTGTCATTCTGTCTGAATGTATCGGCAGAACCAACTGGTCACCGCTAAGTGGTATGACACTGATCGCTGTGACAATCCTGATTTTTATAGCCAGTGGATTAGGTAGAGCTGATGCCATTATTGCCGCTGTTATGGTTGGTGCTGCTTGTTGTGTGGCAATGTCTCAAGCAACAGATTTGATGCTTGATCTAAAAACAGGCTATCTCGTTGGGGCGACTCCAAAACAGCAACAAATGGGACAGTTTCTTGGCGCGTGGTTAGGGCCAATATTAATCATGATATTGATTTTTATTCTGCATGAAGCTTACGGGCTAGGCAGTGATGAATTACCCGCACCGCAAGGACAAGCTCTAGCCTCAATGGTTGAAGGTATTTTGGGCGGCAACGTTCCGATTGAAAAATATCTGGCGGGAGCTGGTCTTGGGGCATTATTAAGCGCTACCTCTGGCGGACTTGGGATCACTGTTGGACTGGGTTTTTACTTACCTTTTTACATAGTCGTTGCATATTCAATTGGTACTTTGTGCCGAGTTGCCAGCGATTGGAAATTGCCTGAGTCTTTCGCTCATAATACCGGTATTCCTATCGCCGCAGGGTTCATTGTCGGTGAAGCCTTAGTCGGTGTTGGTTTCGCCGTCGTTAAAATTGCAGAAGGACTATAGGAGACTTGTTATGAAAAAGATTGGCTATATCCTTATTATGGCGAGTTTCTTAAGCGGCTCGTTTTTAACATCGTTGGATCCGACCCTAGTTAATTGGATGTATTTTGTCCCCGCGTTGATTGTTGGCTTTGTCGGTGTCGCTTTGGTTAAAAGTGAACATAAAAAACACGCTAAAGCGGACCACAAATTGGAAGACGATTTACAATTGATGGACAAAAGCTTGCATCAAATAGTCAACAATTTGAAAGAGTTGAATGGTCAAAAGGAGTCGCTTCCGACTTACGAAGCTCGTTTTGAAATCGATAAGCGCTTTAGAGAAGACTTGGATAATTTTGCAGAAGTTCGCGAGTCAATGCGGCATTTATTTGGCTTACAACCTTATGCGGATATTATGTCTGCGTTTGCTGCAGGTGAACGCTATATAAATCGAGTTTGGTCAGCTTCAACTGACGGTTATGTGGATGAGGTTAAAACTTACTTAACTAAGGCGCATGACCAATTTATTGAGGCTCAAGGTAAGTTCGACCAAGCTAAACTCGATAAAAAATAAAATGTATTTAATTGGAAATGTACTTGATTGGAGAGGCTTAGTTTTTGATGCTTGAGTGTCGTTAAAACTTGGCCTCGCTAAGACGTTATATTGTAATGTAGGATAAATTTTTAGGGAAAAAACTAATGAAAGAGTTGTTTGCTCTTATCGTTCTGTTAGGTTTAACGGGTTGTCTCAATAAAAATAGTCCCAATAGAAGTAAAGTTTACCATGGAAGTCATTCTCAATTGACGAACTTGTGTAATCCTACGAACATAGCTAAAAAGAATAATAGCAACGAAGCCATTCCATGTCAGATTACGCCACCTCGTTACCCGAGAAAAGCTGCAGAAAAGAGAATTGAAGGCCACGTTGCATTTAACTTTACGGTGAACAAAAATGGTTATCCAAGCAACATTAAAATTACCGAATCAATTCCTGAGGGAGTATTCGATAAAGTTGCCATTAAGGCGTTAAAAGAATGGCGTTTTCTTCCAGAATTTGAAAATGGGCTCGCTGTTGCTCAGAACAATAAATCTTATATAGTGGAATTTAAAATTGAACAGTAATTATAGCTTATGATAAAGCCATTCGGGCAGCCACTTAATTAACCAGGCAACCAAACGCCAGCGCTTAGTGATATAAACATCTCTACGTTTCTGGCTGATTGCTTTTACAATTTGCGCTGCTGCCTTGTTAGGCGGTGCGACCCAGAATAAGCCTTTCCCTTTTGCCATATCAGTATCAATGAATCCAGGCTTTACGTCAGTAAAGTACACAGGAAGTTTCAGCTTTGCGGCCTTTTTTCTTAAACCTTGCATATAGCTAGAAATATAGGCCTTTGAGGCGGCATAAGCTGGAGCGAGGTCGCTGCCCCTTAGCGCATTGATTGATGAAATGGCAACGAGGTGTCCACCTTGTTGTTTGATAAAATAGTTGGTTGCAGTCATTGCTAACGCTGTAAAGCCAGAGATGTTGGTATCGATGGTTTGTTGTTCTATTTTCCAATCTAACTCGTGATTAATTGTTTTTTTAATTTTATTTATAACTATTAGATCTACACCTTCCATTTTATCAATCAAGTGATTGAGCTGGATTACTGCTTGGCCGGCAAGAGTCACATCCATTTGCTTGATAAATA
>JAPHTP010000145.1 GCA_026196875.1 Kangiellaceae bacterium
AATCAAGCAGGCTTTGGTCGAGAACCTCGAAATTACTTTACTAAACAAGGCATTTATTAGTGACTACGCAAAACTAGTAAAGTCTGAACTTTTGCAAGACATAGCGGAAAACAGTTATTCGGAGTACACCGCTAACCATCAAGTTATCGATGTTTTAGAACAAGTGCCGTTTAAACTTGAAGCGCAACAATTGGTTGATCTGTTGAAGCCAATTAAACCACGCATGTACTCAATTGCTTCTAGTTTAGAAGCAAACCCTGAAGAAGTTCACCTAACCGTCGGCCTTGCGCAATCTGAAAATGAAAATGGCAGCCGTTTTGGCGCTGCGAGTCACTTCTTGATTGACGCGCTTCAGGAAGATGATGAGGTATTAGTTTTTGTTGAAGAAAACCGCCACTTCAAATTACCCGAAAATGATAAGCCAATCATTATGATTGGGCCCGGAACTGGTATAGCGCCATTTAGGGCTTTCCTCGAACAAAGGCAAGAATCGGAGGCTAAAGGTGATAATTGGTTGTTCTTTGGAAATCCTAATTTCAATACTGACTTTCTATATCAAGTCGAGCTACAGGAATTCTTAAAAGAAGGTGTTCTTACTGAATTGAATGTTGCCTTTTCACGCGATCAAGAAGAGAAAATATATGTTCAAGATCGATTACTTGAAAATGCGCAATTGGTTTGGCAATGGCTCGAACAAAAAAGGGCCTATCTTTACGTTTGCGGAGATATGAGCCGAATGGCAAAGGATGTGGAAAAGGCCCTGTTAACCATTATCCGGCAACAAGGCGGAAAAACCGAAGAGCAGGCTACAGAGTATTTAAAGGCGCTTAAAAAAGACAAGCGCTACCAAAGAGATGTTTATTAATCATGACTAGCGAAATCAAAATAGAACAAACCAAAGTAGGGCAGACCAAAGTCGTGCAGACTATAGTAGACCAGACAAAGTATGACCCGTCTAAGCACTCAGATGTCGAGCGGATTAAAGTTGAAAGTGATTACCTGCGAGGTACGATTACACCGAGTCTAAAAAATCCAATTACTGGCTCTGTTGCTGATGACGATTTAATGCTGATTAAATTTCACGGAATCTATCAGCAGGATGACCGCGATTTACGTAATGAAAGGCGTAAGCAAAAGTTGGAGCCTTTGTACTCTTTTATGATACGTGCGCGTATACCTGGCGGTGTAGCGACTTCTGAACAGTACATTCAAATGGCAGAACTGGCTACCAAATATTCTAGCGGAAGCCTCCGTCTAACAACTCGACAAGCTTATCAATGGCACGGTGTTTTTAAACGTAATTTAAAGACAACCATTGCCGGCATAAATAAAACCATGCTAGACACTATTGCTGCTTGTGGCGATGTTAATCGAAATGTGATGAGCAATCCTTTGCCTGAAACATCCAAGATTCATGCAGAAGTTTTTGAATGGACCCGAAAAATAAGTGAACATTTATTGCCAAAAACTAAGGCGTATCATGAAGTTTGGCTCGATGGCGAGAAAGTTGAATCGTCAGAAGAGCCTATTTACGGACAAACTTACTTACCGAGAAAATTCAAAACAGCAATCGCTATACCACCTTACAATGACGTGGATGTTTTTGCGAATGATCTTGGCTTTATCGCAATCGAAGAAGATGGAGAGCTAGTTGGTTTCAATGTTGTTATTGGCGGGGGAATGGGAAGCTCTCATGGGGATGAATCAACATATCCAAGAGTGGGTAACGTGATTGGGTTTTGTAACCTCGACCAGGTATTAGCTGTATCGGAAAATGTAGTAAAGGTACAACGAGATTTTGGTAATCGAGAAGTGCGGAAATTAGCCAGACTCAAGTATACCATTGATAAATTAGGCATTGACGGCTTTGTTCAAAAGCTCCATGCCTATCAAGGGTTCGAATTAGAACCAGCAAGGGAATATTCATTTATCCACAACGGTGACCGTTACGGTTGGATAGAAGATGAAAATGGAAAGTGGCATCTGACTCTTTATATTCATAGCGGACGAATCATTGATACTGAAGAGCAAAAGATTTTTTCTGGCTTGTTAGAGATTGCCAAGATTCACAAAGGCGAATTTAGAATTTCGCCCAATCAAAATATGATCATCAGCAATGTCGAACCAAAAAACAAGAAGAAAATTGATAGCTTACTAAAACAACACAACATTAGTATTGGTGAGGTTGAGTCGCCAACAAGGCTAAACTCAATTGCTTGCGTCGCTTTCCCGACTTGTTCTTTAGCCATGGCTGAAGCTGAGCGCTACTTACCATCGTTTATTGATAAGCTTGAAGTGTTGTTGGATAAATATTCGATTAAAGAGTTACCAATTAACGTAAGAATGACTGGTTGTCCAAATGGCTGCGGTCGGCCATTTCTTGGAGAAATCGGCATGGTCGGTAAGGCTCCCGGTAAATATAACCTCTATTTAGGGGCGAGCCATACTGGACACAGATTAAATAAACTCTATCGAGAAAATATCAACGAGCAACAGATTTTAGAAGAACTTGAGCCTTTACTTAAAGACTATGCTGAGTCTAGAGATGGGCAGGAGAGGTTTGGCGATTTTGTCATACGCCAAGGTCATATAAAAGCTGTTGAAAATGGGCTTGACTTTCATTCTTAGGAGATAGCGATGCTAGATTCTGTATGGAACGATAATAGAATAGAAGAAGCGAACTTCTTACTGGAAAAAATGACCGCTGAACAGCGAGTTCTATGGGCCGTTGAGAACTTGCCCGGCGAGTTTGCGTTATCCTCGAGTTTTGGGGTGCAGTCTGCGGTAAGTTTACATATGGTCACACAAGCAAAACCGGATATCCCGGTTTTGCTTGTTGATACTGGCTATCTATTTCCAGAAACTTACCAGTTTATCGAACAACTCTCGCAGCGATTAAATCTTAATCTTAGAGTTTTTCGCGCTAATATGAGTACTGCTTGGCAGGAAGCCAGGTTTGGTAAACTTTGGGAGAAAGGACTTGATGGCCTTAAGCAATACAACCAAATGAATAAAGTAGAACCTATGGAAAATGGGTTGGAACAGTTGAATGTTTCTACTTGGTTTGCGGGTTTAATGCGTAGCCAATCTGAAAGTCGTAAAAACTTGCCTGTTTTGCAGAAAATTCGAGGTCGCCTTAAAGTTCATCCGCTAATAGATTGGAATAACCGCATCGTTCATCAGTATTTGAAGCAACACGATTTACCTTATCACCCGTTGTGGGAAAAAGGGTATGTGTCGATTGGTGACACTCATTCAACCGTACCATTAACTCTTGGTATGAGTGAAGAGCAAACTCGTTTTGGAGGAATGAAACGAGAATGCGGTTTGCATGAGGATACGATGTCCAGTCTCTAGCTCTGATTACGGCGGCAAAAGTAATTGCTTAGCCGCCTAAAGTTTGCCTATTAGGTTAAAAATTCCTCGACGCTCACTACCGCATATTTTCCAGTATTATAAATTTCACGATTTAGATTTAATAGGCTACTAATCTCTTCGTTATTTAGCTCTTCATCTATTTCACTTGTGTAGAGAACATCCTGGCTACGAACAAGTTGCAACTTTAGCTCTACACTCAAATCTTCAAAGTGCTGGCGAAGGTCTAAGTTTCGATTTCCTTGTTCCAAGATTTGAATTAGCCCGCGTATAGAATTGTGCAAGATTTCTAAAAGTTTATTGGTTGGAAGCATACTCGCTGAGCCGCGCTTGTTCAGATATATACCTTTTAAATCATGCTGAACATCGTTTAACGATTTAAACGAAAACACCGCATATCTAACGGACTTCTTTAGTGCTGCTATTTTATCCAATTCGTCTTCTGACAGGCGGTGGGTCTGTAGTTGCTTGGTAAAGTGGAATATTTCGCCTTCGATAGCTTTAATATGCTTGTATGTGGTGGTACGGGATTCATCCTGGTTTTGAACTTCTACCAGGTTGCACTTTAGGGTTTGAACGATCAGATCTCTAACTTCATTTTCTAGCGCCTTAATTGCAATTGTTGGAACTTCTGTCGGAACTTTATTGATGTAATGGGAGTGTTCTTCAGGGGAATCTTTAAACCGGTTTTGCAAAAACTTTGAGAACTTGTTTATAAATGGGAAAAATAGAATTATCCCAACCAGGTTAAACAAAGAGTGAAAGGTGACTAAGCTGTAAAGAGGATCTGTAATTCCAAAAAAATCTACTATTGAGTCGATGAAAGGCAGTAGAGCGACAAATGCAATTATATCTGTTACCAGATTAAATAAGAGATGCGCGGAGGCTAGTTGACGTTTAATTCCCGCTCCCTTAATGCTGCCTAGCAAAATTGTTGAAGTTGTTCCCAGGTCCGCCCCAATGACCAGTGCGGCAGCATGATGAAGCTCTATCACCTGTATATTTAAAGCGCTAAGGGTAATCATCATCACAGCAGAGCTGGACTGAATAATTGCAGATAAAGCAACTCCCAAAAACAAAAAGTAGAACACGGAATGCGCTTTAAATTCATTGATATCAATCTGTTCAGCTATTCCTGCTGAAGAGCTTTTCATTAGGTCTAAGCCTATGAGCAACAGGCCAATGGCGATAAAAATGGTACTGGTATGGAGCAGCTTTTGATTTTTAGTCGCGATATGAACAATCCCGGCAAGGCCCACGATATAGAATGAAGATTCGGTTAGATGTAGCTTAAACCCAATAAAAGTTGCTACCCAACCAGTAAAAGTGGTGCCAAGGTTTGCGCCGATCATTACGCCTATTGCGTTAAATAGCGGCAGCATACCTGCAGCGCAAAGCGCTAAAACAATTAGGCCAACTAAGGAACTACTCTGGAGTACTGCGGTGCTAACTGTGCCGGTTAAAATTGCTTCAAGTGGGGTATCCGTTTTTTCAGAAATTGACTTTTGTAGGCGGTAACCTGCAGTTTGTTTGAGCGTCTGCTCCAATAACTTCATGGCGTAAAGAAAAAATCCCAGGCCAGATACGAATAGTAGAGTAGAAGGCATAAGTATTCTTATCGTTTTTGTTAGTCTATTACATCCGTTTGATAAGTTGCTATGGTCAGTTCATCGCTCCAAAAGTTTTCTGCCAGCCCTGCTTTCAATTTTAGCTTGTGAACAAATTCCTCTGGAGTCTTAATTTGTTCCCAAACGCTAGGCAGAAAAGTTCCTTTATGTTGCTTATATTTGAGGATTACTCCATCGACATCAGGTCTGATTTTTTCAATGAGTTCTTGTTCGGAAGATGCCTTTAACTCTTCGGGAGTTGATAGCAATGAGATCGATATATGTAGCATGGGCTCTTCAATTGAATTGACGGGTGGAAAACGAGGATCATTGAAGGCTGCCGCATAAGCATGTTCCGCAACATCTTGGATCAGTGGTTGGTAAGCCTCTATTGTACCAATGCAGCCGCGCAATCGATTAGTTTCTTTTAAGGTAACAAATGTCGCCGCATTTTCTTGGAGTTCCTTGGGGTATGTTTCGAGTTCTAGTATGGGAGGGCGTTGGTAAGTCAGTCCATATTGAATAGCATGTCTTGCTGTATCCAGAATTATCTTTTTGTCTTTTAAAGTAATTTTAGACGATGGCATAAGAAGCGTACCCCACAACTCGAGATTTGTCTCCGGCGGTGTCGCCAGAGTTGCATTGGCTAATTAGCTCGGCATGAAATCCATTTTGTCTGGCAAATCTAAGTAATCCTTTTACCGCAGTACTGCCACAGGCCATTTCACTAGAAATTGATTGATAATCCAGTGATTTTATAAATCGAGTTGTTTTATTATCGATAGCATTTGCCTCCTCATATGAGTGAAAATGGCTTAGGTCAGAGCTAACAACGATTAACGTATCTTCGCGCCACAGGTACTCAATTATTTCTGTAATGGCTGAGCTTGTTGTTTCTCCAAAAACTAAAGGAACTAATTTCACTCCTCGCATTAGATGATAAATAAATGGAAGTTGCACTTCCAAAGAATGTTCTTGCTGGTGTGCAAGATCATTGAACTCAACTTGAGGAAATTCCGTTAGCGAAGCAATTGTCTGTGTGTCAATTTTGAGTTCTCCGACCGGTGTATTAAAGTAATCATGAGAAGGCGCTGCTAATCCTTGAATATAGATGCGATGCGAAGGACCGATCAAAACGATACGAGAAATCTCATGGGGGGCGTTAGCTATTTGTTGATAAGCATGAGCGGCGATTTCTCCGGAATAAACGTAACCAGCATGAGGAACGATTAGAGCTAGCGGTCTTTTGTTTAATATGGGACTAGGTAATGATAGCAACTGCTCAACTTGTGAGCTCAAAGTTGATTTGTCTCCTGGATAAAAAAGCCCGGCTACGGCAGCTGGTCTTGAAGTCATAGTCACATCCTCCCTATGCAAGGAAAAACTATTTGTATTCATTATATGCCAAAATTGCTGTGAGTGTTCGATTAATGGTTCCTTCATCGAGTAGATTAGGCTCGAAGTGATTAACAATCAATTTACGATTAAAGATAAAAAGGAGGCCGAAGTTGATTTTTCGACCTCTTTATTAGTAAGAAAAACTAGTTAGCAAGGAAAACTAGATCTTCTAATCGATTTCAATATGTTTTTGCTGAGAATGCGGGGCATCAGTTTTCTTCAGGTGAAGTACTAACAGCCCATCTTTGAACTCCGCATTTATATTGTCTTCGCTAACGTTTTTGGGTAGATTAAAACTACGCTCAAAAGAACCATAAAAGCGTTCCATTGTATGCAGTTTTTGGTCTTCTTTTTCAAACTTTCTCTCGCCGCTAATAGTCAAGAAACCATTTGCGGTGGAAACTTTAATGTCTTCCTTTTTTACTTCAGGTAGTTCTGCTTTTATCAAATACTCATTTGCATCTTCTGTTACATCAACGAGAGGTCTCCACTCTGCGTCAAAATTTTTGGTTTCCGGGAAGTTTAGTAACCGAGAAGAGGGAGCGAAAAAGTTGTCGAACTCTCTAAACGGGTTCCATCTAACGAGGCTCATAATCAATTCTCCTATTGCTTATGTTGATATCGGAAGATAAATCATCGCCGTTTATTTGGCGATATCGAAAACTCAACTACTACTCCCTTATTTTACTCAAATCATCTATGTCAGATTTTGATATGAATCAAAGGTAGATTTTGTCTGTTGGCATGTAATATGCGGTTGTTGAAGAACAACCTAAAATTTGTCCAAATAGTACTAAAACTATCAAATAGTTGAGATTTATCTTGAATTTTTTCAAAGCGTAACCATCATATATGTTATGGAGAAATTTCATCACACAACCAAATACTGGCATTTACTTGATGATGGTCGAGTACAGTGTGATCTTTGTCCAAGATACTGTAAGTTAAAGACTAGCCAACGAGGCTTGTGCTTCGTGCGCCAAAATGTTGAAAATTCTATCGAACTCACTTCATACGGTCGTTCCAGCGGCTTCTGTATTGACCCAATCGAAAAAAAGCCGCTCAATCATTTTTATCCGGGGAGTTCTGTTCTGTCGTTTGGCACCGCAGGGTGTAATCTTGCGTGTAAATTTTGCCAAAATTGGGATATTAGTAAATCAAGAGAAATTGATCGCTTGGGTAGTATAGCGACACCAAAACAGTTAGCACAGTCAGCTTATAGGCATCAGTGTAAAAGTATCGCATTTACCTATAATGATCCGGTGATATTTCACGAGTATGCAATCGATGTTGCACGGGCATGTCGTGAGCGAGGAATTAAGTCGGTGGCGGTTACAGCTGGGTATATTTGCGAGCAACCAAGAACAGAGTTTTTCCAATTTATAGATGCGGCAAATGTGGACCTAAAATCATTTTCCGAAAAATTTTACTACAAACTAACCGGAGCCCATTTACAGCCAGTATTAGACACATTGGTATACCTTAAACACCATACCAATGTTTGGATTGAGTTAACGACCTTATTGATCCCAGAAAAGAATGATTCGCAACAAGAATTGGAGTCAATGTGTCAATGGGTTGTTGAACATCTTGGCCCTGATGTACCAATGCACTTTACCGCTTTTCATCCTGACTGGAAAATGAAAGATGTCCCGCCAACTCCTGCTACTACATTAACTATGGCCAGAGATATCGCCTTAAAAAATGGCGTGCGTTATGCTTATACGGGTAACACTTACGATAAGAAGGGGCAAAGCACATATTGTCACGATTGCGGCAAGTTACTTATCGGTAGAGACTGGTATAGTTTAAGTGACTGGAACTTAACAGTGGAGGGGAAATGTTGTTTTTGCAACACAAAGCTAGCAGGTCAGTTTGACTCTAATGCGGGGAGTTGGGGACCGCATAGACTACCGATAAGCATTAACTAATTTGATTTATCTAATTATTACTTTTTGATCTTAAGTTGATACAGTTATTTATTGATTTTAGTAGAGTAATTCATGCAATATGTAATAGTACTCAATTATTTTCTGCCAATTTTAATTGAATGATTAACTGTAGACTATTAACTCATTTTTTCGTTTCAACTCTGCCCGCTCCCCTTGTGGGTTAAATCATCTCGTCCTAAGAAAATCTTTTGGTGCTAAATATTTTGGCTAGGTATAAGTGCTAAATATAAGCATTAAGTTTAAGAATTAAATATAAGCACCTTATCAATTATCAATTATCAAATAGCGTAGATATGCTCTGACTTATTATGAGTTTACGACGCTGTAATACGTGGGTTTAAAACAGTGAAAGAAAAAGTAGAGTGCATTGACGTAGGTAATGCCAAACCTAATGACAATTGTCTGGAATGGCAAAGAGCGGTAATTAAAGTTGGTAGCGCATTGATTGCTCCTGATGGTAATCGATGTAGTACAAAATATTTATTATCTTTAGCCGATTTTATTCATCATTCAATTCAGCAAGGTAAACAGATCATCCTGGTGAGTTCTGGCAGTGTTGCTGCCGGATCTGGAATAATGCACAACCAGTTTGAATTACCACTAACTATTCCTCAAAAGCAAGCGCTAGCTGCAATAGGGCAATCACAAGTTATGCAGCATTGGCAAAGATTGTTCGACGATATTTGTGCACAAATATTGTTAACACGTTCAGATCTTGAGAGCGCAAAAAGATTAATCAACGCTCGTAACACGATCGAAACTCTGATTGAAATGAAGGCCCTGCCTATCATTAACGAAAATGATTCTGTGGTAGTTGATGAGCTAGTAGTTGGAGACAACGATAATCTGGCCGCTCAAGTAGCGGAAATGTGTCAAGCTGACTTACTTATAATATGTAGTGATGTTGATGGGTTATTTGACTCTAACCCTAAACTAAACTCGGCAGCAAATCTAATTTGCGAAGTTTCGATTATTACTGATGAAGTGATGAAGTTGGCCGCGGATACCACTAATCCGGTAGCCACTGGCGGCATGATAACAAAGCTCCAAGCTGCCAAGTATGCCAATTCTAAAGGGATAGAAGCACTAATCGTAAATGGTAAAAGGGCCGATACATTTGATCAGTTAAAAAGGGGAAAAGTTCCAGGAACCCGTTTTAAAGTTAGTTCCGAAATTAACCAAAGAAAATTAACCAGTTCAGATTTATCTGTAAGGGCCATGGAGATTTGAAATGCAACTTCAAAATAAAGTCGAAGAGTCCGCAAACAACTACTTATCGGTTTGTAGGAGCGTAAAGCGGGCCAGTCGGCAAATTGCTCAATTGAACGAACAGCAAAAGAACAGTCTTTTGGAATCAATGTGCTTACAACTCGAAAAAAATAAAGCCAAGTTGATAGAAGCCAATGAAGTCGATCTGAAAAATGCTCAAGACACAGGTATCTCAGAGGCAATGTTGGATCGACTCTTGGTTTCACCTCACTATATCGCTCAGATGCAATCAGCACTAAAACAAGTAGTGGCGTTGTCCGACCCATTGGAGGCTAAATCACAAGTCACAACAAGACCTAATGGAATTGAAGTTCGTAAGCAAAAGATTCCATTGGGTGTAATTCTTATGATCTACGAATCACGCCCGAATGTAACGGTCGAAGCTGCGGCACTGGCAATCAAAAGTGGCAATGCGATTATCCTCCGAGGCGGAAAAGAAGCATTTAATTCGAATCAGGCTATTGCTAGCTGTTGGAATCAAGCGCTTAAGGAAAACGGTATTTCTGAAGACGTGGTTTACGTATTCGAGTCGACTGATAGAGAAATTTTAGATGGCATGCTTCGGTTAGACGAGTTAATCGATGTAGTTATTCCTAGAGGAGGAGAAGGATTAATTAAATATGTGGTTAGGAATAGCCATATTCCAGTAATTAAACACTATAAAGGTGTTTGTCATTTATATGTTGATGAGCATGCAGATCTCGACAAAGCAATAAACATTCTCTTAAACGGAAAAACACAGCGGCCGGGGGTATGTAATGCACTAGAGGGACTGTTGGTACATAGTTCAATTGCGGATAAGTTTATACCTCAGGCACTAAGTCAGCTTAGAAATAAAGGCGTGAAGATCTACGGCTGTGAAAAAACTCTAAACACCTTTGATGATTGTAAACTTGCTTCGGCTAAAGAGTTCAGTGCTGAATTTCTTTCACTAGAAATTTCTTGCAAAGTGGTTGAAAGCTTTGACGATGCGATTGATTTTATTGATGAGTTCGGTTCCGGCCATACAGAAGTAATTATTACCGAAGATCAACAAAGAGCGGAGCAGTTTATCAAAATTGTCGACGCATCAGTTGTAATGGTAAATGCGTCCTCAAGATTTTCAGATGGAGGAGAGCTAGGCTTAGGGGCGGAGATAGGAATTTCTACTTCCAAGCTTCATGCATACGGCCCAATGGGATTAGAGTCCTTAACCAGTGAAAAGTTTGTTGTAGTAGGAAATGGACAGATTAGAAACTAAAGCTCAGGAATAGAAATCCGAGATCAGAAGTTTGGCTTCTGATCTCGGGTTTCTGAAACTGCCTCTATCTACCACTTACCACAATGACCTTGGGTTTATTTGGACTAATGTCAGATACACGATGTACTAGCACTTCACGATGAAGGTATTTGGCAAGTAATTTTACCGAATCGTTCGCACCATATTGTTGAGCAAACTTAACGATATTTATGTCGTTACACTTTTGTTTTTTTGCAACTACTTTAAGATTTTTACTAGAAAAAACTGAGCTAGCTATGGGCAACTCGGAAGCCTTATCTTTTAGTCTATCAACATTATTTTCAACAGCAGCAATACAAAGTTGAGTACCGATTGTTTTATCTGCGGCTATAAACTCATAGTTGGCAGCAAAGCTTGACGTTGAAAGTGCTAACAAAGTTACTGCAAGACTGGACTTTAAAAGTTTCATTATTCATCTCCTTGGAAATTTCAACTAATAACAGAACTGGAACTGAAATTAGGATCATATGATCCGTTTTCCCCAATTTATTAGAATGTAATGTGTGCTTTTAAATCGTCTAATAACTAGTTAGTTTATGTTTGTTTGTGAGATGACCCTTAAGTTTCAGACTAGCAACCCAAGTTTACTTACGCTAGTAGAAAACGGCTAAATGAGAAATTGAACTAGAAGTCTCCATCTATATAAGGATTTGATTTAGATAGGAAATTTGGTGTAACAAATTTAAATAAAATATAAAACAATTCAATTTTTCCGATAACAAGTATGTTATTTTGTTAACGATATTGTTTTATTGGGATGCGCAAGAATAGGGTGATCGAAATAGAGCCACTTTGAATGAATAGAACACTTATCCAATTTATATAGCTTGAAACTCTCGTTTAATTGAGTATTCAACAGTAAATCCGATGTCTAGGGCGATATTAATTCAAACAAACGTTTGAATTAATTGGTCGGATGAGTTAAATTCTGCTGAATCCGCCGAAAAATCCCGTTTTGGGGCGCGGTTTGTACTAACTTTTAAACACAGCGCATAAATAAACGCTAATACTTAAAGTGAGAGCCCTGATGAGCGATAATTCTAGTCAAGAACCGAATTCAAGCGCAGAATCTGTCGAAACTCCCGAAATTTCTGCCACTGAGGGTGGTGGAGATAGCACGACAGTCGAAAACGAAAAGCCTAAAAAAACTACAGCCAAAAAGAAAACTACGGCGCGTAGTAAGACGACCAAATCAAGCAAACAAGATAGAGTTGCTATCGTCGCTGGATTACGTACACCGTTTGCAAGACAGCTTACTCATTTCAAAAATGCAAATGCTATTGACATGGGGAAAATAGTCGTTTCAGAAATGTTGGAGCGAACTGAAATTGATCCTTCATTAATTGATTGTTTAGTGTTTGGCCAAGTCCTTATTCAACCTGAAGCGCCAAATATTGCCAGAGAAATAGTATTGGGAACCGGGATGGATGTGAACACCGATGCGTACAGTGTATCCAGAGCTTGTGCAACTAGTTTCCAATCAACAGTTAGTATCGCAGAATCAATCACGGCCGGAGCAATTTCTGTCGGCGTCGCCGGAGGAGCGGATACTTCTTCTGTCGTACCTATCGGTGTGACGAAAAAGATGTCGGCAGTATTAGTGGAACTATCAAAAGCTAAAACCATCGGACAACGCTTGAAGTTATTTTCCAAACTCCGCCCGAAAGATTTCGCACCGGTACCGCCATCGGTAAAAGAATACTCCACCGGGTTGACTATGGGACAGAACGCAGAGCAAATGGCTAGAGACCATGGAATTACTCGCGAAGAACAAGATGAATTCGCCCATCGTTCTCATACCTTTGCGGCAAAAGCATGGGAGTCAGGTGTATTAGATGACGAAGTGATGACCGCTTACGTTGATCCCTATAAAGAAGCCTTGTCACGTGATAATACTGTCCGCTTCGATTCTAAGCTGGAGGGATATGCTAAGTTAAGACCTGCTTTTGATAGAAAGCACGGGACTTTAACCGCTGCAAATAGTACCGGGCTAACAGATGGCGCCGCCTCACTCCTATTAATGAGCGAATCAAGGGCTAAAGAACTTGGCTATGAACCGCTGGGGTATATTAAAAGTTATGGGTTCGCCGCAATTGAAGCCACTCGTGACATGCTGATGGGACCTTCTTACGCAACACCTATTGCGCTTGATAGAGCGGGGATGAAGCTTTCGGACTTGACCCTGGTTGATATGCACGAGGCATTTGCCGCACAGGCCCTCTGTAATATGAAAGCGTTTGGTAGTAAGCAATTTGCCAAAGATAAACTGAACAGAAGTAGCGCTATAGGCGAAATCGATATGGATAAATTTAATGTACTAGGTGGTTCGCTTGCCTATGGCCATCCTTTCGCCGCTACAGGAGCAAGAATGATTACTCAAGTGCTAAGGGAGTTAAAACGCCGTGGGGGTGGAACTGGATTAACTACCGCTTGCGCTGCTGGCGGACTTGGCGCAGCGATGATTTTGGAGGTGGAATAATGAATAGCGAAACCACCAATCAATCTGCTTTCCAACTAGAAGTTGCTGATAATGGTATTGGCTGGATCACCATGGACGTTCCTGGTGAATCACAAAACACGTTGCGTGCTGAATTTGGTGAGCAGATTAGTGAGCTTTTTGATGAAATTGAAGCTAACCCAGATGTCAAAGCACTCGTTTTAATAAGTGGCAAGGAAACTAATTTTGTTGCCGGGGCTGATATTTCTATGCTGGAGTCAATTACGACTGCCGAAGAAGCTTCTACCCTGGCCCAGCAAGGTCATCAGATCTTTGCTCGTATGGAAGACTTAAATATGCCCGTTGTGGCAGCGATTAATGGTGCGTGTTTAGGTGGCGGACTTGAACTTGCGTTAGCATGTAGTCATAGAGTATGTACCGATGAAAGAATTACCAAACTCGGTTTACCCGAGGTCCAACTTGGTGTTTTGCCTGGCGGCGGAGGTACTCAGAGACTACCAAGGCTAGTTGGTATTGCTTCTGCACTTGATCTTATGTTGACTGGTCGCCAGTTAGTCGCCAAGCAAGCGAAGAAACTTGGTCTAGTTGACGAAGTCGTTCCACCGGCAAATTTGAAAAAGGCGGCGGAAAAATTAGCGCTCAAGAATGTCGGCAAACGCAAAAGAAAAGTACGTGATTTGAAAGTCGACTTTAAAGCCTCTTCCTTAGTTAAGATGCCTGAACTACAGAAGTTAGCCCTGGAGACAACCTCGTTTGGCAGAAAGGTTATTTTTGATAAAGCTTTGCAAACGGTGAATAAAAAAACACGTGGCAATTATCCTTCGCCAGCCAAAATTATTGAATGCGTACAGACAGGCATGGAACAAGGTTTCAATGCTGGTTTGGCGATTGAAGCTAAACGCTTTGGTGAGCTAGTTGTATCACCCGAGTCTGCGCAGCTAATGGGAATTTTCTTTGCGACAACGGAAATGAAGAAGGATACCGGTGTAGATTCAGATGTCACCGCATCTGATATCAGTCGAGTTGGTGTTTTAGGCGGTGGTTTGATGGGGGCTGGCATTGCCTTTGTCACTGCGGAAAAAGCAGCTAAACGAGTGCGCATAAAAGACGTTACCGAGCAAGGTGTAAACCATGCGCTCAAGTATTGTTGGGAGATTTATCGCAAGCTAATTAAGCGCAAGAGATTATCGATCAACGATGCGAGCAAACGATTCGCGGCAATTAGCGGAACAACCGACTACAGTGGTTTTAAGCGAACTGATTTGGTCATTGAAGCCGTATTTGAAGATCTCGATCTAAAACGCAATATGGTTAAAGAGATTGAAGATGTCTGTGGAGAGAATACCATTTTCGCGACCAATACCTCTTCTATTCCGATCAAAGATATCGCCGAGGGAGCCAAACGCCCGGAGAATATTGTTGGTTTGCATTACTTTTCGCCGGTAGAAAAAATGCCGCTGCTCGAGATTATTCGTGGTGATAAGACTTCGGATGACGTTATCGCGACCTGTGTTGAGTTCGGCAAGCAGCAGGGTAAAACAGTGATTGTTGTGGAAGATGGGGTTGGTTTTTATGTAAACCGTATCCTTGCGCCTTATATGAATGAGGCCGGGCGCTTAGTAGCCGATGGCGTTCCTGTTGATAAAATAGATAGTGCGCTGGTTGATGCTGGATTCCCAGTTGGTCCTATGACTTTACTCGACGAAGTTGGGATAGATGTTGCGACCAAAGTTGCGCCGATTTTGGAAGAAGCGTTTGGTGAAAGAATGTCGCCGCCGGTAATGTTCGACAAGTTAAAATCCGACGATCGAAAAGGGCGTAAGAATGGTCGAGGATTTTATCGGTATGACGTAAAAGGTAAAGGTAAGAAACCGGTTGATGAATCCATTTACACTGTGTTAGGCGTGTCTCCGACCAATCAAATTACCAACGCAGATATAACCGAAAGGTGTCTTTTGATGATGGTAAATGAAGCGGTCAAATGTTTGGAAGATGGCATTATTCGCAGTCCACGAGATGGTGACATCGGATCTATTTTCGGCATCGGATTTCCACCTTTCTTAGGAGGACCTTTCCGCTACATTGACGCTGAAGGCGCAGACAAGATAGTGATTAAAATGAAAGCTCTGGCCAACCGGTACGGTGATCGTTATTACCCTGCTGAAACTTTAGTTAACAAAGCTGAAAAAGGCGAGAAGTTCTACGCCTAGGCTATCTATCGCTAAAACCAGGGCTTAGGCTCTGGTTTTGTGTCTCATAAATCGTCTTTTCCTCATCTAATTCCCCTTATTCTGCTGCTCATTTCTGATAATTCAGACAATTGAAAATAAGAGCCGAAAAAATAATTTCTGTGAAAGTGTCATATTTATAGGCTTTTAGGTACTAATCTAAGTAACACTAAAAGAAACAGGAGAGATGTTGTTTTAATGTCTCAGCAGAGTGAAGCAAAATTTATCCAGATTATTCAAGATAACAAGGACAAAATTTACCGAATTTGCAAAGCCCACGCGGTACTTCCCCTTGAACCACAGGATTTGTTACAGGAAGTGATATGTGAAGTCTGGCGATCTATAGCGAGCTTTAATGGTCGTTCAGAGATTAGTACCTGGGTCTATCGGATTGCGTTGAACGTTTGCTATAGACTAAACCGGAAACAAAAACGCAATAACTTAAATGCGATACAACTGGAGTCGGTTAAGATTGAAACTGTGCAAAATGAATCAAAATTTTGTGGCGATGAAGATGCAGCTAAGAAAGATTACCGGTTATTACTGGAATGTATTTCCGCCCTGGACGATCTCGATCGTTCGATTATGATGCTGCATTTGGAAGAGTTATCTTACAGAGATATTTCTGAGATTGTCGGTATATCCGAAAATCACGTTGCGGTTAAAGTTAAGCGAGCGAAAAGTAAGCTGCTCAAATGCTTTAACTCTAAACTAGAAACAACAAAGCGAGGAGAGTAACTATGCCGACTCAAAATCATGAGGCCGTTTGGAGTGAGGTGAAAGAGTTGTGGGGACGCTCGGCAAAATCCGAAGCGATTAACTTTGAAGTCAAAGCCCTGGTAGACGAGCTAAAGCAGAAAATGAGTCCTTTGGAAAAACAACTTGTTAATAAGGACTTTCAATTTATTAAAAATAACACCAGTCAACTAGAGAAAGAGCTCATTAACAAAGATATGGAGTTAATTTCGAGCAGCTTGAAGAAATTTATCCAGTTGTTTAAGAAATAGACTCAGGAAATGGACATTGATAAAAGGTTATGAATAAAAAAGCGAGCGTTTGACGCTCGCAAAGTTTCAAGTTTTATTTTTGCTATTGATTGGAGGAAAGCCTGAGCTACACTATAATCAGGGGCGAATAATCACTTTATCACGGCCTTCTTCTTTGGCTTGGTAGAGGGCTTTATCCGCATGAAATAAAGTGTCGTTCACGTCTCGAATAGTATTGGTAGCCGAAACACCTATCGACGCCGTTACATTAATATTTTCATTTACGTTGAACGTCAGATTTTTAATCTCCTTACGAATTCTTTCCGCAATAAATTTTGCGCCGTCTATTTCAGTGTTAGACAAAAGAACCACAAATTCTTCACCGCCATATCTAAATACTTCATCGGAGCGTCGTACGGTGTTTCTAATTCCTTGGGCAACACTTCTCAATACTGTATCACCGACTATGTGTCCATAAGTATCATTAATTTTTTTAAAGTGGTCGATATCAACTACCAATAACGAAAAGCTTGTTAAATGCCTTTTAAATGAACAAATTTCACGACTGAGTGCCTCGTCAAATGCTGCACGATTATTTATTCCAGTCAATGGGTCTCGGTGAGCTTCTGCAACAGCCTTTTGGTAGAGAAGGGCATTACGCAATGGATAAATAAGAAGGCTTAACAATCTTTCAAGTAAATTAGTTTCTTTAATACTGAAAGGTTTACTTCTAGTACATTCAATCTTACCTAGTAAGTCACCCTCAATTTCTAATTGATAGCTACAAAGGTGAGAGCGTTTTTCGCCAGTTTGGTAGTTTAAAACTGAATTATCGTTTTCATATCTAACTGAGTCACAAGGAACTATTCTTGCTGTTTCATGGCAAAAAGTCTGCAGCAACGGTGTAAGTTCCAAAGTTTGCTGCATCTGTAATGCCAGCCTTGTGATATCTAACGAATCACTTTCTTCTTTAGTTGTCGTTCGATAGTTATCGATACCTATGACTTTGGAAGACGTTGGAGCTGTCATTTAACTTTTACCTCTGTTGAGCGAATTTTGTTAACTAATCGCCAATTAGCTCGAATAATTGAATTAGGTTCACTTGGTCTAAGCAACTGCTGTGCCAGCTAAGCTTAATCATTATAAATCAATAGGTTAGAGCTAGGGAGATTTAGCTTAGGGCAAAAAAGAGCAAAAAGTGACGATTTTCTGTCGTTTCAAATCAGTAAGTTAGAAAATTGGCGGCTTCGCGGAGACCCAAGTGTCAAATTAGCGGCAAGCCATTGCCGCTAATTCAAGTATTAGTGGTTAACCCGAAATTAGGTCAAAAGATCCTAGATAGCTATTTAGGTTGAGCGTCTATTGACTGACCATTAATTGTGCCGCTGTCGTCGCCCATCAAATAGAGATAATAGCGGGCGATTTGTTCCGGCGTTTTTAATTGGTATTTATCTTCGGCGGGGTAAGCTACCGCGCGCATTTTAGTTCGTGTAGCGCCTGGGTTGATGGCGTTGACGCGGATGTTCGACCCTTCCAATTCGTCGGCTAATACCTGGGTGAACCCTTCAACCGCAAATTTTGAAACAGCATAAGGGCCCCAAAAGGCTCTGCCTTTTCTGCCAACGCCTGACGAGGTGGTAATAATGGAGGCACTGGGGGATTCTCGCAGCAAGGGCAAACATGCGTGGGTAATTAAATAAACGGAGTTGAGGTTTACCTGCATTATCTGATGCCAGATTTCTGCGCTGGTGTATTCAATTGGTCCTAACTCGCTAATCATTCCTGCGTTATGCAAAATTCCATCAAGACGGCCTAGCTCATTACGAATAGTGTCTGCCAGACTTTTAAATTGTTCCGGTGAAGCATTTACGAGGTTTAGCGGTAAAATAGCTGGCTGAGGATATCCCGCTTCAACAATTTCATCATAAACAGCTTCTAATTTAGCCGTGTCTCTGCCATGTAAGATCACAGTAGCTCCGACACGAGCGTACTCCATCGCTATTACTTTTCCGATCCCGTCACTAGCTCCCGTCACCAGTATTACGCGTTCTTTTAAAAGATCATCTGGCGCCTGATAGTTTTCCATAAAATTTCCCGATTAAAATTCTTAATATAGGGTTAATTTTAGCAGTGTTAATCGAGGTAAAACATAACTAATTGAATTTAGAGGTTGTTGATTGAGGTTGAAATTTATCCTCTCGCATTATGACCCGTTCATTTGGAGCAACTCAACTCGTATTGGGAGCCAATAAACGAGGTTTATCTTGCCTTGATTGGATGAATTTTAGTCACTGCAGGGTTAATTAACAAAAGGTCAACAGACCTTAGTCGTTAAAAGCAGTGGCATTTGCCATTTTCAGCGCTAAAATTAAATGGTAAGCTCTGTAACTGTCGCTTATATAACGTCAACGCATGGAGGGGAGCTTTGATTAAAGTACTCGTTGTAGACGATCATGATTTAATAAGAAATGGTATTAGTCGACTGCTCGAAGATGACGAAAAAATATCTGTTATAGGGGAAGCATCTAGCGGCGAAGATGGTGTTGCTAAAGCAAGAGAATTGCGGCCGGATGTGGTGTTGATGGATGCTAATATGCCAGGCATTGGCGGTCTCGAAGCTACTCGCCGATTATTACGTTTCGACCCGGATATTAAAGTGATTGCTGTCACTGTGCACGGTGATGAACCTTATCCTACTCGGTTTATGCAAGCAGGTGCTGCGGGCTATGTTACCAAAGGGGCTGATGTTGATGAGATGGTGATTGCGATTAAGCAGGTTGCCAGCGGTAAGCGCTACCTGGCACCTGAAATCGCTCAAGCAATGGCACTGAAAGCGGTAAACCCGGATGAAGGTAGTCCGTTCGATGAACTGTCAGACCGTGAAATGCAAGTTATGTTAATGATCACTAAAGGCCAAAAGGTTCAGGACATATCAGAGCAACTGTTTCTAAGCCCTAAAACGGTGAATAGCTATCGTTATCGACTGTTTGAAAAATTAAAAATAGAAAATGATGTTGAGCTGACGCATTTAGCAATCCGTCACGGCATAATCGAATCGGAAAAGTTTTAGGTGTTGGTTTAGTATAGCTTTCGTCCTATACAAGTTTTGAATTCAATTAAAATGAGCAACTTCGTATAGAGTTGCTCATTTTTTATTTTTATCAATCCAATGCGAGTTTTTTCTTCCGTGGCAGACTCATCCCCTCCGTTTAATTATCAATCGTTCTTGAAAAACCTTACTAGTTTGCCTGGTATATATCAGATGCTGGACGAGCATGGAGAAATAATTTACGTTGGCAAAGCCAAGAATTTAAAAAATAGAGTTTCCAGCTACTTTCAAAAGCAAGACCATACACCAAAAACAAAAGTGATGGTGGCACAGATCCGAGACATCCTGGTGGTCGTTACGGAAAGTGAAAATGAAGCGCTAATTCTCGAAAATCAATTTATAAAAAAACACCGGCCACGCTACAATGTGGTATTTCGGGATGATAAGAGTTATCCATATATCTATCTATCCGATGAAGATTTTCCAAGGTTGAGTATACATCGCGGGAGGCAGTCAAAAAAAGGTGATTACTTTGGTCCATTTACTGGTTCGTCTGCGGCTCGTTATAGCATTTCATTGATGCAGAAACTGTTTTTAATAAGACAGTGTGAAAACAGTGTATTCAAGTATCGATCACGCCCCTGCCTTCAATACCAGATTAAAAGATGTAGTGGAAGTTGTGTCGGTAAAATTGGCCAACAAGACTATTTAAATGATGTCCAACTAGTCCGTCTTTTTTATCAAGGAAAAAATGAGTCTGTATTACGAGTATTAACTGAGCGGATGCAAAAAGCGTCAGAGAATTTAGAGTTTGAAATTGCCGCTCAAATTCGTGACCAAATTATTCAGTTACGTCGCGTATTGGAAAAACAGTCTGTTCAAGGGACTGGTGTGGATATTGATATAATCGCTGGTGGCGTGAGCGAGAAAACCGCTGCAATTTTTGTGTTGCACGTGCGCAATGGTATGGTCCAGGGGAGCCGTAACTTTTTCCCAAAAGTGCCTGCTGATACCAGTGTAGAGGAAATCATAGAAACTTTTCTTGGACATTTTTATACCGCTTCTAGCCATGAAATCCCCGCAGAGATCATAACCAATCATCCGTTACTGGAAGAGTCCCATTTAACCTTGCTACTTGGGGAACTAAAAGGTAGCCAGGTAAGACTTGGGCATAAAGTAAAAACCAGTCGGGCCGCGTGGCTGGAAATGGCCAATCGAAACTTAAAGGAAATGATTGCAGCTAAGTTAGCGACTAAGGGCCATACTCAGAAACGAATGCAGTCGCTTATGGATGAGCTTGGTTTGGATAAATTACCCATGCGAATGGAGTGTTTCGATATCAGCCATTTTCAGGGAGAGCAAACGGTAGCTTCCTGTGTGGTGTTTGAACAAGGTCAAGCTAATAAGTCTGACTATCGCAGGTTTAACATTAAAGATGTCGCAGCAGGAGACGACTATGCCGCGATTGAGCAAGCGGTAAGAAGACGGTTTCAACGATTGGTAAAAGAAGAGGCTAAACTGCCCGACTTACTTATCATCGATGGCGGTAAAGGCCAGCTAAATCAGGCGCAAAAAGTTCTCGAAGAATTAGAGTTACCGCAAGTCACTTTGATTAGCGTGGCCAAGGGCTCGGATCGAAAGGCCGGAATGGAACAAATCTTTTTTCCTTCAGAAGCGATAGCTCGGAGATTAGAGGAAGATTCTCTCGGTTTACATTTAATCCAGGCGATTCGGGATGAGGCTCATCGTTTCGCAATCACCGGGCATAGAGGCAAAAGAGACAAAAAAAGAAAGACGTCAACTTTAGAAGGGATCCCCGGAGTGGGGGCAAAGCGAAGGAAAGCGATAATTCAACACTTTGGAGGCTTACAAGGTGTTAAAAGAGCAGGGGTCAGCGATCTAAAGCAAGTAGAAGGGATAAGTCAAAGCCTGGCCCAAGTGATTTACGATCATTTGCACTAATTCCCAGTCAGAGCTTTTTTGGGGATGACATCTATGCCACCAGTGTTACAATGCTTGCATCAAACAGTTGTTTAAGTTTTGGTAACTAATTAGTAATTAACCTGCTTACTTGCTAACTTGACCATTTCTGTGTTCAAAAATGGTCATATAGATAACGTATAGGTGTTAGTAAGTCTGCTCATATTTTTTGCCCGAACTGAACGGCTACATGTTATTTTGACAACTCGCTGAATAGTCATAAGATTTACGATGAATATAGCCAATCTTCTTACCTCATTCCGGATCATCTGCATACCCCTATTGGTATTTTTCTTTTATTTACCAGTAACTTGGGGACAGACAACTGCGGCGTTAATATTCGCGGTAGTGGGCTGGACTGATTGGTTTGACGGCTGGGTTGCGCGCAAGTTTAATATGCAATCTCCTTTAGGAGAGTTTCTAGATCCGGTTGCGGATAAGTTAATGGTGGCGGCTTCGCTGGTTCTTCTGGTTGAACAGCACGCGACTATTTGGATTGCGGCGCCAGCGTTGGTGATTATTAGTCGAGAAATAACCGTGTCAGCGCTAAGAGAATGGATGGCAGAGTACGGTGAACGTTCCGCGATAAAAGTCGTGTTCGTTGCCAAGGTCAAAACCCTGATGCAACTGTCGGCCATTTTCTTCTTACTGTTGGCCGGCGCAGAATCAGAGATCACTTCAATCTGGGACCATAGTTGGCTCTATATTTGGGGTTACATCTTTATGTATATCGCAGTTGCCCTTACTTTATGGTCAATGTACATCTACATGAAAGTTACTTGGCCTTTACTAGCGTCTGCTGAGTTTAAAAATCAACCAGAATCTGAAGAGAATTGAGCATTAAATCAGCAACTTGACGGATTCACTAGCGTACAACAAAAAAGTTTAAAATCTTGCATTGTTGGCGCTTGACAGAACCTAATCTTGCTGTAAAATGCCCATCCACTTGAGGCGGGAATAGCTCAGCTGGTAGAGCACGACCTTGCCAAGGTCGGGGTCGCGAGTTCGAATCTCGTTTCCCGCTCCAAATTTTAAACCTCAAATGCATGATACTGAGAATGATTTAAAGTAACAGCATTGAGGTTTTTTTAGCGCTAAGTGTCGGTATTAAGAACGCTTTGTGCTCTCAAGTATTGGCTGGGTGGCAGAGTGGTTATGCAGCGGACTGCAACTCCGTGGACGCCGGTTCGATTCCGACCCCAGCCTCCATTTTCCTTCTAAAGGAAAATAAGTCTTTAACTAAGGCTAAGCCTTTAACTTAAGACTAAAATTAAGACGTCTGCCCGGGTGGCGAAATTGGTAGACGCAAGGGACTTAAAATCCCTCGGTGGTAACACCGTGCCGGTTCGACTCCGGCCCCGGGCACCATTGTCTTATGCAAATAGATTGTTATTTTCTTAACAGTCTTCTAATTGCGGGAATAGCTCAGCTGGTAGAGCACGACCTTGCCAAGGTCGGGGTCGCGAGTTCGAATCTCGTTTCCCGCTCCAAATTTTCTATGTTTCAAACTTTCCATTTTGCATTATTTAGCCAAAACTAATCTGGCTGCGCGAGTTCTGCGATCAACTGTTATTCTGGAATGTCTGAGTTTTCAAGTTGTCTGGCGATTAAGATTATAAATCTATTGACATTTTTCTCATTCAAAGGCTAATTAAAAGGATAAAAAAGATAAAGAGGTCGCTGTTTCTAGCAGCAGAACAATAATGGTTGAAGAAAAAGAGCGGTTTTATTTTGAGGGACTATGCTTCGATCCTACATCGCGGCAAGTAGGGGAGCGGTCAGGGTCCGTTGTGAAGACTCTCACGCCAACCGAGTCGGATATTTTGGAATGCCTGGTTAGGAACCAAGGAAAGGTAGTTTCTAAGGAAGAAATTCTCAATCACTTTTCAGCAGATCGCACTATCAATGAAGATAATGTGATCACTCACATTAAGACTATCCGCAAAGTACTTGGTGATGATGCAAAAAAGCCGACCTTTATTGCGACGATTCCCAAAAAAGGTTATCGATTTTTACCGGAGGTTAAGTCTTCCCGGGAAAGCATCTGGCTGACTTTCTGTTCCAAAAACAAACTTGCAAGCTTGCTTATTGGGATGATGTTCGTTGTGATGACATGCTCCTTTTGGTATCAGTTTGACGATCCAGATTCCTATAACGTCTATCCATTAACGTCACTTCTTGGTCAAGAAATCGACGGAGACATGAGTCCAAATGGCGAGTTGCTCATTTTTTCTCATCGAAAATTCGATTCCAGATATTGGAGTTTAATCTTAAAAAAAAATACCGAAGAACAATACTTCTTTTTGGCCGATGGTCAAACTAATGCTAGACGGGCAAAGTTTTCTCCGTCCGGAAGAAAGATAGCCTTCCACAAGTATTCTGAAACTACAAACCAGTTGGTAGTGGCCGACTATAACCATGAAAACAATTCCCTGCAAAATGAAAAAGTCGTTTTCGATATTCCTCTGGGTTTTCTATCTGTTTATTTAGATTGGCAAGATGAAGAGACGATATTTTTCTCTCGTAAAGAAGTCAAAAATGAGCCGTATCGAATTTCTTCGATTTCTCTGACAGATAATAATAATGTCGTTGATATTACTCACCCCTCAAATAATGGTCACGGTGACCTGTCGTTATCATTTTCTGCTGAGTCTAACAAATTGGCGATCCTAAGAAATATAGCTTGGATTAAAAGCGAAATTCATTCCTTTGATCCTGAGACAGGGGAGTTAGGCTTAATTACTACAATTCCCCGAGTGCTCTTGTCTGTTGCCTGGAATTATGATGGCTCTGGTATTATTTATCGTAGTGGGGCAGGTGAGTTAAGCGAGATGATGATTGGAAGTAAAGAAACCAAGCCTCTGATAAAAGCAGCTGCACCTATATATGGGCCATTCCAGATTGATAAAAAGTCTTATGGATTTATGCGAGGCGAGCCGGTGGTTTCTGATATTGAAGTGTTTGATCTGACGAGCGGTGAAAGTCTTGGCCTGGCAGTGGAGTCCTCATTTAACGACAGCTTGCCTGCCTATGCAGCTGCAGCCGATAAACTCGCCTTTGTTTCTAACCGGAGCGGATTACCCCAAATATGGCTTAATGAAAAAGATAAGAGCGGGAAAGTTCGACTAACCCAATTAACCAATTTTGAAAGAAGCGCACGCCTGTTGAGTCTGTCAATTGATCCTCTTGGCACATACCTCGTATTTACGACTGAAGCGCAGCTTAACGTGTTGAATATTAAAACCGGCGAAATAATCTTTAACAGTGGTTCTAACAGCGCTGAACACGCGTACCCTACATTCAGTAGCAATGGTCAAAAAATATACTATACGGTGAAAGATGGCGCAAATTGGCGAATTGAAGAAAGGAGGGTTGATAGTCTAAAGATCCGAAAGGTATTAACCGACGGATTTTTTGCTAGGGGCTGCCCGCTAGAAGATTGTATTTATCTCATAAAAAGAGATAGCACGACGCTTCACAAGTTGCTTGCTAACGGGACGGAAATAGATACGAATATTGATGTTAGTAATGTTCAGTTTGTCGATCAATTTCAAATTCTGGGTGAGAGTATCCTTGTTGTTTCCAAGGGGGAGCAGGGAAACAAGCTTAAAAACATCAATTTGATCACTGGAGAAGAGACCGTCATAGCTAACGCTTCATCATCTCGCTTCTTTTTGGATAATATTAATAAAAGAATTTTCTGGTCGAAAAATAGGCTGTTTGACACAAATATTTCCTCAATCAAGTATAAAAACTAGTCCTGTGTACAAATAGTAAACAATCTTCATCCGTATTCATTAAACAATTTCACTGATTTTCGATATTTCTAATTCGAAATCGAGATTCCCGACTTCATGTATTTGGAGAAAGTCAGTGAAAAAATCAATTCTAAAAAATGTCTTCGTTCTTTGTGGGTTGTTAGTTTCAATTCAAGCTGGTGCAAATGAGAAGTCTGAGGATTCTTCAGAAACTCAAAAGGCCTCTCAAAACTCTCAACAGACTCAAACTATTAATGATGATCCAGTGGCTTATTCATGTGAGCCGTATCCGGAGTGTTTTCTATGGCCGGATATTCAAAAGCTTCAAGCGGCTGAGCGGAATAAGAAAGAACCGGAAACTACAGAATAAGGAAGGGGAGATAATTATGTCGTCTACTGGAGAGAAGCCTGGAAAGGGGGCTTATACCTGTTCTCGTTGTGGGCAGGTTGTGTTTCTTGATGAGCGTAGTGATACTTTACCGCCTTGTCCTAAGTGTGCGAATAGTGAGTATCGGCCTTAGGTGTTGAAGAGCGAACTAATTCCCTAATGTTTGATTAGAAGAGTCTTTTTTAGCTAATTCTGTAAGGTCTCTATTATCTTGAAGCCGGCGTATTGACGAGAATAATTTTTCTACTCCAGTTCTATGCGTGGAAGAGAATGGCTGATTAGACACAATAACTATTTGCTGAATAAGAGCGCTTGCCCCTTTTTTAATTGAATAATTGAGCTGGAGAGTGGACATAGTTCTTGGGATAGCATAGTTGATTCACTTTATTGCTTTCTTACCAGTTTTATTTCTGTCTGAGTTATTCTTATTTACTCCTCTGTTCATCGAGTTTTTTTATGTTGAAACTTCCGAAAAATAAACCAGCCACTCCAAAAAAATACCGAAAGTATGATGGCGGTAATAATAGCTGGTTTAGGGTTGTCTAAAGTACTGATTGAGCCTGCATAACTTGCAATAAGCGCATATGGAACGGAGCTAGTAGCCCAAGCTAGAATAAACCTTGAGAATGGCATTTTAGTAATGCCCGATAAGCAAGCTGTTACTTCTGGCAAAATTGGCATTGCCCTGGAAAGTAAAATCATAAAGATTCCATATTGGTTAAATGCTTGCCGTGATTCCCGTCTTTGCTTTTCATCTTTAATGATGAGTTTCTCCAATTTTTCACCATAATAATAGCTGATAAAGTAACCACTTATTCCAGCCAGAATTACGCCTATTATTGAAGCGCTTGCGCCATAAGCATATCCAAGAAAGTAACCGCTGAGTAT
>JAPHTP010000129.1 GCA_026196875.1 Kangiellaceae bacterium
ATAGTAGCTTGAATAAAACTGGCCTTGCCACTGCTGGACATCAACCAGGCCTTGCTCAGCGACCAATGATTTGGAATGCTCATCCACCAAGCGCGCAAGTATGTATTCGCCGGTTGAATTGATAAACACTAGAAGCATCACGAAAATTGCGATCATTAGCAGATAGTTATTCTGAAAAATAACCGAAAACCCATCAAGCCAACGGTGCCGTGTTTCCTCATGATGAGTCGGCTCGGTATTGGCAGCCTCTGCCGGAATAGAACTATCAATAAAGCGAGAAATGTATACTGCGATAGTTAGAATTATCGCAGCGATCAAAATGATCCCAAAGATACCAACCATAGGGAAGATAGGCCCCGCAACCCGGGAACCAATCCACGCGCCGAATGTGGCACCAACAGCGAAAATTACGAACAAGCGCTGACCACTTCGGACGTTAAATAGGTCAGCTGCGTAAGCCCAGAATTGGGCAACGACCATAATGCTGAATATGCCTAGCCAAATATAAAACGCGAGGCCGATATTGACACCCAAGTACTGAAAAACGGCAAATAACGCTAGATTAAAAATAAAGAAAATTAAAATGCGATTAATGATGGTACTTTTTCTCTCATGTTCAGCAAACTTATAGTACATCGCTGAAAATAACGGTACCAAAAAGATGAGTAATCCAGCCTGAGCCGCGGTTGCATAGCTTTTATACTCAGCGCCACCATAAGCAAGGATCAGTGGTTCCCTAATTACCTTGAGTAGATAGTAAGCAGACATTAAAAGACAAGCATTTAAGGTAAGAAGGATACAACTTAAACCTTCGCCCGGTTTAACCGTGCTAAAAATGTTAAGAAGTCGTTCCCACCACGTATGCGTGCGAGCTGCGTCAATTTGCATTGGAATCCTTAAAAAACTCTATTCAACCGGACTGATTTTTATCAAAATTTTTGTCTGATCTTTACCTAAGGCTACTTCGACTGGAAGTAACGCCTAAGTCAATTATAGAGTATTTCGCCCACACTGGAACCCAGGAAATTCAAATGGTTACATTTATGGCGCTGCTTTTTCATCAGTCACCACGGCGGTCGCGTATTATTTATTCAAACGAGGCAGAGGAAATACGGTTTAATCATTCTAAATAAACAACCGATAAGGACGCTGGATGGAAAATACACCCGAGTATTTCATGCTCAGCTAGTCTACAGGGCAGACCCAGCAAATTCGGAGGGTTGAGTCCACAACTTTCCAATTAGCGGGTAGGCGTATGGTTCGTCGACTATTGCCTTAATAAGTGCAAATACACCGTACAAAATAAGCGCCGAATGTATGCAGATAAAATAGATGATAAGGACAATCCAGGTATACGGAGAATCAAAACTTCCAAAGGCAAGAATCAAACCACTGACAATAACTAGCAAAACGCCTGAAGCAACATTAGCAAGAATAGCTTGACGTTGATGCTGCAGAGCAAGTGGATGCATCGCATTTTTATTAATGAGATAGATTGGGATGAGTAATAAAAACGCAATGATTGGGAGTACCGAAATGTTGGCCAAGTACAAAGTTTGTGCAGTTACCGCTAATCGGTGATCTCTTTTAGTAAACTCTTGCTTAGACTCCATCATCGCTACCTTTTTGTTTTTTTAAGCTCTTTATTTGTCTGAAAAGCGCTTAAAATGTTTTTTATCTGTGCCGCCTATTATGGCTTTTCCATAGGCTAATCTTTTGACTTAAAGCAAAATTCGGCTCTTCTTTAGCTAAAACCTGCGGATTTTTAAAAACTATGGCCTCTAATCAGGAACATAACCAAAACGCATACTTTGTTATGGTTCCCCGATGTCATTTGTTTTTCTGAACTAAATTCCGCTACGGAAATAAGGGTCTGATTAATCAGATTGGATGGGGCTAGCAACCAACGCCAGTATTTTAGCGGCTTCCAGCGAAAAAAAACTGGTCAATCCACAACCTCTAATTTCACTCAACAGGGCAGTTTTTGCTATAATCCGCGCCTCAAAATTCGCACTAGGCTTGTGCCCACAGGGAAATTCCAGTGTCCTTTGGTCCAATCGGGTCTATTTTATTGGTGTGATATCGATCTAATTGATTTAAAGGTACCTTATGTCTAAGCAACCTAATACGTCTAAGCAACCTCAAACGTCTATGCAAAATCAACAACCTTACCAGTCTAAGCATAAGATCCGGATTGTTACTGCAGCGTCTTTATTTGACGGACACGATGCAGCGATCAATATAATGCGTCGTATTATTCAGGCGAGTGGTTGTGAGGTAATTCACCTTGGCCACAACCGAAGCGTGCAAGAAGTTGTCGAATGCGCCATTCAAGAAGACGTACAAGCGATTGCAATGACTTCTTACCAGGGCGGCCATGTTGAGTACCTTAAATATATGGTGGATCTGTTAAATGAGCGAGGTTGCGGCCATATTCAAGTTTTCGCCGGCGGCGGAGGTGTAATTCTTCCTGAAGAAATCGAAGAACTACACGCCCATGGCGTTACACGCGTCTATTCGCCTGACGATGGTAGAGACTTAGGCCTGCAAGGCATGATCAACGACTTGATTGAAAAGTCAGACTTTGCCACCGGCGACAAAGCTGCGGAAGGCATTCCGTCTACTCAAGACCATCGTGAGATTGGTCGTTTAATATCGGCGGCAGAGAATTTTCCCGAAGAAAGTAAGCAGATTCTTGAACAGATTCGAGAAGCTGCTAGCCAATCAAAAACACCGGTTCTTGGAATTACCGGTACCGGTGGGGCTGGTAAATCGTCTTTAGTTGATGAACTAGTTAGACGTTTTCTACTCGACTTCGACGACAAGAATATCGCCATTATCTCAGTCGACCCATCTAAGCGAAAAACTGGCGGTGCCTTGTTAGGCGATCGTATTCGCATGAATGCGATTAATGACTCACGAGTATACATGCGCTCTTTGGCAACCCGACAATCAAACCTGGCGTTATCACCCCACGTTCAAGAAGCGGTCAATATTGTAAAAGCTTCCGGGTTTGACCTGGTTATTCTAGAGACTTCAGGTATCGGCCAGTCAGATACTGAGATTGAAGAACACTCCAATGTTTCTATGTATGTTATGACGCCCGAATACGGCGCGGCGACTCAGCTAGAAAAAATCGATATGCTTGATTTCGCCAATATTATCGCGATCAACAAGTTCGATAAACGTGGTGCGTTGGACGCGTTAAGAGACGTACAGAAACAATTCCAGCGCAACCATACGCGCTTTGAAGAACCAACTGAAAACATGCCTGTCTACGGCACTATCGCATCACAGTTTAACGATCCGGGCACCAACGAGCTATATCGCAACCTGATGCAATTAATCAATACCCAAACAGAGCTAGACTTGCAAACGACATTTGAAACCACAGAAGAAATGTCGGAAAAAATTTATATCATCCCGCCTAAACGAACTCGCTATCTTGCTGAAATCGCGGAAAACAACCGTGGTTATGACGAGTGGGTTGAAGAACAAGCCAACCATGCGCAAAAAGTTCAAAGTGTTACCGAAACCATGGCGTTACTTGAAGATAACGACGATTTAAGGCATTCGGTTGAAGCGTTACTGGAAAAAGCAGAACTTAAACTAGACCGTGAAAATAGTAAATTGCTCGATAACTGGGATGAAGAAAGAAAACAATACCAAGACGAAGTTTTTACTTACAAAGTACGTGACAAAGAAATCAAAGTTGAAACTCACACTAAATCACTATCTAACCAATCGATCCCTAAAATCTCGGTACCTAAATACAATGGTTGGGCTGACCGATTAAAATGGAAATTACAAGAAAACTATCCAGGCCAATTTCCTTACACAGCCGGTGTTTTTCCATTTAAACGTGAAGGAGAGGATCCAACCAGAATGTTCGCCGGCGAAGGTGGCCCGGAAAGAACCAATCGTCGCTTCCACTACGTTTCCAAAGGAATGCCGGCAGCACGTTTATCTACTGCATTTGATTCGGTCACGCTTTACGGTGATGATCCTGATTATCGCCCGGACATCTACGGAAAAATTGGAAACTCTGGTGTATCTATTTGCTGTTTAGATGATGCCAAAAAGCTCTATTCAGGTTTCCGTTTAACCAAACCAACAACTTCAGTTTCGATGACGATAAATGGTCCGGCACCAATTTTAGTTGGATTCTTTATGAATGCAGCAATCGACCAAGAGTGTGAAATTTACATCAAAGAAAATGCTCTTGAACAAGAAGTTAAAGCTAAGATTGCTGACATTTATGCAAAAAAAGACCTACCTGTTCCAACTTATCAGGGCGAAATTCCAGAGGGCAATGACGGTTTAGGCTTAATGCTATTGGGCGTAACCGGCGATCAGGTTTTACCTAAAGATGTTTACGAGACGATTAAGTACGACACCATACAAAAAGTACGTGGTACGGTACAAGCAGATATCTTAAAAGAAGACCAGGCACAAAATACTTGTATCTTCTCAACAGAATTTGCACTGCGTTTAATGGGTGACGTACAAGAATATTTTATCGACAAAAATGTTCGAAACTTTTATTCGGTTTCAATTTCCGGTTACCACATTGCAGAAGCTGGCGCGAATCCAATTTCTCAGTTAGCCTTCACTCTCGCCAATGGCTTCACCTTTGTAGAATACTATTTAGCGCGCGGCATGGACATTAACAAATTTGCGCCTAACTTCAGTTTCTTCTTCTCCAATGGTGTCGATCCTGAATACGCGGTTATCGGCCGTGTTGCTCGCCGAATTTGGGCCAAGGCAATGAAGCATAAATATAAAGCGAATCCGCGTGCCCAAATGTTGAAATATCACATTCAAACTTCCGGCCGTTCGCTACATGCGCAAGAAATTGACTTCAATGATATTCGTACCACGCTACAGGCCCTGTACGCAATTTACGATAACTGTAACTCGCTGCATACCAATGCCTATGATGAAGCGATTACCACGCCGACCGAAGCGTCTGTGCGCCGAGCAATGGCTATTCAATTAATCATCAATCGGGAGTTGGGTTTAAACAAAAACCAAAACCCGCTGCAAGGCTCATTTATCATTGAAGAACTGACTGACTTAGTGGAAGAAGCTATCTTGATGGAATTTGAAAGGATCAGCGAACGTGGCGGCGTGTTAGGCGCAATGGAAACCATGTATCAGCGCTCCAAAATCCAGGAAGAATCAATGCATTATGAAATGCTTAAGCACACAGGTGAATACCCGATTATTGGTGTCAATACTTTCCTTTCATCTGAAGGCTCTCCAACAGTAGTTCCTAGTGAAGTTATTCGTTCAACCAAGGAAGAGCGTGTCTATCAAATTGAAATGCTGGAGCGACTACACAAAGGGTACGCAGAAGAGATTAAGTCAGGTATTAAATCTCTGCAAGATGCGGCTCTGCATAACCAAAATATCTTTGAAGTACTTATGGAAGCTACCAAATACTGCTCGCTGGGCCAGATCTCTCAGACCTTGTATCAGGTTGGCGGCCAGTACCGCAGAAATATGTAACCCTAGGATTTCTCAAGCACATAACAGCAAAAAGCCGGGGATATCCCGGCTTTTTGCTGTTTCAAATGGCAATTTAAGACTATTTGACCCCGATCAGCTTTCTTTTTACCGACAAGACTATACTTCATCAGGCCAACTATAATTGCAACAGAAAGAGATTAGTTCTATGTCGAATACCAATCCAATGGTGGATTCTAACTTTCAAAAGTTAGTTAGCGCCGCTAAATCCCAAGCTGAGCCACAGAGATTATTGTTTCTTCTGGCCAAAAGTGAACGAGAAAACAAGGCCAAGAAATCCAAAGCACGAGGGACGATTACACCGATCGCTTGCGTTGATAAGTTACCAGAAGAGCTTTCGACAATTAAGAAATTTACTAGCGAAGCCGATCAGATCACAACCGATTGGGATATGATTTTGATCGCGGGAATGAACGGCTCCGGCGGTAAAGCACCTACCACGGAAGAAGCAGAGCCTTTACTCAATAAAATGGCTAATGACTTAATGGGTGGCCAAGATCTTTCCCGATATCTGATCTTAACTCGTGATGATCAGCAAGTTGAGTTGATGTCGGAGTAGACTTTTCCAAGTTCTTACCCAATTAAAATCTCCCCTACCCCCCTCTTTATCAAAGAGGGGAATCAAATACCGACTACGACTGACTTAACTCTCTAATGCCCTACTCTATTCGCCCCTTACAAAATTTAAAAGGCAAAGAAAGATAGAGTAACTGGGAAATTCTACGCCGCAGTTTATTCTGGTACGCCAAAATATAGTTTGCTATATTGGCCAAACTTTCCCAATAAAACGGTGTTAAAATGCATAAAGATAAACGGATATTATTGATTTGTTCATTGCTATGTTTATCTAAATCTTTTTCCCTGTCGGCAGAATCGCTCCCGCCTATCCTGGACTTTTACCCTAAGTGTCAATACCAGATTATTGATGATATAACGGTGCAGCACCGCATCAGTGATAAAAAGAAAAAGGATAAAAGAACTTCAGGTACAAGTTATACAACGGATTCCGAGGCCGTTGAGTATCAAACTCCCATCTTGCTAGAGTCCTTGCGCGAACAAGCAAAGAGCAAAAATGCAGACGCTTTAGTACTAACCTCAAGAATTCTAAAAAGCTCTAGCAAACACGGCCGAAGCGGAGTCCTTTTAAGGTTTCAGGCAAAGTTAATTGGTGGCTGCGATGACTTAACCCAAGACATGAACAAACCGGCACCAGTCAACCACCAAGGTAAAAGGGTTTTCGCACGTTTTTCGTCTAAGCGAAATGTGACGGTAAAGTCCACAATAAATAACAACCTGAAGAAGTTAAGACACCCAGAAATTGAAAACAGAGTGGTGTCAATCGAAAACGGTGTTTATGGCGTTAAATTAGGTGAGAGCGTTGATTCGGTAAAGAACAAACTGGGTGACCCAAGCGTTGAAGTTAATTTTTTGAAAAATGAACTAGTATTGGGATACGGCCGTAGTCATTGGTTCTATTTTCAGTCAGAAATGCTAGTAAGAATAGACACAAAGTCGGCGCTCTTGGATGTTGAAAGCCTTAACCAAATCCCATTGCGAAACTTTTTTGACGACCGCCTTTGGAAAATTAATAATAAAGTTGGCTTTAAGACGAGCTCGCAAGATGTTGGTTTTGCATTAAACCTCGCTCCCTCAAAAGTTAATCGAGAGGAAACTTTACTTAAGAGAAAAGACAGTATTTTAAAGCTGAGATTTATGATAAAGAGCAATCCGGTTACAGGCAAAAATAGCTACGACTTAGGTGGTTTTTCATTACAAAAAGCGAATTACAAACCAAGTACCGAAATCGACTTCAGCCGCGAGGCAGGCCAATATAAAATAGTGAATGACGAATATAAGAACTTATCAGAAAATGAAACTATCGATTTTAGTGCATTCCAGCAAAAAATGGGAAAGGCGGCGGCCAGAATAATCCTCAGCTTTAACGAAGGGATATTGATTTACAGCCCACAACTTTACATTAAATATAAAAATAACAACCTGAGTGGAATACATTTTTCCGATCGGCTGATCGATCTACAGAACTTTCCCAAATCGAAAGCTGTTCCTTGGGAGCTGGCTGGCTTGTATCAAGGACAAGCCATTGAAGAAAGTATTAAGAAGCTTCCAGCAAATGGCTTTGAGGCGAACAATTCGATTTCTTATGAGTCGGACAACTATGAACTGGAAGTTCGTTACGACAAAATTGATGGAGTTAAAAAACTGTTAGAATTAGGCATCTATATCTTTTAACTCCCTTTTAACACCACTCTCCAAAGGTTAGATTATCAGGTAAGGTTGCTTAAGCAGTTGCAGTTGACTGTTTAAGCTTCTTATTTCGATATTTCTTTCCGTTAAGCATTGTACCAATAAAACTATATCTAACAAAAAGTTGATACATTAATAGCAGCGGAACCATAACGATTGAAAGCATTAACAAGTACTTGAGCGCACCATTTATCTCCCAGTCATACCAACGGATCTGCAAATAGACGATAATTGGCATATGCATTATGTAAAGCCAATAAGAAGCATCTGACAAATAACGGATTGTTTTACTGGTTGAGCTAATGAGTTTATTGGTTAAGCCTATCAGCCCGAAACACATGCAAACCATCATTGCAGCGTAAATGAAATTGGCTAAATACCTTGTCAATTGAGTAAGTTCAATCCCCGCCAGGGTGTACCAGACAAATATCGGTGCCAATAGGGCAAATCCGATGAAAGTCATAAGCTTAGCTTTACTCTCTAATGCATCGAATTTGCTTCGTTTTGAATATAGAAACGCGCCGGATAAGAAGCTCAATCCGTACAAGACAAATGCCCAATCTTGAATAACAAAGTTACCACTAATTTCCAGATTCAAGCTTGGCGCTAGAATAAGCCCGAATCCAATCAATACGGTAAACAGTCCGATACCAGAAAACATCGAAAGCTTCTCAAACACCTTATCCAAGGCAGGCTGGACGAGTGCGTAAATAAGGTAAAAGAAAAGTAGGTAATATAAAAACCATAAATGACCAATCGGTAGTTCCAATAGTGACGGAGGTTGGTTTGAGTTGGCTCCTTGCATAATTGCAGCCACAAATTCGGTTCTCGGCTCGACATAGATGTAAGAGTAGTAAACCAATGCCATCCAGGCAGGAATAAATAATATTCCGAAAATCAGGAAAGGCAGGCCGATCCTCTTTAATCGATTCTTGATCATCGCGCCTTTGCCTTTTCTCCGAATGACCAGGGCACAGAAGAACCCTGCGATAATAAAAAAGAGAGGCATTCTAAAAATATGGGAATACACTAGAAAAGCATCAACAAAGGAGTTAGCGGTAATATCCTTAACAATCCATTTATGTGCTTCTGTGTGAAAAGAATTTGCTACATGGTAGATAATACCAAGCAGCATGGCCCCCGCCCTTAGGAAATCTATCGAATGGTATCTAATGTTTTGATCTGACATTTAAAGCCCCACAAAAATGGATTTTATTGTGGGGTAGTATATATTTGCAGGAATGGTTAGTTGATGTGCCAAAAGTCATGTTTTTTTGTAGTGACTTATGGGGGTCATTTTGGGAGCTTGGTAAACTCTAGGCATTGATTAAGTTTTCAGCCACCCTTACTTGCTTTTTGCTCCAGAGCTATAAATTATATTTTTGTTTGAGTAATGTCACTAATTCTAGAGCTTCAGTTTTTTCCTGCTCCGTAAAATCATTGCTCTTTCTTTTCAATATGCCTTTAACATCTGGATCGGCTACTTCCGATTCTAACAACTGATAAGCATAAGCTGCCACATGATCTCCTGATTTATGGTAGTTATCCGATAGATAGTAAAAAGCAGCGGTATACCCTTGCATAGCTGCTTTTTCGTACCACTTATTTGCTCTATCCCTAGCTTCAGCTTTGACGACAAGCCTATTGCCGTCTACCCTTTCCATATTCCGAACATCGTGAACAATTCTATAGGCCAGAAGCATTTGTGCTTCTCTATCTCCCTGTTCGGCGAGCTGAGTTATCTCGTCTACTTTATAGTCCTTATAAGGATGAGTTCTGCCATCAAACTGATAGCCACTATCTGCTCCAACATTTATTTCAGTTAAGTTAACCCACACTTTACCGTCTGGATTTCGATAGGTCTTTTGGATTAGTGCTCCATCATTGACAGATTCAACTTTTAATACATCTAAGGGGTAGTCGTCTATGTATTCTGTATATAGAGCAGGTTGTTTTTTTAAATCCTCAACAAGAACCTCGTTTTTATCTTCCTCTGTAGCATCATCTGTCGAATCAGCTACTTCCTTGCTTGATGTAGAGGAATCTTTTGTAGACCTTTGTGTTTCAATAGCTGCATTGCTAGTGGAGGCGGTATCAAGGTGAGTACTAGAAAAAATTAACTTATAAACGATAAAAGTAGGAATCGTGATCGATATTATCAATACAGCTTTTTTAGCCATTTGTTCCCTCTCGTAAATACACCTTTGATGAAATAGCTTATTAATTCTGATCGTAACCTTCGAAACTCAAAAGATAAAGCCAGACAACTAGACTCCCTAATTCTCAGCCACCCTAAATCCAAAACAAGATAAATATTCAGCCAAAACATAAGAAGGCATAAGGTGTATGTGTTGGTTAGTCGAATTTATTAGGCCAACAACTGTCTCCGGAAAATATCTCACTGTCATCTTAAGAACTGTTGAGACATAAAGTTCACCATGTAATAATTTTAGTGGAGAGCGTTTCTCGCTGTTTAAGCCAATTCAGAAGTTCTTATTGAAGAACGCATAACAACAAAACCTGGAAGATTTTAGCCTTATCTTCTTACATAAAAAATCGAAGAGAATTGGAGATATCATGAAAACGAAACTAGTAATAGGAATTATTTTATTATTATTACACTACCCTATCAAAGCTGATGTAATGGTAGGTGTATGGAATATAGAAAACCTTAGCCCAACAATTAAGCGCGGATTTCCCGAGAGACAAGGAAGCGAACAGTTTGGTCCAAGAACCAACGGCCAGCTCGATAAAATCGCAGACCATATAAAGAATGACCTGAAAGTCAGCGCAATTATGTTGACTGAGATCCACGGAGATCAAGAGTTAGCAACGCATAACAAATCATCGCAGCTAGATTACATTGAAGAAAGATTAGGTGATAAATGGGATTATTGGATAGGACAGTCCGGCGGCAAACAAAGAATAGCATTTTTGTATAATAAAGATGAGGTAAGGCTCTTAGATATTTGGGAAATACAAGTTCCGAAAATAAAAGTTCAAGGCTCTGATATATATCATAGGGACCCACTAGTTGCACATGTTAAGTTTCGAGAAGGCGGCAATGATGTATTTATTGTTGGCCTTCACCTGAAAAGCGTTCAGACAAATGTCCATAATCACATGGCAGCAGTTGCGAAATTACTCGGCGTTTTGTCGGACGCTAAAGGAAGAAAAAATCACGGCCTTCCCAGATTAAGTGTAGAGAATGAAGTCATCGTTATGGGAGATTTAAATGATAGTTCACATAACAAGAACGGCTTTAAGTTTCTATTCGATTATTTTGAAGGTGTCGGTTATACCCATTTAGGAGATGCGGAAGACTACCCTGACACAAGAGTTAACGGAAGTGAAATAGACCACGTGTTTGTATCAAAAAAGCTGAAAGCAGAAGTCGTTAACGACTCGTTCAAAGTTCACGTTATTGGAGAGACCGAGGTAGAGCGAGATAGATATAGAAAAACTTATTCAGACCATTATCCAATTACGGTCAAATTGAGAACTCATGCAGATAATGACTGAATTAGTCTTGATAATTCGACAAGGTAAACTATTTGGAGGACAACGATTCTCAAGGATGAGAAACCAACCTTGCTGCTCCCAAGAAAGATCTGGTGAATAACGAATCTACCGGTTTCTAAATCAAGTTAGTAGCGTTCGGCTGAAAGCAGGCGTATAACCACTTAAGAAGTTTTTCTTTCTACCATTTCCTTAAGAGAACTATTTAGTTCTAATAGCTTTTCCTCAAAAACATCGTCTTCCATATAAAATACTGGGCCACAATTATGATCAGTATCTGTGGTATTGACAACGAGCTGAGTTAACCTCCAGTCTGGAACTTTCATCCATGTGTCCTCCAGTAAACTCAACATTCTTTTGATTCTTTCTGGATCTCTCATTCATATATCCTCGTTTTCCATTTCTATCAAAATTAAAGCCGGTAATTCAAGTTTTCAAATACTCCAACCCTATTGATTATCAGTATCACTGTTAAATTTACCAATTTTTACCAGGTTTACCATTTTTTCCTTGAATACAAATTCCCTCTCATCACTCGCTGAAATAATCTCTCTTCACAGCGTCGCATCAGCCACGCAAATAACCACTAAACAATTATTAGGAAGCACAAATATGAAACTTAAACATACAGCCCTCAGCACAATTTTGTCCCTTTTCGCTTTTTCTGCATCAGCGCAGGACACTGGACCTAACTGGGGTAATCCTTATGACCTATGGATTGGTGGTGTGACTTACCAATCAAATGGTACTGCCGGTGCTACTCACAATGGCTCCCATGGAAATACGGTTACCGGTGCTAGCTACAGCATTTGTAATGGTCGTCTACAAGACGCCATCGCGAGCCACGCCGGTGAGCCTCAAACTTCATTGGTAAGCTGCTACCTGAAAACCACAGTGTTATTTGAGCCCGCAAAAGTGGAAAATGACATCGCTGGAGGTTCAAACAATGACAATCCTATTTGGAGCGACCTGGAAACCTTAAAAGTAAGATATAACCTCTCCAGCTATGCCAAAGAAATCCAAGCGTTGGAACAGAAGTACAATATTGACAGCTTTAGAGCAGAGTACGAAGCACTTCATATCAAATCAATTACTGACCCAAATGATGACAATGATAGTGCTGCTGCGCTCAGATAGTTAGTTATCTTTCCCCTTTTTAAAGCCGTTCATTTGAGCGGCTTTTTTGTTTTTAACAGGAGTTTTTAGTTGTTCTTTTCTTTAACAAAAACAATGGGGTCACCCATTAGCCGCATCAACTCTCTAATTCTTGCTATATACCTTCGTAATACCGTTAACCGAAATCGTTTCACTACAGCTTCTTTTAATCAAGCTATCACCTGTTTCTATCATATCCCAAAGATTACTAGGAATAGACTCATAGTTAACCCCACCAACCTTTATAGATTTAGCTTGATGATTACTTGATAAATATTTGGCTTCCACAACCCCCTCAAAACTCCAATACTCTCTTTCATATTTTTGGGCTCTATTCATAGTAGTCCAGAAAAAAGGCGCAGTGGTGAAAAAGGCCAAGAAAAGGAAGGGAACATATTTATTAGCATCCTTTTTATTTTTAGTCACCAAATAAATCATCAGAGGCAACATAAACAAAAAAATCACTGCTTTCGATAGAAAGTGATAATTACTTTCTTCAGCTGCACTGAGAGAGCAAATAGGAATAGTCACATTAGCTATTGAGAAGCTAGCAACAACCACAACTAACGCTGCGTAATAAATGGAGAATATCTTATTCATACAGAATGCCAGACTTATGACACCAGAGTGAAATGCGCAAACTTTTCACATCTTTCACCAACGAATGATTATATATTCTACTTGTAACCATATAATCTTAAACATGAGTCACTTTCTTCCAATTCAAATTTTCCTAACTTGCTAATAGTCTTACGGATTGCATAAATGTCTTGATGTACTACCTTTGTCCCGGCTTTAAAATTATCAGGATTAGCTATTATTTCTGCTTGTATAGGAAATTCAATCCATTGGATTTCCTTATACTCATAAAACCCTCTAGGAAATCCACTAATCATGCCTTCCATGCTAGTATCATAAAAGTCATGGCAGTAACCAGAGAATCGAATTCTAAAGTCTCGCAAGCTTTCATCCCAGACTAGTTTGACTTTACATTCTAAAACCAAGTCTGAATCAGATAGAGCCTTGATTAATTTCACCCACTTGGTGTTATTCATAAAAAGGCCCGTGAAATTATTTTTTATTATGCTATCTGTCTTCTGCCTTGCAAATTCCAAAGGATGGCTCATTAGATGTTCCTTGCATAACACTCAATCAAGACACAATCCAAGACCTTAATTAGGTCAAAACTATATAACTCGTAGTCCCTCGAGCCAACTATTGCAAACATATGGAACCATTTCTGTAGCTTTACCACGAACAAACTGGTAACCGTATGGTTTCTTGTCCACATCGAGTGAAACAATGAGTTTTTCAGAATGATACCTCGCTTTCTTTAATAACCCAGCAACTGGAAAAACGCTAAGAGAAGTTCCAACTATCAAAACGCGCTTTGCCGTCTGAATATGCTCTCTTGCGATTTCATAATTAAGAACTTCTTCGCCAAACCATACTATGTGAGGTCTAAGTTGGCTACCAGAAGCACATAAACTACCTATATCGATGGACTCGTAACCGATATTGGTAACTATTCTTGGGTCTGTTGAGCTTCTGGCTTTAGTGATTTCTCCATGAACATGGATGACATTTTTGGATCCAGCTCTTTCATGTAGGTCATCTATATTTTGTGTAATTACAACAGTTTCGTACTTTTTTTGAAGACCTGCGATTGCTTTGTGAGCGCAATTTGGTTTTGCTTTAGAAACATCTTTTCTTCGCTCATTATAAAACTCTAAAACCAATTTAGGATTCTTACGCCACGCTTCGGGCGTTGCAACCTCTTCTAGGGAATATTGGTTCCAAAGTCCACCTGAATCTCGAAATGTCCTAATTCCACTTTCTGCGCTGATTCCGGCACCCGATAGAATTACTACTTTATTGTCGTCTATTTCTTTCTTCATATTAATAACTATGATTGTGAAACATTAAATACAAGACTATTTCCTACCTCATATCAACTTAAATAATTAGAGCTTATTCCGTTATCGGTCAATAGTGGGACATAGACTAAAACATCAAATAGACAAACTTTTTAGAAGTATTTTGTAAAACTCTCATCGAAAGATCTATATTGACCAAGACAGATCGTATCAAATTCATCTAGATCTCCTTTCTTTAATACACCAATAACTTTCAGTGCTTGGTTAATACCACCCTCGGTTTCTTCCATAACAACTTCACCAGCAGAATATACCATGGCATACTGCTCACCAACCCCACCAAAGTAGTCTGTAAAAATAATTGCATATTCTTCTAAGCCGAGTTCTTTGGCAAAGTAATGCGTAACAGGGCAATTTAGAATAATATCTCCAATGCTTTCATTTGGCATTGACAGTTTTTCTGCCCAATAGTCGGAATGCCCGGCATCTAAACCGACGATCGAGAACCCTTTATGGGTAACGCATGGTAACTCGAATTTATTTAGCAGCTCTTTATCGATTTCACCTTTCGCTACAATAGCTTCTATATGGTGTCCCACGAACTCTCCTTTGGACTTTTAGCGCTTATTGTGATTTCTTGCATATACGGCCTGACAGGTTATGTTCATTTGACGATTTCATAGATTCTTCCATTAACATTAGTTTTGAAATTATAGGACTCTAAAAAATCGTATTTTTGAGACAAAACGATTCGTCCTTCAAGCTTACACTTATAAATAGTTCTGACGTCGCTTTCAGGACCAATGTATACCCGACCTCTCAAGTTAATCGAATTATTTCCTGATTTTATCACCTCAAGTTCAATGACACCGTCACACCACATTCTATCTTCTAGATCTTCAAGCTTAATACGCCAAGTCAAAAACCACTCCAAACTGGAGGCAAGTTTACTTAGAGTTAATTTATCATCTGTAAAATACTGCCCGATCTGAGAAGTGAGCCGCTCCTCCATCTTCTCAATACTTGAATTTATTCTCTCAAGGCTATCCATAAACTCTACTCTGGAACATAACTCTTCGCACAGTAACTTATCTACTGATGCCGCTTGTTAGATAACTCATGACGATACAAAATCACAACTTCTGGTTCTTGAGCATCCATAAACATAAATGTTCGTCCGTAAATGGCTTTCATTCCAAATTTATCAAATGCGTTGTTACCAAGCGGTGTAATTAGAACTTCTGATGTTGCTAACCCATCGAGATGATTCTTTTCAATTTCTTCTATATGCTTTTCGGCAAACTCGTTTACAACAACGTTATACGCGGGATGGTTATAGCGCACGAGAATATTACCATCATCCATATCAGTTGGATTCATATCAGGATGATAATTAAAAATTTGAGACAAGACTTCGAGTGCATATTGATTTGCTTCTTTATCGTTCAAATCGTCTGGTAGGATTACTGATGTACCGTTTCTAAAAATCACAATGTCTTTAGCGTTATCTGTATAGTATTTCATTCGCTCAAGAACGACTTCCACAGAAACATTAAACGTGGGTTTCCACTTCGGAACTGGAGGGAACGGCTTATCGCTTTCTTGTGCCTGTGTTCCAAATCCTATTACAGTTGCCAAAAATGTTAAGATTTTTTTCATACTTTGTTTTTCCTTTAGCACGCAGCATAGCAGTTTATTTTTTGCTAATGCAGCTTGCTATGTGTATTCACTTAACTCTGCTCTAATCAATTGCATTTTCGATCCCTTTAGCTACTAAAAATGCGTCTGCCAATTCAAAGAATTTTTCCACCGCCAGCCCGGGAGTCTCTGAATTGTCGGTGATCGCTTGAGCCCAACCGCAACAAGTTGACCAAAGTGTTTTCTTAAACACGTATTCTCTAAATTTAACATTAAATCCAGCAAGATCATTATTAATGCCATGAGCTTCAAGAGCAACATCGTACCCACATAACTGCAATTCCAAATCGCGCAGCGCGGTATTATCAGCCATATACATCCCTGGTCGTTTCTTAACATTAGATAGATATCTTAACAGTTCCATAGATTTTGCCGAATTATCTTAATGATATCTGATACTTACCGAACTAGGTTTCTAAGTCAATGCCGGATTAAAGTGATTTTACTTTATTTTCATTCTCCCCATTTTTAAACGAAAGCCTCCAAACACAACCAGAAATCATGCTTAGCCCTCAAAAGTGAGCAAGGCATATTGATTTATCAATCCAAGATTTTTAGCTCGCACCACCGAGTATGAGCAATGACATTGCACATACCTATCCGAATCTCAATAAGATATACCTGTCATAAGCTTTAAATCCTAAAAACTTACCCTATATGCCGGAGTAGACATATGAAATATGTAATTTCTTTAATACTGATTTTGACCCCAACTTTTGCAAGTGCAGACACTGCCTCAGGTAAAGTTAGCATGTTAGAGGTTCCTACTAACACAGATGTCAATACAATCTATTTCAAACTGGATCCAATGCCTGCCAATGTTACACAGGTTTTCTATATTAGATACGGCACAGGCACTAGTTCTGGTTGTACTGTTATGGGGAGCGAAAAGCAAGCAGACAGAGCCTTTTCCTTATTACTTAGCGCGAAAGCTCAGCAAAAAAATGTAACAGTACGCTATTGTTTAGATAGCAATGGCTATGGATTGGTCAACAGCTCAGTCCGACTTGATTAATACCTATCACTGGCTCAAGCCTCGATTCCCCCTATCTCTGATTAGCGGTCAAATTGCGCATGTCTACCTGAAGAATCGGAACACTAGCCACCATCAATTCAGGTAGACCGTTTCAGTACACAACTCCATTCTCCTCTCCTTACAATCCCTGACGATCGCATACGAAGCTTATACAAAAAGATTTACTTTTTTCGTTATAGTGAATTTAGCTAGTGACAGGGTTAAATAATGAAACAAATCTCCTTAAGAACCATCTTTTCTCGATTCAAATGGCGCATATCTTTAACCATGCTCCTGGTGAGCGCTGAATCATTTCTCGGCTTGTTATATCCACTGTTAATTGGACTCGCGATTAATGATCTAATCGACCAAAATTACACTGGCCTTTACTACCTTGTCTATTTAGGCATAGCAGAATTAATCATAGGGAGCGCGCGCAGGTTTTACGATACGCGCATTTATTCCGGTATTTATAAGGAAATTGTCGTCGAACTGGTTGATAAAGAATACGCAAAAAATAGCACCGTATCAAAAACGTCAGCCAGAACGTCACTCCTCAATGAATTTATAGAGTTTATGGAAAACTCCATGCCGGAAATCGTTAGCGTTGTTATCGGCATAATTGGAACACTAGGCATCATTTTTGCGCTCAACATCAATGTGTTTTTTGCATGCCTAGGAATGCTAGTTCTCGTGTTAGGAACTTATGCGGCGAGCGGCCAACTTAATCTCAATTTTAATAAGGGTTTCAATGATCAGTTAGAAAAGCAGGTAGAGCACCTGGAAAGTAGAAACCGTTTATCAATTACCAACCATTATGAACAACTGATGAAATGGAATATCAAGCTTTCCGATTTAGAAACTGTCAATTATTTTGTCATCTGGTTAGGCATTATCGCTTTGTTTGCTTATACGCCGCTCACCGTTGTTGAAAGTGGTGTGGTCAAATATGGAATGGTCTTTGCGATCTTTATGTATGTCTTTGACTATATTGAAAGGCTAGTCACGACGCCGTTGTTTATTCAACAATTGATCAGACTTAAGGAAATTTCGGATAGATTTGATAATTAGTGATTTTCTCTAAGGCACTTTGACGTTACCATTTTCTATTTCAACTAACCCAACTCGATTTCCGGCGGGATCTCTAAATAGCCCTAATATTACGACACCGGGCACCTCAAATCTCGCCGTATCAACCTCACCACCTTTCTCGACAACCTCGGTCAATTTAGCAGTTATATCTTCGACTCCCAGGTAAACTAAATTTTCAGCGGGATCATTTCGAATAGCAGCCATTAAAGTCGGTGGTGATTCAGTTGCAGATATAACAGAAGTTGAAAAATTACCGCCGGTACCAATTTCCCAGTCAAACAGCTCTGAATAAAATTCTTTCAGATTACTGCCTTCGGGTCCTGCAATGTCGAAGAAAACGATTGGAGCTGACATAATTTTCACCTCGAGTTATTGCGGTTCACCAAAGATTGATAAATTGGTATAGGTAAATAAGAGTATCACCCACACTTCATTTGAGCCTGCTTTGTACAAATTGCTTTAGATGCATCCTGAGACTCTCTACTCATACAATAATCAAACCGCGCGGTTTTAGTTTCATTTGATGGAGTCGAAACACCTTCAGCTAACTTCCATTTAATTTTCTTCAAACTCTTACGAGTATATTTACCGACCTTTCTATTTGGCAATGCACTAACAACTTCAATATTAGTAGCTTCACCATCTTCATCAATTTCGAAAGCAATAACCGCACAGCCGCCTTTACCCATCACGGCGACTTGCTTGGGATAAAGTGGAGTCATATCATCAGCCCTCACCCAAACTTGTTTGCCGTCTGAGTCTGAGACGTTTAATTCCACATGGCCAAATACACTGGTCTTGGTGCCAAATCCGGTAGCAAAAATAACGGCACATAAAATAATAGAAGTGGTGAAAATACTTTTCTTAGTCATAGATGAGGTCCCTTTATACAGATTTATGCTTATTTAGATTTATGTCTATTAACCTCTTTATATTGCCATAAAACATTAATTACTTTCCAGTCACCATTCTCCATCTTCATCAAGTGCATATAGTCGATCCATTCGTCAGCGATTAACTTCACCGACGCGACTCGCTGGTCAATATCGTAAATAACGACGTCTTTTTGGGGCTGCTTGGGAAACTTGTCGCCTTGCTTATTATATCGCCCGGCTAAACCAACCATAAAATCATAACTGGTTTCCATCACAAATTCTTTTTTGTCTTTGCCCTTCCAATAGGTCCTCTTTTTTAGTTCCGGGTGCACTCCTCTCTGCATTAGCTCTGGCTTAACTTGGTGTTGTGATTCAATGTAGTCCAATGCAGCGCGCTTTATGGCCTCTTTATCCGAAGAATCGGAAGCGGTTACTGTAAAGCTCAAAATAAATAGTCCTAGACCGACTAACTTGTTCATCAGGGTTCTCTCTATCGAATTAATTTAACTGTTTGTATCATGCTTGCCGACTCCGCTAATTACCAGCACAAATCGATAAATTGTTTGGTCGTATCGATAAGTGAAAATTTGGTTAATTATTGTTAAATTTATAGCGTCACCCACTACATAGTGAGTATATTGAGAGTACTGGATAATTATTATCAAAAAACGAGACAGAACAGGGTTGAATCATGCAGGTAAAAATCATCAAGGCGCTCAAAACCGTATTGCTATTAATCTTTACATTCGCGCTCATTCCCATTTCGAATGCTCAATCTATTAAAGATATCGAAAAAGAAGTCGCCAATGTCGAACGCGCATTTGCAAAAACCATGGCAGATAGAGATTTCAGAAAGTTTCAGAGCTTTTTAGACGAAAACGCAGTATTCGTTGCAGGTAAAAATAAAATGCGCGGCAAACAACAGGTTGCAGCAAAGTGGAAACGTTATTTTGAAAAGGAACGAGCACCATTTGCCTGGAAGCCGGAAACGGTTGTCGTAATTGGAACTGGAGGCATCGCACTTAGCACCGGGCCTGTATGGAACCCTGGCGGTAAAGTACATTCTTACTACACTTCCACTTGGCGAAAAAATGACAAAGGAGAGTGGAAAATTATTCTCGACAAAGGACAGAAATATTGTCCTCCTTCCCCCAAAAAGCCCGAAGCAGACAAATCAAAAACAACTAAATTAAAACAGAACCCTTGACCCTCCCCTTAGCGTAGGCTTTATCTTGGCAATTGTTCACTCATTAAGGAGAAAAACTTGACGCTATTAACCGTTGGACAAGTTGCCGAAAAAACCGGAGTATCTGTTAAGACCCTTCATCATTATGATCGAATTAACTTGCTTAGCTCCCCTCACAGGAGCGAAGCAGGCTATCGACTCTATGGCCGGACAGAACTAACTCGGTTAAAGCAAATTCTACTGCTTAAAAGCCTTGGTTTTAATCTAGCCGCCATAAAAGAGTTAATTGGCAACCAGTGCGATCTTGGCGTGTTTATTGAGCAACAAATTGAGTATAAAGAGCAACAGTTGCTTAAACAGCGGCAAGAGTTAGCTAAGTTGAATCAACTTAAACTTCTCCACAATCGAGGTGAACAAACTATCGAAGTATTACTCAATGATTTGGAGAAAATTGCCATGCACGAAAAATATTTTAGTAAACAGCAAATGCAGATCTTGCAAAAAAGAGCTGAAGAATACAGTAATGAAAAAATGGAACAAGCTCACCAGGAGTGGCCTCGTTTAATTGCTGAAGTACAAGACGCAGTAGAACAGGGCGCTCCCGTTTCCAGTGAACAAGCTCAAAGCTTAGCTTTAAGATGGAATAAGCTGATTGACGAATTTACCGGCGGCGATCCTGAAATGCATGACTCTCTGGCTAAAATGTACCAAGGTGAGCCAGACTTTCAAGCTGAACAAGGTATGACTCCGGAAGTGATGGCGTTTATCCATAAAGCAATTGAGTCGTTGCAGACAAACTAATCACCTATTAATGTCTCAATAGAACTTCATTTCAACTGGCGTGCGGTTTCTCTTTGCTTCAAGAAGCAGAAGCACAAAAGAAATAAAATGGGAATCTCCACCCAATGGAGACTCTGTCCGCCCCAGTTGGAATGACGATTATTATTTAGTTCTTAGATCTGTCTAGTTCCTAGATCTACTTAGTTTCTAGACGCCATTTAGTTCCAAGAAACTCTTTAGGCCTCATATGAGTAAAACAATCTCATTCATTTGATTAAGATCAAAGCAGATATTTGCTTGATTGTTATTCCTTCGCCATAATCAATTTGTGGATAATTTTATTTTCACGGGGCTAGCTTTTGGACTTAGAAAGAGACCAACTCAGCGGGTTATCTAGCGAACAAGCGGCTTCCTTGTTAAAGGAAAACGGCCCCAATACTTTACCTGAAACCAAGCCTCCGGGCATTGCACTTTTATTTATTCGTCAATTTAAAAGCCCATTTATATATGTCCTACTAATCGCCGCATTGGTCTCATTTGGCCTTGGCAAGAATATCAATGGAATATTCATTTTTGCGGTGCTGCTCCTCAACGCCACGATTGGCAGTTTTCAGGAGTATTCGGCTGAACGCGCAGCTATGGCACTTAATGCGATGGTCCCTCAAATGACCAATGTTATTCGCGACGGGCATTTGCAGAAAATCGATTCTAAACGAGTTGTTGTTGGCGACCTAGTTTCCATCGCTTCAGGTGATAAAGTGCCTGCTGACGGGATTTGTATACAGACAAACCAACTGACAGTGAATGAATCACTCCTTACAGGAGAGTCTTTGGAAGTACTCAAACTGCCTGTCGCTGAGGCTGCCACGCCTGAAGATAGCAATAAATGCTTCGCGGGCACTAACGTAGTCAGAGGAAGAGCGATTGTTCAAATTGAATCGATTGGCCTGAATACCGAGATAGGTCAAATCGCCAAAGTTGTTTCACAAGAAAGTCAAATCAAACCACCTTTATTGCAACGAATTGAAAGGTTCACCGTTAGGGTAACTTTCGCAACTTTAGTTGTAATCGCGCTAATTTTTGTCATCTCAATAATTCAAGGAGAAGAATTATCTCAGGTATTCTTCTTCGGCGTCGCCTTAGCTGTTTCTGCCATTCCTGAAGGGCTGCCTGCGGCAATCACCGTAGCCCTTGCAATCGGCATGCGCCGTATGGCGAAAAAGAACGTCATTGTTCGCTCTCTACTCGCAGTAGAGAGTTTAGGCTCATGCACTTATATAGCTAGTGATAAAACGGGCACTCTCACTGTCAACGACATGACAATACAGAAAATACTGTTACCCGATGATACAGAGATAAATGTCTCCGGCGAGGGGATTGATATCCATGGACAAGTTAGCTGTGAAACCCAAACTGATCGATACGCCGCTCATCAATTAAGTGAAATAGGTGTCTTGGCCAATGAATCTGAACTTTACCTAAAAAATGATAGTTGGATAGGGGAAGGTGACCAAGTCGATATCGCATTTTTGGTTTTGCATAACAAATTCGGCGGATCTCATCAGCAATTACAACAACGTTATCGGCAGGTCAATCACATTCCCTATGAGTCGGAAAATGCATATAGCGCGGCCCTAAACCGTACCGATGGTCACTTTCGCTTATCGGTGAAAGGAAGCGCCGAAAAACTAT
>JAPHTP010000043.1 GCA_026196875.1 Kangiellaceae bacterium
AAACTACTTTATCTTGCCAGACGCTAGATAGTATTTCTTCCTTGCTGAGAACTTTTTCAGTGTTTTCAAGGAATAAGGCCAGCACCTTGGCTTCGTTGTGACGAATTTCGATCGCTTCGCCGTTTTCGATTAGCACCAGGCTTTCGCTGTTAAATTCGAAGGTTTTGAATTGATAACGCATTGAATTGAGTGATTTGTGGTCAGTTAAATTGGTCAATTGAATACATTTTAACTGATTACTTCCTAAATGTGGTTACGCTAAGGTGTAATACTTAGTTTCAAATTTCTATTAAATAGGTAGGTCCGTATTTAGGGTTTAGTTCTCCAGGATATCCTCTTGGGTTACATACAACTCGGCAATTATCTATAAGATAGTCGGAGCTCGTATGTATGTGTCCATGCAACCAGAGTGAAGGCTTGTAATGTTTGATAAGATTCTCTAAGTTAGAAGCATACGCTGCAGTTGTGATATCTTCATGATGAGCCTGAGCCACAGATTGGATTGATGGAGCGTGATGTGTAATAACTACATTCCTTTGTCCCTGCAAGTTTTCTAGTTTTCCTTCCAACCATTTCTTTGACTCCTTATGTATTACCGCAAAGTCAATAGAGCGCATTTTTGCGAAGTTTGGTAGTCGCCTTATTTTCTTATAGTCATTCATAACTTGTTGACACTCAAAACCTGCGAGCCTTGCGTCACCGAAAAGCTCAAAGTCGGTCCACAAAGTACAGCCCAAGAAATTTACCCCATCAATCTCAACAGATCGGTTTTCTAGTACGTGGATGTTAGAATCTTCTGTCTGTTTGACTAAATCATTAGTTAACTTTGGATAGGTTTTCTTGTAGTACTCGTGGTTACCGAGGATATAGATAACCGGCTTGTTTTTAATCTGGCTTTTTATCCAGTCGATAGCACGACCTTTTGTATGAATATCACCGGCCAGAACAACTACGTCTGCATCAGCTACAGGATAGTTATAGTGTTCAAATTCCAGGTGTAGATCGCTGAGTAGTTGGATCTTCATTTTGTCTTTTCTATGTCTGCTACTTCATTCAGCTTAATAAAATTCTTCTAGCGATGAAATTCCTTTTAGGAATTAGAGGTTTTGTTAAGAATGTGAGGTATAGTTGTTCAACCGTTCTAACACGTAGATCTGTTTATCTGAAGATTCATTTAAACTGGAAAAGCCATAGCTCCCATATTCTTTAGCAATAGTAAAGCCGGTTGTTTCAAAAAGTAATCGAAGCTCTTGCGGAAAGTACATTCTCATCGCAACATCCTTTCGTTTTATTAGTCTGTCACCTTGAAGGTACTCAATTTCGAAATGGTAAATCTGGCTCAGATTATAGTAACAACTTCGTAAGCGAGCCTCTACGAGCTCTTTTTGGTAGGTAAATTTCTTGTAGGCTCGTATTTCATCTTGATTCCTAGCTAATTTTTCGACATTTGGAATTTGTAAATCAATAACTAAAGAACCACCAAGATTGAGTGAACTATAGCATGCATTGAGAAACTCCAAAGCATCATCGTAACTCAAAAAGTGTTGAAAGGCGTTAGTCGCAATAAATATTAAATCAAACTTTCCGTTTGTAAATCGCGCATCTTCAGTCGAAAAATCTATGAATGCATTTGCTTTTCGTGCATTCTTGTTAGCATTGGCTATCATTTCCTTCGATATATCAGTCCCAGAAATATTAATCCCTGACTTTGCTAAAGGAATAGTAATTCTTCCTGTTCCACAGGCAACTTCAAGTACTTTCTCTTTCCCCGAACAAAGCTTTTTGTAGAATTCTATTTCAATCCTACGATCTTTGAATTCTGCATCGTAAAAGTCTGCATCACTATACAAATTCAATAATTCGTGTTTAGAGTAGTTCATCTTTTATTTCCGATAGACAGGATATGATACTGACATTTTTGGAGTCTATTCCAAAGACGGATGCAGGAATTGCTGCTATTCCAAATTCGACTCTAAGTGTCTCAAAATTCTCAGATATTGTTGATAAGTACCCGACTTCGGGAGGATGCCAATCTAAGCTTCGATTCAGAATCCGCTTATCGTCTATAGATTTCCATGCAATGGAGTATTTGTCCTGAATGTTCAAGCATAATGCTTGATCAACTTCCAATTTATGGGCTAATTCGAAATTGGGAAGCCGTTTTTTACACAGCGCCCAACCAAAAGAGCCAGGACTCAAATTAACTTTAGCCAGGCTACTTACAAAAATTATCTGATTGGATTTGAACTCATACTCTAAAGAGCAAAGCTGGTAATCATAAACATTATCAAATATTATCCAACGATCATTATTCTCCAAAAGCCAGGTATCTATTGCACTCAGTTCAGAGTTAGTTAAGTATCGCCCTTCAGGTACTAATGGGTTTGTGACCAAAGCAACGTTTGATTCTTTTGTGGAAAAAGCAAAGCTTTGGGCTCGATAACTGGTGTAATGAAAGAGGTTGCAATTGGCGGGGGGCAAATTAAAATATTCCGGATAAACATCATTTGGAAGGTTTAACTGATAATTGCGTTCCGTAAAATATTTGAATAGCTCTCGCAATAATGGTCTCACACCTGTTGAACGTAATATGTAGTAATCGTCTGTTGGTAAAACATCGAGAGATTCTGATCGTATGTGATTGAAATAAGGTGTAAGCGTGTAAGGATTCAGGTCATCTAATCGGATAAGTGATCCAGACAATCGCTCACTATATTCCAAAAACTCTCGATAGTTCATTTACACTGCTTCTTCTAACTTTATTAAACTATCTTTAGATTCAAGACTCGCAAAGCAGTCTCCGTTAGACATAACATTCCAACTTCTACATTGATTGTTCGCCAGCTCCCATGAGACGCTGGGTTCTGTGTAAGCTGCGATTGTAATTGATCGATTACCTCGTTGAACTTTATAGACAGGACTTCCCCAAGGCAATCTGGAAATTAATTTCCATCCCTGCTGCTCTGCCATCTCGGTTACCAAGCTTAAAGAAACTTGATTTTTATAGCTCCAGTCATTAGCTGCCTTATCAAAGTATATCGACTCTGAACTGCTAGATACGTAAAGCTCTTTAAAACAAATCTGCTTAACTCCGAGCTCAAAAGACCAGTCTAAATACTTCTCTAATTCACGAGGAGAATCAATACCGCCTTTCTGCAAAACGCAAATCCATCTCATAATTAGGGAATAGCCACCCTTTAACATCGATCTGGCGATGACTTCACTTTCGATATCTAAAGACATTAAGTCACTATTAATCCTTCTATCATAGTGGTGTCGAGAGACTGATAATACTTTTAATCCAGAGTCACTTAAAAAGTGAAGTGTAGATTCTAGGTCACTGTCTTGAACAAGTGAGTAACCATTAGTGATTAATACGGTTTTGTCGAAATACTCTCTACATAATTGGATCAATCTCCCAAGTCTTTCCAAAGGCAGTAAACCGGGCTCTCCGCCGCCAGTTATGACTGCTCGCTCAGCACCAGCTTGATACGCTGATTCCAACGCCGAACAGATAGTATTTTCCTCAATAATACCTTTCGATTGTTCCGTTGATATAGAGGCTGCTGAGAAACAAAACGCACATTTGGCCTGACACCCTTTGGCGATAGGTAAAAAAGAGATACTACGAGGCTTTAACGTCGCAAAGCTTTGATTGGTAACCTGTCTGACTTTATATGACATAGCTACCGCATCTTCAATTCTTACTTGTGAAAGTTGTTCACCACTTAAGTAGTAAACGTTATTAACCTTGATGGCATCACCAGCAATATATTGGCCAAGTTTCGTCTCGGTCACATTATTATTTTGAACTTCTGAAGATTTAACTTCTGTTTCCAAGACCACCAATTTATTACCGGGTAGAGCTAACTTATTTAGCAGTTTCGTTGCCTTTTTAATACCAATATTTAAGTCATATCGTTCTAGCAAGAAAAATATGCCTGGATATGAACTCTGCTTGATTTCGGACTTATTATAAGTACGTTTATATTTATCGAAGCCAATCGAAAAATTACTCAAAACTGTAACGTGATAGTACTTATTCATCACTAGTTGATTTCCTATTCGTTTTTGAGCGCTTCATCATTCATCTTTACTGAAATCTGTCCCTAAACACTTCAAACGTTTCGAGGCTTGAAGAGTGATCAAGCACTGCGAAAAATACCGATTCGAAAGCCCTATCAAAACCCTCGTGTTTGAGTAATTCATAAAAAGTCTTAGCAATGTTTGACGGGGTATTCTTAAATACTCCACACCCCCATGCTCCAAGAACTATATCTTTATATCCTTTAGAAACAGCAAGTGAAAGTACTAATCTTGCTCTATTTTTCATCTCAGTATCAATTTGAGATTGCGCTTCAGGCTTCTTTCTGAGAACCACTCCAGCGTTGACTGCTGCAGAGGTTATAATCGAAGCCTTGTAAGGTTTATCAAGAAGCTTATCGTTGTCATCACGAAATACAGGTATATTCTTGGCGTAAATCATATCGTGACTGTAGAGTAATCTATTTTCTTGTCTGTTTCTCAGATACATCTCCATGTGCTTAGTAAGACAAGGATAGAGTGCAGAGCCTCTTGCTAAGGACTCTTCTTGTGCTTGACTACCACCTAAAAAGCCACCTCCGGGGTTTTTAGATGAAGCGAAATTCAAGCAAATAACTCTGTCTGTATACTCTAATAATTTCTTAACTCCCGTAAATGTCGTGCAATTTTCTACTAAATAGCGAGTTTCCCTTTTCTCTAATAAACCTAAATCTAATTGGACTTCGTTTAACTCGATATTAAGCATTGACTCATCATAGTGTTGGCTGGAATCAACCGCCTTGGTAATTGCTTCGCCTAAGTCGACGCGGTTACCCGAGTGATTTACATACCCGCCAGAATTTATTATTTCTAAAGTTTCTTGAGCTATCTTTGCCCTTCCATTTCTATTCACTTTCTTTCTCTCTTAACCTACTTCTAACTTCCATGAGTACGAATCCTAAAAGGTTCATTCCTTTCCATTTAAATGGATTCGATGCGTCTTGATGGTCTTCCGCTAACCCAATCCCCCAAACTTTATCAACCGGACTTGCTTCTACTAATACTCGTTTGCCTGTACTTAATAGAAACTCTCGCAATTGTTCATTCTGAGAAAACTTAGCTAGATTCCCGGTGACGACAATTTCAAATCGGCGCCTATTCCATTCCTCATTAGTGAAACCTTCGACTTGTCGACCTAGTTTCTTAGCTTTTTGAGGATGGCTAGCTTCTATAATGCGATTGATTAACTCCAAATTAGTTTGGCTCTTATCTTTAAATAATCGCGCTTTCTCAGCCATCATAAAATGCTCAGCTGTAGCATAATTAACTCCTTCTATTTCGAAAGGTGAGTGAAACCACTGACTAAAGCATGACTTTGAGACTTCGTCTTTATATTTTTGAGTGTGTCCCCAAAAGAATAGATACTTCGCTTTCTTTCCTTTTGCGACAAACTCAACCAACTCATCTTTACTTCTTAAGTTTTCTACTTCCATTTTTTATTTCTCTTTATATGAATTTTTTCGGATAAGTTCATTGATAACGAAGTTAAATAGTCTTTCTTTTCAATTCGATCTAGTAAGTTATTAGGTAGTTTTCTATATCCGTTTCTGGCTCCCCAAATTCCTCCTGCCATTGCAGCAATCGTATCCACATCGCCTTTGACCTTTATGCAAGTGTCTAATAAATCCCTGAAGTCCTTATCCAGATGAGTAACAGCAATATAAATCGCAGTAACACAAGAGTCTAAGGCAGCAATTCCATTTCCCAACTCCTCCTGTATAAGCTTCGCATCAATCGATAAACTTGAATCTAACCATTTGGCAACTAGTTCTAACTTAAGTCTATATTCTGTACCAATATCATTACTCAAAAGCGCATTGACTAAATCTCTAGAGACTAGGTCGCGATAAGCATATGCCGTTGTTTGAGCGATGATTGCCGCACCTTCTTTTCCAAGATCATGTGCATGGGTAATTTCAGCACATTGCATGGCTTTATCCCTAATCTCTTTATCGGTGTCGTTCGCAAAAAACGAACCGATAATAGGGGCTCTCATTGCGCCACCATTTCCAAAAGAGCCATTCGGAAAAATACTTCGATTGGCTTCTCTCCAGTCATCGCCCCCTTTTATTCGTTTTAAAAGCTTTGCTGCTCCCGAACCATATCCTCTGGACCATCGGTAAGATGACGCGAACCTTTTTGCTAAATCGTCTTGCTCGATATGGCCATGCAAATTTAGCGTTTCGATCACATTTATTGACATCTGTGTATCATCCGTCCACCGATTCTTCCCTAAGCTATTCCCGATAAAGTACCAAAGTACTCGCTCAATCGTTCCTCCCTCATGAGGAGCACCGAATGCATCTCCCAACGCCAGTCCAAATACAGTTCCCAGTATTTTATCTTGTCGAGTATTCATGTATTTTAAACCTTGCTTACATTTCAGAATTTTTTGAATGCAAAGAATACCGTTCCTTAAGTTGATTAATTTTTTTATAAGCAATTCCACGATAAGAGTGCTTAACTATATGGAGCAGAATCAATCCCCATTTCAATGGCTCTAAAAACCAAAATACCAACTGCCAATAGAGTTCAAAGTTAAATTTATAAATGCAGTAGCCGGTAATCAAAGTAAAAGGAACGTACCAAAATGGCTCCATCCTATTTCCGATACGAAAGATGTTACAGAAACAAAAAAAGCTCACTCCCAAATACAAGGGTATAAAAGCAAACTGTATTTCGGCATCGATTTGAAATAATTGGTATGAGATAGCACCTAAAAACAATAAAAATACACCGTCGATCAAGTTAAATCGAAATCCAGGTGTTTTCTTGACCTTAGGTTCCTTCATTTACCTAATTACTCAAAGCTTATATATTTGGCCGGTACAGAATCTACTAACCACACGTTGTTGTCACTGAGATAAAACTCAAATCCATCTTCAACCATTTGCCTTGTGTCGATTCTTAGTAAAACTGGTTTGCCATAACGAGTTCCCACTGCAGTAGCGGTATTTCGATCTTCAGAAAGATGAACATGATGTCTATTCATTTTCTTTAGCCCGTCTCTCATTATTACATCTAAATTTTTGGTTGCAGTTCCGTGAAGCAATTCTTCTGGTGGCTCCACCGGCTTTAAATCTAAATCAACGTTAATACTATGACCTTGATTTGCACGAATGTATCTACCATCCTCGCTAATCATAAATCGCTTTTTGTCATTTGTTTCAACTGCGGTTTTTACGATATCGATACTTATCTTCTTTCCTTTGGCTCTAGCATTGCTTATAAGTTGTTCGATCAACACCCAGCCTTGCTCATCCATATCAAGATCCAATTCGGATGGATTATGCCGCAATACATAACTCATCAGTTTGGATATTCTTTTAGTTTGTTCTTTCATATTTCATTCTCCTATTCTTCTGGAGGTACAAACTTAACCAAAGTATGGTTTTCACCCTCCAACTCTTCCTTAATTATTTTTTCCAGAACATTCCAGTTGCCGCCTGCTAGTCCTGCTCCTATAAGTGGATAGCCAATTCGCATTCCCGAAAAGTCTTTTTTTATTTTCCTAAACACACTGCGAACAGCCTCGTAATCCACGCAAACTCTAGTGCGGCTATAATCAAACTGAGTGTATGCATTAATTACAACAAAGTTCGTATTGCCCTCTATCAAACTAGATGAATAGTTTCCTAGCTTACTTCTATCGCCTTTTTCTGTTTTTTTATCTGCCGAATATACTTGCGGATACTTATCTCGAATAGTTCGAGCAATTCCGTTACCCATTGAACAAAGACAATTGCATCCATGGACGATTACATCGAAATGACCTGATTCCGCCATCGCGATTAAGTCTCCTTTTATTACTTTCTTCAATCCTTTTTAATACTTCGCCGCTACGGGCAACCTTCTTCCAATACCAAAACTCTTTTTCTGGATCCTTATTATTGGAGGCGCTTGTTTCCGTTTAAATTCTGCGCGATTAACCATACGATGAATGTCATCAACTTCCTTTCTAGAAACTTTGAATTCTTTAAGCGTTTGTTTACATTCAATGGTCTCTGCTTCGCTTAGTAGATTTCCTTCAATATACAATTTCAAAATAGCATCCAATAATCTGTAGTCAGGCAGTGAATCACTATCAAACTGATCTTCTGAAAGTTCCGCGCTGGGTGCTTTATCAATAATCGCCTGAGGTACGATTTCTCTCCCCACCTTTTGATTAAAATATTCTGCTAATGCATAGACTTCCATCTTATAAAGGTCACCTAATGGATTAACTCCCCCGTTCATATCGCCATAAAGTGTTGCATATCCCACACTCATTTCACTTTTGTTTCCAGTCGAAACTACTAGAGCTCCGTATTGATTACTAAATTCCATTAAAATTCTACCGCGAATGCGGGCTTGAATATTTTCTTTAGTAATTTTTGACGGCTTTTCGCCAGTCATTCGAACAAATCTATTAACTGCAATCTCATACTCTTCACCAATAGATGCAGTTAGTAATTTCACACCTAAGTTGTTACAGAGTTTTACTGAATCATCGACGCTGCCTTTCGAAGAAAACTTCGATGGCATAGTTATCGCGGTTACATTTTCATTTCCTAATGCTTCAGCACAAATAGCTAATGTCACTGCTGAGTCAATACCACCCGAGCTGCCAACCACAACTTTGCTGAACCCGCACTTCTGGATATAGTCTCGAATTCCCAGAACAGTTTGCCTGAACCTCAATTCTTGATCACAAATAGGCTTAAAATTTCCTGGCTGAGTTTCGTTAAGCTCAATGGATTTCATTTCTTCTTCAAAAGAAGCCAAAGACGATAGTACTTTTCCTTCTCTGTCGACTATTAAACTTGCACCATCAAATACCAACTCATCATTACCGCCAACTTGGTTAACATATACAATTGGCGCGTTTACCCTTTTGGCAGTACTAGCAATAACATCAAAACGACCTTGCTGCTTACCCAAGTTACTCGGCGATGCATTAATGCTAATGAGTAAATCGATATTTTGATTTTCCAATTGTTCGATCGGGTCAATCGGATAATTTAAGTAACTTGTCTTTGCCCAAATATCTTCACAAATAGCTACACCAATTTTGTAATCTTTATATTCAAAGACGCTTTCGGTATTTCCTGCTTTAAAATGTCGATATTCATCAAACACGTTGTAAGTTGGCAACAGTTTTTTATGGTATTCGAATATTTGTTTTCCATCTTCCAATACAGCCAAAGCATTAAAGATTGGTTTGCCTACATCAGACAAGTTTCTTGCGATGTATCCAACAACTATTCCGCATGGTTTACCCCTGGTAATTGTTTGTAGCTTACTAAGAGCTTTGAGCTGTTTTTCAACAAAGCCATGCTGGTAAACTAAATCCTGTGGGTAATAACCAGTTAATGCTAATTCAGAACATACTAATAATCCGTCTTCATTTTCTACCTTTTGATACGCTTCGGTGATCTTGTTAAGATTTCCATCAATATCACCTACGGTATAATTTAACTGGGCCATTGTAATTTTCATCACCCTCTCCTTATTGGGTAATTTGCTAGCGAAATAAATTACGCTATTCTAAATACTTGCTTTAAATAGCTAAGGTAAGCCTCGTCTTTACACATAGTCTTACCAGGACTGTCGCTTATCTTTGCAACTGGTTGTCCATTACACCTCACCATTTTCATCACAATACTGAGGGGTTTTACACCAACATCATTTGTTAGGTTGGTACCGATACCAAAACTTAAGTTGGTTATTTCATGAAACTCCTCGAGTAATTCAAATGCCAATGGAACATCAAGTCCGTCACTAAAAACGAGTGTCTTTGTTTTCGGAACAATTCCAATTGCTTCGTAATGAGTTATCATTTTTCTTGCCCACTCAAAAGGACAGCCGCTATCATGCCTGACACCATCAAATAGCTTGGCAAAGTATCGGTCGAAATCGCGAATAAAAGCATCAACACCGACGACATCCGTTAAGGCTATTCCCAAATCGCCTCGGTACTCTTGAACCCAGGTTTCTAGAGCCGCTTTTTGGCTGTCTACTAATCTAGGTCCCAGCGCTTGAAACGCTTGCAAATATTCATGCGCCATGGTGCCAAGCGGCAGCATATTGAGTTCTCGTGCAAAATAAACATTGCTGGTGCCAACCAGGTTTTCCGGAATACTTCTGCCTAGATGATTGAGTACTCGCTTTTGCCAAGCTCGGCTGAATCGACGTCTCGTTCCGAATTCCATGATTTTTAATTTATCCTTCAGCGGATGACTATTAATCATGTCGGTTTTCGCTTTTAATCTACGTTGCGCTTCTTTTTCATCTACATCACCATGATGATGTCTTGCAAAAACTTCTTCCACGATAGCAAGTATCGGTACTTCAAATAGGATCGTATGCAGCCACGGCCCGACAACTTTTATTTCAAGTTGACCGTCTTCACTCTGTCCAATGCGTACGTAATTCTCATTGAGCCTAAATAATTTCAAGAACTGCACAAAATCAGGTTTGAAGTAGTAGATTCCGCTTAAATAGTGCATTTCATTTTCAGTAAATTTTAACTGACAAAGTGCTTTAATTTGATCTCTAATCTCGACCGCAAGAGGCATCAACTCCGCACCTTCAGTACGACACTTAAACATGTACTCCACTTCAGCCGCAGGAAAGTGATGTAAAACTGTTTGCATCATTGTTAACTTGTATAAGTCGGTATCTAAAAGTGATCGAATGATTGGTTTGTCGTTCATTTTCAAAATCCTTGTTTATGTCACTTCGTTTCTTAAAATTATACTCATCTAAGCTGTACATCATCTAAATTGTTCACCACCTGAATACCACTTAGCTGCATTTCTTCAATTGCACTATTTGTAGTTTCTTCACTTATCCCTCTGCATGCATCCAAGTTAACAATAACTTCAAAGCCTGCTCTTTTCAGCTGTGTGGCCGAGGTCTTCACACAGTAGTCAGTTGCCAATCCACCAACTATGACTGTTTCGATACCTTTGACTTTAAGGTATTCAATAACGCCAGTGCTCATCTCCTCAGCCAAGTCGTGATAGCACGCACCATAAGGATGCATATCTAACTCTACACCTTTCCATACAAAGAAATCGTAATTTGCTGGAAGAGGAAGTCCTTCAATTAGTTCAAACCCTTTTGTTCCAGGAACCGCATGTTGATTCCAGGCAATATCGACGTTGTCGCCGTCTATCGGACTAAACATAGGTTGTTCTTCTGAAGCAACCCACACTGATTTTGGACTATGCGCATCTTTTGAACCGACTCGAATTAAGGCCAATTCTGCTTGCTGATTAAGTCCGGCAACAATTTCAGTGCCACCTTCTACCGGCAGCTCATCTGGGCATTCCGGTGTAAAAGTATATTGTGCGTCAACATCGAAAGAAGCAGTTGTCGCTTTCTCTAACTTAATCATCTCAGTCTCCTTCTAGCGCTGAGCTAGTTCTTCAACTCAATAAAAGAGTGCACAATTTCTTATCTAGTTTAGCCATTTTTAACCTAATTGACCTAATGGTGCACTTGGTATACTATTAATGGTATACCGAGTGTACTATTATGTCAAACGGAGTGTTAAAAAATGAGCAAAAAGAATGATCGAAGACGTGTAGCAGTTATCGGTTCTGCCTTTAACCCGCCTCATTTAGGGCATAAAGATGTGATCGAGCAAATTTATCGAGACTTTGATGAGATACTGTTGGTGCCGAGTTATCGGCATGCTTTTGGTAAAAAAATGGTTCCTTTTGAACATCGGCTTTATATGGCGAGCATGATGGGACAGTGTTTTCACAACGAAAACTATATTCATTATTTGAGCGCAACGCCAATTCTGACCTCGGATATCGAAAGGCGGATTGGTGATAGTAAACCAGGAGCAGTTTATACCTATGATGTACTGTCTGCGCTTGAGCAGAATTATCAAAATGCAGGGATAGAAAGTGAATTAACTTTTATCGTAGGGCCGGACAATGCTTGTTATGAAACTTGGAATAAGTTTTATCGAGGCGACGAAATTTTGGAAAGGTGGAAATTAAGGAGTGTAAGTGAGCGTATCCCCGTTCATAGTACTCAAATAAGAAACTTGATTTCAGAGTTTCCTCGTCCAGCATTTTTATTTGAGACACGATTTAAGAAATATCTGGATGGTACGGTAGCTAATTACATATTTAACAATAAGCTTTATGGCGTTTATGCATGAGTAACTTTCAAAGAGTTAGTTCAATAACAAGATTGGGAAAATAATATGGATCAAAAAGAAAAGGCGTTTTTAGATGCTTATAACATCCATGATTTTGATGTACCGCTAACAAGCGTTGATATTGTCATTTTTACAATCATCGCAGACAAGTTACACGTTTTGTTGACTCAAAGGGCGGATTATCCATTTAAAGATACGTGGGCAACCCCCGGCGGTTTTATAGATGTAAATAAGGATAAATCGATTGAACAAACTGCGCTTAGAAAGCTTAAAGAAAAAACAGGTTTCGCTGCTCCCTATTTAGAACAGCTCGGTGCTACTGGAAATGGCAGCCGCGACCCACGAGGTTGGTCAGTTACAGTAACTTACTTTGCTTTAGTTAATTCAGAAGAAGCCAGTTTTGAAGAAGATAGTCAGTGGGTAGAGCTAAGCCATGAGGGAAAAGTAAAAATCGACTTGGCTTTCGACCACGCAAACTTGATAGAAGAAGCTTTTTATCGATTACAAAGTAAAGCGCAATATACAACTATTGCCCTCCACGTGTTGCCAGAGATGTTTACTTTATCTGAACTACAAAAAAGCTTCGAAATCATTTTAGGGGGCAAGCTCAATAAATCTGGGTTTAGGCGTAGGATTATTAAGGGAAATGTGGTTGAAGAAGTTGAAGGTGAAATGAAACAGACCGCTACTCGAAAAGCCCAGCTATATAAAAAAGCAGACGATGAAGAATTACATTTTTATATGCGGGAGATTTACGCGCGGTAAATTGAATATAAAGGGAATCAAAATTAGAAAATGGAAATAATAAAATTATGACAGATTTTTACCAAATTAGGGCGAACTATGACAGTGATTCTATAGTAATGTATCAGGCTTATTCAGATGTAATTTCTGACCCTGCTATACAGGGCCAGAAATTTCAACCACCATTTTCATTTACAAGAATGACTTGGATAAAACCTTCTTTCTTTTGGTTGATGCACAGAAGCAACTGGGGGCAAAAGACAAATCAAAATAGAATTTTGGCTGTATATATAAAGCGTTCATGTTGGGAAAAAGCTCTTTCCTTGGGAGTACTTACATCGCCGGAAAACCATATTCATGGTTCGGGGGCTAATTGGGAGCAACAATTTAATCAAGCTAAAGTTCATGTGCAATGGGATACAGAACGTTCTCAAAAAGGTGCGGCTTTAACTTATTTTAGTATTCAGGTTGGTTTGAGTCGTCATATTATCCAAGAATATGTGGATGACTGGATTGTAAAGATAGAAGACCTTACTTCTTTAGTTCGCAAGTTAAACAAACTAAGAAAAGCGGGAGATAAAAATTTCTCCAAGTATGTGCCTCGTGAGAAATACTATCCGCTACCTGAAGGAATGGGAGAGCACTTAATGATTCAAAGTGGTTTCAATTCGAAAATCAAAAAACATAATAATAAGAATAGTAATAGGAAACTTAGCAATTGAATATAAATAGACATTTTAATATAGGAACAAAAAAGGTTTAAGATGGATTTGGAAGTAAATAATTATCTAGAACAAAGAGAAACTTGGCCGCAAAGCGGCAAACATATTATGGCTCAGTATGATGAGTCTTCAGTAGTAGTCTATCAAGCGTACCGACCTGTCATCGGAGAATTTGCCGCAGAATATCAGTTTTTTGGTGGTCCTTTCAGCTATACAAGAATGAGTTGGATTAAACCGAACTTTCTATGGATGATGTATCGATCGGGATGGGGAACTAAGCAAGGACAAGAAGTGATCTTAGCTATCACTCTGAAGAGAGAGTATTTTGAAAGAATTTTGAGCGCTGCAGTCGTTTCAAGCTTTTGCAGTTGTAACTATGAAACTAATGAACAATGGAAACGAGCTGTAGCCAGCTCAAATGTGAGACTTCAATGGGATCCTGATCATGACCCGTTCGGGCATAAAGAGGAACGCCGTGCAATACAGCTTGGATTGCGCAACGATTTTCTTGCACCGTTTAAAGGTGAGGGAATAATAAAAATCGAGAATGTGAGCGACTTTGTTTCACAGCAACAAGAATTTGTTTTGAATGATGAATTAGAGAAGCTAATGATGCCGAAGGAAAAGCCGTATATTCCGAGTTCATCTGAAACAAGAAAATATTTAGGGATTGTCAATGAAGACTAGTTTAGGAGCAGATTTAAGAGACACCGCGCGTGGCGCTTTAATTGGTTTAGCTGTTGGAGATGCAGTTGGAACAACTTTGGAATTTAAGTCTCGAGGTACTTTTGAGCCAATTAAAGATATGGTCGGCGGCGGCCCGTTTAATTTAAGGCCAGGTGAATGGACCGACGATACGTCGATGGCTTTATGTCTGGCTCATAGCTTGATCTATTGTAAAGGATTTGATGCTGGAGACTTAATGAATCGTTTTTGCAATTGGTATCGGCTCGGCTATATGAGTAGTAACGGTGAGTGCTTTGACATAGGAGGCACCGTTTCATCGGCTCTAAGAGAATACGAGGAAAGCGGGAATCCATTTAGCGGACCAAGAGGAGAGTTTTCGGCTGGGAATGGCGCCATAATGCGACTGTCTCCTGTGCCTATATTTTACAGAAATAATTTTGATCTTGCGTTAGAAATTGCCGGTGAGTCATCTCGAACTACGCATGGAGCATTAGAGTGTATTGATTCATCTATGGCGTTTTGCGCTATGTTGATCAAATCTTTTAGTGGCAAAAACAAGGAAGAGATAATTACTCGCTCTGGTTATTCGGCCAACAGACCGAAAATTGCAAACATATTATCAGGCGAGTTTTTAGATAAAAGCTACGATGAGCTAACTGGCAGCGGCTACGTAGTCGAATCACTAGAGTCTGCGCTTTGGTGCTTTTATCATTCCGACTCTTTTGAAGAGGCTATTTTAAAATCTGCGAACATAGGGAATGACGCCGATACTACGGCAGCTGTCTGTGGGCAAATAGCAGGAGCATATTACGGATTATCTGGTATTCCCGAACGCTGGAGAGCGAAGTTGGTAATGTTTGATGAAATACAGGAATTAGCGGACCAATTACTGGAGCTTTAAAACTGAAAATGGACTCAGGCTCTTCTCTGTGACCCAGATTGAGCTCTTTACAAGCTTCAACCAAAAAAAGGTGTAAATATTTTTCCTTTAATTACAATGAGTTAAAAAGCTCGCTGTTTGAAATTTAAACTAATTTTTAAAATCTAGTTGACGTAAGCTAACAAATTCTTTAGCTTAATGTAAGCGCTTACAAGAAACCCAGAGTCTAATTTTGGGTTTTTTTAGGATTCTCTTTGAAAGCGCTTACATTTTTGCAACGAAAGGCGTATAGTCTAATTCATAGGGCGGTAGGGAGTACGGAGGAAAATAATTAATGAAGAATAATAAATTTAGAAAGACACCCATTGCTGCTAGTTTATCTCTTGTTCTGGGCACCATGGGAATCGGAGGAAGCCTCGCTGCTGAAGAAGTTGATAGCGAAGAAGCTAGTGAGGAAAAAACGATCGTAGTTACTGGGATCAGGGGGAGTTTAGTTAGCTCAATGAACACCAAGCGCGACGCGGTTGGCGTTGTCGATGCTATCAATTCGGAAGATATCGGTAAATTTCCTGATACCAATCTGGCGGAATCACTTCAACGTATCACGGGTGTTTCGATTAACCGCGAAAACGGCGAAGGAAGTCAGGTAACGGTTCGTGGTTTTGGCCCACAATTTAATATGATTACCTTGAATGGCCGAACCATGCCAGGATCTTCGTTGCCCGAGGGAGGTTCGGCTTCAGATACGCGCGCCTATAGTTTTGAAAACCTATCTTCGGATGGCGTTCAATCGGTGGAGGTCTACAAGACTGGACGAGCCAGCATAGCTTCTGGTGGAATTGGTTCAACCATTAATATTATCACTGCCAAACCGTTTGATAACCCCGGAACCGTTGCCAGTATCGGCGGCTCATTAGTCCATGATACTACGGTCATCGAAGGGTCGGATGCGACGCCAGAACTTTCCGGGATCTTTAGTTGGACTAACGACAAACAAGACTTCGGTATTTCGCTTAACGCTAACTATTCTGAACGAGACAGCGGAATTGCTGCTGCCCGAGTTGATCAATGGCGGGCTGGTGAATGGGACGGCACAGTACCTAATATGGATCCAAATAATCCTACGGTATTTAATAATGAGCCTGGCATGGGGGATTTGTACGCTTTACCGTCCAATTTGATTTATTACATGAGTGATCGGGAAAGAGAGAGAAGTAATGCGCAGTTAACTATGCAGTTCAAGCCGAAAGACAATATGACTGCGACGCTCGATTACACTTATTCTCGGTTGAAGCAAAATGAAGAACGTTCAGAGCTTTCTATTTGGTACGCAGAATATAAGAGTGATTTAACTTTTGATGATGGCGTGTCAGCTACCCCAATAAACTATCAAGAAGATCGTTATGATTTAGCACCTCGTGATATTGCTGTAGCACAAATTAATAGAAACTCGGATACCGAAAATAAATCTATAGGCTTCAATTTTGACTGGGAAGTGAATGACGATTTACGATTGGCATTCGACTTTCATGATTCATCGGCTGAATCAGTTCCAACCCATGGTTACGGTAACTTCTTAAAAGTGGGTATGGGGGCAAATGTTGTTGCGGGACAAAGTGCTATCTACAACACAGGACTGCCTATTTTAATGATCGAATTTGATGACTGTGATCCAGCGATAGGCCTTAACTGTAATAACACTTTTGATCAAGATGACATAGGCACTTCTATCCAGCAAAGATTTTTCGCGGAGAACTTGAGCGAAATTACTCAGGCGCGATTCGACGGTACTTATGATTTTGATGATTTTAGTATCGATTTTGGAATTGAGTCTCGCTCCATGTCCAACCATAGTGTTCAGTCAAACATTAATGACACCATGGGTAACTGGGGAGTAGAAAATCCAGGAGAATTACCGGAAGGATTCTTAACGCCGGTTGACTTTGCCACGGTCTTTGATGATTACAGTACGGCTGGCGCATGGACACAAGGTTTTAGAGGTGATGCAGCGATGATCGGCGCCTGGGCTGCCGATTTGTATAACTTTCCATTCAATCGTAATCCTGATGAGCAAACCAATCGCTTAATCGAAGAAGACGTATTGTCTTTTTATACGCAACTTAGATATCAGGGCGATTTCAATCAAAGGCCTTTCAACTTGGTTGTTGGCATAAGATATGAAGAAACCGAATCTAGTTCAACCGCTAACGTTGCCCTTCCTCTTCACGTGATTTGGGAAAGTAACGATGACTTTAGAGTTATTGCTGGTGATTCGAACAATAAGCAAAACTACACGCTTAACAGTGACTACGACAACTTCCTGCCGAGCCTGGATTTTGATATCGAAGTGGCTGATGATGTGGTTGCGCGGTTCTCTTACAGCAAGACCATGTCTCGACCTGGCTATGGTCAACTAAGTTCAGCTGCAACAGTAACCGGTGGTCCTGCAGGTTCAACCCTGGTGACTCCAGGGTTGGTCGGTAGTGCATCAGCTGGTAACCCGGCGTTGGCGCCAATGGAGTCGGAGAATTTTGACTTATCAGCAGAGTGGTATTTCGATGTTTCGAGTTACTTCTCCGTCGGTTACTACCAAAAAGAAGTCGATAACTTCATTGGCACGGGACCGATTGAAAGCAACTTGTATGGCTTGAGAGATCCTAGTGCTGGCCCAAGGGCTCAGCAGGCGCTTCAAGATCTCATCGCTCTAGGTGAAACAGTTAACAATACTAATCTTTTCTCAATGATGGCCGCTAATCAGTTGGGCGTTGATTTTTATTCAATGACCGCCAATGAGTTCGAAGCTGCCGTGGACATCGTTCCGAATGCTGACGACCCATTGATGACGTTCCTTTACCAGGCGCCGGTGAATAATGAAACCATGCAAATTGACGGTTTCGAAGTTGCATTCCAGCATTTCTTTGGCGAAACGGGTTTTGGTACACAATTAAACTACACAACTGTTAATGGTGATGTTGGATTTAACCTGGCAGGGACAGATACGCAATTTGCGCTGGCTGGACTGAGTGATACCGCTAATGCTGTCTTGATGTATGAAAAAGACGGTTGGAGCGCACGATTAAGCTACAACTGGCGTGATGGCTTCCTGAACAATAACGCGAAGTATGCGTCCGAGCCAGAGTTTGTTGAAGAGTACACTCAGATCGATTTGAATGTGGGTTATAAATTTAGCGAGAATTTTTCCATCTCGTTTGATGGCATCAATTTGACCGGAGAGAATTATCGTTCACACGGTCGAACCCAAGCTCAGATATGGTTACTGGAGCAATATGGCGCCAGATACGCCATCGGTGCGCGTTACACTTTTGACTAATTAACCAGGTTGTGTCGCAATAAGAGAAGGCTAACCTGGCGTTGAGTGGGTTAGCCTTTTCTTGTTTTATGTGGTCGAAATTGTTGTAATGAAATAATTTAGCTCAATCATTGAAACAAAAATAAATAGTAGTAGTCATGGCGGATTATCAAATACTAAATAATAAAGTTCATCAAACAGTGAAGGTGGACACACCGTTAGCCAGTCAAACAAATTCAAATGTTGATGCTATCGTAATTTTTCCGACTGAGTTTGGTGAGATTCAAAAAGAATACCCGATCGTATTTCGCAAAAACCCTCAAACTGGCGAGTTTGCTTGCTTTTGCTTGTTTGGATTGGAACAAGGAGAAAACCTTTTCTTTAACAGCGATAATTGGAAAGCTCATTATTTGCCTGCAGCGATTGCCAGAGGTCCTTTTTTAGTCGGATACCAAAATCAAATTCGTGACAACCAAACGGTAAAAGAACCTGTCATCAGTATAGATATGAATCACCCGAGCGTTAATGATCAGCAAGGAGAAGAGTTATTTGCTCAGGATGGATCGCCAAGCCAATATTTACAAATGATTCAGAAGCGATTACTCGCTATTCACCATGGAAAACAATTCGAACAAGATATGTTTCAGCAGATGTTAGCATTTGACTTAATCGAGCCATTTGCGATCGAAGTCCAATTAAATAACGGCCGTCAATTTAAATTAGAAGAAAATTATACAATCCATCAAGAAAAGTTATTTTCGCTGACTGGAGAACAGTTAGAAGTTCTAAATAAAAAGGGATTTTTACAAGCTGCATATGCGGTTTTGGGTTCGATGAGCAATGTTGGTCGATTAGTCGAAATGAAGAATAACCAGGGGTAAAAAGTTGCAAGATCTGAATCGTCAAAAAGTAGTCATCGTTGGTGGCGGTAGTGCCGGTTGGATGACGGGTGCAGCTTTGTCGAAGCTCCTAGGCAAAAATCTTGATATCGTGCTAATAGAGTCCGAAGAAATTGGTCGTATTGGTGTGGGCGAAGCGACTATTCCACCGCTCAAAGTTTTTAATCAATTGTTAGGTATCGATGAACAAGATTTTATGCGATCTTGCCAGGCTACTTTTAAACTGGGGATCGAATTTCAGAACTGGGGGGCTAAAGGAGACAATTATATCCACTCATTTGGTGAGACAGGAAAAATATGCTGGGCCGGTGAGTTCCAGCATTTCTGGTTAGGCGGTTTAAAGAAAGGTTTTAATAGTGAGTTCGGTGAATATTGTCCAGAACTTCAAGCTGCAAGAGCGGGAAAGTTTATAAAGAGTGAACAGTTGAGCTTGCAATACGCTTACCATTTAGACGCTGGGTTGTACGCTGCTTACTTAAAAAAATTCTCGTTAAAAAATGGTCTTGATTGGATAGAAGGCAAGATAACCGATGCCTCACTTAACTCGGAAACTGGTTTTATTCAATCGGTAATTTTGGAAGATGGAAGAACCGTTGAAGGTGATTTTTTTATCGATTGTTCGGGCTTTTCTGCACTTTTAATTAATAAAAAGCTTGATGTGGGTTACCAAGAATATGGTCACTTCCTGCCATGCGATTCAGCTGTCGCTTTGCAAACGGAAAAGTGCGGCCAGCCGCGACCCTACACCCAATCAATCGCTCATGATTTCGGTTGGCAATGGCGTATTCCGCTGCAACATCGAGTCGGTAATGGATTAGTTTTCTGCAGCGATTATGTCAGCGATCATGACGCAGTACAGACATTAATCTCCAACCTTGAGAGTAAAGCGATCGCTGAGCCGAGAGTTCTAAAATACAACACCGGCCGAAGAGAAATCGGTTGGCTTAAAAATTGTGTCGCCATAGGGTTATCGAGTGGATTTTTAGAACCCGTTGAATCAACCGCGTTACATCTAATTATGTCTTCAATACTTCGCTTGATGCGCCTTTTTCCACACCATGAATTCAGTCAGTCCAACGTAGATGAATATAATCGTCAGACTAAGGAAGAGATGGAAAAAATCCGAGATTTTATAATCTTGCATTACAAAGCCACGACTCGCGAAGACACACCCTTTTGGCAATACTGCAAAGCAATGGAAGTTCCTGAAACACTAGCCCACCGAATGCAATTATTTGAAGATACTGCGCGGGTTTGTATAACTGAAACCGAGCTCTTTAAAATCGATTCCTGGTGCCAGGTAATGATTGGTCAAAGAATTATGCCAAAAGCTTACCATCAGATTGTTGACATGATGCCTAAAGAAGAACTTGGACGATTTTTAAAGTTATTGAAAGATAAAATTCAACACAACCTCAGTATGATGCCAACTCATCAGAAGTTTATTGATCAATATTGCAAATCACCTCCAATGTAATAAACAAAAACTAAAATTATTTCGTTGACCAAAATTCACAAATAAATGTAAGCGCTTTCTAAAAAATATTATGCTTACTAATTAGAGATAACATCAAATCATGACGTCAGATTCAATTAATTCAGAAAACAAACCACTAAAGATCACTGAAAAAATTGGTTATGCCTGTGGTGATATGGCGTCAAATTTTTATTGGCGAGTATTTGATGTGTTCCTCTTTATTTTTTACACAGATGTCTTTGGGTTATCACCAGCTGCAGTTGGCACCATGATGCTGGTCACTCGGCTGATCGACGCGGTTAGTGATCCGATGATGGGAGCGCTAGCAGATAGAACTCAAACAAGACTGGGTAAGTTCAGGCCTTATTTACTATGGGGTATTATTCCTATTGTTGCAGCCGGCGTGCTTACATTCACAGTCCCAGATCTTGATGATCAGGGAAAGCTAATTTGGGCTTACGCGACCTATATTTTTATGATGCTGGCCTACACTTTTATTAATGTACCTTACGGTGCACTCATGGGGGTAATTACTGGTGATTCACAACAAAGAACAACATTAACAAGTTTCCGGTTTATCGGTGCATTTAGCGGAGGAACTTTGGTGGCTTATTTTACTCCGGAACTGGTGGAGTACTTAGGACAAGGTGATGAGATAGTTGGCTGGCAACAGACAATGCTATTGTACGGTGTTGGCGCCGCGTTGTTATTTGTTATCACTTTTATATCGACTAAAGAACGAATTCATCCACCGCTCAATCAAAGCTCAAGCATTCGTCAGGATATACATGACTTGTCTAAAAACAAGCCGTGGCTCGTCCTGTTTAGCCTCGCTCTAATTATTATGTTGACCATCACGTTGCGCGGTAGCAGTGGCACATTTTATTTAAAGTATTATGCAGAGAGAAGCGATCTGATAGGTGCATTTTCAATGGCTTATATGTTGTCGTTGGCGACGGGAGCCGCGATTACTCCTCTGCTGACCAAGTACATGTCTAAAAAGCGATTATTGTTTTTGTTAATGATGGTTGTCGGCGCTTTATCCGCTGCTTTCTACTTTGTACCGAAAGACCAAATATTTTTGATGTTTGCAATTCAGATACTTATCGGATTGTCGTTAGGTCCAAAATCTCCCTTGGTCTTTTCGATGTACGCTGATACAGCCGATTACTCAGAATGGAAAAATGGAAGGCGAGCTACCGCAATGGTTTTTTCTGCTGCTACTTTTTCTCAAAAGTTAGGTGGTGCTTTGGCTGGGGCTTTGATGGGATGGTTGTTGGCCTCGCTTGGCTATCAAGCGAATCAAATCCAAAGCAACGAATCTGAACTTGGTATTGTTCTTCTCATGACCGTTATTCCGGGAGTATTCGCATTTTTGGCCGCGTGGATCATTTCCGTTTATCCATTAGAAGATGACGCTTTAAATAGGTTACAAACAGAGCTTGCTAGCAGAAAATTACAACGGACGTGAGACCTATCATGAGTGAACCATTCAGTATCGATTACGTTAACAATCGTATTGATTTAAATTGCCCAAATGCTATTCCCAAGGCGAGTAGTTATCTATGGAATCCTAAAATGCTTCTACAGATAAATTGCCGAGGCTACATCAACTCACAATATTTGCAGCCTGAGCCCAGCAAGTATTCTTTCTCACCTGTTTTAGAACAACAAACTTTTATGCAGCCAGAGAACGAATATTATTCTGATCATCCCGGCCGTTTTATTTACATAAAAGATGAAGATACCGGAGAATTTTTTTCGGCGCCGTATGAGCCAACTAAAATTGAACTCGATAGCTTTGTTTGCTCGATGGGAAAGAGTGACATTCGCTGGACGGTAACTAAGCTAGACTTAAAGATTATTTTTCAATTAACTTTATCTAAGCAAGAGATCTTAGAAATATGGTCTTTTCAAGTAATAAACCAATCGAAAAGAAGGAGAAGAATTAGCATTTATCCATGCTTCACCATTGGCTATATGTCTTGGATGAATCAATCTGCAACCTACCTACCGTCAAGTAATACGTTGTTGGCCAAAAGCATCGCACCTTATCAGAAAGTCGAAGATTATCATAAGACAAAAAAACTTAAGTCAACGACCTTTTTAATATCTGAAAAGTCACCTGACAATTTTTGTGCGGTAAAAGAAAGCTTTATTGGTTGTGGGGACCTTCGAACGCCGGAGTCAATTACTCAAACAATGCTTTGCAATAGTGAAGCAAATTTTCAAGTGCCGATTGCTTGCATGCAATATCGAGTAGCGCTGGATCCCAACCAGGAATATGAAAACAATCTATTGTTTGGACCAGCCCAAGATGAACAGGAAGTTGAAAGTATTCGCTTGAGACACTTTGATGTTGAAAATAAAGTCAGTATTGAACGCGTAAGATCGGAATTTAAAAGTTATATGGGGCAAATAAAAGGCTGTGTTGAAATTGAGTCGCCTGATAAGGAATTTGATCAACTTGTTAATCACTGGCTACCACGACAGGTTTATTATCATGGCGAGCTCAATCGTCTAACGAGTGATCCGCAAACTCGTAATTTTCTGCAAGACAATATGGGGATGAGCTACTTCAAACCTGAAGTGACCAGGAGGGCTCTTTTACATGCGATGTCTCAACAACATTTTTCCGGTGAGATGCCAGACGGAATTCTGATGCATTCGGATGCGGAGTTAAAATACATTAATCAAATACCGCACACTGATCATTGCATCTGGTTACCAATAGTTATGCAGGCTTATCTGGCAGAGTCCAATGACCAGACTATTCTGGAAGAGGAAGTTGGATATATTGATAACGAAGCTGAGGAGTCGGTATACCTGCATATCAATAAAGCGATGGACTGGCTGATTAATGCTAGAGATGAAAATGGTTTGAGTTTAATCGGTCAAGGTGATTGGTGCGATCCGATGAATATGGTTGGGGTGAAAGGCAAAGGGGTCTCTAGTTGGTTGTCGCTAGCGACCTCTTTTGCTTTATCTGAGTGGAGCCAGATTTGTCAAACTCAGGGAAACGATTCAGATGCTAATAAATTTAATAGCGTTGCCAACGCTATTAACAACTCGGTAAATAAGCACTTATGGGATGGACAATGGTACGCGCGTGGAATTACCGATGAAGGCATTGCTTTTGGTACAAGTAAAGATCCGGAAGGCAGTATATATTTGAATCCGCAAAGCTGGGCGTTACTTGCTAATACTGCCAGCAAATCGCAGAAAGCTAGTATTCTTGAGCAGATTGAAAAGCAACTAAAAACGCCATTTGGTAATATGATGTTGGCGCCGAGTTATACCAAGATGCGGGAAGATATCGGTAGGTTGACTCAAAAACATCCAGGGGTATCGGAAAATGGCTCTGTCTATAATCACGCGGCGATTTTCTACGCGTATGCGCTTTATTCCATTGATGAAAATGATCGCGCATTCGAAATACTGGCAGATATGTTCCCTAAATCGTCAGATGAAAATTGCCGTGGACAAGTACCAACTTTTATTCCTAATTATTATCGCGGCGCGTATTATCAGATCCCGTTAACGGCAGGGCGATCGAGCCAACTGCTTCATACCGGAACTGTCGCTTGGTACTACCGCTGTTTGGTAGAAGAGTTATGCGGATTAAAGGGCCAGTCTGGCTCATTAGTTATCAAACCAAAACTTCCTTCAACCTGGGACTGGCTAAAGGTAAAACGGCAGTATCTAGGTGCGACCTTTGATGTGTCTATTAAGAAAGTCGTTGATAACGGTTGTACTTCAATCAAAGTGGACGGTGTGTTAAATCCTGAAGGTAAGATAAAAGCTGTAAAAAAGGGCCAGCATTACTCGATAGAAATTGCCATAGCTGCGACTGAGGAAAAGTAGTTTGTCTTTGAAAAGCGATCCTAAAGTGACGAATGCCAAGCTCGGAAAACTTATCGTTGTAATGGGCGTTAGCGGTAGTGGAAAAACGACGATTGCTCGTTTATTGTGTAAGCAGATTAATGCTAGATTCCTAGATGCGGATGACTTTCACTCAGATGGAGCTAAAGCGAAGATGGCTAAGGGTGACGCGCTGAATGATAATGACCGGAAGCCTTGGATAACTGCAATTAAGAACTATATCGAAAGTAGGCAAGATATTGGTCAGCCGCAAGTCCTGGCTTTTTCGGGTTTGAAAAAAAGTTATCGAGATGAGCTGCGAGACCCTAGGTTAGAAGTTTGTTTTATCTTCCTGGAAGCGGCTTATTCAATCATCCAAGAACGACTACGCAAAAGAAAAGCACATTTTTTTAATCCTAAGCTCCTGACCAGCCAATTTGAAATACTTGAACGACCTATTAGTGAGTACGATGTTTTAGTAGTTGACGCTTCGAGCACTATTGAAAATACTTTGGTAGCAGTGAATCGCCTAACCGACAAATATTTAGAAGGTAAAAAAGATCTCTGGAGAATTGACGATGAAGTCTGCAAATAAATTATACTTGGCTTCCTTAATACTGCTTTTACTTTCCACTAGCCTTTCTGCGATAGAAGCCAGTGAAGTTAAAGAAAGTATAATAATTGATGCGAACCTCAACGAGGTATTCTGGCAAAAACAGAGATGGTATTTAATCGATAAACCAATTATCGGCGAGTTACCTTCATCCAGCGATTTTAGCGGTCGGTATAAAATAGGTTGGGATACACAACACATTTATATTGTGGCAGAAATAATCGACGATGTACTATTTGACTTTAACCCCAATCCTTTAGAGAAATATTGGGACGACGATTGTTTAGAAATTTTTATCGACGAAGATGCTTCGGGGGGCGATCACTTACATAACTTTAACGCTTTTGCTTATCATGTAGCGCTTGATAACCAAGTTGTCGATATTGGCGCCAAAAAAAGTGATGGTAGCACCAATGTCGTGTTACTTAATGAGCACATTGAGAGTCGTTGGAAACGCAGTGTTGAAGATTATCGAAAAATTATCTGGGAGTTAGCGGTTAAAGTTTATGACGATAATTTCTCGCTCAAACCAGATTCAAATCATAAACCTCAAAAACTATTCTCAGGTAAAAAGATGGGATTTATGCTGGCCTATTGTGACAATGATGGAAGCGCTCAAAGAGAACACTTTGTTGGTTCACATTCTATTACACCAAAAAATGGAGATAAGAATCTGGGATATAAAGATGCTAGCGTGTTTGGAAAATTGATCCTGCGAGATTGAAATTATCGAAAACTGCGGTAACGGTATACCCTTCTATACAATCGTTTTTTGTAGAAGCACCGTCAAACCTTTTGCATGCCATACTGATATATCTTATCAATGAGTTCTCTGTTGGTCGGCAATGCTGAGATCAACTTATTCGTCATTACTCTATTTTCTTCAAAATAGCGGTGCGCCACAGAATCATCTACGAAGCGACTTGTTGTTTCGCGTGGTTGCGTTTTAAATCCCATTCCGTAAAGAATATATTGCCAGCTGGCTGAGGGAAAAACTTCGTTAATGTGCGAAAAGTCATGACTATTGGGCGGTTGGTATTTCCAAAGCGCCAATAGTTGCTGTAAGTTTTCAGGAATAGTTTCCGTTTTGCGGTTATCAATCCAGTAGTCTGAATCCTCCCTTTGACTAAGTATGTAGTGGAGCTTTAGAAAATCAATTATGCGGTCCCATCGATATAAAAATAGATCATTGTATCGTTTAGAAGTAATTTTCATTACGGCTCTATTGGCCGGTAATTCTTGGCTAATTTTCGCAGCAGCAAGTTCAATTAGTACTAAAGCGGAGGCTTCCAGGGGCTCTAAAAAACCAGCTGACATACCGACAGCAACACAGTTTTTATGCCAAAATTTTTCTCGATGACCCGGCTTAAAAGCTATTTTCCTTAGCTCCAGTTTGTCAATGGCCGATTTGCCAATCGATGGTTCCAGATAGGCGCGCAATTCCTTATCTGCATCTTCATCAGAAATATAGTCGCCCGCAAACGCATAGCCAACACCGCGTCGGGTGGGTAGTCCGATGTCCCAAATCCAGCCGGCCGACTGGGCGGTTGAAACTGTATGGGAAGTTATCGGTGAGTCTTTTTCAGGATAAGGAACCTGAACGGCTAGTGCGCTATCATTAAAAAGTATCGACTTCTTTTCAACAAACGGAATTTGATAGTGTTTACCGAGCAATAGCGATTTTAGACCTGTGCAGTCGATAAAAAGATCGCCAGTTAGTAGACCGTTATTTCTTGTAGATAAAGATTCAATATAGTCTTCGTCATCGGTATTTATTGACTCGACGTGATCGACAACTAGTTCTACACCAAGATTCCGGGTGCAATGTTCTTTTAGAAACTCACCCAACTTAGGTGCATTTAAATGGTAAGCATAGTTGGCAACACCGGCATACTCAGGTGTAGTAATTTGTTTAGGAGCCAGTCCGCGTTCGCAGAGGTGCCCTTGGTAACACACGGTGTCGCCAAAGGAAATTTTGTCGCTATGAGGTTGCCACGGATAAACGAGGTCCGTCTTGGTGTATCCTTTTGGAATAACCAAAGGATGGTAATAAAAGTCATCCGGCTTTCCAGTTACCCATTGCGCAAATTTTGCACCTTGTTTAAACGAAGCTTCGCAATGCTTGAAGAAATCGGTTTCTGAAACGCCAATTTTATCCAGCGTCTCCCTCATTGTTGGCCATGTCCCCTCTCCAACGCCGATTGGTTTAACATCTGGTGATTCGATCAATGTGACTTTTAAACCATCGGAAGTGTTTGATTTATGTTCAGCGGCAATTACACCGGCGGTCAGCCAACCGGCAGAGCCACCACCGACAATAACTACTTTCTTAACTGATTTATTCATATGACTTATCTCAAACTTGGTCTGGAACGTAACGTTGGTGTTATTTCTAATGCTCTATTTTTGTAGCGCTATTTCCATTGTTAGTCCTTTGCGCATCTAATACTTGCATCTTTATTGGCATAAGGAACAATTTTGACGTCACTAATAATCAGCGCAAATTTTCCTTTCGTTTCTATCATAAATGGAGAAACAATTTTGTCCATAGTAGCGCCTTTATTGGCAAAACAGGAGACTCCTATGCTCAATCTTTGCCAGCGGTTTAGAGGCGCTGATCCAAACACGTGAGATATATCCATCGCAGGTTCGCATTCTTGCTCGCAACGCATAGTGAAATAGACTGGTTTAGTTGGTGGTGTACTGACTTGAAAATCAAAGCTTATCGCAGCGTCAGCTTCAAAGTAACCCCGCAAATCGTAAGGGAAGTTATCGTTTATATCAAAAGCTGTATTTGCTTTGCCTTGAAACTCAATCTTTCTGGCATCTTCCTGGACTCGCCTGTCAGCGGTCTGATAAGTGATATATTGATTCGCAAAATGACTTGAATATATTAGCTTCCGTTGTTGATTAAATTCAACAGACGCTCGCCACGGAAACTTAAACAGGTCAATATTATTGAGTGCTTTGTCTTGGAGTTGATTGGTTTCGTCTAAAGGATATTTAATCGCATTGGTGTCTCCATATTTCATTCCAAATCCTAATGAAAATAAGGGCTTATCATCGGGGTCATTAATACTCGCATTCTGAGTCGAAGTTGCTGGCCATGAAAAAGGTAAAGTCCCTTTGAAGTCGTGGTGAGTTGTACCGTCTTTTTCTGCAAAAATAACCTCAGCTACTCCCTGTCCTTCGGTGCCTGGTAACCATGCAACAACGAATGCATCTGATGCATTGAGCTCTGCGTTAATCCACAGCGGTCGGCCACTAATAAAGATAGAAACTATTGGGATATTTTGTGCCTTTAATCTTGTTAGGAGTTTTAAGGCAGTTTTATTCCCTCGTTGAAACTCAAGATTATCAAGGTCGCCATTACCTTCAGCGTAGGGATCTTCTCCAAATACCACTATAGCGATGTCGGGTCTCTGACTAAAACTTCCATCAGGTGCAAGTTCGACGCTCCCCCCCGCTTTTTCTACTTGGGATTTTATTCCCTGAAATATCGAGGTGGCGCCTGGAAAATCTTGGTTTAGATTACCGGTTCCCTGCCAAGTGATGCTCCAACCGCCGCTTTGTTTTCCGATATTATCGGCGCCGTCTCCGGCTACCAGAATTTTTTGTGTTGGCGAAAGGGGCAAAAGTCCCTGGGTGTTCTTCAGTAGAATCAAAGACTCTCTCACCGCTTGTCGCGCGATCTCACGGTGCGAGTGGTGTCCAATCCATTCGGTTTTGGCTGATAGAGGCCGTTCTGCGGGACTCGCCTTATCAAATAATCCGGCGCGTAGTTTCACTCTTAAGATACGACTTACCGCGTCATTGATACGCTCAATTGGGATCTCTCCTCGCTTAACCTGTTCAATGGTATTTTCTAAAAGCGGTTTCCAGGCATCGGTTGGCACCATATAAATATCCAATCCAGCGTTGACGGCTTGCGGGCAACTTTGGTTGCTACAGTTTTTGACCTGACCATGACCGTTCCAATCGCCAACGACTAATCCATCGAATCCCATTTTGTTCTTGAGTACTTCCGTTAAGAGGTAATGACTACCGTGACTTTTCTTACCATTCCAACTGTTAAATGAGGCCATCACTGTCTGCGCGCCGGCTTGCAATCCACCGACATAACCCTGTGCATGGAATTTAAACAATTCGACTTCAGTGATTTCAGTATTGCCTTGGTCATCGCCTTTGGTTGTGCCGCCATCACCGATAAAGTGTTTTACTGTTGCAATCACACTTTCGGGGCCAAATAGGTCTTCGTTAGCTACCCCTTGCAGGCCTTTAACAATTGCGCTCGAATATTGACGAACTACTTCAGGATCTTCCGAATAGCTTTCATAGGTTCTGCCCCAACGATCATCCTGAGCTACGGCAACCGTTGGTGCAAATACCCAATCGATTCCTGTGACCATGACTTCCTTAGCTGTTGCTTGAGCGATACGTTTGATCAGATTAGGGTTTCTGGTTGCGCCCAACCCTATATTGTGTGGAAATAAAGTAGCACCGATTACATTGTTATGGCCGTGAACCGCGTCAGTACCCCACATGGTTGGAATAGTCGAACCATCGAGGGAGTCGTCAATAGATGCCTGGTACATCGATTCCGCTAGGGCAATCCAGTTAGCCGGTGTTGAGTGTTTGTTCTTGTTAGGGAAGGAGCCTCCGCCGTTTAGGTAAGAGCCGAATCCATAACGACGCATATCCTCAACGGTAAAGTCACCAATTTCCGGTTGGATCATTTGGGCAACTTTTTGTTCTAAAGTCATTTGCGTAAGTATTTCATTGATCCGCAATTCGACTTCGTCTGCTTTTGTCACATCAGATCTGATCAATGGCCAAAGTTCTGATGAGGAGTCAGTTGATTGGGAAGAAGCTTGATTATCTTCGAGAGATAAATCCCCTCCTGCAACCTCAGATGTTGTTCCATGCGGATCGCTACAAGACGCTAATGCCCCTGCTATTACAAAAATTACTGCGAAAATGCCAGCTGATTTGAGTGATTCTGCAGATGGCGCAGTTTTTATTCTTTTTTGATTCATACATTACCCTGATTTGTGTCGGCTGAAACTTGATAGCCCTTAAATCCATAAAAAGCGATATAGAAATAACATAAAACCGGAATGATAAAAGCGAGTTGTATCCCGATAAGATCTGCCGCTACACCTTGAAGTAAAGGTAAGATAGCGCCGCCGACAATTGCCAGGCATAAGACCCCCGCCCCTTTACTAGTTAATGGTCCTAGCTTTTTTATTGCCAACGTAAAAATGGTAGGGAACATTATGGAGTTACATAAACCGACTAGCACGATTGCCCACATGGCGATGTGACCCTTAGCGAGAATGCCAATTAACAACAACGTGATTGCCATCAAGGCGTTAAAAGTTAAAACCTTGTTGGCTGCGATATGATGCATAATTACGGCCCCAATAAAACGACCAATCATTGCGCCGCCAAAATAATAGCCAATATATTTTGATGCTTCGGACTCGTGCATAGCGCCAATAGACGGCATTGAAAGAAAGCTGACTAAGAAGCTCCCAATGCCGACTTCAGCACCTACATACACAAATATCCCTACTGCACCAAGAAAAAGGTGCTTATGTTGCAGTACCGACTTGGTTGATCCGGTATTTTGCTGGTCCTGGTGTTCTTCGACGGCGGGGAGTCTTAAAAAAGCGAACACCAGGGCCAACAAAAATAGCGCCACAGCAAGGGACAAATAAGGGATCTGTACAGCCCGATTAATTTCATTAGTTGTCGATTCTGATGCGCTAACCAACGCGAGCCCCGCGAGAATAATTGGTCCGATCCAAATGGGAGCAACAGTAGTTCCAAGCGAGTTAAAAGCCTGGGTTAAGGTTAATCGTGATGAAGATTTCTCTGGCGTACCAAGAATGCTGACATAAGGATTGGCAGAAACTTGCAAAATAGTGATCCCGGAAGCAAGCACAAAAAGTGCTGCAAGAAAAAGGGCGTAGATTCTAAATTCTGCGGCGGGATAGAAAAGTAAGCAACCACTTCCAGCGACGAGTAGTCCCGTCAATATTCCATTTTTATAGCCTACTTTTGAAACCAAAGTTCCGGCGGGAATTGAAACGACAAAATAGGCGCCGAAAAAACAAAACTGAATTAGCATCGCTTGGGTGTAATTCAGTTGGAACATATCTTTCAGATAAGGGATCAAAATATCATTCAGTGAAGTTAAAAATCCCCACATAAAAAAAAGTGAAGTCAAGGAGACGAGCGCAAATCGAAAGCTTGATTTTGGCGGATCAATTTCAAAATTTGTTGAACTGGGTATTGCCGTTGGTCCTGCCATATTTTATTTTCCTTATTCGCACCTATGATTTAAGCGGTAATATTTTTAAGCCTGAGTCTTACCAAGAGAGTTGGTCTCCGAGCAGTTCAGAACTGCCTCGAAATTAATCAGTTGACCTTTTTCAAAGAAACCTCTAATCTAATGTAAGCGCTTTCATTTATACCACACTCATCCCGAATAGCAATTGTTTTAAGAAAAAAAGAAAGCGCTTACATTAGCTGTAATGCAGACTCGGCGTTTTGGATGAGGGGTATAAAGGAGCGGTTTGCGCTTGACTGGGGGAATAGGATGCACGGTCAATTCGCAGATAAGTATATATAAAACAAAAAGTTACCCTCAGTCCGGACTATTTTTTGTTGATTGATTGGAAACTCAAAAACGAATTAGTATGAAGTTAAATTTAGCGCCGAATTCGGCATTAAAATCGAAGGATTTTACTTATGGGGTGGCGACTGCATCATTTCAAATTGAAGGTAACCTTGAAGGTAGACTTCCTTGTATTTGGGATACATTTTGCGGTACGCCGGGCAAAATTAAAGATGGATCAAATGGCGAAATTGCATGCGACCATATTCGGCTTTGGGAGCAGGACATTGATCTCATCGAATCACTAGGCGTAGATGCTTATCGATTTTCGGTTTCTTGGCCCAGATTAATAAACCAAGATGGTTCCTTGAATGATAAAGGTTTGGATTTTTACCTGGCGTTGCTTGACCGTCTCAACCAGAAGAATATCAAACCATTTGTGACTCTATACCATTGGGATTTGCCGCAATATTTAGAAGATATCGGCGGATGGCTTAACCGTGATACAGCCTATCGGTTTCAAGATTATGCAGATATCGTATCGCGCAAGTTTGGTGACAGAGTCTTCTCTTATGCAACTTTGAATGAACCATTTTGCAGTGCGTACCTAGGTTACGAAGCCGGGATCCACGCGCCGGGTAAAATTGGAAAGCAGTTTGGTAAAAAGGCGGCGCATCATTTATTGTTGGCCCATGGCTTGGGTATGCAAGCCTTGCAACAGAATAGCCCAAATTCGAAAAATGGAATTGTTTTGAATTTTACCCCGGCCTACCCGGAAACCGGTAAAGAAGAAGATGTGGTTGCTTGTGAATGGGCAAATCAGAATTTTAACGACTGGTATATTAAGCCGCTGTTTGATAAATCCTATCCGCCTATTATTGAAGAAATTTCTGAAGAAGAACGTCCGCAAATCAAGGATGGCGACATGGAGATCATTGCACAACCGTTGGATTTTCTTGGGGTTAACTTTTACACCCGAGCAGTTTATAGAGCCGACAAGGAGAATCGTTTTAAAGAAATTCCACCACAAAATGTTCCGGTAACCGAGATGGGGTGGGAAATTTATCCGCAAGCATTTACAAATCTGTTAACCTCTCTGAACCATCGTTATGCACTGCCTGAAATTTATATTACTGAAAATGGTTCAGCGATGAATGACGCTTTTATTGACGGGGAAGTAAATGATGTTGACCGAATCGAATACCTGCAAGCACACCTTGAAGCGCTTGACCAAGCTATCGCACAAGGTGTAAACGTCAAAGGATATTTCGCATGGAGTTTAATGGATAATTTTGAGTGGGCAGAAGGTTACTTAAAGCGGTTCGGAATAGTTTATGTCGATTATTTAAATCAACAACGGATCATAAAGTTGAGCGGTAAGTCATACAGGGATTTCATTTCAAACCGCTAAAAGTTGTTATTACCGATGTTTTCGAATATCGATAAATACTAAGACAAAACTAGCGTCTAGATAAAAAGTTTAAAACAAGAATGAGGTTTTAATGGTTTCTGTAAAAGAAAAAATTGCTTACGGACTTGGGGATACCGCAAGCAATATTGTTTTTCAAACAGTTATGATGTTCTTGCTAATTTTTTACACCGATGTTGTCGGACTATCTCCGGCGGTAGTGGGTACCTTATTTTTAGTTGTTAGAATCTTCGATGCAGTGACTGACCCTGTTATGGGGGCAATAACTGATAATACTCATAGCAAATGGGGACAATTTAGGCCCTATTTACTTTGGTTGGCAGTTCCTTTTGGAATTATCAGCGTGCTCGCATTTACTACGCCTGACTTTTCCGAAACAAATAAAATGGTATACGCTTTTATTACCTATACGCTTTTGATGATTGCATATACGGCAATAAATATTCCCTACTGTGCGCTGGGCGGTGTGATCACTGAGGATCCGAAAGAACGCGTGTCAATTCAATCCTATCGTTTTGTATTCGCAATGCTCGGTGGACTAATTGTCGCATCCGGAACTATGCCGCTGGTGGAATATTTTGGTCAGGGAGATAACGCAAAAGGCTACCAATTAACGATACTCGCCATGAGCGTTGTTGGAGTAGCAATGTTTTTAGTTTGCTTTGCAATGACCAAACAGAGAATTACGCCCTCACTGGAACAGCGTCCTACTTTTAAAACTGCTTTTACCACCTTATGGCAAAATGATCAGGCTAAAGTTTTATGCGCTGCGGGGTTATTTCTTCTTACAGGACAAGTGCTCAAATTTACTCTTGCCGTTTATTATGTAAAGTACTTTTTAGACAGAGAAGATTTAGTGACTAGCTTTATGACTCTAGGTGTTTTGGGGAGTTTAGTTGGTTGTTGGTTAGCCCACTATTTGGCGAGATACGTATGTAAAATAAAAGCCTATATCACTTTACAAGTTATTTCGAGCGTAATTTGCGCTGCAAGTTTTTTCATTCCTGCTGATGAGGTTGTTTTAGCTTTTGCTGCATTCATTTCCTGGAAGTTCTTTCTTGATATGGCGACACCGCTGCTTTGGGCCAAGATGGCTGACACGATTGATTATGGACAATGGAAGTCAGGCGTTAGAACCACCGGAATGGTTTATTCCGCAGTAATATTTTTTATCAAGCTCGGAGTTGCGGTTGGCGGGGCGATGGCTGGCTGGTTATTGGCATATTATGATTACCAGGCTGACGTTGTCCAAACGGAGCAAACCAAACAAGGTATATTACTTTCATTTAGCCTTTTTCCTGCAATAGGTTCACTGATCGTTGCGGGAATCATGCGTTGGTATCGATTGGATAGTCAAAAGGTCGAACAAATCAACCTTGAGCTAAAACTAGTTGAGCAATAACATTCGGCGGGCGCGATCTATACTAATGGTATCTATACCGACATGATCAATACCAATATGTTAAAGTACCTGAGTCAATTTAATCGGAAGTCTGCGTTAGAGGAAAACGATGGCCACAATTTATGATGTATCTGTGTTAGCAGGTGTATCTTTAGCAACCGTGTCACGCGTGATGAATAACAACGCGAAAGTCAGCGAGAAGACTCGCCAAAAAGTACTGGCTGCGATGGAGGAGCTAGGATATCGGCCAAATACTATAGCTCAATCTTTAGCTTCAAATCGATCTAACAGTGTTGGGATCCTAGTCTCAGAACTTTATGGCTACTTTTATAGTGCAATGCTTAGTGGTATTGAAAAGGAGCTACGCCGAGCCGGCAAGCACGTAATCATCGCTGCTGGTCATAGTAATAAATCCGATGAGGTAGATGGAATAGAGTTTCTAATTAGCCGAAGTTGTGATGCTCTGATCTTACACGTTGAAGCGGTGAGCGATGATTTTCTAATTGAACTTAGTAAAACGAATACTCCTTTTGTGCTTATCAATAGACAGGTAGAGTCGTTATCTTCAAATTGTATTGTGTTAAACAATGAACAAGGAGGATATTTAGCGACTAAAGCGATACTAGAACAAGGCCATCGTAAAATTTCCTATATTTCCGGACCGCTGTGGAAAAGAGATGCACAAGACCGACTCACTGGTCATAAGAAAGCCTTGGCTGATTATGGTGTTGCATTTGAAGAGCCTTTGTTTGTAGAAAGTGATTACACTGAGTCGGGTGGTGTTGAAAGTATGCGGCGGCTGTTACAAAAAAATATATCATTCTCTGCTCTGGTTTGCGCCAATGATGAAATGGCCTCTGGCGCGATGTCGGAATCCAGAGCGCAGGGCATCGATTTACCGAATGAGCTTTCAATTGTCGGTTTTGATAACGTTGTGTTTGCGCGCCATCTATACCCAAAGTTGTCAACTATCGAATACCCAATAAATGAAATGGGAAAAATGGCAGCGCAAATGGTATTGAGAAATGTCTATGATATCGACAAATTCGATTTACAAAATCTATTTGAACCAAAATTTATAGAGCGTGATTCTATTCGTCCTATATAGATTGTTCTTTTGAGTAATTCATTGGAACATACTATACAAAATCTAAAGTTTTCATGAGGGCCAGTTAGTGCTAGTCTCCTAGAGTTATTTCTTTGGAGTATTATTTACTGGATGTCCTACAATAAAAAACTCTCTTACTATCGTGACTGCTACAAAGAAGATAGTGCTGATATTAACCTTTGGAACTTATTAAAACTTAGGCAACAAGACCGTCATATTCTTGAGGGGCAAGATGATGTCGGTTCACGATTTCTTCAGCGGCTGCCAATTCCATCCGACTTCGCTGAAGAAATGCAAAAACGAGTTGAAATGTACCAGAGGGAAAGAGTTCTACTTTATGCCAGCTTCTTCATTATTGGTAGAATCCAGATAAATGGTGAGTCAAAGCAAATTGTTTCGCCATTATTATTTAATGAGGCATCAATAGAAAAAGATGAACACAGTTATTACTTTTCTCCAGATTTCGAACGCCCAGAAGTTAATCAAGCATTGGTACAAGCACTGACGCCTGAAGATGGAGAGGTTCCGACCGGCGATGATGTAAGGCATATGCAGTCCGCAGAGCTTTGGACTGAATGGGCGCGCGAAGCAGCACAACCAATCAACTTCCTGACCTTGTTAAACTTTCCAAAGTTATCTGGCACTAATGAAGTTGATAAAGCATTAAAGAGCAATGAGTTGCATCTTCTACCTGTGTCGATGTTAGTTTTGGTCGAGAGATCGACTAGCAGCCGAGGAATTATTTACGAGCTTGATAAAATAATTGAGAAAGAGCAGTTATCTCGACCTCTTAAAGCACTATATGCTCAACAAGAAAGTAAAACCTCCCAAAAAAATACCAAAAATCCAGTTCAGTATGAGTACTTACCTGGTTTACTATCAAGCGCCCAACAAAAGATCATTTCAATTGCGGCAAATGCTGATATCGGTTGTGTATCGGGTCCGCCGGGTACTGGGAAAAGCTATACCATCGCCGCAACGGCTGCAGAAAATCTCTCACGGCATAGAACCGTCCTAATAGTTGCGCATACCGAAACTGCGCTCGAAGTAATTGGCGATAAATTAGAACAAAATTTCAACTTGGGTGATGTTTGTATAAGAGCAGGAAAGAAAGAATATTTGAAAGAGCTTAAAAATTATCTTACCAATCTGTTAAGTGGCTATTTCTCGGAATCGATCCTTGAGCCAGAAAAAGAAATTGCAGTTCAATTAAAAAAAGTTAATAGACGACTAAATAATATCGAAAAGCGTTTTATTCGAGATTGTAGAAAGGCAATCAAAAGAGGTCAGAGAATTAAAAAGTTCGAAGATGCCCAGGCCAAGTTTTGGCTCGATTTATATCTAACCTTTACTCGCGCCAAAATCAAATCGTTCGGTAGTCAATGGAAAAAGCTTGATCAAATCAACCAGTTGCTAGAAAAAAGAGAAGCGTTAGCAAGTCGCTATTTAGCAAAGGTAAAAGAGGAAAACCTCAAGATACTAATTAATAAACACCGCAAATCATTGCAAGCCTTTAACAAAGCGATTAGAAGTCGAACTTCAAAGCGCCAATCAGAATATTTTGATGAAATTGAGTTTAGCGTGTTGCTCTCCGCTTTTCCCGTTTGGCTAGTTAGCCTGAGTACGCTACATAAAGTACTTCCACTTACAAAAGAAATGTTTGACCTTGTTATTATCGATGAAGCAACTCAATGCAATATTAGCAGTTGTATCCCAGCCTTTTACCGAGCAAAGCGTGCGCTAGTTGTTGGTGATACCAAGCAATTAAAGCATTACTCTTTTTTGTCGCGTAGTAAACAGCAACAAATCTTAGATAGTCATCAACTAACCTCGAGCCAATTGGGCATTGTTAGCTATCGGGACAACTCCATATTAGACCTAGCATTAGATTCTTTAGATAGTGAGAATCAGATTGCATTTTTAGATGAGCATTTTCGAAGTAATCCTGAACTCATTCATTTTAGCAATAAGCAATTCTATCAGGATAAACTTAAAGTCATGCAACACAGGCCGTGTACTAGCAGTGGATTTTTGCGCCTGGTCAAGGTTGAAGGGGCGCGTGATAAAAAAGGTGTAAACAAAATAGAGGCCGAATCCGTATTGGAAAAAATAGAACACTATGTATCAGCAGAATCCGATCAAAAATATAAAACCAGCATTGGTGTAGTCTCGCCTTTTCGCAATCAAGCTGAGCATTTAGAAAAACAGATTGAAAAACGCTTTACACAGGATGAAATTCTCTCCCATTCTATCCGAGCTTCGACACCGTTCGGTTTTCAAGGGGAAGAAAGAGATATTATGTTACTTTCCTTTTCTCTCGATAATCGATCAAAACGAGCCGCCTCTTACCTAAACAAACAAGATGTATTCAATGTGGCTATTACTCGTGCCCGCCAGAAGCAGTATTTGTTCCTATCAATCGATTCAGATATATTACCTCAAAACAACTTATTGAAGACCTATCTTGAGTCAGCTGACGAGTTTCAAGCTGAGCATGAAATTAATCACGATAACGATGAATTTCAGAAAGATGTGGAGTGTTATCTAAATGAATTAGGAATAGAGTGTTGGGCTGGTTACAGCATCGCAGGGCATTCGATTGATCTTTTATGCCGGAAAGATGGCACTTATCTAGCGCTTGACCTGATTGGATTTCCGGGCCCTTGGGCAGATTTTTTTGAACTAAACACCTATAAAATATTTAAGCGGGCGGGAATTAACATATTGCCTATTAGCTATGGATTCTGGAAACAAGACAAGCAAGTTTGTATAGATGTTATAACAGCAAACCTAAGCCGTTCCTAACGCAATAAAATTGGCTTTTTATAATCCTGGTAGTCTCGTGATTTTCAACTACTATTAGTAGATGAATATAGTACTAATGAGAAGCCTTCAAGCGGCAACATTTTCAATAGGAGCCCCGCTTGGTTGGCTTCTGATCAGATATCTTGAAGGGGCAGATATTAGCCAAGATATTCAAAGCAATGTCTTGCTTTACGCCTACCTATTATTCGGTACTTTGATTGTCTTTATTTTATTTGGGGCTTATGTAGGAAACAAAGAAAAGTACATCACCGAGCTAGCGGTTAAAGATCCTTTAACCCAAATCCACAACCGACGTTTTTTTATTGGCCGTTTAACAGAAGAAATATCTCGAGCTTCTCGTTATCAAAAACCATTATCTATGATCTATTTTGACTTGGACCATTTTAAAGTGGTTAATGACACATACGGCCATCCAGTGGGCGATAAAGTTCTAGTCAAGGTTGCAAGAGAAGTTAAGAAAAATATTCGGAGTCATGATATTTTTGCTAGGACCGGAGGCGAAGAATTCGCAATTTTGCTGCCTCAGTGTGAAATTGCCAATGCTGTAGCTAATGCTGAGCGGATCCGGTTAGGTCTCGAGAAAATGGCTATTGAAGTTGGTTCAAATAAATCAATAAACGTTACAGCTTCTTTTGGTGTGACGAGTTGGCAGAAAGAACAGTCGGCATCTGAATTCTATAATTGTGCTGATAAAAATCTCTATGCAGCCAAGGAAAAAGGTCGTAATTGCGTTGTTTCTTAGGGGGATTATATCCGGATAGCTATCCTTAGCCGAATAGCATAAAATCTTGTTTCTGTAAGCGTTTAAACCAACTGTCAAATGAATCGAATCGAATATTTATCTAACTGGGATCGTAAAGATACAGAGTACTTGAAAACCTTTTCTGATAAAAATAAGAATTCTGAAAAATTTGTCCAAGAGCTTATTGAATTAATTGGTGATTCAGGTACTCAATCGGCCGCAACTTGGATCTTAAAAAATGAGTTTTCCGGTATTGAATTTTCAAATGAGCAATCCGAGTCGATATTAAATTTGCTAGACAAACTGACCTATTGGGATTCTCAGCTGCATGTTCTTCAGTTTTTGCATCAGCTTAAAATTTCAGAGTCTAAGAAAAAAGAATTAGAAGTGTTTTTACGTAAGAGCTTGGTCAGTGATAACAAATTCGTACGCGCTTGGGCTTATAATGGATTTGATGTTTTAGCTGAGCGATTCACGGAATATCGTCAAGAAGTTGATCAGTTTCTGGAAATGGGTTTAAGGGATGAGCCAGCTTCAGTTAAAGCGCGGATTCGGAATATACTTAAAAATAGGAAATAAATTTTATTTAATGTTCATTTCGACTGTAGTGAACTACAGTCGAAATGAGATGGCTGTCAATAATTAGTGGCTATGTCCATGCTCAGCTTTGCTCACTTTTTTGTGTTTTTTACTTTGGCTAATACCTTTATAGATTTGGCGAGTCATACGTTCAGTAGTAATAAATTGCCAGTTCCATTTATCGTGATATTTCTTTAATGGGTTAGCCTTGACGACTTCATCTTCACTTTTACCAGCCTTAACCAATGCTTTGATTAATTTTTTTGAGTCAATCAACATGTCAACAGCTGCTTGAAGATCTTTCTTAGTTGCCAGTGGTCCATGACCAGGTATGATTTTGGTCTTATCGTTGCTCAGTTTGATAACACGTTGTTGTGCCTTGATATAGCCTTTTACGCTTCCACCACTTGCAAGGTCAATGTACGGGAACATACCGTTGAAGAAGGTATCACCAGTGTGAATAACGTTGGCATCCTTAAAATGAATGATTGCGTCACCGTCGGTATGTGCATGCGCCACATGGAAAATATTAGCTTCTTCACCGTTTAGATGAAAACTCATCGACTTAGAGAAAGTGATCACGGGTAACGCGTGTTTAGGCGCAGGCTTCATGCCATCCTGAGTACGTACCCCCTTTTTAATCAAATGACGACGTAAGTTATCATGGGCAACAATATGGGTCCCGTCCTTACCCATAGCCTCATTGTTTCCGGTATGGTCTCCATGTACGTGAGTATTGATTAAAAAATCGACCTTATTTGGTGTCACACTGGCTATCGCTTTCTTCATCTTGTCGAGCAATGGAGGCATTGAGTCATCTATCATCACTACGCCGTCTTCACCAACTGAAAGTCCAATATTGCCTCCTGTGAATCCGCCAACACCGGACAACATATAAAGCCCTTTAGATACTTCGGTAGTCGCAAAATCTGGTGAAGCTCCATCTTGAGCAAAGCCGATGGAAGACGCCATCAGCGCTGAGCCAATTAATGTAAGTTTGATTAGTTTTTTCATAGCATGTTCCTTCGAGTATTTAGTATTGATTTTATTAGCGCTCTCGTTTGGCCGACGGAATACAGCGAGTGATTTATATAGACCTCTATTTTTCTATTTTTGTCTCAAAAATAGCTTATACAATTGCCATTTTGATACTTATAGATGAATTGCATATTTAATTGTTTCTTCAGCCAGTTATCCAGTTATAAGGCTAGGGTATCAGTCTAACTTAAAGCCTTGCCGAGCAAAAGTTGAATAACAAATCTAAGGCAAGTCATAGAACTAGATTATCCAATTGATAATTAAGGAATAAATCTAGCTCTTTCTCGTTAACTCTGCAGCCTTTGAAACAAATTGCAATGATTTAGACTTGACATAAAATGTCCTGATTTGCTAATTTGACATAATATGTCGTAGGCGATATTTAAGCTCAAATTCGAATTTCAGTCGAATCAAAACGACAAGATAGCTAAGAATCATGACTAATAGGAGAAGTATCAATGAGTATTATGCAAAAAATTATGACTGCAGTTCGAGGTAGTGCCAGGGAGTTAGGGGAAGCAGTGGTGGATTCTCAGTCAATGCGTATTTTTGAGCAGGAATTATTCGAGTCAAAAGAGAACCTTGCTGCAGCAAAGGATAGCTTAACTGAGATTATGGCTAGCAAGATGGCGACTGAGCGTAAAATTGACAGTTGCAAGAATGAAATCACTGAGCATGAGTCTTACGCCAAAAAGGCGCTGGAAAAAGGTGAAGAATCATTAGCTTTGGAGATTGCTGGTAAGGTTGGTGGTCTTGAAGAGAATTTAAATCAACTTAAGGAAGATTTGTCTCATTACGAGAAAAGTATCGAGGTACTAAAAACTCAAATTGCAAATGCGGAGAAGTCGCTAACTACTCACGAAAGAGACCTAAATATAGTCAAAACGCGTGAGTCGGTACAAAAAGCATCGGTATCGGTTTCCCATACGATTAAGGAAAACAATTTGTCAGTGGATAAAGCTGGCGAAACCCTTGAAAAAATCAAGGAAAAGCAGCAACATCATGCAGACAAGGTTGCCGCCGCTGAAGAGTTGGCGAAAGAAGAAAGTAGCGTGGATTTAGATGAAAAGCTGAAAGCCTCAGGGATTAAAAAGGATCTTAATTCTGCTGAAGCGGTTTTGGCTCGGATCAAGGGTGGATAGAGAGTTTTAAAAGTTCCGTCTCGTCTCGCTTTGGGAGAGGGAAGGCGGATAGAGCTTTGGTTATAGGACGTTAAGAAAGAGGAATAAATATCGAGTGAACCCACAATCAATTAGAGATTACAAAGTACTCCTATTTTTCATTGCATTGCTCTGGATTGTGGAATTGATCAATCTGTTGATTGGTCACCAACTTAACCAATTTGCTTTAAGGCCGCGCGACCTTTCCAGTGTATATGGGATCTTCACTGTTCATTTTTTACACTGGGACTTCGCGCACTTATTATCGAATTCGATTCCTCTCGCCTTTTTAGGGTTTCTGGTATGTGCCACCGGGCGTGCGTTAGTTGTGACAGCCACCATTATGCTGAGTAGCGGAATAGCGGTTTGGTTATTTGCGAGAAATGGCTTGCACGCTGGAGCCTCAGGCCTTGTAATGGGCTACTGGGGTTACTTAATAAGCAACGCATTTTTTGATCGAAGTCTGAAAAATCTCTTTATAGGGATAATTACTATTGCGCTCTATGGAGGAATAGTGTTTAGTTTGTTAGATTTTCGAGCTACAACCAGTTTTGAAGGGCATCTGTTTGGATTTGCCGCAGGTGTAGTGGTCGCTTGGGGATACAGTAAGCGGCTGGGGAATAATAAAAAATTAAGACAAAGTTGAGGGAAGTATTATGGATGCATTTTTAGCTGTAGCTGGCAGTTTTCCCGTTTCGATTTATACCACAATCAACCTGGTGATCATTGGCATTTGGTTTTTTATGGCATTAGGACTTTTCGATATTGAAGTTTTTGATGTAGATGTGGACATTGAAATAGATGCCGACGCGGGAAGTTTAAGTGGTGTGACAGGGTTTCTAGCTACGCTAGGCCTAACCGGTGTACCTATTTTTATCGTTCTAACTATTATTTTTTTCTCGTCGTGGATAGTTTCCTATTTTGCAGTTAAATACGGTCTATTTTGGAATAATTCCGAAATTATACGTTATCTAGTAGGAACTGGAATTATGGTTGGAAGTTTTTTAATCTCAATTCCGGTTACTGCTCAAGCAGTAAAACCATTAAGAAAATTCTTTGCAAAACTTAACAATACAACCACGGCAAAGTCTCTTAAGGGAAAACAAGCAACCGTTAGAACATCTAAAGTTAATTCATCCTTTGGTGAAGCAGAATGTGTTAACGATGGTGCTAGTTTAGTACTTAAAATTCGTGCAGACGAAAAATATGAATTAACTAAAGGCGATTTAGTTAGAATAATTGAAGTTGATCAAGAGGGATCAATTTATCATGTAGTTCCTGAAAAGGAATTTGGGTTAAATGAATAAATAATTGTAATTTAGTGAGGGAATAATATGGGCGCTGATATTTTAATTTTACCTGGGGCAATACTCGCGATAATTCTGTTTATCGGAATATTTGTAGCCTCTGTTTACAAGAAAGTTCCACAAGGTTATGCACTTATAGTGAATAATTTAAGAGCCAAGCCAAAAGTAAGCTTTACCGGAGCATTGGTAATTCCAGTAATTCATAAAATGGAAGTAATGAAGATTTCTCTGATTACGCTAGAGCTTGATCGTCGTGCAAAAGACGGCCTCATTTGTAAAGATAATCTTCGAGCAGATATTACAGTAGCTTTCTATCTACGAGTGAACGAAACTCAAGACGATGTATTAAAAGTCGCCAAAGCAATATCTGTCGAGAGAGCGTCTGATAAAGAAGCGGTCAATCAACTTTTTAATGCCAAATTCTCTGAAGCATTAAAAACTGTTGGTAAGCAAATGGAATTTCTCGAACTATTTGAAAACCGTATTCAATTCCGTGAGAAAATTGTTAAAGTTATCGGAGATGACTTAAATGGTTACGCGCTAGAAGACGTTGCAATTGACTATTTAGAGCAAACCCCAAAAGTTCAGCTCGATCCAAACAACATTCTTGACTCTGAAGGTATTCGCCGAATCACTGAAGTAACGGCCACCCAAAATATCGAAACCAACCGATTAGAGAAAGACGAAGAGCTAGCTATCACTAAGAAAAATGTTGAAACAAAAGAAGCATTACTTTCCTTAGAAAGGCAAGAAGCGGATGCAACCGCTCGCCAGCAGCGTGAAATCGCTACTATCCAAGCTCGTGAAGAAGCTGAAACTCAAAAAGTTGAAGCTGAAGAAAAATTAAAGTCTGAACAAGCTCGCATTGCGACGGAAGAACAAGTTTCTATCCGCGAAGAAAATAAAATGCGCCAGGTTGAAGTGGCTGAGCAAAACCGTGAGCGTGCAGTAGTTATTGAGAAAGAGAAAGTTATTCGTGCACAACAAATGGAAGAAGTTAATCGCCAAAGGGAAGTTGAACTATCCGTAATTGATAAAGATAAAGCGCTTGAAGAAGAACGTAAAATAATTGCGCAAACCATCAGTGAAAGAATCGCAGTTGAAAAGAAAGTTGCTGAAGAAGAAGAACGTATTAAAGAAGTTCAAGAAGTATCTGAAGCGGATCGTTCTAAGCAAGTAAAAGTTTTGGCGGCAGAAGCATCCGCACAAGAAGAACTGGTTCACACAGTAAAACGTGCTGAAGCGGATGAGAAAAAAGCAGAGCATAAAGCTCGTGAAATTAACATGATAGCTCAAGCTGAGTTAGAAGCTGCATCTAAGAAAGCGGAAGCGGAAAAGAAAGTTGCGGAAGGTACGCAAGCTTCTCAAGCAGCATCAGGTTTAGCGCAAGCGAAGGTTATGGAAGCAAAAGCCGATGCATTTGAGAAAGAAGGATTGGCTGAAGCGCGAGTCCAAGAAGCGAAAGCAGTATCACTTGAGAAAGAAGGACTGGCTGAAGCTACCGTGCTAGAAGAGAAACTAACTGCTGAAGCGCGTGGTAACGAAAATCTAGGTAAAGCAGATGCAGTTGCTAAGAAAGAAATTGGCCTGAGCGAAGCTGATGTACTACGCGAAAAAGGTAAAGCTGAAGCCGATGCATTGGTTGAAAAGTTTGCAGCGATGAACAATATGAGTAAAGATTCCAGAGAGTTCGAAGAATTCAGAATGAATCTTGAATATCAGTTAAGAGAGGTTCTAGCCTCTATCGATGCGAACAAAGAAATTTCTGGCGACCAAGCTGAAGTTCTTGCTGCTGCACTCAAAAATGCCAATATCGATATTGTTGGTGGACAAGGCGACTACTTTGACAAATTGGCCAAAGGTATGGGGGCAGGTAATGCAGTAAATGGCTTCATCGAGAAAAGCCCCATTGTACAAGCTTTAATGGAAAAACTTTTAGGTGGTGCAAGCAATAAGCCAGAAGTTATAGAGCCTTCTAAGGATGAGGCATAGTTATTAAATAACTACAAACATAAGGTAATGTCATTTCAGACCGTAGCGGAGGAATATCCTAATTACGATCGCGAAATCTTGTGGAGATCTCTCCGCTATAGTCGAGATGACAAACAATTCTAAAAGTCTCAGGGAAAGGTAGGGATTTTTGTGACTGATCAAGCAAATCAAAATAATTCGATTGTAGAGCAAGCGGTTGCTGAAGGTGGCGCTTACGATATTATTCGTCAGCGACTAACAAAGCAAGGTAACTCGCTCGAAGAACTAACCGCTAAAATAAATAGCAAACGTCAAGAAGAATTCGGCACAACTGAAATGAACGTGTTGGGTCGTATGCGGCTGCGTACCGAAAATAATTGCCAAGCAAAAGATTTAGTAATCGTCGGCGACTATGTTCTATTTGGTTACAACGTTTTTATTGGATTGCGAAAAGATATCAAAGTTGATGATGTTTTCTCTCTTTATCGACTTACTGAGAAAGAAGAGCAATACGACTTAAAACATGTTCCAACTACAGAGTCTTTTCTAAATGATCAGAGATTCTTAGGTGACTTCAATGAGCTTTACGCTTATTACAAAGATACGTCCCTTTCGCAGCTCGTACTTAAAGACAATAAGCTCCTTGCCTCTTTTCAAATTGGAGATCGACTAACTGATGTTCGAGTATTTAGGTGGGAAGTTTCTGCTGACGGTAAACGAATTGAGTATATCGACAATCGAGGCGAACGTGACTTGCAGTTGCCAGACAGCCATGATTTTGAATGGATAGAATGTCAGCGCGATGATGTGATTGACGGGCGTAACCCGCATATCAACATTTTGGACACTTTATTTATTGACAATATGCGTGGCGATATCACAATTAAAATTGAGGATAATACTAACGTTGGATTAGGGATTTATTCAGAACCTGTTGAAGAAAAAAACCAGTCACTCGATGATGCCGAATTTTATTTCACCGATCTTAACCAACTTATATTACTTAAGATCAAACCTTACTTAGAAGAAGATTACCGCTATCTGGTTTTCAATCGGCTACATGAAACCATCACGCGTATTGATCAAATTGGTGACGCTTGTCAGCTACTACCGGAAGACCACGGGATAATCTTCCCAGGTGGTTACTATCTAGTAACGGGTGAATATAAAACCTTTGATGATGAACTAGATGGTTTGGTTTATAAAAGAACCCTTCGTTCACCGAATGGTGAAGACGTTCTTTATATATTCTACCAACCTGAAACCAACATTATCGCCTTGTATCCATACAATCTGATCGAAAAGTCACTACAAAATCCGTTGTTTGGGCATGGCTATGGATTTTATGAAGATGGCCGCATGATCATCTTTTACGCTGAAGATGAACCAAGTCGAGTTCACCCCCTACAAATTTGGCAGACGCCCTACTTCTCTGAAGTTTTCGCCAGCCAACAACCTGAATCCACGAGCTTCTATGGGAAGATTGGCAACGCCGAATTAGTCAGAGGGATCTCTGAACTCTATAGTATTGCTAAGAGCGTTGCTTCTGAAGATGTGTCCGCTACCCATTATCATGAGTTGAGTGAAAGTTGTTCAAAAATATTTGATGCTTACTTTTGGTTAGATTCAAAAGAGCTAAATGAAATTGCCAAGCTCCTTAAAGAAATTGCGCAGACTTCAGAATCTGTTATTGATGAATATGAAAAAGTTGAAAGTATCCGTCAGCAATCAATTAAGGCGTTACGTGATTCCGAAGCTCACCAAAAAGAAATCATCCAACATATAGAACCTGATAGTTGGCATTCACCACAAGACTTTGTAGATGGGCTTAAAGATATACGTCAACATCGTGGTCATTTAATGAGTATTCGAGAGTATCGCTATATCGATACTCAAAAGATCGATTCACTTGATAAAGAAATTGGTGATATCGAGGATAGACTAAATCAACAAACAGTCGAGTTTCTTGCTTCAGAAGGTTCGCTTAATAGCTACTATAAACGGCTTGATGATGTCGCCAAAAATAGCGTTAAGTGTAAAAGTAATGCTGAGTTAAAACCCTTTATTGAATCGCTCGATACTATGGCGCAGGGATTAGATCTAATCTCCGAAATGATGGCGACACTGAAAGTCGATGATGCCACTTTGCAAACTAAGATTGTTGACGCGGTTTCTTCACTTTACGGAAAGCTTAACCAGCAAAAAGCGCAGCTCGATCATCAAAGAAAATCAATGGGTAGTAAGGAAGCCACCGCTCAGTTTGGCGCGCGACTAAAATTACTTAATCAAAGTATTCACAATGCCATCAGCCTTTCTACTACTCCGGAAAGATGTGACGAACAGGTTTCTCGTCTATTAGTTCAGTTAGAAGAACTTGAAGGTGAATTTAGCGAATACGATGAGTTCATTGCCGATGTTATTACTAAGCGAGAAGAGATCTTTGAAACTTTCGAAGAACATAAACAAAGTTTAATTGAAGCTCGCCAACGAAAAGCGCAATCGCTAGCCGAGGCAGGCGAGAGAATTCTGCAAAGTATTCAACGACGCGTTAAAAGATTTAATGAAGCAGACGAGCTCAATGCATTCTTTGCTGCGGACGGTCTAGTTAATAAAGTTCGCGATTTAATCGACCAGCTTGCTGAGCTAAACGACAGCGTCAAATCAGAAGATTTGAGTGCACGTTTAAAAGGGATCAAAGAACAATCGGTTCGCTCTTTAAGAGATAAAAGTGACTTGTATGAAGAGGGCGGCAACGTAATAAAGTTAGGGCCGCGGCACAAATTCTCCGTGAATAGCCAAGAATTAGATTTAACTTTATTACCAAAAGACGACGGTTTGAATATTCGCCTTACGGGAACAGATTATTCAGAGCCGTTAAACAGTGGCAAACTGGATTCACTCAAGGATTATTGGCATATCACTGTTCCCTCTGAGTCTGAAAAACTATATCGATCGGAGTATCTGACCTATCAGATACTAAACTCGGCGATAAAAGGCGAGAACGGATTAGATTGGCACAAGTTAACCGCTGCGGCTGCGGATCCTAAAGTACTTAACCAGCTGGTTACAGAATATGCGACTCCGCGTTATAAGGAAGGTTACGAAAAGGGGATCCATGATTTTGATGCTGCTTTAATGTTAAAGCAGATAGTGCCAGTTTATGAAATTGCGGGCGTATTTAAATATCCTCCCCTAGCACGTGGTCTTGCCTGCATCTTTTGGGCAAACATGCAGCGAGAAGATTCGACCAAGTTATGGGAACAACGGGCCGGCAATGCCCGTCGGATGGTAGAACTATTTAATAATACACAGGCAAAGTCTGATTTGGTGGTGGAAATTAAAAAGGTTTTAACGGACTTCTTAAAAGAACACCAGCTTGAGCAAACAGACCAAGTTATCTCAAGTGCTTCAGAATACTTATGTGATGAATTGGCTCAAGATCGTGTCGGCTTTGCGACATCTAAATATGCACGCCATTTGTATGATGAGTTTAAAACACATCTCGAAACCCAAGGTGTGTGGCGCGACTTTATTAAAAGTCTTGATGATTTAAAAGGAAAAGTCGGCAAGCGTTGGGCACTATCTGCCAGTTGGTTAAACGCCTATGTTAAATCACAAAATAAAACTGAAAACCAAGCATTCATTGGCGAAGCAATAGGTATTTTAAATGCAGAACAACGCATCAGTCGAACCGATCATGAGATAGATATTCAATTTGAAGTGGAAGGTTTAATGGGCAGTCATTCAACGATTGAAGATAGAAAGCTTTCGTTGAGATTGGATGAGTTTATTGAAAGAAACCTTTATCACCAAAATAATGTTATTCCGGGTTATGAATCTTTCTTAAAAACCAGGCACGAAGTCGTAACCGAGCAAAGAGATTTCTTACGTCTGAACGAGTTTAAAGCAAAACCGCTATCCTCTTTTGTAAGAAACAAATTAATCAATGAAGTTTATCTCCCTATTATTGGAGATAATTTGGCGAAGCAAATGGGGACTGTTGGTGATAGCAAGCGATCTGACTTAATGGGCTTGTTATTAATGATCTCGCCTCCTGGTTACGGTAAAACTACATTGATGGAGTATGTCGCCGATCGATTAGGCTTGATCTTTATGAAGATTAATTGCCCGGTTATTGGGCATTCCGTTACTTCGGTTGACCCTGCTCAAGCAGACAACAGTGCTTCACGGCAAGAATTAGAGAAGCTCAATCTAGCCCTGGAAATGGGTAATAACGTGATGCTATATCTGGATGATATCCAGCATACTAACAGCGAGTTCTTGCAGAAATTCATTTCTCTGTGTGACGGTACCAGACGTATTGAAGGGGTTTGGAAAGGTCGCACTAAAACTCACGATATGCGCGGCAAAAAATTCTGTGTGGTTATGGCTGGTAACCCATACACGGAATCTGGCGAGTCATTCCAAATCCCGGATATGCTTGCCAACCGTGCTGATATCTACAATTTAGGTGATGTACTTAGCGGTAAAGAGAATGTATTTGAATTGAGCTATATTGAAAATTCCTTAACATCTAACCCTGTCTTAGCGCCGCTTGCGACTCGCAGTATGGATGATGTGTACAAATTCCTTGATATGGCGGAAGGCAAAGAAATTGCCACTACGGAGCTTTCACATCAATACAGTAGCGCTGAAGTAAAAGAGATCGTTGAAGTCTTAAAGAAGTTAAAATTTATCCAGCGGATCGTGTGGCGAGTTAATCAGGAATATATTGCGGCTAGTGCTCAGGACAATAAATTTAGAACTGAGCCGACATTTAAACTGCAAGGCTCTTATCGAAATATGAATAAGATGGTGGAGAAAGTTTCGGCTATTATGACTGAAGATGAATTGCAAAGTCTGGTCGATGATCATTACCAAGGTGAATCGCAATTATTGACAAGCGGTACAGAAGCTAATTTACTTAAACTTGCCGAGCTAAGAGATAATTTGACCGAAGACCAAGCAGCACGTTGGGATAAAATAAAAAAGGACTATGTACGCGATAAAGCCATGGGCGGTGATGATGCGGATACCGGAAGCAAAATTGTTGTTCAACTAAATGATTTGGTCAGCGGAGTAAATGCCTGGAGAGAAAGCGCAGAACACGCTAATCAAAAAGCTCTGCAGGAAAAACAAACTGATTCGACACAACCTGCTTGGCAAAAAGACGTTGTTACAGCCATCAATCAATTTGGAATGCAGCTAGAAAAAGTTGTTAAAACTCAATCGCAACAATTGGCCACCCAATCAAAAGATGCTCAAGTAAAAGATGAGTCGCCGCAAATCGAAAAATTTGCTGAGCTATTACACGAAACGCTCAATCCGCTTGTTCGCGTTATGAATGGCAAGCTTGATCTAGATTTGGGTACGCATCAAAGGATGACCGAATTAAGTGAAAAGTTGGATAAAATTGCTACTCGTACCGGTCGAACAAAAGCGGCTGAACGCGGCCTATTTGGTGACGGCCCTATGCAGAAGCGTTCAACTAAAAAGAAATCAGAAAATAAAAAATCAGAGTCTAACAAATCATCAGGTAATAAATCTGATGAAGATAAATAGAGAAATAAACTTAGGAAATCAGTAATGGCAGTTATTAGTCTAACGCGCGATCATCAGCTCTCGCTGGAAGAAATTACCCAGCGAGTAAATGAAATCGCTTTAAAATTAGAGCAAAAGCTTGATATACGGTCTGAATGGGAAAATGAAAATACGCTTCAGTTCCGTCGCAAGGGAGCCAATGGTAGTATTGAAATTTCTGAAAATTCGGTAGATGTAACCGTTCGATTAGGTATGATGTTTCGCGCCCTTAAAGGCATGGTGCAGCAAGAGTTAGAAGGTGTTCTCGATAAACAGTTAAATAACTAAAATCTATTAAAGTAAAAGATTAATACAATTTATATATAGTGATTGCCTGGTTTATACTCTCTTCACATTCAACATTCTTTCTTATTTATTAACTATTAGGGCAATCACAATGACTATAGAACTCAGCCAGTCTATTCCTGTATCAAATGTAAAAATCATTCAAGGCGGCGAAGTCGCTGACGTCGATACCGAGGAATTTTTTGCAGAAGGTAAAATCGTTTTATTCGGCCTTCCTGGCGCATTTACACCGACTTGTTCAGCCGCGCATTTACCAGGCTTTGTTGTAAAAGCAGATGAAATCAAAGCTAAAGGCGTTCAACAAATTGTCTGTATGTCGGTCAATGATGCATTTGTAATGAAAGCGTGGGGGGAAGTCAGTAACGCAGAAGAAATTGTAATGTTAGCAGATGGTAACGCAGACTTTTCAAAAGCGCTTGGATTAGACTTTGATGTTTCTGCTGCGGGAATGGGGACACGTTGTAAACGTTTTGCAGCGATTATCGAAGATGGCAAAGTGTCTCAATTGTTTATCGAGGAGCCAAAGCAGTTTGAGGTTTCTACGGCTGAATATGTTTTAGAGAAACTCTAAATTTCATTCGCAAAAAATTAATTGATAGCCTCGACACTGTGTCGAGGCTTACCGCAGAGTATTATTAGGATTGTACCCCTGTTCGACCTTACCCCATCCAGAATCCTTTGCGGTGAGAAACACCTAGAGTTTTACGGCAACTTGCACAAAAGTAGATGTAGCGTTTACCTAAAAATGCTTTAATTTCCTGATAGTACAAGTTGCTAATCTTCTGGTTGCAGTGAGGACACTCAGGTGAGATATCATTTCGTTCTTGTAGTTGAACCATACTTTTCTCCATTGCTTTATGGCATTATTCAAATAACGAATCGACAATCTCAAAATTCCCTTTTATGTCAGTTTTGAAATTTAGCCAGCTACAGATATCACACTAATTCCGACTCTCTTCTCTGCTTCAACCTTGCGGTGGGCGATGGACGCCTCTTCCATGGAAAAAATCTCGTCAATCGCCGGCGATATGCGCTTTTTAGTGAGCATTTCGGCCAAGCAATCTAATTCTTCCTGGCTTTCTTTGGCAAATCGAAAGATCACATCCTTTTGAGTTAACTTAGGAACCCAAATGCTGCGTATCATTTTTGAAAAAGATGGATTGGCAGTGAGATATTTACCGCCGGGTTTCAGTATTGCTAAACAGTTGTCTAGAGAACTATTAGCTACCATATCGAAAACAACATCGAATTCTTCTTTCAAATTACTAAATTCTTCTTGAGTATAGTCTACAAAATGATCGGCCCCGATTTCCTGAAGCATTCCTCCTTTAAATCCTATGTCGACTGCGGTGACCTCTGCTCCCATATTTTTGGCTATCTGAAGCGCAAAAGATCCAATGCTCCCTCCAGCCCCATTAATTAGGACTTTTTGACCCTGCTTAATATCTGCTAAACGCATAAAGTGAAGCGCATTCAGTCCACCTAAAGGAGTTGCGGCTGCTTCTTCAAATGAAATGCCGGCCGGTTTTTTGGATAATGTTGCATTATGATCGACACACATAAATTCACCGTATGCGCCGAACGAAAGCCCAGTAGAACCAAAGACTTCATCACCAGCTTTAAAGCGGGTAACTTGCGAACCTACTTCTTCGACTATACCGGAAAAATATCCGCCGAGAATACGCCGCCTCGGTCTGAAGATGCCTACTGCTAGCCTCAGGGGTAGCCAAAACCAGTTAACCGAGAAGTTAAAACTGCGCATCTCGCAGTCCGATTTTGTGGCTTCCGCAGCGCAGACTTTAACTAGTATTTGGTTTGACTTGGGCGATGGCTTAGAAACTTCTTCAACAGTAAGCACATCAGGAGAACCATATTCTTTGTAGACAATTGCTTTCATAAACAAACCGTCCTTGTAGGGTCTATTTAGCGATTAGGAGAGTCTTAACGAATAAACAAGATTAATATTCTATGGCATTAATCAATTTTAAGTGTAGCCTTCATTTCACCACAACTCGCTTTAAATCCATCGAGTTCTAACTCCGCCAGTTTCCGGTTGATTTTTCTTACCTCTTCCATACTATTATTCTGTTCAGCCTTATCAAGGCTTGAGCGGATTTCTGATATCACTTCAGCATAGCACAAATTGGAGCTAAAGCTGGATGCAAACCCGCCACTGAAAAAACTGAACAAAAATAGTCCCGCAGCTGCAGCCAAGGTAAAAAAAGCTAAAGAACTTGTGGATATTTTTCGTTTCATTTGAATCCCTTACGAGCTTTAAATCGGTTATTCGCATACCTTAAACAAAGAAGTTGGCCCTTGCGACTTTCTCAGCAAAACTTCATGGTGGCCAGGAATGATCAACTCCGTTAATTCGCCTACTATCTCAAATCCACATTTTTGATAGAGTAACTGAGCATTCTTGTTAAAAGATGACACACAAATGTAGGCGTTTGCAAATTGTTTAAATATTTTTGACTCTCCATATTCTAAGAGTTTAGCTCCATATCCGCTGCCTTGGTATTCCGGTTTAACAAACAATGACTTAATAAAACCGCCGCCAAGCATACCATTCAAAATTAAGACTAAGAAACCGGCCAATTGATTGTCAATTTTCAATATGTATTGTGAGTAGTCAGGATCAACGAAATTCTTAAGAGAATCTTCAAAGGTCCGGCCAACTTTTTTCCATGGATCGCTGTTTGCCATCATCTGTGCACATTGAGATGCCAATTTATCAGGCATAGAAATTATTTCGAAGTCGCGAGTTTGATTCATCAATCTTTCACAGGTAACCCGTCAAAGCTTTTCAATTCGTTAGCGGGAACATACCATGCCGCATCAAAGGCGCAAAATATATTTTGGGTCGGTTTGATACCGGGATCATCATCTAAGGTTCCGGCGGGAACAACTACTGTTTTTCCGGACTGGATGAGCCAAGGTAACGAAGAACCGCAGTTTTTACAAAAACAGGTTGCAAAGTACTTCGCCTCAGGTAATTCATAGCGACCGATCAATTCTTGTCCAGTAGCCCATTCAAAGTTTTCAGGTTTCACGAATATATTGGCTGCGTGGGCACTGCCAGTAAATTTTCGGCATCTTTCACAGTGACAGTATTGAAAAATTCCAATGCTTTCTGAGAATCGATAAGTTACTTTCCCACACAAACAGCTTCCATTAACATTTTGAGATGACATGGGTAACTACTCCATTTATTAAATAATTTTTATTGGGCACCATAATTCCTGCCATCGAGATGCCTTATCTTCAGCGCCAAGTAATTTAGGAGAAACCGTTTGGCTTGAATGGGGGCTTTCAACGCTACGCAGACAAGCGTAATTGGCGGCGCCAAAGAAGTTCGGATTTTGATTATAAATAACGGCGAACACCTGCTCACACTTGTTGCATTCGAGAAATCGAGCTTGATTACTACCTTGTTGTTTAAATTTGGCCAAACTGCTTTTAGAGAGTATAAGGAGTCCATTTGGATCAGAAATATATTCGATATTTCTCTTAGTGCAGAAATCACAGTCACAACGCCTTGGTATATATTCTCTGAGCGCTTTTGGAAGTTGCAACTCAAATTCATTTTCGCCGCATCGACAGGATCCAGAATAGCTTTGCATCATTTGTAGTTATTTCCTTAATGGCACAAAAAAGGACGCTGATGCGTCCTTTTCTATTTTTGTTTGAAAGCGGCGTTAATTCTTTTTACAAAGATGTCAGCGCCTTCAAAACCAATCGCTCTAAGTCTTTTATCTTCATTACCATTCTTGTCAAAAAACAAAATGCTGGGTAGGCCGACAACTCCATAATGATTCATTAGTGCCTTATCTATGGAATCATTCTTAGTTACATCTGCTTGAATTAGCACGGTGTTTGCCAAGGCTGCTTTTACATTTGGATCAGGGAAAGTGTAATCGGCAAACTCATAGCAAGCGGTGCAACTTTCCGCAAAGAAATCGAACATTACTGACTTTCCTTCGGCATTGGCTTGCGCAACTTCTCTTTCCACATCTTCAATACTCTTAACTAGCTTAAAATCGCCATGCGCATCAGGTAGCGCGTGTTCACCTGCTTGTGATACGCCGGCAAAGTTGACGTTTGCCAGCGGTGAGAACAAGCGACTGTTTCCGGTAGAAGCGCCTAAAACTAAAATCACGCCATACACTAGAAAAACAATCCCGACGCCTTTCCAAAGTTTTTGCCCACTAGACTCAACCTGTGACAAGGCACCCATATAAATAGAAGTCACAATTAATAACGTCGCCCAGGCAAAAAGATAAAGTGGTCCGGGAATTAGATGTTTAGAAATGTATAACGCCATTCCTAACATGCCGACACCAAATGCGGCTTTTACTGCATTCATCCAAGCGCCTGCTCTAGGTAGTAACTTATTACCACCAACCCCGACGATCAATAGCGGGATCCCCATACCTAATGCCAACGAATAAAGGGCAACGCCTCCAATTACAGTATCACCTGTTTGCGCGATATAGATTAGAACCCCTGCTAGAGGGACGGTAACGCACGGAGAAACTACCAATGCAGATATGGCACCCATAATGCCCGCGCCAATGTAAGAGCCACTTTGCTGATTATTGGAAAGATTATTGAGACGATTTTGTAAACTTTGTGGTAATTGAAGTTCATAGAAACCGAACATGGCAAGTGAAAGTAAAACAAATATTCCAGCGGTGATACCGATAAACAATGGCTCCTGGAAGGTATTTGCAAGCCCTTCTCCTGCTGCGCCGACAATAATTCCGATAATGGTATAGGGGATTGCCATCGCTTGAGTGTAAGTTAATGAAAGTCCAAACGCTTTGCCGGAGCTGATTTTTTTCCCTTGTCCGACAATAATGCTAGATAGAATAGGTACCATTGGCAGTACACAAGGTGTAAATGCTAAAGCGACGCCTAATAAAACGAAGTAAAAAATAATCTCAACTAGGCTTTTGTCAGTCAGAACATTAACAACTTTTTCTTGTTCTGGAACAAATTCTTCTCCCGCAGAAGCGGAATTCTCATTGGATTGAACTGGAGTACTAACTTGCGAGACTGATTTACTTGAATCGCCACCGCTAACCGGCGCGGCAGCAGTAACATTATCTACAAATAATTGAATACGCTTTTCTTCTGGTGGGTAGCAAAGTCCAGCTTCTGCGCAACCTTGATACTCTATGACAAAAGTAAATTCATTTTGCTGTGCGGTAAAGGGAACGCTAATTTCCAAATGGTTATAGTAAACTTCTACATTACCTAAATATTCGTCTACTTTTTTCTTACCATCAGGAATATAGGCTTTTCCAAGAGTGGCGCCCTCAGCATTAAAGAAGAAACGACTGCGGTACATATAGTAGTCATCGGCAATTTTAAATTTAGCAATGATATCTTGATCAACTATTTCGGTTGAGAGTATAAAAGCTTCGTCAACTTTTAAAAATTCATTATCGGTAGCAAATAATGCGGAAAGATCTTCTTCCTCTGCGAGTGCAGGCATTGTGATGCTAGCTAAAGATAAAAATAAAGCCGTGATTAACGACTTGATGCTTAGTTTGTTCATTTTCATTTGGGTCAAAAACTCTACACTGTCTTTCACTAACCTATTCATTAACTTAGTGAAGAATTAATCCAGGACAAATAATCAGTGGCACCGTCAACGATGTCCAGAACGATGAACTCAGGCACTTCATAGGGATGTAAGTCCCTAAGTTTATGCTCTAAATCACCAATTTTCTGCGCATTGGTCTTCATTTGCAGCAAAAATTCATGATCTTCGGCGATTTCACCTTGCCAATGATACAAAGATAAACTCCTTGCACTGATATTGACGCAGGCTACCAGCTTTTGTTGCAAAAGACTCTTCGCAATTTGACGGGCGGTCGATTCATCGTCCACAGTGGTCAAGCACAATTTGAATTCTGAATCGGCCATTCTATCTTAATTATCAATTAGTTAGCAGATATCTTTAAGCTTTTATCTCTTCACAAGGTAAGATCTGATCGCCACCGGATTCCATAGCCAATTTTAATTGCTGGGTACTACGCTCAAACCATTTATGCGCATCGGAATTTGTGGAAAGTGCGGAGAGTCCGACACTAACTGTCAACGGCTTGTCCTGGTGTTGCAGATGAAATGGGAGCTCGGCAAACTGCAGTCGGATTTCATCCATAATGGTTTTCCAGTCACTCTTAGTTCCAGTGGTTAAAATAATCCCCAGCTGACCAGTTTCCAAGTGACCCAGTATATCGGTTTTTCGTAATCGTTTTTTGAGTAGTAAGGCCAACTGTTGGATTGCCACGTTAATAAGCGAGAAACTGGCACCTTTGACTAAGTTTTCTGCCTCGTCAAGTTGTAAAATGGCTAGGGCGGCGTTACCGCTGTTACGGGTCATGCGCGCTGCTTCAATAGAGATTTGTTGCTTAAACTGAGGCGCAAAAACCAGTCCAGTATCAGGATTTATGCCGATCTGTGGATTAAGGCCTCTAAATCGCTTGGCATATAAAGTGGCCATAAACATTAACTGTTCTTTTTGTGCGGGCTTTACAATAAATGAAGTCCCACCTGCCAATAACGCCTGATTTTGTTTTTTACCGCTTTCTTCAGCGGATAGGAAAATAATAGGTAAATAGGCGTAGCGCGGCATTTGACGGATGATTCGTGTTAATTCGATGCCGGAACAACCAGGCATCTGCATATCCATTAGGAGTACTTCAGGCTCAAAACCTCGTAGGGCTTCAAACAAGACTTCTGGGTTATTGACAATGCGAATATCAAAATGCCCTTTTGCGAGCACTTTCTCATAGTATCGGGCCTGCGCTTTTGAATCTTCCATGACCAGAATGCGGTACGGAGAATCAGCATGAATATCGTATTGTCTCTCGATTAGATCGAGCAAACCTGAGATAGAGATAGGCTCTACTAAGTAACCTGTTCCGCCGCTACGTAAGGCGAGTAGCCTATCTGCTTGGTTGTCTTCTTCGGCGGTGTAGATTAGAGGGATGCGGTTGACTTCAATTTCTTCATCGCCCAATTGTTCATTGGTCTCTGCAAACTTAATTGGTGCAACTATCACCGAGCCAGGGTTGTCGATGGCGTGTTGTCTGGCTTCGCTGAGGTTAGTGACATGATGAACTTCCACCCCGAGAGAAACAAACTGCTGGCCCATTGACTCAAAACGCTCGCCTGATTCGCTAACAAAAATAATAACGCCTTTGTCTAAATAAATACCTTGCTCTTCAAGAGAGTGGTCAACGCTATCGTCCTCATCAACTTCTTCACTGGAGTGGGTAGAAACAGCCTTTGGTTCTTCTGCTGGTGGCGGAGAGGCAACTTCTTTAGCGGGTTTTACACCAAGTTCGAGTTTTTCCGAATGCTCTTGCAGTTTATTTGATAATCTTTTAAGCAGTGGCTTTTGTGTCTCAAGTGAATCCTCACTCATGGACAGTTGTTTAAACACTTGATTAAGCAGTTTAGCTGTAGACTCAAATTCCTGGGCTAAACAAGCTTCACGGGTTTTATTAACCTGTGAAAGTAGTGCTTTAACTCTTAACGGGTCAATCTTTTGACTCAGCATATCGTTAAGCAAGCGAGAAAATTGACGTAACTTTACCGGAGTACGACGTAAAAACTGCTGGTTAACTTCGTGACTAATCGGGCTATCTGACATGAAAAAAAGGCTTTGATCTTGTTGTTAGTTGTTGATTTTAAACGTTAGTCCTCATTAGAGAACCTCACATTAACTAGGATCAATAATAGCATGTATTTAGCGCAACAAAATGCAAATTCATTAACAAGTGACGGACTGTGTAATAAAATTGTGAAACAAATAGTTACTTATTCTGATTTGAAAAAACCTTACTAAGCCTCATAACTAGGTAAGGAGATAATTATTCTCTCGTTTAGGTGTTTTTAGTTTGTTAATTTGTACTCTCAGGAGACCAATTTGAGGTTCCTATTTTTATTATTTATTTTGATGCCCATTGTTGAAATCGGTGTGTTTATCCAAGTTGGTGACATTGTTGGACTTGGTCCAACCCTATTAATGGTCTTGGCAACGGCGATAATTGGTGTAAATCTTCTTAAAAGACAGGGATTGCGCACCTGGCAAGAGATCCAAACTCAACTAGCTCAAGGCCAAGTTCCGGCGATGGCGATGGCATCTGCAGCGCAATTGTTATTTGCTGGAGGTTTATTGCTTACCCCTGGTTTTGTCACGGACACTATTGGCTTCGCACTTCTCGTTCCGGCAGTACGTCATGCCGTAGCTCACCAGCTCATTAAAAACTGGACCCATAAGGCTACTAAAGTGCATCAAGGTGGTTTTTACCACCAATCATACAGTGGAAGGGCTGATGAAACTCATGCTCAAGAGCCGTTCTCACAACAAAAATCTTCTCGAGATAACAATCGTGTTAACAGTGGAGACGTCATAGAAGGCGAATTCGAGGATCATACCCGCTAAAATTTGAGTTACTCAATTAATCATCAAAACTTATAACTCACTGCTATAATTGGTAATATTCACAACTCCAATGATATGAATAGATGGGTGCAGCACTGAGGTTGGCATTAGTTTGCCTGATTTTTCCCCTTTCTCTAAATTTGCTCGCATCGTCACAGGTAAGGCTCACTCATATCAACACCGAAGACGGTTTAAATCAAAGCAACATTACCGGATTGGTGCAAGACAAAGACGGTTACTTGTGGATTAGTTCCAGGCAAGGCATTAATCGTTATGATGGTTATCGCGTTTCGCAGGTTCATAGCCCCGACAATATTCTCCTAAACAATTATGTTGAATCCATTTTCGAAGATTCTATGGGGCTTTTTTGGCTGGGGGCTGCACCGGCTCACAATTTCATATTAGATAAAGAAAGAAATAATCTCACGGAGATAAAGTTTAGTGTTCCGCCTGACTACAAGCTGGAATTTCCGATCATTAATCGAGTAACGGAGGATCAAGGCCAAAATTTATGGATCGCGACTTACTATGAACTTTTTTATTATCATCGTAACGAAAATCGATTTGAATTTGTCCTCGAATTAAATCAGCTTTTCGATAATAAAGACAAACAACACTCCATTCGCGCACTTTTGCTCGTTAATAGTCGACTTCTTATTGCAACTTCTAGCGGTCTATTTGTCCACGATATTTCTACTCGTCAAACTAAAAGGGTTCAACATCTTCCAGTTAAGAATGATGTTGATGATCAAAATAACGTTAAAACACTGTTACTTAATCGCCAAGGAAAAATTCTAGTTGGTACAGTTGAAGGTCTATTCGAAATTGATCAACAACTCCTCAGCACTCCACAAGCCGAAACTCAAGTTTTAGGAAATGGATTAGTAGAACAACTCAATATCTGGTCAATTATTGAAGAGCCAAATTTTTATTGGCTGGCAACAGATAAAGGTCTCTATAAATTAGGAAAACAAAATAACCGACTTGAATTTATTTTTAAATTCTCGGATACACCTTTTAATACTGGAGATGACGATATCGTCGTAATGATCAAAGACCGTGAAGATAGTCTCTGGTTTGGAACGCGTGGCGATGGCATTTTTAAATGGAAGCCGAACCCCGCTATTAAGGCTCATTATTGGGATTCAGATTCTGCTAAATCAAGATTAAGTGACAATTCAGTAAACGCAGTACACCAAAGCCAACAAAGTGAAGTATGGGTTGGTACTCAAAATGGACTCAATTTAATCGACCCTTCTAACAAAGAAGTAAAACATTTTCTTGTCAACCCCGATGAAAAAGCGGTAACAAGCGACAGTTCCATTTATTCTATTGCTCAAAGAGATGGAGAGCTTTGGTTAAACACTAACGGAGGTTTAAAGGTATTTAATCGCCAATCTAAAAAAGTTGTTAGCCGTATTTTTCCTGAAACAGAAAAAGAGGTTTTTAATAAGCCTTTTTTCGATATACATTTTTTTGATAATGAAAAATTGGCGCTAACGAATGACGATGGGATGTATATTTACGACCTTACCAAGAATACCGTGACCTTAGTTGAGTCGACCCGGACCAACGGCGAGATTGCGCCTGCCTTAGGTGCCATTTTTGATATTGCAACAGGTGATCACAATAGTTATTTCGTTTCTGGAGTCGACCGTTTAGTCAAGTTTTCTGTTGCGACAGGCGAAGTATCCGATTTTCATAAGTTACCACCCAGTGATAACTTCCGCTCCCAACCAAGTGACATTTATCGTGATAACGACAAGCTATGGGTGACTTATGCTGGTTACGGTGTTTATATACTCGACGCCAATACTGGTGAAGAGATTCGATTTATGAGCGAAGCGGATCTCGGAAGCAATACCATAATGGATATGTTTCCCGACAACTTCGGGAATTTATGGTTCAGCACAAACGAAGGATTACTTAGGGTTAATAAACTGAATTATTCAAGTCGTATATACGATAGTAGTGATGGTTTTGCTACGTCTGAGTTTAATGGTGGTTCAATGTTCAGACAAGCCGATGGAGATATTTTTGTCGGCAGTGTAAAAGGCGTATTTGAATTCTCGCCCAACCAGTTGGTCAATCGTAATCAAAGAAAAATCTACAATAAGATCACAAGAGCGTCGTTATTATCAAAACCAATTGACAAGATGTATGGCGACCACAATGACCAACAGATCGTAATGGAGCACGATGACTTCGGGTTAAAAATTGAATTCTCTGCTTTATTACTCGACAAGCCAAAACAAGTAAAATACCGTTATTGGATAGATGGAGATGTTGTTACTGACCCTATCACTACAAGCAAGAGTGAGCTTTTTTTACCGACATTTGAACAAGGGGTAAGTGTATTAAACATAAGTGCTATAGATTATGATACTGGCGTTGAATCTGAACCCGCTAAAGTAACCATAATCAGCAAACCGCATCCGCTCCTATCCAATTTTGCCTATACGTTTTATACCCTAACAATTCTGCTTGTTTCTTGGTTTAATTTTTACCACTATCAAAAAAGAGCAATAGCAAAAAAGGTAGCTCACAGAAAACTTCAACAAAGTGAGGAAAGGCTCAACCTCGCTCTTAAAGGTGGTAATAGTGGCCTCTGGGATTGGCATGCCAAAGACAACTTAATTTATGAGCCTAGGCTTGCAAACAAGTCTAATAGTAAAGAAGACAGAGTAGCTTTCGAAAAAAGGATTGCAGCGATTCACCCGGATGACCAGGAGAAATTCCTCGCTGCCTGGGCAACTTTTATGGTGCAGGATAAAAGTGTTTTCGACGTTGTATACCGAATGAAGAACGACAATGATAATTGGGCTTGGTACCGAGATATGGCTACGGTTTCGGAATATGACGAAAACAGTAAGCCGGTTAGAATTACCGGGACTTTTACCAATATCACCGAAAGAAAAGAAGCGCGAGACAAAATGAGATTGTTTTCAACGGCATTTGAAAACACTCGAGATATCGTCTTCGTATTAAATAGCGAAAAGGAAGTTATTGCTGCCAATCGGGCTTTTTATAAAACGACAGAATTCGAACAGGAGGGGATTTTAAGTTCCGGCATGAATTTTATAACCGATGCTAACGCGAACCGAAAATTAATTGCCGAGATTTTTAAACATATTTATCTGCAAAATCATTGGGAAGGAGAAGGGCTGCTCAATCGAAATTATAAGCCTCCGCTGAATGTTTTGATCAACGCCACCAGCTTTAATGACAACGAAGGTAAAGAGCATTTTGTATTCGCGCTAACCGACATTAGCAAACAAAAGTCAGCAGAAAGCGAGCTGAGAAAATTAGCTAACTACGATACGTTAACCGGCTTACCCAATCGAGCCCTTTTGCTAGATCGAGTAACCCATGCAATTGAACATTGCCGCCGTCGTAACCAACAGCTTGCCCTTTTTTTTATTGACCTCGATAGATTCAAACAAATCAATGATACCTTGGGCCACGATGTTGGTGATTTATTATTGATTAATGTGGCAAAGATTCTTCAACAGTCCATTCGTCATGATGATACGGTTGCTCGCCTGGGTGGTGACGAGTTTGTAGTCATGTTGGAAGATGTCAATACAATTGATTCGATTAATCGCATCGCACAAAACATAATCAACAAGATGCAAGATCCCATGGTGTTAAAAGAGCATCAGATCTCGGTGTCACCCAGTATTGGGATCTCAATTTACCCTTCCGATGGTGATGAAGCGCAAACCCTCATTAAGCATGCAGATATAGCCATGTATCACGCTAAAAATGCCGGCAGAAATAACTTCCAGTATTTTGAGAACTCCATGAACCACGCTGCCAAAGAGCGGCTGAACCTGGAAAACAAACTTCGTGCCGGTGTCAGTAAGAGTGAATTTTATTTGGTCTACCAGCCGCAGTATGATGTTGAGAGTGGTAAATTGATTGGAATGGAGGCCTTAGCCCGTTGGAAAACATCCGATGGAGAACAAATACCACCATCAGAATTCATTCCTATCGCAGAAGATCTTGGACTGATAATCCCTATTACCGAAGAGCTATTATCCTTGGCATTGAGTCAAGTAGCGGAGTGGCAACAACAAGGTCATAAGATTGGTCTGGCTTTTAACCTTTCCGCTAGACACCTGCACCATTATGACTTTGTTAGCTTTATCGAAAACCTGCTGGATTCCGTTCCATTTAACCCCAAATTGCTTGAATTTGAGCTAACCGAAAGTGTATTGATGAAGGACATCGAAGTCGCGAAGCGAATCTTTGGTCGTCTGGCAGAAAAAGGAATTGAGCTTGCGCTCGATGATTTTGGTACCGGCTATTCTTCACTCAAGTACCTCAATCAGCTACCGATCAACAAATTAAAGATTGACCGGAGCTTTGTTTCTAAAATTGGCACTAGCAGTGAAAATGACGCGATAATTAAAACTATCACCTCGCTTGCTCACTCACTTAATTTAAAAACTGTCGCAGAAGGTATAGAAACCGAAAAACAACTAAAATTCATGGAAGAAATTAAAGCCAATCAAGCGCAAGGCTACTATTTTTCGAAACCACTTAGTGCCGAAGACTTCGAAAAACTGCTAAAATAATCAATAAGATAACTCAAATCTAAATATTCGAACTAATCAATGGAATTTATCTGGATATTCTTCGCGTTTATTTGCGGTCTTTTGTTTCGTTTTGGGGATTTACCACCTCTGATCGGCTATTTGTTAGCTGGTTTCTTGTTACATCTGCTAGGCTTTGAAGCCGATCAAAGTATCCAAACTCTTGCCGACATCGGTATTACATTAATGTTGTTTACCATTGGTCTTAAACTTAACACTAAGGATCTACTTAAGAGAGAAATATGGGCAACGGCGACGTCGCACATGATATTGTGGTGCTCGCTTAGCTTCGCGTTATTGCTGCTGCTGAGCTTTTCAGGACTTCCCGAGTTTATTGGGCTCAACGATGGAACCGCCGGAATCATGGCATTCGCGTTAAGTTTCAGTAGTACCGTGTGCGTCGTAAAGCTTCTTCAAGAATCTGGTGAAATGGCAACTCGCCATGGCAGAGTGGCGATTGGTATTCTGGTAATGCAGGACATTGTTGCTGTGTTGTATCTGGTTGCGATCACTGGAAAAGTACCCTCCGTTTGGGCCTTATCGCTCATCCCCATTATCTGGTTAAAGCCCGTTTTAAATAGATTGATCGAACACGCTGGACATAGTGAATTACTTCCACTGGCGGGAATATTCTTAGCTTTTGGTGGATACCAATTGTTTGAACTGGTAGGCATCAAAGGTGATTTAGGTGCGCTGATCGTCGGTATGGTATTAAGCGGTACTTTAAAATCTGCGGAACTGGCAAAATCCCTTCTTAGCTTTAAGGATTTGTTTTTAATAGGCTTTTTTGTGTCGATAGGGTTTACCGCATTACCCGATTGGTCAATGTTATTTGCCGCCGTTGTCTTATCAATTCTATTGATTGGAAAGTTTATTCTTTTCTTCTTTATTTTGTGCGCCTCTCGATTACGTGGAAGAACGGCATTTCTGGGTTCACTCGTGCTTACTAATTTCAGTGAGTTTGGCCTGATTGTAGTTGCCCTTAGCGTCGATTTTAATTTGATCGAGAGTAAATGGCTGGTCATTCTCGCACTAAGTGTTTCATTCTCGTTTATTTTTACTAGTGTGACCTACAGAGTGGCTCACAAAATTTATGCAAAGTGGAAGCATCGAGTAAAACGATTCGAAACCAAATTACGCCTCAGAGAAGATGTGTTCTTGTTACCCCGCTCCACCGAGATCCTGGTCGTTGGTATGGGGCGGGTAGGCCGAGGTGCATATGTGTCACTTAATCAGTTGGTGGGGGAAAAAGTCTGGGGGGTTGACGCTAACAGAGACAGAGTGAAGGTCCAAAAACGCCAAGGTATGCGTGTATTCCCTGGCGATGGCGAAGATCCCGATCTTTGGGAAAACCTGGATATGTCATGTATCAAATTAGTTTTGCTCGCACTACCATCGGTTAATGATAGCCATAACATCACCGAACAGTTACGCAAATCACATTATCATGGAAAAATTGCTGCGATTGCTCGCTACGAAGATGATGAGCAAGACCTTTTGCACGCTGGTATTGATAAGGTGTTTAACTTTTTCACCGAAGCGGGTACCGGTTTTGCGGATGAAAGTCTGCGCCTAATCGAAACACCTAAGGAATTCTTATCTAAATAAATGGGCGCTATTTTAATTTTAGATCGGAAAAATACCCTATCAAAGAAGTCCTCATCCTGAGTATAGTTTGAGGGCTGATTTTCAGCATTCTCTTCGTTACTCTTTCTCCAACGCTTTTAACAGAAAAAATGTCGAGTTTTGGTGCTTTATTTTTGCCATCTAAGTGATCGGGAGGCAGCTTAAGCTTGATTAAGAGATCATTAAACAAAAACAACCTAACTCTTTGATTATCAAAACAATAGATGTTGTGTAGATATATAAATGAGTAAGAAAAGAGTGCTCCGCAATTGTGCCGTTATATCGGTTCACTTAAAAACGATAAGTGGTTTAGTTATTTGGTGGTAAATAATCCCTAGAAGTTGAAGCTGCCAAGTCAAAGCGTTCTACCACAAATAACAATAACTTTCGCTGGACAGCAATAGAACGGAGTTAGAAGAATGAATCCTACATATAAGAAGCGGATGATAGTCTCAGCTATATCGCTGGCTCTCGCTGCTCCTTTGGCGACTATGGCCGCCGAAGAAGAGACCGCTCAAGAAAAGCAACAAGCAGAGCAACCCAAAGAAGAAAAAGTTGTGGTAACTGGCTCGAGAATCAAACGTGACAGCTTTTCCGTCACCACTCCGCTAGTAACTTTAGATAAAGAAGCAATTGAAGATACCGGGCTTGGTTCATTATCAGAGATCTTGATTGAAAACATGCCTGGCGTTAACGCGTCAAGCAGTAATACCAACACCCAATCAAGTGTACAGAACACAGGACTCTCGACGATCAATTTACGGGATTTAGGTACCAACCGTACTTTAACCTTAATTGACGGTCGCCGTGTTGTTTCAAATAGTTACAGCGGTAACTACGTCAGTTTGAGTACCATCCCTTCAGGTATGGTAGACAAAGTTGAAATTATTACCGGTGGGGCGTCAGCAATTTATGGATCTGACGCCATTGCGGGGGTTGTTAATATCATCACCCAGCAAGATAAAGAAGGTTTTGAAATAGATTTACGCGGCGGTTACACCACTGAAGGCGGAGGCGAACAATATTCTTTAGATTTTGATTGGGGAAGCTCCTTTAATAGCGGTAGAACTTATACTTTTTTAAGTGTCAGTTATGATAAAGATGAAGGTATTAGTTGGTATGACCGCGACCGAGCACAACTGGAAGCTGATCTGGACTACAACTACACCCTAATGTGCAATGAAATGTATACAGTAGACGGTGATCAATGTATGCGTGATATCACGTCTAGTCAATGGCGGCAGCGTAGCGATGGTACAGCAGGCGGTGTATTTGAGGAAGGATTAAGCGCAGCCAATGGTGGCTATTATTATGACGCAAATGGATTGCAAACCGGTTGGGTTGAAGAAGAACATGGCGTAAATACTCGCATCTATGACTTGCTAAAAATTCCAGATGAAGCGATTACCGCAGCCTTTAAAATTGACCATGAGTTTGATAACGACATGGCTGGCTATTTCCAGTTGCAATATTCACAAAATAATTCGCTAAACACTAAATCTCCTGAAGATGAATACGAAAACGCATATGTTCTTATTTTCGATCCGCTAACCGGTGAGCCAGGCCGCGTAAGACCCGGATACATTAGTGTGGACAATCCCTTTGTTCCGCAGGAAATTCGTGACAATGCCAGTGGCAGTATTAATTGGGACCGTCGCTTTTATGAAGTCGGCAATATTTTGACTGACAACGAACGCACCACAGTTCGCAGTTGGGCTGGCCTTCAAGGGACAACTTTTGACGGCACCTGGGATTGGGATCTGTCAGTTGGCTACGGTAAATTTACTCAAAAGCAAACGCGCCATAACGAATTAAATACGGTACGTGTAGCACAAGCGCTGGATGCAGAATACGCGGCGGATGGCGTTACCATTCAATGTGCTGACGCCGACGCGCGAGCTGCGGGATGTGTTCCACTGAATATTTTTGGAGAAGGTTCCATTACCCCTGAAATGGCAGATTGGATTAGAGCGACACCTAGCATCGAAACCAATGTCACTCAAGTCAATATTCTTGGTTATATCGCGGGGGATTTATTCGAAATGCCAGCGGGATCTGTGTCTTCAGTTTTTGGTTTCGAATACCGCCGAGATAAACAGGATTTAGAAACCAGCGAAGGTCACCGCATGGGAGGAATAACTTTTAATGTGGTGCCAAGTTTTGTTGGTGATTTGGACGTAACCGAAGTATTTGGTGAAGTTAATATGCCTCTGTTGCGAAATGTGACTGGGGCAAGGAATCTATCCGCTGACTTTTCGTATCGGTTGGCAGATTATGGTCACGATAACTCTTCAAATGTAGGTAGTTACAAGTTTGGTCTTTTATGGGAGCCGGTCGAAGGCTATTCCTTTCGTGCTAATTGGGCCAACGCTCAAAGAGCGCCGAGTATTACCGAATTAGAATCACCGCCACGCGGCGATTTCGATAGCTTTGATGATATTTGCGCAGATGTAACTGCGACTTCAACTGGTGCAGGGCATGAAGCGTGCCGGCAGGACCCGGGTATTGCCGCCGCAATAGCCGCTAACGGAGTTTTCGAGGATGAAAACAACGGTTATTCACCCAATGCAGGTAATCCCAATCTGATCGAGGAAACCGCAGAGACATTTACTTTCGGTATCGCAATGGAGCCGATCGAAGATTTACGTATTGCCATCGATTACTTTGATATTTCAATCGAAGACGCGATGGAGCAAATTCCAAATGAAGAGATCTTGGCTCAATGCTACGCATCAGAAACTCAAGCTTACGGTGCAAACAATCTATATTGTGGGTTTGTCACTCGAAATAGTGAGGGCCAAATAATAGAAATTTTGCAAGTGACGGATAATATCGCAGAAACTTCGACCAAGGGCTACGACATAGCACTAGAGTATAAAATCGATTTAGGAGAATACGGCCGGTTAAAGTTAAAAGCCGACTCAACCCATGTTGACGAATATGTAGAGACCTTTTTTGGCAATGACGGCCAAGTCGTTACCGAATATCAAGGTCAGTTGTGGAGCGGTATATTTGATGATGTTGCGACTGCTTCTTTAACTTGGTACAAAGATAATTGGCGTGTTCGCTGGAGTACTCGATATATGAGTTCCATTGTTGACGATAATGAGCGCGTTGAAGAGTGGGAAGAAGCGTTAGCAGACAATAATGCAGCTTGCGCTGCGGGAGATGCTTCCTGTGTAACAAATCCTGAAACACCTATGGCATTGTATTTTTCGGCCTATTTAAAACACAATCTTTCCGTTTCTTACAATATGGAATTTGAAGACGACTCTGAGCTTAGATTGTACGCTGGTGTTAGAAACGTGTTTAACGACGTAGGCCCTTTTATTCCTTACTACGGAATTGTGTCGGAAACTGCACGTGGTAATGCTAGTTCGGAATATGACTCGGGTGTAGGTCGATACGTTTATATGGGAGCGGAGTATCAGTTTTAATTACTAAATACCTAAAACTTTATATTTCAAACCATAGAAATAAACGGAATGCCGAGTCAAATTTGGGTCGGCATTTTTTATTCTTCTAAAGGCGCTAGCAACGCTTCCCAATCAGGACGTTCGATTTGATTGATTAGCTCGTTATTTTGGTACAGTTCTTTGGCCAGTTTAGATTTTTGTCGTTGCATTTGATGAATGCGTTCTTCTACCGTACCTTTTGAAATTAATTTATAGATAAATACCGGTTTGTCTTGACCTATGCGATGCGCGCGATCGCTGGCTTGATCTTCTGCTGCGGGATTCCACCAGGGGTCAAAATGGATAACGGTGTCGGCTTCTGTTAAGTTGAGCCCTGCACCACCCGCTTTTAAACTAATTAAGAACACCGGGATATTGCCGGTTTGAAATTTTTCTACCAGTTCCGAGCGCTGGCGAGTTTGTCCGGTTAAAGTTAGATGTTCGATATTTAACTCTTGGAGTTCCTCGCTGATAATTGCCAGCATTGAAGTAAATGAAGAGAAAATAAGCACCTTACTACCACTTTGCACTAGCTCAGGCAAAACGGCTTTCAGCCAGGCAAGCTTGGCTGAATCTGACTGTTGCGCCTGGCCAAAATCTACTAAATTGGGATGGCAACAGATCTGGCGCAGTCTGAGGAGTGCATTGCCGATAAGTAATTGATTGCCTCCGCGAGTGTTCTGCGTCATGGCTTTCTGCACTTCTTCCAACATACTCATGCGAACTGTTTCATACAGATCCGCTTGCTCTTGATTCAGCTCAATTACTTCTGCTATTTCTGTTTTTGTCGGTAAATCAGACGCAACCTTATCTTTAGTGCGACGTAACATAAAAGGTGCTATACGCTGTGAAAGTTGTTGTTGTCTGGACCAATCTTGTTCTTTTTCGATCGGGAGTTGAAATAATCGCTTAAACTGGGCTTGCTCACCGAGTAAGCCCGGCATCAAAAAATGAAATAGTGACCAGAGCTCTCCTAAATGATTTTCCAGAGGAGTCCCGGTTAAACAAAGCCTGAGTTTTGACGTCATAGAAAAAGCGATCTTGCTGACTTTAGTGCGAGAATTTTTTATTGCTTGGGCCTCATCAAGCACTAATAGATGCAATGGCAATTGATTAAGTTGTGCAAAATCCCTTAACAACAATCCATAGCTAGTTACAATGATATCGGCTTGTCTAAGCCGTTCACCTTGCAGTTGCCTTCGTGTACCGGCCCAATGGACCAAATTAAGCTCAGGTGTAAACTTATTAGCCTCGGCTAGCTAATTGCCCAGCAAGCTTGTTGGGGCAACTACCATACAGGGACCTTGCATCCGTCCGCTGTTTTTTTCTATCTGAATGTGGGTCAAGGTTTGCAGAGTTTTCCCCAACCCCATATCATCAGCGAGTATTCCGCCTATTTGTTGGCGACCTAAAAACTGTAGCCAATCGACGCCTCGCTTTTGATATTCACGCAGTTCGGCACAAACATTTTTAGGAATGTTTACTCTGGTGATCCCTTCACTTTGTGCTAACGCCTTAGCTTTCTCTTGTAATTTGTTCGCGTCCATCCACTCGGCTGATTGCTGCAGTTCTTTTTCGAGTAGATTAACCCTAACCAACTGGCTTTCTGGTAATGTAAGTTTTTGGTTTATTAACGGTTTATTTTCTGAAAGCTCAATGAGGGTATTAACAATAGATTGCACCCGACTCCGGTTGATTCCGATTACTCGATTATCATCAAGCTTTATAGCGATAGTCTCGGATTGGGTGGATAAGTCGAGTTGTCCATTTCTTAACGCCTCAACAATAAATGGCAGAATGTTGACGGCTTCTCCGTCTACCTTAACGCCAACTTCTAGCTCAAACCAACTCTGATCTACGGCAGCTTTGTCTACTTGCGTAACCCGGCTATACCAATCGCTAACTTTTTGTTGGTTTAGGCGGAAGCTGTGAGCAAACTCAACTTGCCACCTTTCCAAATACAACCCCCTAAGCATTGGAAACCAGTGACCGAAATCACCTTCCAAAAATCGAGTTGTAACATCAAAGTGTCTTGCAATAGGCGGCTCAAAATTACTCTTTATACTTCCTATCCATTCCAACAAATGTAACTTTCCAGCGACAATTTCCATGAGTTGTCGGTTCGCCAAACTATCGCCTCCCTGGTGAACATGAAGCAGTTCGGTGTAATTTAATTCGATTTGCTTGCCATCTGTTAATTCAAAAATAAAGCTAACTTCTGCGGTATCAAACTCAAAAAGAGTCGCATCTTTCCAGTCCATTGATAATTGGTGGCTATTGACACGAATTCTCGGTGTTAGCCAGTCAGGTTTGAATTCGGGGTGATGTAAAGACTTAAGGAGACTCAACTGAGAGTGATTGTAAGCCCGATGTTGATATACTTTGCTTTCGGCGCGGTTCAGCAACAAGGAATCTGTAACTTCCAGCCATTTTTCATCGCGTCTTGTGGTTTGGGAGAATGATAAGGGTTGGCGATGGCTCGCTCGCCAGAAACAGCGGCCCGACTCTACTATTTTTATTAACGTTTGTTCGATTTTTGAAGGATGGCTGGGGTCAGGAGCCAGCAGAAACATATGTTTTTCTGGCGCTAACGTCGGCTTGGCGCGTAACTGAGTTTGCAACTCAGCTAGAATTTCTTGATCGGTTAGGCTGACAAATTTAGGTAACTTATCTGTAATGTTGGTATTAATATCAAGCGGTGCTTTTATCTGATATTCATTTTGCTGGGTTAAATAGGCTTTGTGTAATGTAATTTGAAATAGACCATTTTCTTCGTTAAGAATATAAACAACGCGATGGCGTGCCATATTGGGGAAGGGATCATGGTTTTGCTTTTTTAGCCACTGGTTTAGATAATCCGCCTCGCTATTAAACGTTTCTTGCTGTTTGAGTGAAGGTGGCAATCGATCAATTTGAACCTTGCCCTCGATGGCAAGTGCTGCAAGGTGTCGACAACCGATGACATTATCTTTCGATGAATCGCCGCTTTGATATTGGTCACAACTACAGTGATTATCAATATGGTTAGGCTTTAATGGCCAAGTTAAACTTGTTTTAGCCAGTTTTTGCTCAAATAGGAACATTCCTTGAACGCGGTTTTCTTCAGCAATAAACTGCCAATCCATCAACATATCGTCCAAAAGCAGCTTTATCCCGCGATAAAGATCAGCCATTTCAAATAGTTGCGATAAATGGTCGTTAGGTCCTTTGTAAGCTAAGGGTCGAGTAAGCAAGCGAATACCTGTGCACAGCTATCTATAAAAAATTCCAACCTGAAACTATATCAAGGAAGGCTGGGGGCGTGAATAGTTAGAATGAGAAATTATCGACAAATTCGACCAAAGTTTTAGAGTGTGATGATTTAGATTGGGCTTCTCTTTCTTTGATTCCCACCTTGCTACCCGCCCCTGACATCACAATCAATATCGAAGTTATTTGGCTGCTTAAAAGACATTTGAATATCAATAGGTCGAACTAAGATAAATTGAAATGCTACGGATTTTTGAATGTCGGTAAAAAATTGCGATTTTTTTTGAAAATTAGCACTCAAAGGGGTTGAGTGCTAAAAAAATGCCCCCATATTAACGCGGTGTTTAATTTTTAACCTTTGACTTTTTGGGTCAATCTTCGGGTCTAAAACCAGAATTGTTTGACTCTAAACCACTCAAATTAAAAGAAAATTTGATTTAGGAGAACATAAATGAGCATTCGTCCATTACACGACCGCGTACTAGTTAGACGTATGGAAGACGAGACTACTACTGCCGGTGGTATCGTAATTCCAGATAACGCAAAAGAAAAACCAAGCCGTGGTGAAGTTTTGGCTGTAGGCAATGGTAAGCACCTTGATAACGGTGAAGTTCGCGCTTTAGACGTTAAAGTTGGCGACAAAGTATTGTTCGGCAAATACGCTGGCAACGAAGTTAAAGTTGACGGTGAAGAACTAATGATTATGCGTGAAGACGACATCATGGGGATCATCGAGTAAGTAGTTGCTTACTTGAGTCTAGATTAAGAATTTAAGATTTAAAGAATTAGAGGAAAATTCCAATGGCAAAAGACGTAAGATTTGGTGATGACGCTCGCTCACAAATGGTTGCAGGCGTTAATACTTTAGCAAACGCGGTTAAAGTCACTCTTGGCCCTAAAGGTCGTAACGTTGTATTAGAAAAGTCTTTCGGCGCTCCAACAGTCACTAAAGATGGTGTTTCTGTAGCTAAAGAAATCGAATTAGAAAACAAATTCGAAAACATGGGTGCGCAAATGGTTAAAGAAGTTGCTTCGCAAACTTCTGACGTTGCCGGTGACGGTACTACTACTGCAACCGTTCTTTCTCAATCAGTACTTAACGAAGGTTTAAAATCAGTTGCAGCGGGCATGAACCCAATGGACCTTAAGCGCGGTATCGACCAAGCGGTTAAAGCAATTGTTGCTGAGTTAAAAGAAATCTCTGTTCCTTGCGAAGATAACAAGGCGATTGCTCAAGTTGGTACTATCTCTGCTAACTCTGACGAAGATGTTGGTAACATCATTGCAACCGCAATGGATAAAGTGGGTAAAGAAGGCGTTATCACTGTTGAAGAAGGCAGTGGTCTTGAAAATGAATTAGACGTTGTTGAAGGTATGCAGTTTGACCGTGGTTACCTTTCTCCTTACTTCATCAACAACCAAGACAGCATGTCTGTTGAGTTAGAAAATCCTTTCCTATTAGTTGTAGACAAGAAAATCTCAAACATTCGCGACCTTCTTCCTGTATTGGAAGCTGTTGCTAAAGCTGGTAAGCCACTGCTTATCATTGCTGAGGACGTTGAAGGTGAAGCGCTTGCAACTCTAGTTGTTAATAATATGCGTGGTATCGTTAAAGTTGCTGCGGTTAAAGCACCTGGTTTCGGTGACCGTCGCAAAGCAATGCTTGAAGACATCGCTATCCTAACTGGTGCGACTGTTATCTCTGAAGAAGTTGGCCTTAACTTAGAAGGTGCAACTTTAGATGACTTAGGTACTGCTAAGAAGATCTCAATCACTAAAGAAAATACCACTGTCATTGATGGTGCTGGCGAAGCAGCTAACATCGAAGGTCGTGTTGAGCAAATTCGTCGTCAAATCGAAGAAACTTCTTCTGATTACGACCGCGAAAAGCTTCAAGAGCGTGTGGCTAAATTAGCCGGCGGTGTTGCAGTAATTAAAGTTGGCGCTGCGACTGAAGTTGAAATGAAAGAAAAGAAAGCTCGCGTTGAAGACGCGCTTCACGCAACTCGCGCTGCAGTTGAGGAAGGCGTTGTACCTGGCGGTGGTGTCGCACTAGTACGCGCGGCAGCTAAAGTTGGTGAACTCACTGGCGCAAACGACGACCAAACAGCAGGTATCCATATTCTACTACGCGCTGTTACAGCTCCTCTTCGTCAAATCGTTGACAATGCTGGTGACGAAGCGTCAGTTGTTCTTAACAATGTAGCAGCTGGTGAAGCTAACTACGGTTACAATGCAGCAAATGGCGAATACGGCGATATGATCGAGATGGGTATTCTTGACCCAACTAAAGTAACTCGTTCTGCACTACAGCACGCGGCTTCAGTTTCTGGTTTAATGATCACCACTGAAGCGATGGTTGCTGATCTTCCTAAAGAAGACGCAGCCGGTGCACCAGACATGGGCGGTATGGGTGGTATGGGCGGAATGCCAGGAATGATGTAAATCTTCCGAAGCAAGATGCTAAAAGAGAAGGCGCTCATTGAGCGCCTTTTTTATTGTTTCAACTAAAATCGACGTCTCAAGTAACATCAACCAAGGAATAAAGTCCTCATTGCGCCGTTGATATCAGACGGATAGAATCTGAGACTAGCAAGGAGCAAAGGGATCTGTTGCAATGATTATTGTCCCGACTGAAAAACGATTTGATTGGAAGCACACGCCTGTCGCTCTGTTTGCGATTGTGCTTCTCAATATTCTAATATTTTTCTTTTATCAATCAGGCGATGAAGAGAAATATATTCAAGCATTTGATAAATACAACTCACTTAATTTAATCAAAGATGAGTGGCCGGCATTCCAGGCGTTTGTTGGTCAAAAAAATGATCCAAATCTAGATGTCATACTGGATTATTATAACCAAGGCTATGCTGAAGAGGCTGCCAGCGGCATTCTTTTCAACTTGGAATTTACCCAATTCTTAAATAAATATGCACATCGGTATATTGAAGGTGATAGTTACTCCAATTGGAAAACTAAGCGTAAATCAGTTAATGATATTATAGATTCTACGAGTAGTTTTAACTTTGGCTTAGTACCGAGTAACGCCAGCCCACTTGCCTATATAACTTATCAATTTCTCCATGGTGACCTTATGCACCTGGTTGGCAATCTTTTTTTTCTGATTCTTTGTGGTTTTGCCGTAGAAGCAATAGTTGGTCATAGAAGGTTTCTCGCTTTCTATTTATTAGGCGGAATCGCGGGAGGGTTGCTGCATAGTTTCCTCAATCAAAAAAGCGCAATTCCTCTTGTTGGTGCTTCCGGTTCTATTTCTGCAGTAATGGCAATGTATTTAGCAGTTTTCCGGTTAAAACGCATTGAGTTTTTCTACTGGTTTTTTGTCTTTGTTGGCTATATTCGTTTACCTGCTCTGACTATCCTTCCAATTTACATCGGCAAAGAAATCTTTTCATACTTTAGTGATCAATCGAGCAACGTTGCGTTCATGGCACACACTGGCGGATTTGTTGGTGGAGCAGTATTGATAGCGTTAAACCAAATGATTTCGCCAAAGTCATTTAACGAAGAGTACATTGAAGAAGATAGCGAAAACGATCCAATTAGAGAAAAGATGACGAAATATTTTGAGCAAGTGGAAAAGTTCCGCTTTGACCAGGCTAGAAAGACTTTGGAAGAAGTGATTGAGCAAGATGGGCTAAATTTTGAAAGACTTCTATTGCGTTACAATTTACTAAAAATTACGCTCAACAAAGAATACTATCGCTGTGTTATCGAGCTGCTTAATCAATCAGACTTGCCTGAAAAATGGCTTGAAAAGCTAGATGAAATTTGGCGAGAAAATGATTTTGCTCGAAAGTATTTAAAAGATGCTCAAAAGCTCAAGCTCTGTTGGCGGTTTTGTGGAATAAAAAAGTTGGCTAGTGCTGAAGATTTATTTAACGATTTGTATAAGCATCATCAAACAATTCATAACTTGAGTGAATTGGCTAAAAGACTGGCCAAAGAATTTCAATTGATTGGCGAAATAGACAAAGCAAAGAAATTCAATCAAATTGCTAAAACGCTTCCTTAAATTTCGATATGCTTAGAGTTCGAAAGTGAAAAGGTACTTGAAAAGGACAAAAATACTGAGTGTTAATTGATGGAATATTGTAAGTATCATCCTGCATCTCCTGCGACTTATCACTGTGGTCATTGCAAGCTGTTTGTCTGTGACCCTTGTGTTGATGAAGGTGGTTCAAGAACTGTTGACCGCTGTTTTAAATGCGGAAATGAAATTCAAAGTTTAGGAGCTACCCATACGGCAAAACCATTTTGGCGACGACTTGAGCAAAGTTTTCGTTATCCACTGAATGCTTCAACAATCAGTTTAGTTGTTGCCTTTTCCGTATTACAAAGTGTATTCGCAGCACTGCCCTTAGGTTTTATTGTTCAGTTAGCATTGTTTGGTGGCATGATTAAATATGCTTTTGACTGTTTAGAAAAGACTTCCAGTGGGGAATTAGTCGCGCCGGATATTTCCAGCGCTTACAGCGGCGGACTGGGAGTGGCGTTTCAAGTAATACTTATTATTCTTGGCCTTGCTGGTATGGTGTTTGCCACTGGAGAACTGTTAGGTGAAGAAGTAGCTATGCTGGTTGGTTTTTTCTTTCTTTTCTCAATTCCTGCCGTACTTATTAATTTTGGTATCAGCCGAAATGTGATAGACGCAATAAATCCATTAAAGATGTTTCAGTTAATCACATCAATTGGATTGCCTTATGGATTGATTATTGGATTTCTATTAATTATGTCCGCGTCTGTTGGAGTTATAAATCAGTTTTTTGGCGATGGTTTAACATTTTTATCATCAACAATCTCTTCGATGGTTAGTAATTATTATATGATAGTTATGTTCCATCTCATGGGATATATGATTTTTCAGTATCAAAGCCGGTTAGGATTCGTTGCACGAGAATCTAGTGAGCAGATGGTTGAAACCCGCCCAGAAGAAGACAAGACTATTAGCCATATTTCGATGTTGGTGAAAGATGGTGAGTATGAAAGTGCTAATAAGATCTTTCTAAAAGCGTTTAAGAAGCATCCCAATGCTTTACGATTAAAACAGTATTACTATGAGTTTTTAATTGCGATAAAAAATAAAGACGAACTTACTAAGTTTGCCGATGACTATCTTAACTCGTTAATTCAAACCAAGCGATCGGACAAACTCGTTATCTCATATAAACAAATCCTAACAATAATTCCAGATCATGTCATTGCTTCAGCCAAAACTCGATATCTAATCGCCAAAGCAAGCCATGCTAAAGGTGAGCATAAATTGGTATTGAAATTAGTTAATGGTATGAAGGCTCAATTCCCGGATTTTCCTGGTTTGGCTGATGCATACGAGCTACTTGTAGATAGCTTAAGCTTTTTCCCAAAGCTTAAGTCACAGCAAGCGAAATTTAAGGTTATCGCTGAGCAATTGAGAGAGTTACAACCTAAAAGCCGAAGTGGTAATAAGGCGGAATTTATAGAAAAGAGTAGTCCCGAAAACCAAGCTGAAAATAAACAATTATTGGGACCTGAAGAACCTGAGAATAAAGAAGTTAAAGAACTCCCACCATTGGAATTCAAATTATAGAATGATAATTTTCAAAAAAGAGTTCAAGCGAATATTGCATTTAAAAAATCGGCTCTTGGACTAAGTATAAAGTTTAGTAAAGGTTGAGAAGAGAACTTAATAATACAGCCGCCCATCAGGTTTGACGCAAGCGGCTTAGTCTTTGGAAACGTTTTTAGTCTGTCTCAGATTTCTTATCGGGAAAGTCAACACCTAGCCAAGCTTTAAAGAATGCCCTTTGTGACTCGGTTGGGTTGTCTACCAATTCAATTTGTCTGATCTTGCTGCTAATTTTCGCCAGTTGAATCGATTTGGAAGTTAGCTTCTGATCCCTAAAAAAGGTTAGCTCAATATCATCACCTGATTTGAATTTTTTTAACCATAGCTCAAGATTATTTGGGATTACCTGCTGTTGGTTAATAGCAATCAATTGATCGCCGATCGTAAGTCCAGCTTTCCATGCAGGACTATCCTTTTCTACCTTATTTATCGTAAGCCGACTATTTTTAGTTTCAAACTCAAGCCCTGTCCATACTTGGTAGTCTTTTGCCTGCAATTTTTGAAATTTTAACCCTACTTTATCTAGCAATTCTTCAAAATTGATATCAACAGGAGATTCAATATTTTCTTGCCACCAATCTACGTATGACTTTCCGGTCAGTTCTTGCATAAGTTGTTTCATCAATGCCGAATCATAACTACTTACAGAAAAGCGATTGGGTTTTTTCTCACTGTTATTGAGTTGATAGAGCTTGTTGTGAAGTGATTTAAGTCCAGCTTTAAGCTTGCTATCATCCAGCATTTTAAAGTCCAGGATTAACGATGCCATATAGCCTTCGGAATAAATATTAACACTGTGATTGTTAGCAAAGTCTCCGCCTTTAGAAATCCACTTTTCAAAGCTCGCTTCGGCAATTGATTGAGTATGCCTGCCCGGTTTGCGTAGATGATCATTAATTCGCTCGCTCAGCTCTTTTAGAAATTCGTCGACGCTTTGTAATTTTGCGGTTAACAAAATATGATCTTGCAAATAACTCGTTGAACCTTCTGCAACCCAAAGCAGATCGCTATAGTTTTCTTGTTGATAATCATATGGCACCAAACCTTTTGGGCGATAGGCCTTTACATTCCATGTATGGACCAGTTCGTGAGCAGCAGTCCTTAAGAAACGATCTAAATAAGTAGCGCGTTTAGCAAAGCTCTCTCTGGGTCTTTGAATTACTGTTGAGTTAACATGTTCAGTAGCGCCGGTTGCTCCAGAAGTGGCGTGGATCATAAATACGTACTTCTGATAGGGATATCCATTCCAAATAGTTTGACTTTCGCTGACCATTTTTTTTAAGTCATCCGCAATTTTCTGATTCTCTCGATTACTTTTACCCCAAAAGACAACTTGGTAGCTGCGTCCATCTGACTCAAACTCAATCAGTTCATTGAGTCCAGTTTCAATTGGAGAATCCGCCAGTTGGTGCCAGTCTTGAGCTACAAACTCGTGTGGTCCAAGTTGTACCATCCCAGAGTAGCTTTTCCATTTCTGAGGCACAGACAATTTTACTTGATGAACCTGAGTTATGTGTTGTTGGCTGTACATTAACGTAGCAGTTGCATCCAAATAGGCATGTGTATCACTGATATGCCGTGTGCGATAACCCAATTCATTGGCATAAAGGAGGTACTGAATATAGATCTCACCTCTATCCGGGTTAGTTATTTGCCAACTACCTTTGTCCAATCGGTGCCAATTAAGCGGTCTATTCTTGTTATCAAATGCCTTAAAATTTCGTACGCCATTAGCTAAATTCAATAACTGATATTTACCTGTCCGCCAAGCAGACATAGCCACTTGATATTCTTCTTCACCAGCGGGTAGCCGTACAGTAATTTCTGCTAGATGATGATCTGGGTCGACCATATTGATTTCATAGCTAACTTTTGCTTGGGAAATAGTGCTAACAGCAGAAATTAGCGCTATGCAGATTATGCTTTTTATAATTGACATTAAGATCCTTAAACGATGCTAGTTTTACTCTAACTTGAAGAACAGGGTAGCAGAGCGCGTTAGCTACCACCCAATCAGCTGAGCCAGAATTTTCGTAAAGTGCCGCTATTCTAATCAAATTTATTGCTTATAAACAGGCAAGTAGGGATTTTTCGCTAAATGGCTCGCGGTATTCAAATGGCTAAAATAATGGGATCTTTTTTCCATCAAGGGTCAATCGAGAGTAGCTATTTTTTTCGATTAAAAGCATTTCTCCGTATTTTCCTTTTTTTAATGAAGCATCAATAGCGATTACTCTTCCCTCGTACCGCGTTTCTATCTGTTCTTGAGAAGTATGGCCAACGATAATTTTGTTGACCGCAAAGTGCTTCAATAACATTTCGATTTCTGCTTCAGTAGCGCCATCATCCTTAAAATAGCCTCGATACCAAACAACACCGTCGGTTTTGTGAAGATATTCGGCTAGTCCCTGCCTGGGATAGGCCAATTCATTTTTAACTAAACTGGACTTAAAAGATCGATTAATATCCTTCAATGTCAACTTCTGCTGTGCCAGTTGCGGGTGAAAGCCGCCATGCGCAAAAATGGCATCGTTTATTTTAATTAGCGCCGGTCGGCTCCTGAGCCACTGCCCTAACAGGCTCTGTTTGGAGAACAGATCAGCATAATTCATACCAAACACTTGGCTGACTTTTAAATATTTATCATGAAGATATCTAAGATCACCGTTGAGCACCATTACCTCATGGTTGCCAAGTATAAGGTGAACTCCCCCACCTCTCTCTTTAGCCTGTTGCTCTAATTCATATAAAAACCAAAGTGCCGGTAGCACGTCAGGGCCTCTATCAAATATATCGCCGGTGATAACAAAATGATTGCGACCAAACTGCCAGCGATTGTTATGGTCGACTATCTTATGCCGCTGTAGCATTGCTAAGAAAAGACCAAATTGACCGTGTATATCGCTTGCTGCCAAGACTTTAAAGTCGCCTTCAATATTCAATTGGGTTACTTCGACCGGTTCAGTTTTAGGTAGTCTCGCTTTGTGGCCGCATTTTTCTACTGTCGCTCCTTGATAGTTTTCAACTCTGTCGACTTGCTTTTGGTTATTACATAACCACCAAACTTCAGCATTATCGCCTTTGCTAAATACATAAGGCCCATCATTATAATTGGCTGCTAAAGATAAGGTGATGAGAATCGAGCCAAGGATACATAGGCCTAATAACTTGGTTATATAACTCGGATTATTCTTCATTGTTGAGTAGATCAAATTTCCTAATTCCATTCGAAACTCAGTTGGTTTGGGTGAGTGATAAACAAACTTTAAAACTAACCATGGCTTCTAATTTGTATGACACTGTGGAAATTAACTCAAATGTTAGCGTGTCACTTCTGCCACATTTTTACATCTATTAATCATCTATTGGCAATATTTTTTAACTTAAACAAGAGGTTATCATTCGATATTAATTCCAGTTAGTAATTGACAATGAGCGGAAGCCGTTAAAAAATACGGCTTAATAGGAATCGTTGACAGGTAGTACTCATAACTTCTGATGCAAACAATCAGCCAATATAAAATCCAGGACTTTAACCTATTCCCTTTGGAATATGCGCTGCAAAAAGAAGGCGGAGAGAAGGTTAATTTGCAACCTAAGTTTATTGAAGTGCTAGTTTATTTGGCTGAACAGTATCCGCGTATTGTCCCGAGGCAAGAGCTCATTGATAATGTTTGGAAGGGAAATCACTATGTCGGGGAAAAGGCGCTAACGAATGCAATCTGGCACTTGCGTAAAAATCTTGAAGGTAACGGTTCACCACAAGCTTATATTGAAACTATCCGAAAGACTGGATACCGGCTCTTAGTCCAGCCCGAGGTTATCGCAACAGAAACTAAACCAGCCAAGCCGATCCTAGAAGATTATTCCTCAGCTAAAGTTGATTCTTTGTCATTGATGAAACGATTTCGACTTCCGATAGTTGCAGTTTTGATGGCTATTTTTGGAGCGGTAGGCTGGCATTATCTGTCATCTTATTGGCCGTCTGATCAACCGCAAATAGAAACCATAACCACCGAACCTGGGCGAGAATTATTCGTTGCTCCTTCCCCGGATGGTAGATTTATTGTTTACAAGTGGATGAGCGGCGATGGTCAAGTCGACTTATACTTACGCGATCTGCAGCAACCTGATGTTGCGGCAAAACCGTTGACAGCTGATGAGTGGTCAGAAGGTCTTTCGGTATGGAGCAATGACGGTGAGTATTTATATTATTCAAGCAAATCTGAGAAGTTCTGCGATATCATTCGACTAAAAATATCAACCAATCAGAAACAAAAGATTAGCGAGTGCCCGGTCGCATCTGGCTACAACTATATTGATATTTCTCCAGACGATAAAATTCTTGCCTACCAAAGTGACCACGATAAGGACATGCAAAGTGGCATTTATTTTCTCGATCTAAGCGTTGGAGAGTCAAAACCGATAAGATTTTCATGTAAGCATGAATGCGCATATGAAGATAGAGATTTTGCTTTCTCTCCCGATGGCAAGCGCGCAGCCGTCACTCGTCGTACCCATCAATTTAGCGAAAATATTTATCTCGTAGATATACAACAAGGAACCGCAAAACAATTAACAGAGGGTCATGAAGATATCGTAGGCATTACATGGCATCCAGATGGTCGAAGATTAGTTTTCGGTGTGCAAAAAGCTGACACGCGCAGTGGATACTTAATTGATACGCAAACACTTGAACAGAAAAGATTACCGATGGACGGATTCAGCTTTCCCGCATTTGCAAAGCAAAGTGGCGAACTCTACTATCAACAGCGTCAGGAAAGGTATCAAATTTCTTCACTGGATCTGGAACAATCAATTGCCTCGAGTCCATTCCCGATCTTATTGTCTGATTATAGCCATAGAAATCCTGACTACTCTCCCGTCAGACAAAAAATAGCTTACGTATCCAACGTGTCTGGAAATTATGAGTTGTGGTTATCGAACAAATCTGGTCAAGACCGAAAGCAGCTGACTAAACTGGGTTTGAAAGTAAGATATCCAAGATGGTCACACGACGGAAATAAAA
>JAPHTP010000114.1 GCA_026196875.1 Kangiellaceae bacterium
GCGTAGTGCTGATTGACCCTCATTGTTATCAGACTAAGCAATTTAGAATCCGAAAGTGGACTCATGGCTATTACTTGAAAAAAATAGTAGACAAATTTACCCACTTATCGATAAAGAAAATAGTCAATAAATTCAGGGGCGTTGACCCAGACGACCAAGATGCTGGCAATATGATCGACTACCAATATCTACCTTTTGAAAGGTCGAGTAAAGTATTAAAATCTCTAATCGAAAAAGGAATATTTACTCATTACATCTATACTGGAGCAATGAATAGAACTTTAAATCATGCCAAACAACTCTACGAAATCTTTGACTTTCTTAAGAAAGAAGATCCGATCAGTGTGGAATATATCCCCTATATCGAGCATACACAGATTATGAAGGAGGATAGAGACGTTCTGATTAAGAAAATATCCGAACGGCTCACTAGTTGGCCGCTGCAAGCTTCAAATATTCCATAGTTCTAAAAAATGTAGAACGCTAAACTTTTTCTACTTGCAGCAATCTAAAACACTTGACTAGTTGGCAGGTTTTACAAACTTCAACACCATACGGTCAGTTCTATCTCTTTTGGTCTGAACATCGCGAGTAAAAATATAGTCTCTTTTATCTTCGGGATGAGACAATAGCCTGGAATCCACATCAAGTTTGAAGCCGACGTTTGTTATTTCGTCAATCACGACTTGCTTATCGATTCGGTGTAAACTGTTCACATCATTTGTGCCGGTTCCGGCCTTAGCACTGTGATCGATAATCATATACACACCGCCAGGCTTTAAGGCATTAAAGATCCGTCTATTCATCATCTCGCGGTTAACGCCTTGCCAGACCGTGTCATGGTAAAACAAAACCATAATTGCGGCATCAACCCCTACTCCCAAATTAATCGTATCCAACTCATCAAGATTTTTGACAACGTTAGATTTCCACTGCTCAGTTTTAAACTTCGCTGGCCAACCTTTTTCTTCATCAGTAAAAAAGCCTGCAAATCGATTAACCACAAAGGGTGGATTATGGGCGATAACTTGACCATTTTTTCCGACGACACGAGAAATGATATCTGTGTAATATCCTCCGCCCGATGTTAGGTCAGCAACTTTCATACCTGGCTTTAACCCCATCAATGAAAGTATTTCAGCCGGTTTACGATGTTCATCGCGAACTCGATCAGTTTCCGCTCTCTCTTTGCTAGCAACTGCGGTCTTAATTTCTGGCGAAACATCTGAGGCTATCGTAGTTAACGATGCGATAGAAAAAGATATGGGAACAAGGACTTTAAGAAGTTTCATTTCATTTTCCTTTTATTTGAAGACTGTAGAATCCTAGAGTAAGTACCTGAGAAATGCGAATTGAATTTTATGAATTCTTCATTGGAAATGTAACCAATGTTATTATCGAACGCATTATTCCTGGCTACAGGCTTTGAGGATCTGCATACAGCCCAACTGGCCAATAACATCTAACTGCTCTTCAGATTTGAGCAGGAAATAACCTGCATAATTTAATCCATTAAGAAAGATACCTGAGTCTTTTACCTTGCTCCTTGGAATAATTATAAACCAATCCTTAGTTAACAATAAATTGTAGGGTAAACAGATATCTTCTCGATAAAGTCCTAGTTCTTGCATACCTTGGACATAGCTTTCAAATAACTGAGAGGGCTCGAGTTCATAGTGACGATAGAGTTTGTGAGTAAATTCTAATTCTCCCCTCATAATAGCTTTATCTAGCGGACACACGCCCTTAACCAACTGCATATGCCTATGCGGCTGACTTGCACCCGCTTCCCTTGCCCCATTGTAGAATCCCAGCTCATCTCCTTCGATAAATCCTTTACACCACGCTTCGAAGTCTAGCAGTGAAAGAGGTGTTCTTTGTTCGATAAATTCGTTACTACAAATTAGAATGTGCGGCGATAATACAGGGAACTTGTTAAGCAGACAAACGTGATGCTCAACTATATTTTCGATAAACATATCTTTGTCGTAAGGAAGAAAGGGATTGCCTTGAGTTTTTGAAGTTGAGATTTTCTTTAGAATATTCTGGTTGATTACTTTTAGCTGAAAATCTATTCCATCTTGTGAACAGACGCGTGATGACGTTGCAATGGGTAGGAGCGAGCCTGACTCCAATGCCATACTTGCAACTCGCTCAGATCTTTCCCAAATATTCATAATATTGCTAACGCTGCTCCTGGTTTCATTTAACCTATTTTCTCACTTTACTAAATTTAAAAAGTCCCTAGTTTGGTCGAACAGGGGTTATAATTCGGGTCACTTGCTAGCTCCTTAGCTTTATCAATTGCCGAATCGAATGCAGATTTTTCAGTTCCATTCAAAAGAGAATTAAACCAAGCATCGAGTACCTGTTCATCATAATTAATTAACCCTGAAGACCTTAAAAACTCCTCGCTATTTCGATAGTCGCTCATCGCATCTTTTCGTACATTAGCCGCTTCCGCTAGTTCTTCATTTCCTAGTAACTTATAAGTTTCAATTTGAAAAACAACGCCAAAAATTTGCGCAATCATTGTCTCCCCAAAACTCTCTAACCGTTTTCCAATACTTATACATGAATCCGCTAGTAATTGTCGTTCTGCGGCGTGCTCCTTGCAATACTGCATAATAGGATAAAAGTTAATAAAGTTCACACCTGCAACTGATACCGAAATGTTTATTCTATCCATTTTATTTTGGGGCGCACCGAGGATAGTATAATACCTGAACATCAGCTCGATTATTGCAGAGTAATACTCTTCAAAATTCGGAACTGAAGTCGATTCATTCATTAACCTTTGTACTTCAACGTCTCTATCGCCTGCCTGAATCACCAGTGCAATTAAATTAAGCATATGAGAAAAACTATATTGACTGTCACTTGCCAATTCAGCTTCGATCAAATCATTACAAATGGAATGTTTAGGATTTGAGCTACATTCCATAAGGAAAACCAACGACGCAATTTCACTTTGTGGATACTTATTCAAGTAGTCCGATAACGATTCTATCTTTTTATGCTCCTCGTCCATATTAAGCGCTAAAATTCTTGCCAATTCTAGCTCCGAATCAGCCAGTTCTAGCTCATGAGCTTTTTCGTTGAGCTCATCTACTCGCTGCATAACATTTTCCCAGTCTTGAGAAACCTGTTCTAACTCATCGTCCGTAAGTTCTTTTTCGATACATCGGGGAATTTGAATCTCCGACTCAACTGATATAGCTCTTCGCTTCTCGGCGGCTAGCTCTTGCGAGGTTGAATTGAGTGTAGCGTCGCTATCGTTTCTTTCATCTGTTTGCTGTAAGTAGTCTTCACTATTTAATTCGGATGAATGTACATCTAACGAGTCTACTTTTTGCTCGCTACCATTGACCTGCTCTACTGCTATTCCCTTTTCATGGGGATCATAAATTCCAGATTGCGATAGATATACTACTGCCGCTATTACTATCAGTGAAACTGTAATAACCTTACGCATTTAAATTCCAAACAATTGAGTTTTAACTATTCTCAAGCTGTTCCCTCTTAGCTTCCAACTCGTCCCAATATTCATAATCCTTTGCCAGTTCGTCTTGCAATGATTCAAACTCTTTAACGATTAAATCGGCTTTTTCCCGGTCTTGATAAAAATCAGGCTGCGACATTGCTTCTTCAATTTCGGCAATTCGTTCCTCGCTTTTTTCTATTTTCAGAGGAAGTTCATCTAGCGCCTTTTGTTCCTTATACGATAACTTAGTGGATTTATTCCTTGGCTTTGTTTTTTCTTTTTTGACTTCAGCAGATTTTATTTCCTTTGGCATTGTCTGCTCAAAATAATGCTGCCACTCGCTGTATCCGCCGACAATTTCAATTATTTGATATTGCTTACTTCCAGTATCTTTCAACGGAGGTAACTTGTTATCAAAAACCAATAGTTCAGAACAACAATTATCCAAGAATAAGCGGTCATGACTGATAATGATTACCGTAGCATGAATTTCCACCAACATTTGTTCTAGTATTTCTAGCGTTTCCACATCTAGGTCATTAGTTGGCTCGTCAAGCACAAATAGGTTTGCTGGGCGGGTAAAAAGCTTTGCCAGCAGCAGTCGGTTAATCTCACCGCCTGATAAAGAGCTAGCCGGAGCTCTCACATTATCAGCAGTAAAGTTAAATTCATTCATATAGCTGATAACGTGTCGCTCCTTCCCATCAACGACTACAAACTCTTTTCCATCAGCTATATTATCTGAAACGGTTTTATTCAGGTCGATCGCTTCTCGGAGCTGATCAAAATAAGCAATTTCGAGCGAATCACTTACCTGCAATTCACCTTGAAAGGGCTCAAGTTTTCCGAGTAAGGTTTTGATAAAGGTGGTTTTACCACTGCCGTTATCACCCAGAACTCCAATTTTGTCGCCTTTTTGAATAATGCCAGTAAAAGGAAGATTAAGTGCTTTATCGTAGCCAACTTGCAAATCTTTCATTTTGGCAACAATTTTGCTGCCAGCAGTTTCTACACTAGCCTGAATCTTGCTCGTTCCCATTTGATTGCGACGCTGCGATCTTTCTTCACGCATCTTCTTTAACGCACGAACACGACCTTCGTTTCGGGTACGACGAGCCTTAATGCCTTGACGTATCCAAACCTCTTCTTGGGCAAGCTTTTTATCAAATTCTGAGTTAACCTTCTCTTCTTCTTTTAACTGCTGCTCTTTTAGTTCTGTATATCTCTGGTAATTACCTGGATAGAAGCGAACGTTGCCGCGGTCTAGCTCCATAATAGTATCCGCGATTTTATTGACGAATTGTCGATCATGGGAAACAAACAATAAGGCACCTTTAAATGCAGTTAACTGTTCTTCCAGCCACTGGATGCTGCTTAGATCTAGATGGTTGGTCGGCTCATCCAATATCAACAAATCGGGATCTTGTACCAAGGCTTTGGCTAGTGCCGCCCTTCTTCGCCACCCCCCGGAAAGATCAGACATCTTGATTTCCCCATCAAGTCCTAATCGCGAAAGCGTTTGCTCAACTCGGGTTTCAATAGTCCAGCCATCGTGGCTATTGATTTTAGATTCCAGTTCAGCAACTTTAGGCGACTCCATGTTTTCCATAATCAAAGACTGATACTCATCAACCCATTGCTTTACATCTGCTAACCCAGACTCTACAAATTCTCGAATAGAGTTGTCCGTCTTTTCCGGTAGAGCCTGAGGTAAAAAGCCTATACGGTGATTACGCGAACGATTGATCACCCCATCATCAGCAGTAATTTCACCATTGATAACTTTTAGCAAGGTCGATTTACCAGTGCCATTACGGCCGACTAAGCAGACTTTTTGCTTTTCTTCTAATGCAAAAGAAGCATTATCAAGTAATATTTGAGGGCCGTAAGCTAGGCTAAGCTTGTCGCCGCGGATTAAGGACATAGAACTTCCAGAATTCAGTTAAATCTTTATCTGGCGGCATTCTAACAAATTGCAGGCGATGATTGGAAAGAAAGACTCAAATGAAAGCTAACTGACTAAAATACAGACAGAACTTATGAAGAAATCCGCATGAATAACAACGATTTATATGGACAAAGTGGCTGTAGGTACGAAAAGTTCTGATGGAACGAATTTTCATGCAAGCCCGAAGGGTAAGGCAAACGGACTTGCCAAATAATTTACCCGCAGACTTAGCTAAATATTTCAACTTCGCTGTCCGAATGAACTCGGACCTACATATAAACTTATGCCAGCATTTAAACTGCTACAGCTTGAGGCTGTGCAAGTGTTTCAGGAGCTTGCTGCGGTATCTGCGTTTCCCGCACCCCTAATGAGTGACAAATCGCATAGGTGAGATCCGAGCGATTAAGCGTGTAAAAATGAAAGTCCCTAACCCCTTCTTTAGCCAGTACTTTAACCTGCTCGATAGCGACATTGGCAGCAATTAGGTTTCTAGTCATAGGATCACCATCCAGACCTTGATATAATCGATGCATCCACCCTGGCACGTTGACATTTGTCATTGCCGAAAACTTTAAAAGTTGCTTAAAATTTGTTACCGGTAAGATTCCCGGAACAATTTCAACTTCTATACCGGACGCAAAGCAACGGTCTCTATATCTCAAATAAGTTTCTGTATCAAAGAAAAACTGACTGATGGCTCTTGAAGCGCCAGCATCCACTTTCCGTTTTAAGTTGATCAAATCAAACTGAGCATTAGGCGCTTCAGGATGTACCTCTGGATAAGCTGCCACGCTGATCTCAAAATCAGCAACTGACTTTAACAACTTAACTAAATCCAAAGCGTACATGTTGGGTTGTTGATCAGATTGCTCAGGTAAATCTCCTCGTAAGGCTACTATATGGCGAATCCCGGAGCTCCAATAGTCTTGTGCAATCTCAACTAATTCTTCCTTACTAGCGCCAATGCAGGTTAGATGAGGTACTGGAGTTAAGTCGGTTTCCTTTTGAATTTTGGAAATGATTCGGTGAGTTCTCTCGCGGGTAGAATTATTGGCGCCATAAGTAACCGAAACGAACTTTGGAGATAGTCCCTCCAAGCGTTTTATCGAACTCCACAGAGTCTGTTCCATAGTCTCAGTATTAGGCGGAAAAAACTCAAATGAAACATTGACCTTTCCTGCTAAATCAAAAAGGTTTTGGTTTAGTATTTCTACTTGTTGTGCGTGATTGAATCCCATTTACACTACCACTTCGTTAACTGTTTGTTGTTCAACGTGGCTCGAATTAGTTAACGGCGAATTTTTTAATCGCATTTCTGCCGCAACATCAAAGCTTGCCTGATAAATTTTTTCTAAAGTTCTTGTTGTATTGGTTTCCTGGGTAACCAGGTAGATTGCATTTTTGTGATGCTGATTAACTACTCTAAACTGGATTCGCTCTGCCAAAGCATACTCCAATTCGACGAGGAAATTTTCATTCTTAGCAATACCATTTCCGACGATTGCAATTACAGCTCTATGTTCCTTTTGAACGTCAAATTCAATTTGAGTTTGCTCAAGGCAAACTTTAGCTTTCTGCAGCAAGGACGACTCAAGCAAAATTGAAAAGCTACCAGTAGATTCATTCCAATCAGCTCCCAGTGAAACGATATGATTTTCGAATAATTGGTGCTGTATTTCTGCTAATCTTAGCTCATCGATATGGCTAATATTAATTTTGACCAAGTCAGGTTTAAGCGCTACTGACTTCACAATCTCATTATGGTCTCCTAATTGGCTAACTTGAGTTCCCTTTCTTGAAGGATTTAATGAGGAGCGAACGAATAATGGAATATTTTGATCCCGCAGTGGTCCAATAGTTTTTTGGTGAAGAACATTCGTGCCCACCGCAGCCAAAGACTTGGCTTCATCATAAGTCAGCGCGACAATAGGAGTAGCATTTTTTACAAGGCGAGGATCAGCAGTATAAATACCTTGCACATCTGTCCACAAAGTAACACTTTCAGCTCCGCTAAAACGGGCTAAAAGTGTTGCAGTGTAGTCACTACCATTGCGACCGAGCGTGATGGTCTCATCGCATAGACTTTTGGCAATATAACCTGTAACAATTAATCGCTTTCCAAAATTACCGTAAACTGCTTTTTCAAAACCACGGTCAAAATAAGCAAGGTCAAATGCTTGATAGTCATCAATAGAATCTGTGATCAATAATTCTCGAGAATCTACGAACAAAGAAGGAATTTCTTTCTCGTTTAAAAGCTCTACCAATAGTTTGGCAGACCAGATTTCACCAAACGAAAGCACTTCATCTTCGCTCAGTTGTCTACTAGTCAACTGATGAATGGACTCTTCGAAGAATTTTAGTAATCGAACAGGGTCGGCTAAACAACTAATCGCCAGTTCTTGATAGAACTCTTGAATTTTGCTCAAGACTTCTCTGTTACCTTGATTAAACTCGACTAACCAATCAGTAATATCACCATTAGCAGAAACCACTATAATGTCATCAGCATTTGAGTACTGAGAAATTATTCTTGATACGTTGTTAACGCGTGGCTGACTCGCCAAGCTACTGCCGCCGAACTTGTGTACGGCTATAGTTTGACTAGTACAAATTCCATCAGCGGCAATATTACTGTCGACTAGATTAACCATTAGAAACTTCTTTCACTTCGTGAAGACGACATTTCTCAAAACCAGCGTCCAAATCGGTAAGCAAATCTTCAACATTTTCAATACCGACGGATAAACGAAGAAGGTTTTGAGTGATCCCCGCGGTTTCTTGATCTTCAAGTGCAACAGCCGCATGTGTCATCGTAGAGGGGTGGCAAATTAAGCTTTCTACTCCACCTAAGGATTCAGCTAGAGAAAACACGGTTAAGCCTTGTAAAAACTTTTTCGCATCTTCAACGTCCCCATTCAGTTTGAAAGAGATCATCGCTCCAAAACCTTGCTGTTGTTTCTTAGCAATTTCATGACCTTCATGGTCTTCCAAACCAGGAAAATAAACTTTTTCGACCTGTGGATGAGCCTGAAGATACTCCGCGACCCGCTCTGCATTTTTACAGTGACGCTTAATTCTCACATCTAATGTGCGTAAACCACGTAAAGTTAAAAAGCTATCGAATGGTGCGCCGGTAATTCCTGTACAGTTTGCCCACCATTTTAAATCTTCATAAACGCTTTCTTCTTTAGCGACGACTGCACCACCAACAACATCGCTATGACCATTGATATACTTGGTCGCTGAGTGGATAACGATATCCGCACCAAGTAAAAGCGGTTTTTGAAGAACAGGAGAAAGGAAAGTGTTGTCAACTACGACCAAGGCACCCTTTTGTTTAGCCAACCGAGCAATTTTTTCAATATCAACAACGCGTAACAAAGGGTTACTCGGTGTTTCAATCCAAACAATTTTAGGGTTCTTTTCAAGCCCGGCAAGTAATGCGTCGTCATCCGTTTGGTCGACAAAATCTACAGAGATAATTCCCTTTTCATTGTAAGAACGAAAAAGACGGAAACAACCACCGTAACAATCATGTGGTGCTAAAACTCTCTCGCCGGCTTTTAATAGCTGAAGAACAAGAAAAACAGCCGACATGCCACTCGAGGTAATGACACCACCTGCTCCTTGTTCTAAATCAGCAATCGCTTCTCCTAGAATTTGACGTGTTGGATTACCTGAACGAGTGTAATCAAACTCACGAGGTTCATCGAAACCGGCAAAACTATAGTTACTAGATAAATACAAAGGCGGCGTTATAGCA
>JAPHTP010000074.1 GCA_026196875.1 Kangiellaceae bacterium
AACACAGGCTCGAAGCCTTGATACGCTGGCAGCATCCAGTAAAAGGGCGGATCACCCCGGCTGATTTTATTTCAATTGCAGAAGAGTCCGGATTGATTGTTGACATAGGTAAATGGGTTATCGATTCCGCATGCCAGCAGCTTAAAACGTTTGTAGACAGAGGCATAAAAGCAATTGTTTCAATCAATGTATCTCCGAAACAATTTAAACGCAGCGATCTAGCCAAAGATATTCTTCATGCTTTAGAAAAATATGGTGTTCCCGCCAATCGGCTAGAGCTCGAAGTGACAGAAAGCATTTTTGTTGAAGAAGTTGAGCAAGTGGCACAGCAATTGGAAGATTTACGAAACGAGGGCATCTCGATTTCGTTGGACGATTTTGGTACTGGTTATTCGTCGTTAAGTTATCTAAAAAGCTTGCCTATCAATATACTAAAAATCGACAAGAGCTTTATTCATGAATTACCCCAGAACAGGCATAGTGCGACCATTGTTGAAACTATTATCAATATGGCGCACCAGCTTTCGATCAAAGTGATTGCCGAAGGTGTAGAAAGTGAAGCGCAGCTCGACTTCCTCAAATCACTTAACTGCGACTTTGTACAAGGTTATTTATTCCACGCTCCGTTAGATAGTAAGCAATTGATCAGTCTCTATCGCTCGATCTCCAGTCAACTTTCATAGAGAAATATGTCTTTTAATTTCAATGAGTTATAATTCAAATTAGGAAATTTACATATTTTGTAATAACTTTTCCATTGAGCCTTGAATGTATCAGATGCTATATTTTAGGTGTTATAGTTCAATACTACACCAATTAACATAGATCTTTAATTAATACAGATCATAGACTTGAGGAAATTATGAAGTTTTTAGTTAACTCAGCTTTAGCTGCGGCCATGGTGCTTTCATTATCCGGTTGTATTGTCGTAGGTGGGGATCACGACTGGAACGATGAGGACTGGCGAGTTCAACAAAAAGAAAATCGCGAAATCATTAGTGAGTTGGAATTAAATACCGAACGTTCTCGAGTCCTGACTCGACTCGGTGCACCGAACTTTTCGGAAGCATTCACCAAAGACGGTGACGACTACCGAATTCTCTTTTATCGAACTCAGCACCGCCATTCTGACGGTGACACAACCAAAGATGAAACCACACCACTAGTTTTCAAAAACGATAAGCTAATTGGCTGGGGTGAAAAAATTCTTGATTCGGTAAGATAGGCTCTCCAGGTAGTCCTGTTTCCAATGATTTTTTAAAGCCCGATTGATTACGGGCTTTGTCATTTTGTCTAAACATGGTTGCGCTAACCAGATAGCGAAGGCTGGTTTCTTCTCCATTTGAATCGAACGGATAACAAGTAATCAAAGTTAGCCGCCGCTCAGCGATGCCGACAATTGGCGCTTCAATATCAGCATCGACTACTTTGATTTTATCTACCTGAAACTGACGAAGCTCACCACTTTTTAATTCTATTCGAATTATATCGTTAAGCTTCATTCCCTGTAGTTCCTTAAAGTGCGTGTCTCTGTGGGCGGCAATAATACTGTTACCCATTTCTCCTGGAAAAAGATTGGGCGTGTGTAGACCCGGACCAAATGCAAGACTCTCGCCGCTTGAATCTGCTAATACCAAGTATTCGGCGCGGATAGAATGAGAAGAACTTTGAGTTTTCCCTTTAATCGGACTTCGCACAATTTGATTATTACCCTTACCTTTTCCATGCTGTTTTTCTAACCACTGAAGTTTAAAAGCCGGCCAACTATCCGCCCATGACCAAGGCTTAATATTTTCTCCTGTCAGCATAGATTCTCGCCATGCATCTTCTAACAACTTCTGAGCAAGACTCGCTTTTACTTGGTGATACCCCGTCTCTAAAAATCCAAGCAGCGAGACCAGAAGAACAAAATACATTAGAGCTTTTAGATTAAACTTCACCCTACTTCTCCTTTAGAATTCTAAAGAATTAAATTTTGTGCGAAACCGAGATACTAAGAGCAAGACGAAAGCCAAAGCTAACAGCCAATATGAGTACTTGGGCCCTATCAGCATACTAATCGCGGTAGCCGGATATTGAAGAGTAGAACTTCCCTTGTTGTACAAACTCGAATCGTTTTTAGGCCGCCAATGTCCTTTTGGAGCAACTTGAGCTATTCGTTTTTGATGTAATTCAGCTGTAACTCTCGCCGGTGTCTTATCGACTGCAATCAGACTAGTGAAGCGACTCACCAATTGGTACTTGAGCGCGGTTTGAGTGACTTCATATTCTTGATTTTGGTCTAATCTACCGTGACGGGAATCATTCATGATTGAAGCTATTTTTTCCCTCGCCCACAACTTTGCGATACCCGGCTGCTGTTGGGCACTTGATAAGTTCAAATTGCTTTGCCACAGGCTATTAGATAGTCTTCCCGTAAGCTTTACTGGGAAAGCTTGAAAAGAAGTACTGTTGCTGATCTTGGCTTTAAGCCAAAGCGGTTGACCTGCGAAAAGGTCTGGGATCTTTTGCGGCCACATCTCGACTCCCATTGAGTCGGTCCAGTTAACTTTTATATCGCTCATCTGTGGCTGGCTGATCTGAATAAACAGCTTTTCAATTTGCAATTTTGATTTAGAAATATCATTTACGAAGATTGCCTTTCCTCTGCCAAAGAGAGCCGCTTTTCGCATAAAAAACTCATTGGGCGCAGAACCAATACCGACAGGAAACAAACGAGAGTTCTGCAATTTACTTTCAATTACATCGAATAGCTCGGCCTCGTTTGAAATGGCGCCATCAGTTAAAAATATAACCTGGCGAACTTGAGCTAACGAAGACTGATTGGCCAAGGCAGCATGCATGGCCCTTAACATTTCGGTTCCGCCGTCCGCGCTTAATCGATTAACGAAGTTTGTAGCCCGTAATTTGTTAGCATTATTAGCAACCATGCTATTTGAAAACAAGTTTGTCGTTTGATGATTAAACTCGATCACGTTAAAAAAATCGTTTTCCGTTAATAAATCTAACCCGGAAAGCAAGGATTGTTTTGCTTGAAGAATGGATTCGCCGGCCATGGAGCCCGATGTATCTAGGACAAAAATAACTTCACGTGAAATTGAGTTGACGCTAGCATTATCATCAGTAGGCGGTAGTACCATTAAGCTAAGATATTCCTCGCCATTAAAAGACTCTGTAAAAAGCGCTGCCTGGGGTTCAGCCCCCGCCAGAGGTTTCCAATTGAGTATAAAATCTCTATCTGTTTTCGCAGCGGTGTCGTTAAGCGTTAGATGGTATTGATTGTTCGACTTCTGAAGATAATTAATTTTATGTGATTTACTTTTGATAAACTCGAGTGGAAGTCCAGAGTTCATATTGACCGATATGGAAACACTGCCCCCTTTTTCAATAGCAGCCTTTTGCGGTACATCAAATAACTGAATTGCACTTGGCTGAAATTGAAAACCGTTTTTAAACTGGTGGTAATCTTGCACCAGCTGGACAGATGGCGTATAACGCCGCGTCATTGTCATAGGAAACTTAATACTAAAACCATCCTGCTTTTGATATGTTAAATCTTGTTGGTATTCGATAGTCACAACGATTGTTTCGAAAGGAGCAATATTGGCTACTTTATTTGAAAAAATATTTGGACGATGCTGCTCAACTAAACTAGCCTTCTTGCCAGAGATTTTGGCTTGTTGATAGATTTGCCTTGCCTTTTGCTTAGTTTTGATTTCTCCTTCAATTATTCTATCGCCAATTTGCATCCACAATTTATCTACTGCCGACTTTTCTGGGAGCGGAAAAAAATAGGTACCTTCCACCCATTGGTCGGAGATATTTTCAAACGTTTGAGACACTTTAACCCGAGCCAGCATGCCGGAAATATGCATCTCCACTCGAGTATCAAGCAAAGGGGCATCAGACTGACTTTGACTATTGTTGTTAAAAACCAATTTGCCGTGGGAAATTTCTTCTCCGCCAGCAAAGCAGTTTTGGGAGAACCCGAGAAGTAAAATAACGAAAGAGAGAAAGATATTTTTAAGGTGCATGAGTAAACTCAACAAATTTGAATTACTCTAATTAAACCTCAATCAAAAGTAGCCGCGCAGGTTCAACCCTGGCTTTAGCAAGGCAAATTATGGCGGAATTATGGCAACTGATAAATGCTCAACTAAACGTTAGAACTAGGCATATTCTGGTTTTTGTAGATAACAGCTTTACTTCCTGAGTCGAGCTTAACATCATGCAGCGCTTCGTAAGCTGAATGGATGTTGTCTTCTAAAGAAAAATCCTTAACTTTGACACTGCTGCACCCGCCTATGGATACAGTAACTACCCCAGAAACCTTGGAACGTTGGTGCTCAATGTTCAAGTGTTCAACTTCTCGTATAATTCGCTCGGCTACTTTTTGCGCACCTTGTCTGCCAGTATCGGGTAGCATTACAATAAAATCATCACGTTCAAATCGGCCGACACAATCGCCTGGTCTTTTAGTCATAGAATGAATAACATTGGCAACTTGTTTCAAACAATTCTCGGAAAGCCCATCTCCATACTGAGTTCGAAAATCCGCAAAGTAATCGATATCGACAATCAAAACACTAGCGGGCAGTTTCTGGCGAGACAATATTGACCACTGTAACATGGCAATATCAAGAAAATGATTTTGAGAATAAACATGGGTGACAGAATCAAATTTGCTTGGCTCTTTAGGCAAATTACGTAATTCGTCTATTTGACGCTGCATTAAAATAAATCTCTCCATGACTTTTATTTTGGCAGACAGCAATTCAATTTTCACAGGCTTAACCAAGTAATCATCGGCTCCGGCGTCAAATCCTTTGACAAAATCCTCTTGCGACTCTCTACCTGTCATAAAAATTATCGGTACCCACCTTTCACCAAGGAACTCACGAATGATTGGTACAGTCTCAAACCCATTTAATCCAGGCATATCGACATCACAAATAATTAGATCGGCATTTTCTTGCTCTAAGATTTGAATTGCCTTTTCACCACTATCACTTAACGTAACAGTATGTCCAAGTTCATGAATGTATTTTTTTAATTGAAACTGCAAGGTAGCACTATCTTCGATAAGAAGAATATGCATAACGACTCCCCTCTACTTCGCAACATATTTATCCGTGCGATACTCACTACTATTTTTATCTAATATTTAGTTAGTATCCAATCAATATGTTGATTAAATAAATCCTTTTGAATATTCCGTTTTACAAAAATTATCTGTGTTCCCCGTCAGATAAAATTAACCACTAATTTATAATTTTTCGTTTTTTACCTAGAGCAAGCTCGACTATCTTGTTATCTAATTTTTGCTTTTTTCTTGTTGTCTTTAATTAGATTACCAAATAACGATATTAAAATTTGCGACTTTGAACAACTTTAGGCGACAAATATATTACCTTTGTATCGCAAGAATTGAAAATAATTCAAAATTATCGGCTTATCTCTAACCATTATGTGATTATTGAACACAAAAAAAACCCTCCAACTAAGGAGGGCAAACCACCGGGTTAGTAGAGGGAAAACCGGTGCCTAACTAAAACGGTTAAGTTTTAAAAATGTAATTTTTTATTCTGTATTTAAAACTATGGTTTCCACTCTGCGCTGATGCTCACACCGCTATAGGCAGAATAACCGTTTACGCTGATATACCAGGTATCAGTTCCAGGATTATTGATACTGCAAGACTCGGCATTACCGTCCTTATAAGGCGCGCAGTTATGTTGGTTGGTAGTCGGTTGAGCTCCTTTACGAACATATAAGTCCGCATCACCACTTCCACCTGACATGTCAATTTTGAATGAACTCATGCCTGAAGGGATCTCCACAGTAAAGTGTTGCCATGAACCACTCGCGCCTGAAAGATCAGATTTAGAAAAAGTACCACCGGTGTTACCTCCACCGCCTTCAGTATATGAAGCCGTTAAGCTAACGCCAGAGAAGGCAGAATATCCACGAATCATGACGTAATAAGTTCCTGCTTGGATATTCGATATAGTACAAGTTTCTGCATTGCCAGATTCATAAGGACGGCAATCGTAATCCGAAGTTGTCGGCTTGGAACCGAATCGAACGTATAGATCAGCATCGCCCGAGCCACCGTTCATTAC
>JAPHTP010000176.1 GCA_026196875.1 Kangiellaceae bacterium
ACAGCATTGATTGCTGGTGTGTTAATTGGTACTTATTCATCTATTTATGTTGCGAGTAACGTAGCACTTGCACTTGGCATAACCAAAGAAGACTTGATGCCGCCTGAAGTTGAAAAAGAAGGGGCGGACCAAGACGCCCTGATTTAGTGTTACCCTTATTTTAAGTTAATTTGGTTTAAACCTAGATAAAACTTACCTTTTTGTAAAACTCCCGTATAATGCGGGAGTTTTTCGTTTCAAGTCGATAGATGCTTTCTGATTAAACTCAGAATTTAAGAATATCGGCTATAATTAATTTTCTATTCCTTATTCTTCCCGGCCTATTAAATGACTGATTCTCAAAACGACAATTCAATGTCGTCAACGACCTTCGCGCAGCTCAACCTTTCTCAGGATATTACTCGAGTCCTCTCTGAACTAGGATACGAGAAGCCTTCGCCAATTCAAGAGAAAAGTATTCCAGTCATTCAAAATGGTTCTGATCTTATTGGTATGGCACAAACTGGGACCGGCAAGACTGCTGCATTTGCCTTACCTCTCCTTGATAAAATCGATCTAGAAAACAGAGCCCCGCAAGTCTTGGTGTTAGCTCCAACGAGAGAGCTGGCAATCCAGGTCGCTGAAGCTTTTAAGGCTTATACTAAATATCTGGATGGCTTCCAAGTGTTGCCTATCTATGGTGGTCAATCGTTTTCAATTCAATTGAAGCAGTTAAAGCGAGGTCCTCAAGTTGTTGTGGGAACACCTGGAAGAATTATGGACCACTTGCGTAAAAACAAATTAAATCTCGATCAACTTAAGGCTATGGTCCTTGATGAAGCTGACGAAATGTTACGTATGGGGTTCATTGAGGACGTCGAGTGGATTTTGGAGCAGACACCTGAAGAAAAGCAGGTTGCTCTTTTTTCTGCGACTATGCCTAAGGAAATTAGGAGAGTCGCTGATAAGTTTTTGGTTGAACCTCAAGAAGTTAAAATTAAAAGTAAAACTTCGACAGCAATTACTATTGCTCAGCGATATATAATGGTAAGCAATAATCAAAAGCTAGATGCGTTGACCAGAATTTTAGAAGTTGAAACTTTTGATGCAGCAATCATTTTTGTGAGAACCAAGACAGCTACAGCTGAGCTATCCGACAAGTTGAACGCCCGAGGCTACGCAGCGGCGGCAATAAATGGTGATTTGCAACAGTCGGCTAGAGAACAAACCATTGAACGCTTAAAAAATGGCAAGTTAGATATATTAATTGCAACCGACGTTGCTGCAAGAGGATTGGACGTTCAACGAATTTCTCATGTATTTAACTATGATATTACTCAAGATGTCGAATCATATGTTCATCGAATTGGACGTACCGGCCGTGCCGGAAGAGAAGGGACGGCGATTTTATTTGTGACACCTCGCGAAAAACGAATGTTGTCCCTAATTGAAAAAGTCACCAAAAAGAAGATTGATAGAGTTGGACTGCCATCAACAGATTCAATTAATGATCAAAGGATCGAAAAATTCAAATTAAGTATTCGAGATAAAATTGATTCTGGTGAGTTGCAACCATTTTTGGAAATATTGGAAGCTTACCAATATGAGCACAACCAGTCGGGAATAGAAATTGCTGCTGCCTTAGCAAGCCTGGCACACGAAAACTCGCCTCTATTGTTAGAAGATTTACCTTCACCAAGAGAAGAGCGAAGAGAAAGAGACAAACGTCGTCGCCGTGATGAAACAGAAAACTATGGTAGAGAAAGAAAGAAAAAGCGAAGAGGAAAAGAAAGTGAAAGCCGAAGTGGTAAAGATTTTTCCAGGAAAGCGGAGCGTTTAGAAGAGTTCCCGGAGATGGAAATGGAACGTTTTGTGGTAATGGCTGGTTTTACCGACGGTATTAAACCTGGAAATGTAGTCGGTGCAATTGCTAATGAAGTTGAAATCGAGAGCAAGTATATCGGTCATATTAAAATTTATGATGAGTTTTCTACGGTAGATTTACCTTCAGGAATGCCAAAGGCGGCCATGACACACTTGAAGAAAACAAGAGTGTGTGGCAAACCTATGCGGTTAACCAAAGCCGATGACTTTGATGTTGAGAAAGGGGTTCCAAAAGAAAGTAAAAAACCAGGCAAAGGTAACTTTAAAGATAAAGGTAACTTCAAAAATAAAGGTAAAAAGAAAAAGTAATCAGTTGAATAAAGCGCATAAAAAAAGGGAAGCTAAGCTTCCCTTTTTTTATGCTAGTAGAACTACCAAATCTTAACTCTGTCTTCTGGTTTACGATACATCTCGTCACCTTGCTTAACATTGTAAGCTCGCATAAATTCAGGCATGTTCATAACCGTACCGTTAGCACGGTAGGGACCTGGTGAGTGAGGGCCTGTAGCCAATTGGTTACGTAGTGCTTTCTCACGGAATTTATAGGCCCAAACTTGTGCCCAGCCCATAAAGAATCTCTCCTCACCTTTTAAGTTATCTATAACTGGGCCCTGTTTGCCGTTTAGAGATAACATGTAAGCGCGATGTGCAATCGTTAAACCGCCTAAATCGCCGATGTTTTCACCGAGAGTTAAGTCGCCATTAATATGTTCGTCAGGAAGTGGTTCAAACTCGGCAAATTGGGCTGAAAGTTTACTAGTTCTCAATTTAAATTCTTCTAAATCTTTTTCCGTCCACCAGTTTCGTTGTACTCCATCACCGTCTGATTTAGCTCCTTGGTCGTCAAAACCGTGCCCCATTTCGTGACCTATTACACCACCGATAGCACCGTAGTTAACCGCATCGTCAGCTTCCATATTAAAAAATGGTGGTTGCAAGATCGCGGCAGGGAAAACAATTTCGTTCATTACCGGATTGTAGTAAGCATTGACAGTTTGTGGAGACATAAACCATTCAGTCTTATCAATTGGTTTACCCAGTTTGTTGATTTGGCGCTGATAACCAAAAATTGAAGCGCGCTTCATATTTCCGGCTAAATCATCGGCCTTAATTTCCAGTTTTGAATAGTCACGCCATTTATCAGGATAACCTATCTTGGGGGTAAATTTTGCTAGTTTGTCTAATGCTTGTTTTTTGGTTTCCTCGCTCATCCATTCGAGATCAATAATAGCTAAGCGGTAGGCTTCGCGAAGGTTTTCCACTAGTTCTACCATGCGCGTTTTGGCTTCAGGCTTGAAGTGTTTTTTAACGTAGATTTTACCAACTACCTCACCAAGTATCCGGTTAACAGTGCCAACTCCGCGTTTCCAACGTTCTTCTTGCTGTGGAGTGCCGGATAATTGTGTTCCGTAAAAAGCAAAATTTGCTTCATCAAATTCCTTATTTAAATATGATGCGGCCGAGTTGATCAGGGTCCAGTTAAAATATTTTTTCCAGGTATCAACTGAAGTTGATTTGAATAACTTACCAAACTCTTCAATGTAAGTTGGCTGTCTTACAATAACATCTTGTTCCGCTTCAACCCCAGCGTGTTTAAAGTAGGCTTGCCAGTTAAATTCGGATGAAAGTTCAGAGAGCTTCGCTGTTTCAACTTTGTTATAGGTTTTATCGCGATTTCGATTGTCTACACGATTCCAATGGATTTCGGCAAGCTTGGTTTCGAGTGCCATAATCTGCGCGGCATCTTCTTTAGCTGTTTTGATATTCGCTAAGTTAAGCATCGTCTCAATGTGCGCAAGATACTTTTCTCTTAGTTCGACGGATTTTTCATCATCTTTAAAATAGTACTCGCGATCCGGTAAGCCTAAACCCGATTGGGTTAAATACATGATATATGCTGTAGGGTTTTTCGAGTCGTTGTTAACATAAAAGCCAAATGGTGCGTCGGTACCAATGATTTGTGACTCAGCGACATAAGCTGCAACGTCGTCGTAAGATTTTAAAGCCGCTATTTTATCCAACTCGGGTTTTATCGGAGAACCGCCAAGTTCTTCCAATTTTGCAGTACCCATAAAGCTACGATATAGATCGCCCACTTTCTGTGCGTCAGAGCCTTGTTCAACGCTTTCTAGTTTGGCGGTTTCTTCGATTATAATTTTAACGTCTTCGCGCGACTTATCTCTTAGAGCAGTAAAAGAACCATAAGTCGATTTATCTGTAGGGATCTCAGTTTTATCTAACCAAGCACCATTAACGTAACGGTAAAAGTCATCTTGCGGTCTTACCTTAGTATCCATGTTTTCAAGTGTAATCCCTGATTTAAG
>JAPHTP010000169.1 GCA_026196875.1 Kangiellaceae bacterium
ATTGACCAATCTTCGACCGAGAGTTGGCGCTCTCAACTGAAGGTGGCCGCTAACTGAAAGGTTGGCGGTTTCTTAACTTAAACTCGTGTATTCCAAAGCTGCTTAATCTACTTAAAAACACCGCGAGTTTTTGGAAACTTTTCCAACCGCTAGCAGGGAAAATACTACCATAAGTTTTAGTATTTATGGAGTGATTTTTTTGGTTTGAATAGATTAGATATTTGAGCATATCCTTTTGTTTCAAATGTAAATGTGTAAGGGGCTTTTTTAGTTAACCCCAAAGCTAGCATCAACTATGATCTTAAAATTAAGTTCCCTTAGGTCACAAAGCTGTAATTAACACTGACCCCAGCTTTTATAGGAGATGCCACAGCCGTCTTAAAGATCAATCAGAATAAACTTAATGATGCCTTAGGTGTAATTGGTTACCGAGAGGCGTTGTGTAGCGAATTTCGTAAAGAGAAAACACTAGGACAGACACAAAGCTAGTCCTCAGCCAGTGTCCTTTTTAGAATCACTTGCTCAGGCTTTGCAAAGAAAAAAATTCGCTCGCTCCTCTAAAGCTTTAAGTTATTAGGTGCTTTCTCGTATAACTCTTAATTCAAGCATTAGACGCTCGCCTTTCGGAGTAAGTTTCCAAAACATAGCAGGACTGCCTTTCACAGTTTGCAACTGTTTTATTTCTACTAGACCGTAAGCTCTTAATTGTATGCCTATCGTTCTAAAATCTTGATCATTTATTGACTGTCTATAGCCGCTTAATTTTTCTTTTTCTCTAAGTGCTTTGGCTAGTGTTAATTCGACCGAGGCTGCATTGTAGTATTCCTCAAGATACGGTGATATTATGGAGAAGATTTCTTTCCAAGAAACTTCAGACGTGAATTTATAAGTTTTATTTGGAGAGCTTGTATGTCGTGTACATCGAACATGAAAAATTGAATTAATATCAGCTATATTTTCAACCGGGGCAACCTTACTCTTATTAAAGTTTTTATTGATACTTCTCAATTCAGCATTTTGCTTACGTAAATTATTTACTTCGTGCAAGATCTCTTCATTTGCTACATGATTGGCTCTTACCCAGCCTGTCGCAGGATACATCTTTATTGTTTTTGTTAGGCTCAACGCGACAAGCCCAGGAAGCTCTCCGGCTTTTTGCCAGAACTTTACAAGCCTGCCATCCATCACTTTATCTTTAAATTGAATTAGTTTATCCCGAAGCTCGGGGTCTTGTTCAGACTTACCAAACGGAATATCGTCTGGCTCTCCATGGATTAAAGCGACAACTTTAATCCCATTGTCTACAGCGTAATCAAACTCTTTCTCAGTGTAACTAATTCCGTCAGGTGTAGTCGAACCGTAACGCCCCCCAATTATTAGTAGATAATAATCACAGTCATCAATAACTTTTTTGATAAATTCCCACTGCTCTTCGTCAGCAGCTGGAAACAACTCCATGCCTGCCGGAATGCAATCCATTTCCATCAGTGCTTGGATGACATGCTGCCGCTCTTCTTTTAGGTCAGCATATGTAGAACTTACGAATACCTGATACCGTTTATCCATTTTGTCTCTTCTCCGAGAGCTAAGGGAATTTAATGCCCGACTGTTGAGATAAAATCTTCATCGAGATGATGACAGATTTTAACTAAATATCAACAAGCGATTTCAACTTTTTCGTGAAGTCGGAAAGTTGGCTAAAATTTTACATTTCACTGAACCGGCTTAGGCGCATAGAAAAAGGGTTTAAGCTTATTTCATAGAAATCAAACTAATGGAATAACGGTTAATTCTCTAATCTCGAAAAAGCTAGACTGCCCAAATCGTCACTAACTGTGAACCCATGAGTTTTTGACTCAACTAAATAGGCCTGACCTGAATTAACAATCTACTTTAACAAAAAAAGAATGCGTTAATCAGAGCGGTCACCATTTTGTCTGTTTTAAGTTTTCTGTTGTTGGCATATTGGATAAAATAGAACAAACAAGTCTGCACAAATTATGTGGGAAACTGCCGATTGTTTCTCTCGATTGAAAATACAATCCATAATATGAACTCTGTTAATCAGAGTGATGAGATGAATTCCTCCCCATAATCGAGTGGTGACTTTGTGGGATATTTCTGAATTATGCCTGTCTCGACTTTTCTTGGTTTTTCTTGAGTTCTTTATGTGAAAGACAGTAGCATGTAATTCATCCATAATTGACATGCTACATTTTAGATAACATAAGAAGATTAGGTGTTTGGTATGAAATTGAAACTTGTGGAGCCATTTTTATCCTTTCTAAGACCGGAGGCTATTGAAAATATAGAATTGCCTGATTTTGCTGTAATAACAGGATTGAATGGATCGGGGAAATCACAACTGCTAAAAGGGATCATGAAGGGTAACGTACAGTATGGTGATATTCAGCCAGGCGGTATTTCGTTAATAAGCTTTGACGATCTTAATGAGAAACAAGTAAATGCAGCAAGTATAAAGAACCTATGTGATGAGTTTCTTAGAGGGCATAGCCACAACAACGTGAAATGGAACAATAAAATAACAGAGATATACCGTAAATATTTGGCCAAAACTGATGCTAATACGCATCATTATATTTTGGACCAACTTGAACAACCTAAGCCTGTTTGGAAAATAACAAAAGAAGACGTTGATAGTGAGTTGTGGGACAAGATAGAAAAATTTAAATCGGAAATGGAGTTCGAAGTTTTTGCAAACGAAGAGTTCAGAGTATTTGGATTTCATCATCTTATAGAGCAAACTTACAAGAAATTTTTTATTGTTACTAAGGAAAGGGGGGCATCATACTCTCAATTTGTGGATGTGATAGGAGCTCTAACACTGGGAGATCTAACTAACCAGTTCCAATCATATGCGAAAGAACAAGAAGCGTATGTAAAGGAGCAAGTTGACGCGGATCGCAGCGGAAGACGAACTGAATGGGAGTTAGAGTTTCAACAACATACCCCGAAACCTTGGGAGTTGTTAAACAATGTGCTATCCGAAATTCGAGATGAATTTAAGGATAAAAATGTATTTAATTTCAAAATAACTCATCCTGATATGCACAACATTGTAAAGAAAAATGGTATAGCCCAAATTTATGACCCGGCAACTGAGTCCAAGATTGAATTTGAAAACCTATCTTCTGGTGAGAGAGTAATTTTCACTTTAATCATGATGGCTTTTGGTAGCCGAAAGGGTTCTGTTCCTCCAAGGCTACTTTTAGTTGACGAGATTGATGCGACACTCCACCCTTCTATGATCAAAGTAATGTTGCGGATCATTGAAAACGTATTTCTAAAGCAAGGCTCGAAGGTTATTTTAGCGACTCATTCAGCTACCACTGTGTCACTTATTGATGATGAAGATGCAATACACGTCATTCATCACGGTCAAGTATCAGAAAAGATTGAAGCGGTATCGAAAAATGGCGCTCTACATATTTTGACTGAAGGATATGTAACACTTAATCAAGGAACGTTATTACTCAACACTATGAGTGATAAACCTATCTGTATCCTGACAGAAGGAAATAATGCCAAAATAATCAAAAACTATTTAGCACTTAGAGAAGTTGAAGATGTAGAGGTGGTTGAAAATAGTGAGATTATTAGTCGCACAGGCTCAACGCAATTAAGATCATATTTCGAGTTCTTGAAAATTGTACAACATGACAGTAGTGCGCTAGTCATATGGGACTGTGATTGTTTAGGTAATCGTAAAATTAACAACTATGAAGAAGCAGGAAATACCTTCGGGCTAATATTACCTCAGAATGAAGAAAACACAATTGTTATCAGAGGTATCGAAAACGCACTTCCGGAGTCAGTATTTGATGGCTTTACTGTTCCTTGCCCAGATAAACAAGGCACGCCTCTCAGATTCGATGGAGATAAGAAAGCTGAATTTGCAGAGTTTCTAAGCGGAATTACTGATATAAATACATTTTCGCACTTCGATTGCATTTTTGAGAAGTTAGAAGAAATTCGGAGGATACACTCCGAATTTTAAACAACTAATATATCCTATATGTGTCGGTTGATACTTAATCTGACACATCCGTCCCTAGCTTCTGAAAAAGAGATAAGGGGTCAAGTCACTTTTTCTATAAGCAGACTTTTCAATAATTGGGGTCAGAGTTATTTAAACTGCTTATGAGATAAAATCACTCTGACCCCAGTTTTCGTGAAATTTTGTGAGAGAGTGATGTAAGCAGAGTATCAGTAAGAGCTTTCCAAAAATGAGGTTAATTTGGCTACGTGCCATCATCCCAAGAATTAAGATAGTCTGCTAAAACGTCGCCATGGCATGCACTAGGCTTGCAAAAGCACCCTAGTCTCTTACCTGCTAATTCGAATACTTTGGACTTTTCTTTATTAATAAATTTATCGTAATCGAAGTCATATTTAAATTTTCTGATGACCTCTTCTCGTGTATCTCCGTTTTCATGCATTGAATAGGGGTTACCCCAATACGAACCTCGGCCTATGTATTCGTAATTTGGGGCAGAGTGTCTTCCGTTGAACTTTTTGTCTGTTTTGATATTTACGACTCTAGTTATGTTTATTTTTAGTCGGCGTAGCGCAATACCTTTGTCTTTGCAAAGAGAAGTTTCACGGGGGAACTCTTCACCATCATCAAATATGATCGCATGAGTAATATCGTGTTCACTCCACTTTTCGTTTTGTATAACTTTAGAAATAGGCAGTAAATCGTTAAAAAAATTACGTATAAAGTTGTTGTTGTCTTTAGGAAAAACAACACTTTCAATGTGTTTATTGCATATTACATTATCTACTTTTCTAGCAAATTTGCTAAAACAATTAAATTCCTTTGGATATAAAATTACTAGATTCATTTAACTAATATAAATGTTTAACTGTGAAATTAGCGTCCCAACTATCATTGAGATAGTCTATTACAAGTCTTCTATGGCAGTGATGAGGTTCGTGCTCACTGCACAATAAGCACCCGTTTTGCACGATTGATTTTTCGATGCGTTCGATGTTTCTTTTGGCCATCAGATTTAAAAATTTATCTTCGTATTCTATCCATTGCATATTCCCTTTTTTATAGGCATCCAAAATATCTTTAGTTGGAGCAAGATCAGGTAGATGAACATAGTCAATTTCGCATAGCTCTTTCAAGAAGAAAACTAGATCATCTCTTTTTGCAAAACCTGCAAGTTGGGAAATATTATTCAACCTTACATCGATTAACCTATTTATTTCTTCACCACGGAGAAAATTAAAAAACTGTTCTGCCTTTTTTTTAGTAAATCCTATTGAATAAACTTTCATTATGCTACCTCATCGTATTAAGGCTGCAAGTTTATACCAATAACCATCAAAATATCCAAGACTGATTGTCATATAGCTTGTTCCTGATACTGGGTAAGTCCCTTCGCCTGAAGCCAAGTATGTTTGTTCTATTATAGGATCTGTAACAGCAATAAAATAGTTCACGCCGAGATACTCGAATCTAGCCCTAACTTTCTTTTTTCCATTGTTAAACTCCGCCCCTTCAATTTGAACGACTATCTCTAGCTTTTCAGGTGAAATAAAATACAGAGTTTGTATCGGCTGGGTGATTGAATCAGAAGATATTCTGTCATTAACACCGTTATAGCTTGAGTCATTGCTCCATAACGTCATTGGATTATCTAAAAGTGCATTTAAGTTTCCCGAGTAGCTGCTTGTCTTGGCCCAATAGTATCGGTCGTCGATTACATAGTTTTCCCGTTGAACAGGATGGTTTTCATGACCTTTATACTCTATGTCAATAATATCAAAAACTTGCGCTCTAGAGCCATTTTCATAACGCCTGTCTTTTTCTGAGATTTCATGACTTGCCCGCTCACTAACAGGCCTAATCCATTCGCCAATGATATTATTGGTGAACTCTTTGCCTGCAATACAGCGCCCAGAAAGCTTCCTAGAATTAGCTAGGCATATAATAGTCTTGTTCATATTAAATTCCTTTTATCTGATATTATTTCTTTATAATCAAGTGCTTACCTTTCAATAGCCCTGGATTTTACTTTGATAGCTTGTCCACGAGTTTTTGCGCTGATTTCGTTGCTAGAGAAAACTTAACCTTGCCATCCTGAGTGAATTCAGTAATTTGTTTTTTAGCGTGCTTGGGAAGCCTCTCCATATCTAAAACTTGATACCAAGCACCCTTTTTTTCAATGATCCCATCCTTGATAAGTTGGTCAAAATCTATTGGAGTAGCCAGTTGCTTTGCCAATTCTAGCGCTTCTTGTTTAGTCATAATTGGGGTCGATTTGTCATCACTCATTTTCAGTCTCGCAGTCTTGGTACTAATATGATTTTGGAGTTATAAGATAAGGATAAGGGGTCAAGTCAATTTTTCTATAAACAGACTTTCCCAAGGCATCACTTTTTTCCTCTATTCATTTTGTAAACGAAAATCTCACCCAACACAACGAAAAAGTCCATCATCAATTAACAATGTCCGATAAGTTCATATTCCAATTCAACCTTTCTCTTAAAATATAAAAATTAAGCCAAACTACTTTCCAGCGAATCCCAAATCACCTCCCAAATAATACCAACGTCCAGCAGGGAAAAACAAATCTCAACCAGAGTTGGTTTTAGTTTGGAGGTTCAAAGTTTTTAGTTTATGGCTCAATTTTTTAAAACGCTTAGAAATTAAACAGACAGTCTGAATTTTATGGTTCAGTTAGGTTGAGTAGAATATTGAAATATTTTAATGAGAAGATAAGAGATTAGATTACTTAGTGAGTGAAAGATGTTTGACTTAAATTGAACCATTACAGCCACTCAGTATGTATCCATCTTTTAACTCATAAAATCAAAAAGCAGTCAGTCGATATGACCATTCTTATTGCAGAGTCTATTCAAATAGGCATGTGATCTAATCTAAATCAGCTTAGAACCGATCAAACTCAGCACTATAACAAGTTTAATGATACAACAGAGTAAATCTAGTGGAGAAATGACACCTTTGGTAAGCTGTTGATATTAAAGATTGTTTAAAATATAGAAATTGAATAGAAAAAAAATAGATTTCTGATAGGAGATAAATTTTTTTTGCTTGTAGGCTGACCTCGAATTAACTCAAGAGGAAAAAAAATGAAAATCAAAAATCTATTAGTTGGTAAAGCGGCAGCCTTGTTTTTAACTTTAAGCAGTAGCGCTGCCATGGCTGCTCCAAGTGGGGTAATAAGTATTAACTACTATAAAACGTCTGCGAAACAGGAGTTGATTGGTTACTGGTATCAGAGTTGTTATCTAAGCTTTAAAACAATGTGGGGCACGAGGGATGGATACCCGGAATATGAAGCAATGCATGGACGAGATTGTACTCAGCTAGGTAAGGGGGGGAATGATGCTGGTTCATGCATGACAATTAACTTTGATGAATATGCACATATTGGCGTAAGCCACAATTCAGGGTTAAATTATTATTACGTGGATAGACAAGTGGCAGATATAGTCCGCAGCGATTGTTCTACACTGTCATCTGGGCTCTAATATTACCAAGAGAGTGAAAGAGTTTCAGACACCTTGATTAAGTTCTATGTTGCACAACGCGCGCCGACAATTCTATGGTTGTTCAGGTGAGTTAAGTGCCTACAATTAGATAAATCAGGGTGTCTGATTAGTTTAGTTCTATTCCAATAAATTCATGGACGTGTGACAAGAATTGTAACTCCTGGATTAATACCCACTTCACTTAAACTTCGCTTGTCTGGACAGGGTACACCTCTCTCTGTACCAGTAATTATTCGAGAGTTCTTAATTGTTTCTCCATTTTCGCTTTTTTTAATAACCCAGGAATAGCCATATTCAAATGGCCTAACATAATTTTTGATAAGAAAATATATTTCATCTGTTAAGTGACTTAGCGTAGGAAATGCAACAAACGGTAATTCAAAGACGCTATCCGGTTCTCCAGTTATAGAGCTTACATCGACGGTGATAAATGTATTTTTTCTTATCGACTCTTTAACGGCTCTTGCTACATTATTTTTCCCTTCTTCACTTGTCATATCCTCAGTTATCGTAGAATCTATCGCTGATGCGATATCTGATTCAATTTTCTCGTTTAAAGTAATGATCTCTAGCCTGTCCGCTCCATGCGAACGCACCCCCTCAAGGAAAGACTCATCTTCTTTGTAATCTGATGGGGCATAAAGTACTTTATGGTTCCAGTTTAATACTGCAAAAAATAGAACAACTAATGTGAATGGAAAGCTCATTAAAAACCATATATACAGCTCTTGGTTTTCAGGTGAAATAAAGGGCAAAACTCCCGTACCACTAATTTCTGCTACCCCTGCAAATATTGCTATCACAGACAATGGATTTTTGACTACTCCCGTTTTATTCATTTTGCACTCCATAACCTACTATTTTGCAGGACTTTAAGAGGCAAGGAGCAAGGGAGTCAGAACGCTTGCTCAACTGTCAATGCCCGGTTTTAAGATAATTGCAATAAATCAATCTTCTAATTCTCAACCACCATCAAATTTGAAACAAGATTAAATATTCAGCCAATATCTAAGAAGAATAACGAGTAAAAATATCAGACACCCTGATTAAGTCCGATGTCCCACAATGTGCGCTGACAATTCCTACTGGTTCGAGGGGGTTCTATGGTTGTTCAAGCGAGTTAAGTGCCTACAATTAGATAAATCAGGGTGTCTGATTAGCTTTTTTAAATCGTAAGTAAGCAAGGGTTAAAGAAGAAACTAAGAATACCGAAACCCCAACAGATAAGATGGCGATTGAAGCCGGGCCAGACGAGACCGATATTATCCCGCAATCATATCCGCAACTAACCCATACCCATCCAGACCAAAAAGCTAATAATAAAGAACTACAAGCCAACATCCCCAAAGCTTTTCTCATTTTACGCAATCCTTAAACTTGAATGAGAGAACTATATGCTTAATCGGTATCCATGATCCTTATATTACTTTATAGTATTGTCATTCAGTACTGCTAGTATCGTTTACTCACATGACGCAACACCCGCGTAATAAAAGATAAGGGGTTTCTATAAACAAACTTTCCCAAGGCATCACTTTCTTTCCTCTATTCATTTTGTAAACGAAAATCCCACCCACACAATAAAAAACAATCATCCACCAACAATGTCCGATAAGTTCATATTTCAATTCAACCTTACTCTTAAACTATAAAAATTAAGCCAAGCCACTTTCGGCGAATTCCCACACAGCCTGCCAAATAATCCCCACCATCAACAAGGAAAAAACAAATCTCAATCAGAGTTCATTCTGGTTTGGAGGTTCAAAATTTTTAGTTTATGGCTCAATTTTTTAAAACACTTACAAATTAAAAAGACAGTTCGTGCAAGGTCTCTAATTTCGGCTGGCCAATGGGTGAGTTCACTTTTGGAAAATTGTTTGCGATTACCAAGAAGTAACTTTAAACTAGAAAATCGAATTACAGGGAGTGTAACAATGGTGAAAATAAAAATAATACTGGTTTGTTTGCTCATTTGTTTTACAGGATGTGGCGTAAAGAGTAAATACGTTGTACAAAATTCGCAAGGGATTGAAGTAGGCCTGTCGCAGGATAGCGCTAATGTTTATCGATTGATCGATAATCGAGGTCGAGTGATTGCAAGCTCACGCTCAAGAGATAAAAAAATTACATTTAAAGTGCCTCCCTATCTTGGGACTAACGGATGCTACAACGTCGTCGATAATAAGCGTGAGTTTTTGTTAGGAAAGTCTGAAGGTATCAAAATTACCGCTGTTCAAGAATATAGCCAAAAAACGGCCAGGTTGACTGTTGCCAAGCGGGACTTTAACCAAAGAGTTCGATACGAAAACACCTACCGCAACAACTTTTTGCGAGCAAAGACTAACCTTAATCGAAATAAATTATTCAATGGAAGAACTTGTGATTTACCCCGCCAGAAGCAAGTGCCACGGAGGCCCAAGACTGTCTGTGGAAGCTACGCTCAATGCAAAAAGCTGGCTAATGACTCTTGCATGAAAAATTTAGTCGATGCAGAAACATGTTCCGCGGCACTATCGAAGTCTAACTTTCATGAATCAATAAATAGCGTCAGTTGCGGAGCATTAGTTTCATCGCTAAATGGTAGCAAATATGGGATTTCAGACGGTGTTCAGGATGCGCTTACGGGCTATTTAGATCGTCATACTAAGAAAATGATTGATGAAGGGAAATATGGGGAAGCCATAGGTACCGGGATTATTAGAGTTGCTATTACCTACTATAGAACCCAGAGCTGTAAAGATAATTTTACTAAAGCAGCCTACGCTCCCTTAGCTCGTTGGGAAAGAACCAGAAAAAGAATTTTAGATGAGCCTTATGTTCTAAGAAATCAATGTAATAACTTAATCAATAACTTCAATTCCTCAATGGAAAGAGAGGAACGCAATAAAAAGCAGCTTGCCAAGCTTAAAAAAGAAGTCGAAGCGTTAGAGTCATGGGTTAAGACCGAAGGTGCCAAATCTTCAAAGCCAGAAAGTTGCCGATTTTATTAATAATAATTGTGAGCAAGGGCGAGCAAGAGGGTCAGATCACTTGCTGACCCAATTGATTTAGCTCCATTAATTTAAGTAGAGAGTGAATTACCTTCCTTTTAACTTGTTGGACTCTGTTAACGTCCGTTTATAAAATTTACCTAACGCTTTGTCTTTTGCTCGTTTATCAGCAAGGCTGGCCGAGTTAATTTCATCTTCTTTGAGTAATTTAAAATAATTATCGAGACGACGTTTCTCAATTTGCCCTGTCTCAACTGCCGCCATTACTGCACAGCCTGGTTCCTGGGTGTGCTGGCAATCGCCAAAACGACAGCTTTCAGCCAATACTTCAATATCGGCGAAAGTCATGGAAATACCTTCTTTGCTATCAGCTAATTGAATTTCACGCATGCCGGGCGTATCGAGAATTAAACCACCTGATGAGATTGGGACTAGAGAACGACTAGTCGTAGTATGACGTCCTTTCCCATCGTCCTCTCTAATATGCGAAGTAACTTGTCTTGATTCGCCTAAAAGCGAGTTGGCCAAGGTTGATTTCCCTACGCCGGAAGAACCTAATAATACAATTGTATTTCCAGGCCTAATCCATTCCTTCAAGCGATTGACACTGCTCGCATCAAGGCAATTTACAGATTCAACTGATAAGTGCGAATCAAGGCTTGTAACTTGATTAATATAATCTTCCTTTGAATCAACTAAATCGCTTTTACTTAACACGACTATTGGCTCAGCCCTCGATTCGTAAACCAGAGACAAATAACGTTCTACTCGACTTAAGTTAAAATCTTCATTCAAAGAGCAAACAACAAATGCTATATCGACATTGGCAGCTATTAATTGTTCTTCAATTTTTGTTCCTGCAGCCTTTCGCTTAAAACAAGTCTTCCGCTCTAGTAGCCGAACAAACCGGTTATCTTTGTCGAGCAGAATCCAATCTCCTACAACTATTGGAGGCATTGAATGTGTCAACTCTATATTAAGTTCAGAAGACTCGGTTAAAACACAAACGATTGATTTATGCTGCTCGATAACTCGTGCGGGAGTTAGGATATCCCATTCTTCGAGGAGGATTTGTTGTTGAAAATATGGTGACCAGCCTAAGTCGGTTAGTGAATAATGAGTACTCATAGTAAACCCTTAACTAGTTTCGTTAATAACTTTATTAGGGGCTTATGCCCCGGTAATTTACCGGGCTGATAATCAGTGACTTTACAAGAAGTTAAAGACTATTCGACTTTATCTTAAAGGTCAGAAACTAGTTTTGATGCCCGGTCAGGTTTACTACAATCATGTACATCCTCCTAACCGTTTATTTTTTGACAGCTGTATTTTATAACACCAGGCTTTTAAGTGAAAGCTTATTTCAGAAAGCACTAAATACTGATGGTCATTTAAAGAAATAAGGGGGCAGGTTCATTTTTCAATAAACTAGCTCCCCACAACGTGCGCCGACAATTTCCTGCCGGTTCGAGGGACTTCTATGGTTGTTCAAGTGAGTTAAGTGCTTTGAATTAGATAAATCAGGGTGTCTGATTCGTTTAGTTTCCTTGTTAGAACATCCATAAGTTATTGACTATTGGAACATCAATCGTTCCTCCCCAAAACGGAGTTGTACTACAGCCAGAACCATGTATTCCTATCTTCTTACCAGAAGATTTTGCCGTCAATGCAACTGACAACATTGCATCCTTACCAGTTACAGTTTCAGGAATGTAGACTCGAGATGCGGACGTGCACTCATCTAAGTTTTGAACCTCACCAGAAATGTAAAGAGATATACCGCCATTTTGATGAATAAACACTCTAGTGATTTCGACTCCGGGGCCATTGAGTGGAGTAATGTATTTAGCGTAAGCAGGAGCGCTTACTGTCACAGCTAAAATAATTCCTAATATCAGTTTTTTCATTTTTTCACCTTATGTTCTAACGTCTAAACAAATTGAGTAACGTTTTTTACTGCTTCAATCTTCGTTGTCTTGTTACACGCCAATTGGTAGGTAGATTGGCTAAACCAAAGTGCATGTAACGTCTTCGAGGGGCGCTATTTTAAGCAATTTTTTTGAGAGTTAATAAAAATATCCTGACATTAATTAGCAAATTTAGGCCGAATTTAAGAATATGGAGCAGATTTATTTTTCAATAAATAAGCTCCCCATAACGTCTGCTAACAATTCCTACTGGTTTGCAGGGCTTCTATGGTTGTTCAAGTGAGTTAAGTACCTGGACTTATGTAATACTGAGCTTGTATTTCTTGTGGAACACTATAGACTTTTGAATTCAATAAAGAAAAGACAAGTTGCAGGATCGATCACGTGATTGTTAACGTAATTTGCTGCGTATAATAAGCGTTATGCACCTAAGGAGTTGATATGCCCTATAAGTTGAACCCCGAACAGTTTGAGTCAGTTTTAGCACTAAGTAGTGCTGATCGATACTCTCACTTTGTAGGGAAAGTTGCAGATTGGCAACAATTATGGGGAGTCAAAAATGGTGAAGGCTGGCTTTTTCCCATAATTGATGGAGAGTTTGAATACTTCCCCGTTTGGCCTCACCCAGAATATGCACAAAAAATGTCTGACCTACATTTCCCTGGGCATTCCGCGACAGAAATTTCGCTCGAACAATTTCTTAATGAATGGTTGCCCGATTTTGAGAAAGATGGTGTAAAAGTTGGCGTCTTTCCAAATAAGGAATGGTCCATCTGGGTTATGGAGCCATCAGATCTAGCTGAGTGTTTACGAGATGAAATGTCACTCGACGAATAAAGGTATAACAAGACATTGGAAGAACGACGCAGAAGAATCGAGCGTCTCAATTAAGCGTTAAATTTTAAAATAGGTAGTAGCGAATGGCTTGGTTCTTAATCTTACCCCTAGCATACATATGGTATCGTTCAATTCAAAAAAAGAATGCGCGAAAGTTTAAATTACATGCAATACAAAAAGAGATTGAAGCCAGAGAAAAAGTGAAACTAGAGAAAGGAGAGAACTCTAAAAATACGGTTGATAATCGCTTGAGAAAATTTAAAAGCAAGATAAGTAAAGACAAGAATAATCAACACTAGCGATTAACTATATTTTCATATAGGCGTATTTGAAAAAAAAATTTTGGCAAAGAAAATTTCAGACACTCCGATTAAGTCCGATGTCCCACAACGTGCGCCGACAATTTCCTACTGGTTCGAGGAACTTCTATGGTTGCTCAAGTGAGCTAAGTGCCCAGAATTAGATAAATCAGGGTGTCTGACTATTTACTTGCTCTTCGTCATCTGAATGATCTAATCCACGCTTTGTATAGCAATAGTCCTTACCGTCAGTCGATTTCCAATAGACAGTTGAGAACTTATCTTTATCCTTGGCTTTTTCGACATAGGATATTGGTAAACAAACCATCGGCGTTGTGCTAATAGGTCCATCTGAATGGTACTTAGTTCCAAGCTTTTTTATTGTATCCAGATTACTAAACTCTTCAACAATCAAATAGGTGTCTTTAACTACTTCAGGTATAAAGTTCGCGTGCTGTAATACCGCGATATTAATTCTTTCCTCTTCATATTTCCCATCAATCACTTGTATTACTCTAGAGTGATATATTGTCCAAAGGCTCCAAGGAATACAAATAGTACCATCGCCTTTATCTTCGCAAGGAGGATGATAATCAGTTGGTTCTTGTTTATTAACTTCTACTCTCAATAGTAATGAGTCAGCAATTGCATTTGAGCTAATAAATAAAATTAGGATGGTAATAAATTTACTCATGGATTTATAACACTTCAAACAGTAGTTCATCTACAGCTTAGACTGGTTATGAGCTTTATGCTCTTCTATATAATTTTTAAGTAACTCAAGTACTTTCGGCTGGTACTCTAAATAGAAATAGTTGGCCCATGTTCTGAGTTCAAATAAACAGCCTCCATATACGAAAGAATCTCTGTATACTTTGGAAGCTCCTGGTTTGCTGTTAATTTCGTCAGTCAATTCTTTGTCTAGACTTCGAGCTTCAACGTCATCTTTAAAGCAATGTTTCCGAAGCCTAAATCCAGGATAATATTTACCATCAGCCTTGATCCGTTTTATCTCTTGCCATGAATCGTTTTCGATTGTTTTATATCCCCATTCACTTACGACAGCTTCAGGAACAACTAGATTTTCTGACAAAACCGAAGATGAGAACAATAATATTGAAAGAGTAGATAATAATTTTTTCATTCTGACTCATAAAAGCTGATTGTATTCAGTAGATCTTATTTTAAATCAAACGCTTGTTTGGTTTTTTACTGAATTATTTAAAGTTATCTGATATTTACGCAACTTAGCTCTTAAGTCAACCCAGGATTAATGTGACTTGAGCAAGGTGTCAAGCCGAGCCAATACCGACAAGAACTATTGAATAGCAAGGATAATTAAGTCCGAATCGTTCGAATCGCACGTCTAAATTGTACACATTGGACGAGCAGAGCGAGAATAGGTGGTTAAATTTTCCTGACATTTAATAAGATATCTTTAGGAAAATTTATGCACCAACCTGTAAAATTAATATTCGCTCTACTTCTACTATTTAGCTTCAATGCAACTGGTGAAAAAGCAACCAGTTCTTTGGTAGAAGACTCTCTTCTCACCAAACAGAATCTCCAACAACATATACAGTTCTTAGCTGATGATTCGCTTAAAGGTCGTTACCCTGGCACAGAAGAGTATGAAAAAGCAGCTAATTACGTTGCAAGTCATTTTAAGCGATATGGTCTTATGCCTGTGATGCGGGATAAGTCCTGGTTTCAATCAGTCCCCCTTATTGAAAGTACACTGGTTAAAGATTCAGCCCAATTTATCATTAATGCCAATAACGGATCTCAATCACTTAAATATCATGATGAGTTTTTCACTTTTCCCAGCGCTATCGAAAGCTATGAGGAGGTGACCGCTCCATTAGTATTTGTTGGGTACGGGATCTCATCAAAACACCTGAACTATGACGACTATCAAGGTATCAATGTAACGGGAAAAATTGTGATATTTATTAACGGGCAGCCAAAGAGCTTTCCCAGTGATGCCGGTGCGCATGTGAGTGATATTCGCGAGAAAATCAGACAAGCAGCAACTCGGGGGGCTGTGGGAGTTATTGTAGTTGATCATCCCAATAATCAAACTTACCTAAACCTTAGAGAAAAAGCCGGTTCACCTTTCCTGAAATGGCAAATGGAAGACGGAAGCGTATTTGATGAATTTTCAAACTTAAAAGGCGTTTCTATGATTACTTCAAAAGCCGCTGAAAAGCTTTTTGCAGCGGCAAATAAGCGATATATCGATATATACACTGATTTAGAAAATCAAAAAAAACACAGCAGCATTAATATGGGCATTGAAATCACTTTAAGACGAAAGAGTCTGCAAGCAAAATTGTTTAGTTCTAATGTCATTGGTGTACTAGAAGGCTCAGATCCCGAACTAAAAAATGAGTATGTCGTCCTGACTTCGCATTTAGACCACTTAGGCAGTCGGAAAGATCGAAACCAACAGAGAAAATTCGAAATCAATAATGGTGCTATCGACAATGCATCCGGTATTGCTGTAATGCTTGAAATTGCCCGACGTTTGAGTTCAGGAGAAAGGCCCAAGCGTTCTATTTTATTTCTTGCAGTAACAGCTGAGGAACAAGGTCTGTTGGGCTCAAATTATTTTGTTCATAATCCTCCGGTTCCTCTTTCTACAATAATAGCCAATGTAAATTTAGATATGGTCGCGATGCTTTACCCTTTTGCAGATGTAATTGCTTTTGGCGCTGAACATTCCACCTTAAGCGCTGCTATTAAAACAGCTGCAATCCAAAATAAAACAGCTTTAAGCCCAGATCCCATGCCAGAGCAGGCTATTTTTGTTCGTAGCGACCACTATTCATTTGTTAAAAAAGGTATTCCCTCTATATATTTGATGATTGGCTTAGGTTCTAAAGACCCAGAAATTAATGGTGCAAAGGTTTTTATGGATTTTTACAGAAATCATTACCACCAACCTACCGACAATACATCATTGCCCATAAATTATGATGCTGGCGCTGATTTTACAAAAATTAGCCTTGATGCTCTCAAGACAATTGGCAATGATGCGGCAGCTCCTAGCTGGAATGAAGGAAGCTTCTTTGGAAAGGCTTTTAACTAATTTTAACGAGAATAACTGGAGACGAAAATATCAGACACCCCGAATAAGGCCGATGTCCCACAATATCTGCCGACAATTCCCTACTGGTTTGAGGAGATTCTGTGGTTGTTCAAGTGAGTTAAGTGCCCAGAATTAGATAAGTCAGGGTGTCTGATTAAAATAAATCAATAGTTTAGATTAGATAGGTTACTTCAGATATTATATTTAGGCTTAATTTTTTTAAGAATGCCTGAATATTGTTGTTACTTATTGTGAGGTTTGATTAAAATAGCGATTAGCGAAGAAGTTGCATGTATTTTGGTGAAATGAAATTACCTACTGATTGACATGTAACAATACAATGCGTGTGAATAACCGCACTCGCATGATCTTAGCGTTATGTATAGAAAGGAGTCATGGAAATTATACAAGGAAGCAAAACATCAAAGTATTTAAAACTCATATTTAATTGCTCACTTGCATTGATTGCTATGAGTTTAATATTTGCTGGAATAGATTGGTACTACTTTGACGAACAATATCGTTCAATACTAAAAATTTTCGGTATTCTGGGATTTTCGGGATTCGTTCTAGGAGTTGTCTTAACATTGTTTTTTAGGAGTAGACTCTGATATGTTCGTAAAAATACATAACAACAAATTGCAAGATATTCAGGTTAAACTACACCTGAGTTTTGGAATTAGGCGTTACACGTAGAACTATGGATAAATTCTCCGCACATGAAATAAAGCCTTTGGATGTAGATAGGCACATTATAAAAAATCAAGATATGTACTTTGGGCATGAAGGGGCTAATGCAAAACGTATTTGTGCGAATATATTAGAAAGTGCATTAATTCTCGGGACAGACAAAATACTAGTACAAATGCTCAATGACTGGTATTTAATTTGCGGCAGTCCCGACTGGTTTGATTTAGCTGAAATTCCATTTAGGAAAAAGTCTGATTTGTTTAAGCACATTTGTGCTTTTTCTGAAGCCGGGGTTAACTCCTGTCGTTTTGAAGTCATGGTGAGAGTATTCTCGAGTCGAGCATTTTCGTTTGCTGGCGGCGTACTTGAAACTGTATCTGGCGAGCCTCTGGAAGGTTACGAGTTGGATCATATCTTGTCTAAAACAGGTGATTGGTCCAGAATTATTGGTTTTCAATTTGCAGAACAAAATGTGTAACCAGTGTCTGAATTTGAAGCTGCGAGAGAATCGCTTCTTTAATTTATCGAACGTTAAATGCATATGACCAAAGAAGAATTCGTAGAGCTGATGAAGTATCCCAAAGAATGGTTAGAGTGGGATATGCTGCCTGATATTGTTCTAGAAAATCAGATGAATGAATATAAGCCTGGTCATGAAAATAGTTCAGAGCATAATCGAAACGGAGCATTCCAATTTTGGCTTAGAGGTGAAGCGAGTGAAGAGCAACTGATTAAATTGGTTAAGCTTTCGAAACTCGACCCTGAAAAAATTATGTGCCGATATATTAGAGAAAAGGACATACCCAAATGTACAGCCTTTAGTGAGCTAGTTGCAGATGAGATATCTAACGAAAGTACTTAACAAAAATAGGCAAGTGAAGCAAAATATGCTCACCAGCTTTGAGTGTTATGTGAGCGAAAAATGAATACTCAAGAGTCAGACTTTGTTGTTCAAATCGCAATTGTTGCGATGATTATATTAGGCCCGACTTGGGCCATCTATAAACGCCGCTTTTTGCGAGCACTTAGAGAGCACGAGAGGCAAACTTGGGAAGAGTTAGGAAGCCCTAAACCATCCTTATTTTCATCACCGTTTAAAACACAAAGGACAGAGTCCTATATTGCAAAGAAAAGATGGAAAGAATTGGATTCTACGGAAGTAATCGAGATTGCGAAAAAGGTACACATTGTTCAACGAGTTCAGTTATTCGTTGTCGGTTTGATTGTTTTAGCATTATTTTTTCCTCCACTTATGGAATCATTTTCAAGAGTAGGCTGAATCAAAAGGGGTAGAGTAATTGAACGCTTTGTTAGGTGAAGTCTCCCACCTAGTTACTACCCACTATATACTTCTTTATTACATAACCCCAGGGCACAAAAATAGCCGGTAGTATTACGAATAAAAATGGAAATATCATTCCATCAGTAGTTGCATCCGAAAGATTACCTTCTAAATGCAAAGGTAAAGCCACTAAGATTAACCAGATAGATTTATAGGTGATTTCCAGAAGCAAAATCGGAATCATTTTGACCGTACGAAAAATCCCAATGAACGCGAATATTGTAAAGGCCGCCCAAACGCTCCAATCCATTGCGTCACTAGGTTTCCATTGTTGATCATATGTAAAGATATGCGACCAGACCTCAAACGCTAACAATGTAGACATTAGAATATATATGAATCTCATTCCATATATATTAATTGGTCGAATACCATCATATTTTTCCTGATTTGGTTCAAATATCTTTTTTATATTCATTTTCTTTTTAATTTCCTTGCCTGACGTTTATTATATGAGTCTAGGCGTACGAGAAGATTCTACCCCATGCTTAACGCCGAATTTTCCAAATGACTTAACCGATATTGATTCGGTGTAAAACCTGTCGCTGCCTTAAATGCCCGTGTAAATGGGCCCACTGAAGCAAAGCCACTTTCTAAACCCACAACTAATACAGACCATTTTTGTTTATTGATATCCACTAAAATCTCTTTTGCATAGCCAATACGTAACTCGTTGACATATTGATTAAAGTTTTTTGCATGAAGATGGTTTCTAAGTGCTTTGCTGACCCGATACTCGGGTAAATTAAGCGCCTTCGCGATATCACCAACTTTTAAGTTGGCTTTTAAGAAGAGCTGTTTTTCTATTAAGAGTGTTTTAACATTTTCGGCAATTTTTTGCTCCGCACATGAAACAGCATCACCAAGTTTTTCTGCCACATCTTGATACAGGTTTGATGTCTTCTGGATAGTGCTGTGATTCTCGACAGCTTGTTTCGGCTTATGATAACGCCAAAACATAAGTATCTGCGTATTTACCAGCACCAGGAGAATAAGACTACTGATAACCCATTCTCTGGCAGACGGATCTGCTGCCAGCATACTTAGGGATATTTTGTTAATGGCAACCGCTAAACCAAAGGTCGCTAAAAATAAAATACGCTGGCCTTTTTCCTGCTTGCTGGCATTTTTATAGCCGCGGCACCCTTCCCAAAAAGATAAAACGAGAATGCAAGATGACAGTAACTTGGTGAGTTCTGAAAGGGTATGACTGACAAGAGAGCCACTACTAACAGGGATTAAGGCAGTTGAACTCGCAAACAAATAGCTTTGTTTAATAAACACCAGTAGTGCAATGGCTAACGCCAAAGCTAGGTGCCGGCCCGCTATGGCATCTTTATCACGAAACAAACTGCGCGACAGTAACCAATAACCATTACAGATTGCAATGGCGCCAAGGCCGATTAAATGCTGATAGGCGCCGATTGAGTTTCCACTAATATTCTTGGTGAGCAGCATGGTCACTGAGCCACAAAACACCGCAAATAAAATGTGAGACGTGTGCTTTTCCCGGACAAATAATTGCGCCAGCAAAAAGGTCAAGCTAACAATTAGAACGAGCAAATTGAAGGAGGGTAGTGCCATAAACAGGATCGAGATAGGGGCTACAGCTTAGTGCCAGTTTAATCGGCACAAGAGAGACATTCAATCCAGCATTTGTAAGTATCTTTTACCTGAAAATGTACGCCGAATTTCAAATTCGGCGCGACTTCAAAATTTAAACGCGTCAAAATCCATTTTAAATCAGTTGGTTACACATTGACTTGATGAGAATTGGAGAGAGAAATGACGAAAAACGCCACCGCCAGACTTGCCGGTTTTACCTATTTACTCGTTGTGATAACGGGGATTTTCAGCCTGGCTTATGTACCATCGCAACTCATTGATATGGGAGACGCGGCAGCGACGGTCAATAACATCCAGTCTTCAGAGTTCTTGTTCCGGGCGGGTATCGTCACAGGCATAGTTTGCTACATTTTCTTCCTGATCCTGCCCTTTGTTTTGTTTGAGCTGTTTAAGGAGGTTAATCGAACACATGCCTTACTTATGGTGATATTGGCCGCTGTCAGTGTTCCTGTCTCTCTCTTTAACCTGGTCGACAAGGTGAATGTTCTGACTGTTTTGAGCGGCGCGGAATATCTAGATGGACTCAATGCGGAACAGATCCAGGCACAGGTTATGTTGTTATTAAGCTCATATAACAATGGGATTGCGGTGGTTCAAATATTCTGGGGGCTCTGGCTATTTCCTTTTGGCTACCTGGCTTTTAAATCCGGTTACATTCCTAAAGTGTTGGGTCTTTTGCTTATGCTTGGCTGTTTTGGTTATCTGATTAAGTTCTTTGGAAGGGTACTTTATCCAGATGTTGATATTCCGAGTTTTATAAGACGCCCAGCGACTTTCGGAGAAATAGGAACTTGCTTGTGGCTATTAATTATGGGGGTTAAAGAAAAGCCTTATAAAGAGCCAACATCTAAAGAAGAGTCTTTTAAAGAGGACTCTTTTAAAGAAAAAGTATCATAAGAAAATAAATTGAATGATAGAAAGGGCCTGGCGGGGAAGGGCAACCTGACCCGTTTGTTTTGGCAAAACTTAATTATTCGCTAAATTTTCCTGAATAATTTTCTCCAAGTCTTTAAAACTATGCTCTCCTTTAAATACTTTGTCGTTGATGATAAAGGTTGGTGTTCCATGAACGCCGTATTTTTCAAATGCCGCTCTTTGGCTAGCAATGATCTTTTTTTCAAGCTCTTCGCTTTTAAGACATTCATCAAAACGTGAAGTATCACTTTCTTTTACTTGAGCGTATTTTTTAAACGCTTCGTTCCGATTCTTCGGTGAATACCATTCTTTGATATTGAAATAAAAACTATTAAGTACTTCATAACGGTTTGCACTGGAGCACTCTACAGCAATGGCTGCTTGCAGAGCTACCTTACTTGTCGGGTAGTGACGGTAAATAAATCGTACCTTACCTGACTGAATATATTTTTTATTAATTTCCGGAAGTATCTTTCGATGAAAGCCTATGCAGTGATCACAGGTAAGCGAACCATATTCTATTATTGTGACAGGCCCCCCTTCTTTACCAACAGCTATTTCATTACTGAATGCTTTTTGAGAAGTGAAAATAAGGCAAAATATGAACAGCTTTTTTAACATGGGGAAATCTCTTTTTCCTATCAAATCGGTTGAATATTACTAGTTGAACTCAGACAGTCACTATATCGATAATCGTAGGCACTTCCAATAGTCAATGTCTCAGAATGTGGGAAACCGGCTGATGGCTTTGTAGGATATCTCTAAAATGCGTCTGTCTGGGTTTCCTTAACTACTGCTTTGATTTGTTAATTGTCATTTCAAGATATTCTCGTGCAACCCGTTCTGCTTCTGTTCGCGCCCAAATACCGTTGCGGAATTCTTTAGGATAATATTCATTGGAATCATCGATGGTATCGCCATTTTTATCGTATACCGCCCACCACCATCTTCGTCGTTCCATTTCTTCAGCTCTTAAAGTAAGTCCATTCCACCGAGCAATACAGTCATCACTTAGATCCCCGAGCCACTCAAATTCCAACTCTGGATTCAAAGCTTTATTCCTTTTAAACAATAAGCGCCCAATTAATTTGAGCGACTTTATAGCTTCAATTTTCATCGTATTGTTAGGTATTGTCTGGTTTGGGAAACACTAACTCAAGATTTCCTTGCTCATGTTCAGTACGAACTTTTGCATAAACCTCTTCGAATGCACTTGGCATCCAAGCTGTTAGTATTGTCCTTCCACCTTTCTTTAATTTATAAGTGACTTGCCCATCTGATACTTCAATAAAGTCAGCTACTTTGCGTAATCGGCCCGATTCACTCATTTGTTCCGAAAATATGATCTCAACAGACTGGTTATACATTCTATATACCCTACGCGTAGCTAACTTTGCGTGTTGTTTACACTTAAATTCAGCATATAATTATGAGTCGTTTGTTGGCTGTTCAATTTCTCTTGTTCTCTTTGGATTTGGAAATATATCGGGTAGTTCTAAAAGCTCAATCATCACTATTAAAGGCACTCCGATCGCAAGGCCTGTATACATAATATACTCCCCAACGGTGTCATAGCTCCATATGATGCTTGTAATTGCGATAGTAGCTCCAAACACAAAGGAAAGAAGCAAATAAATATTAGAGAGCTTTGAGGCTAGTTTAAAGTCAAAGTCTGCCACTAATTTAGCTCCACAGTTGGTACAAGTTAACTGCGCATTACGCTCGCTAAAATCAAATTCGGTATACCAAATATCAAGGAATTCATTTTTACATTTTACGCATTTATATGTGGTTTCTTCTAACGCCATTGTCTACTCTAGTATTTCTCATAATGCCTTAAGCTGGGGTTTATCCGCTGATTTTGCGGGTTGAAACAATGCAACCTAATTAATGTTATGATCCTCTATGGCAAATACTTTAAGATCGAGATGTGTGGGTTTGCCCACCCCACGACTTTACCATCGTTCGTTTCGCCGCCAGCTAGATTAATGCCAACAACCTGGTATTTGGAGTTTATGACCGGGGCACCACTTGTTGCTCTTAAATTAATGTTTTTATCATCAAAGATATAGGCGAACTCATCTTCATTAACTCTAGCAACCGTAGCTGAATGCATGACTTCATCTGAGTTGGCAACCACTGCATACAACATTACTCGGTCTCCTACTTTTGGAGAATTCTCCGCGAGGGTTAATGGCGTTGAATCCAGGGTATCTACTTGAGAAATGAAAATATCATGCTTGGTGGTTTTGTCCGACAATGGTGCTGCATTTTCAATTGGTACAAAAGAGGTACTTGATAGCGTCTTATAACCTGAATATACGGGATCATAAGTTACTTTTTTAAAAACATTCGCCATATCTTTTCCTAAATAATCTTTTTTCAGGCCTCCAGCAGTACCAATTAAATGCTGTGCACTTACGGCATAATATTTTTTATCATGCTTAATAACGAATGCTGTTCCAGCGCTAGCCACACCATCAGAAACTTCAAAAGTAGGGCGATACAACACAGGGGCTTTTCCATCTCCTTCTGCCAGAGCTACAGAAGAGAGTAATATTGATACAACTACAAATATACTGAAGAAAGGATTTTTCATGTTTGTCCCCTTAACTTAAAATTTTTTCTTATGATTGTTCATGGCGAGTATCATATGGTTCATTAGATCCATATGATATTCTTCAAATTAAAGATAGTTTGCCTATCTTTAATAAGTTATTCAATAATTTATAATTCGATGTATTAAGTATCGAATTAGAGAACATGGGGATTTCGAATTTCGGCTATTTGCGGACGTTGAGAATTGGGGAGATTTCCCTCGACGAGTGCCTAACGCTAAGCTAATCTTGCGCGTATTATTACGCTGAATTTCAGCGTGTCTGCTTCATTATTGGACTAGTTTAATCGTATCGTTTAACTTTAACGATCCAACCTTTTTCAGACATACATTTATCGATCTGCTCTCGAGCCACCGTATTTCGACATACTTGCATATCTTCTTTTGTGCTTGTTTTTGTAGGATGACTATACGACTTTGCACTGACTAAGCTACGCGTTACTATCGGCTGCTCTTTATCAGTTTTACTCGTGGTACAAGATATAAGTAAAGAGCTCCCAATCACTACAATAAAGCATCTTAACAAATAAACATAACTCATTGATAAACCCCTTAGAGTTCTTAGTTCAAACATATAACGTCACGTGTCACCGGCTCCGCTACTTAAAAGTTTGCGTCTTTAGGAGCTCGCCCGCCTCATCGTAAACTTTCCAAGTGCCTTTCTTCTTGCCGTGTTCGAAGCGACCTTCGTCCCAGAGTTGGCCATTTGGATGGTATCGCTTCCATGCACCGTGCTTCTGCTCTTCATCATCGAAGCCTCCCGTCCCCCGTGGCTCACCATTTTTGTAGAACCATTTCCACCGACCCACAATCTTTCCGTCCTTGAAGCTGCCAGAGGACTGCATCTGGCCGTTATTGAGAAAGTACTTCCACTTTCCTGATTTCTTTCCGTTGTCGAATTCACCCTGACAAGAGACAAGGCCATTCTTGAAGAACAATTTAAAGGGGCCGCTCTTAGGATTGCCGTCTTCATCGATCCCTGGGATGTCTTTCATTGGGTCGCGCTCCTGGTTGAGTTAACTGTTGGTGTGGAGAGGAAGTGCCGCACAGTGAAGCTCTTCGACGACAGCACCAAAATCTGTATTCTTTAAAATCAAATAATAAAGATTTCCACCAGGTTGTTAAAATTTTGGTTATGCATCTATCGCGTACTCTTTATATTTAACAACAAACTCTTTAGCTTGCTCCATATTTTCGGGATAAGGAACAACATCATGATGACCTGAGCCTATCCTTATCTTTTGAAATCGAAAACCATGCTCATGTAAAAATTCAATTTTTTTCCATTGAGCTGTATCGTTCTTTTTCGGAGCCTTGAAGTGACGACCATAGTTATACGCTACGCCACCACACTCTGAGCATGGAAGCTCTTTTGGGTAATCTTTTGGTGCCATATCGAATTCACGCTTAAACGACTTACAGCATTTAATGCAGGCGAAGGCCATATTGTATGGTGTGCTCATTTGATTACTTTTGCCTCTTAACGCTTAATTGAGACGCGTGTCGTTTTCGCGTAGTTCTCCGTCTTGTTAAGCATTGAATCGTTCCGAAAGTGATTTGCACTCTTCGAGAGAAATACTCTTTGCCCACTCAACAGCCTTTTTAATTTCAGGTTCATTTAGCTTAAGGGCGTCCTGAGACCATTTTCCCCTTACATTTCCGATCGGCAGGTTGTCAGTCTCAGAGACTATGCCGATAAATATTCGCATATCGTGATCATTTTCTAAGTCTGCATCAAATCTTAGTCTTATCAGTTCCCTTGAACCTTCAAGATAGTCACAAGAACCATCTAACATCTTTGAAGAAATATCGCCTACTTCTTTTCTAGAATTCTTAACTATTTCTTCGTTCATCTTATATGCTTTACGCCTAGTCAAACTTGAGTGATTCTTATGCATAATTTCAGCGCATGGATAAGTACTTTCATTTCAAGATATGCCTGAATGTTAAACTTATTCTTTCGCCGGTATCAGAAGTTTTCGGTATTGCATGAGTCCATTCATCTTGTACTTTATTGTCCATATATAGAAGAGCTCCATTCTTTAAAAGGTACTTAACTTTGTGTTCTTTATTATTTTTTGAGCGATAAGAAATATGTCGCTCGGCTCCCAATGAAATAATAGCTACTCCAGTTCCAGGTCTTAACTCCTCCGAAGAATCAGAATGATAGCCCATTTTTGAATTGCCATCTCGATAGTAATTTATAAGGCAATTATTGGGTAAAAAGCCAATCTCCACTTCAATTTTCTTACATATAGAATCAAGTGCCGGAAACATTTTCGTTTGAGGATAAGTTATACCAGAATAATCATAGGAAACACCAAAGCTAGCTGTCTTCCTTGCTTTCATTCGCTCATCCCACTCTACATTATTTCGAATATACGAAAATAATTCATTGGGCGTGTCTACAAAGCATTCTTTAATTATTAACTCAGGATTGTTCATATACTTAACGCAAAACTAATTTTGCGTGTCTTTCACGCTTAAACTCAGCGTATTGTTAATTTCTTCTACGGCTTTGGAAACATGTTCTACAGTATTGTTTAAGCTGTAAACAAATCCCCCTTTATCTTTAAAGATAAATGTTAACTCTTGGTAATCACTATCAGAAGGTGTGTAAGATACATTCTCTATTTCGTTAAGGGATATCGATTTGTATCCTGCTTTACCTCCAAAGTTCACAAAATTACTTTCAAGCGAGATCGTATCTGTTCTATATTCATCAGGATTAAGCTCTTCGTCGGTTTTACCACGAAGCCTAAAATAAATATATCGACCTGACTCTGAGAACGCCCAAACTAAAAATACGACTAAAGTTGAGAACTCTTGTCCCAAAGTTGCCATTAGTAGTAACCCGTACGGGTTTTACCCCGATCTTGCGGACACTTTTAAAAAGGTCTTTAATACCTTTAGGAGTGAACCATGCAACGCAGAAAATATACCACAGAATTTAAAC
>JAPHTP010000184.1 GCA_026196875.1 Kangiellaceae bacterium
TCGAGACTTTATCTCATCAGAATTGGAATGACTCGGATGCGCGAAAAAAAGTACGAGAAGTAATCTTAGATAAATTTGGCGATTCATTAAGCCTGTCCTTTAAATATTAATCAATATCCAAATACTTTGGTAAAACTCATATCTGATATTTAACAGCTGATTGTATTCAACAAAACTCACTTTAATTCATATATCTGTTCAGAGTTTTCTGAGTTTCTTAAGTAAGCCAGATAGTTACCTACACTGTCAGTATTGTCAATGCAGTATTTAAACCCCTTTACAGCGTCCAAATCCGGACTATTTTTTAACATCCTTTGAAATCAATAGCTTACAAACTTAAAGCGTACTAAACACAAAAACGGTTGACAGGAACTACTTGTACAAGTAGTTTTGTTGATTAGTTTAACATCCTCTTATGTATTTTGATCATGCAAATTACAGCCTCATCTCTGCAAAAAGCCAGACGTTCCCTTCTCAAGTGTGAATACTTAGGACCAACGGTTAAAAAGCATGGCAAATGCACACTTACGCCTGATCAATATGACCCCTTTGACGCGCTAATTACTTCTATTATCTCTCAGCAGCTTTCGGTAAAAGCGGCGGCTACTATTGAGGGAAGAGTCAGAGATTTAGTCGGAAAAAAATTTCGGCCAACATCTATTTTAAAAGCTAGTGTTGAAGATTTAAGGGCTGCGGGTTTATCTGGCAGAAAAACAGAATATGTACAGGGCATTGCTGATGCAGTAAAACGGCGCAAGCTTAACTTTAAAAAACTTGAGTCAGCCAGTAACGATGAGGTAATAGAAAAACTGGTCGAACTGCGGGGCGTTGGAAAATGGACCGCGGAAATGTTTATGATTTTCGCTTTGGGGAGAATGGATATTTTTTCTTCACTTGACGTTGGCTTGCAGCGCGGCATGCAAATCTTATTTGGCGGTGAGGCTTACGATTTACCGGCAATGGAAAAATTGGCTGAGCGCTGGTCGCCCTACCGAAGTATTGCCTGTTGGTACTTATGGAAAGTGGTCGATTAAAAAGGCTCTTAATTTCTTGTTAAGAGCCTTCGCATAAATTATTTTTTGAACGGCTCAGCTCAATTAAGCCATGCTCTCTATCTTGCGTGTTTTGAGGAACGACAGGTATAAGATTACCGCAAGTAGAACTACCGTAAATATTGAAACAATTCCGGCAAGACCGCCGGTAGAAATTCCTGTAGCAGCATTGGTCACCGCATTTGGATCAGGTGTCATAGTAGCTGCATACATACCGGTGTAATGCATACCACATACCGCAATCCCCATAATAAATGCGCTTCCAAATCGTTGGAAAACGCCACGTAAATTAAATGCTAACCAAAGCGCCGCAATTGCTGCAACCACACCGATAATTACCGAGATCGTCACTATTAAGCTATCGTAGGTGACAGTCGCCGGTATACGCATGGCATACATGCCTAAGTAGTGCATACTCGACACACCTAACCCTGCGATAGCACCGCCTAGTACCAGACTGGTTTCGCCCAGCAAGTCGCGCCCGGCTACGATTAATCCGATACTGACAAAAACAATCGCAATGATTAAAGAAACGATGGTTAAACCAATATCGAATTGCATAGGGAAGGGCATATTCATCGCAAGCATCCCGACAAAATGCATCGACCAGATGCCTCCGCCGCCTAAAGCGATACCTGAAAATAAAACCCAAAAGGGCAATGTCCGTTTATCACACACTGGTATTCTGATTGCCAGTTGCAGCGCAGTAAACGAACCAAAAACCGCCATCGCAAAAGAGAGGGCGACTAAACCCAAGTTGTATGTTGAACTAAAATCTTCCATCAGAATAACCTCTTAGCTATTTAGGGGGCCAGTTACCGAAACTCAAACGAGCAGGAAACTTGGCCATGGCTACGACAAGAAATGTTTTCGACTTTGACGTCTTTAGTTTTTGGCGAGCCGTGCAAAAAGCCCGTCATAAATCCTTTCGTAAATTCGCAGTGGCCATCGGGGTTGGCAACACTACAAAAAATATTATTCTCTATTGAAATTGTATGTTGGCTACAGGTAACTTTTCCAAAGCTAGCAATCGCGTCACTTAACATTCGTTTTAGAGCGAGTTCTAATTTGAGTGGCTTACCTAGTGCATACTCCTGTTGATAAATGATCGCTCCGACGTTATACCCCAAGTTGTATAAAAGAGTGGCAGATTTATCTTGTGGACATTGCTGAGCAAAATTATGCACAATGTTTTCAATGTCGGAAAAGTTTTTAACTATTTTCTGCGCAACATGCTTTATTTGCGATTTTATGTCAGAAACATCAGGAACTTTTGCTGCAGCTCCGTTAGGACCACCACTTTCTTCCGGAATTGATTGGGTTGGTTCGTCATAAAAAATATCGGTGCAACCTTCTATGTTGAGAAGCTCGCCTTCGAGCGCCTGGGGCAGAGGCAACTTTCCGTCTTCCAGTTCTAGTTTGACGTAAGTCTTGTTATCGGATGAGCGCTTACCAAATTGGTTTGAAATAACTCTATAGTTGGCGCTTGATAAACGTCGATAAATATTGAGTAAAACCCCCGAGTGTTCTTCAACTAAAATGTAGAGCATATTTGAAATAGGTATCTTGATAAACAGTATTAACAGAAGTTGAGTATAGACGAGATATTTTTAATTTACGCAATTCAAAATCGCATTTAAGATAAGAAAATAAAAACAAATATCCAATTGAGATTAATGGTTTTTTTTGTTCAACTGTACGAGATATTTTTTCTTCTGCATTTAAATTTTTGTGGTGTTTAAGCATTAGGCATTCTAATTTAAAAATAATCTCTTTAGATGGATTATTATCTCGAATAGAACCGAAAATTCATCTCGTTTTTTTCATAATTATTTAGCTTCGTTATTTAACTATGAGAATACCTCATTCTGCAATTAATCTCTTCGCATTATAAAAACTAAATTAATCAATTTTAGAGTTGTTTTTTGCGAATTTTTTAATGCATATTTATTGAACGTGAGAATTTCTTTATTAAATTTTGATGTCCTTTCTAGCAGCTAAAGAAGAGAGTTTAATATGAGAATTTTGTTGTTCGCGACCAGCTATAACGGTCTTTGCCAACGTATTCATCAAGAACTTACATTTGACGGTCATCAACTCGATATTGAGTTGTCAGATAATCCTATGGAAATGTACCAATCATTTTTGGCGTTTGAGCCGGACTTGGTAATCTGCCCGTTTCTAAAGCATCGAATACCGGAAAAAGTATGGCAAGAGGTTCCTTGTTTAGTTGTTCATCCAGGAATCGCTGGAGATCGAGGTCCATCTTCTTTGGACTGGGCGATAGTTGAGCGCAACAAAGTATGGGGAGCCACACTGCTTCAAGCCAACCAAGATTTCGACGCCGGAAAAATTTGGGCGACACAAAACTTTAATTCGCGGGCGACTTCTAAAGCCAATTTGTACCGCAGAGAAGTAACGTCGAGTGCAAGTCAAATGGTCCGTTCCTGTGTCGCTTACTATCAAATTAGGCAGCAATCGACCCCAACCATTGATACTTCTCGACTTCCAAAAGGTTCTTGGCACCCATTGATGGAACAACCGATGCGAGCGATAGATTGGCACGCGGATGATGGCCTGACTATTGTTGATAAAATAAATGCAGCTGACAGTTTTCCAGGGGTTAAAGATCAAATCAATGGCGTCGGTGTGTATTTATATGGTGCTAAGTTTGAACCCGCTAATACTAGCAGCGCAATCCCAGGTGAAATAATCGGGCAAAAAGATGAAGCCATTTGCCGCGCTTGCAAAGATGGTTTGGTATGGATAAGGCAAATGAAACTAGCTCCAACCAAAGGGCGTAAATTTTTTAAATTACCCGCGATGCGTGTTGTTAATACGCAATTAAAAATTAACCGACAACTTCCTCATATCGACTCAAGCGTGCAATCAGATATAAGAGCGGAGTTTAAAGGCCAGACGGCCTATCTCTATTTTGATTTCTATAACGGCGCTTTTAGTACTGAGCAGTGTCGAGCATTACTTGCCGAGTTTCGTATCCTTGAAGCTAATCCTGGTTTAAAAACTATTGTGTTGATGGGGGGCGAGGACTTTTGGAGTAATGGCATTCACTTAAATTGCATTCAACACGCTGATGATCCCACTGTGGAGTCATGGCGAAACATTAATGCAATCAATGACATGGTCGAGGCGATAATTAATTGCTCTTCCAAAATTACCGTTGCGGCGGTGAGAAGTAATGCTGGGGCTGGTGGCGCGATTATTCCTTTAGCCTGTGACTATGTAATAGCACGAGAAGGAATTGTTCTTAATCCCCACTACGGTTTGATGGGATTGCCTGGGTCGGAGTATTGGACATACCTGTTACCCAAAAGGGTCGGCAAGCTGAGAGCGCATAAGCTAATGAAAGATTGCCTACCGGTTATCACTGAAAAAGCACTCGATATCAATTTAATTGACCAAGTATTAAGTGAAGGCTGGGAGGATTTTCATCAGCAGCTCTTTGAGTATTGTGAAAATTTATCTAAATCTGATGATTACCAACAGCTGGTGAAAACAAAAGTAAAATCTCGTCGTCAAGATGAACAAGAAAAACCGCTGCAGACCTATCGAACTAAAGAGCTGGCCTTAATGAAAGCAATTTTCAATGATGACAGTGCTGACTACCATCGTTTAAGACACAATTTTGTGTATAAAATTGTATGTGGTAAAACGCCATCACGATTACGCGCGAAGAGGTTCTTAGAGAAAATTAAGGCCGTTAGTTAAGAATTCCTTTTTCGATAGCAATCAATACAGCGCGCGTTCTATCTCTAACGCCTAGTTTTGATAAAACGTTAGATACATGATTTTTAATCGTACCTTCTGATTTATGTAAAGCTTCGGATATTTCTTTATTGGAGCATCCGCTTGCCATCAACCCTAACACCTCGAGTTCTTTGGGAGATAGTGGCTCGATGACTTCTGGAGCCTCGAATTCAGATTTAAATCCTTGCAAACCTTGCATTAACCTTTCCGTTAGCGCTGGTTGCATTAATCGTTTGCCTGAATGAACCGTTTCTATTCCTTCGATCAGGGTTTCAAGAGAGACATCCTTAAGTAAATAGCCCATCGCCCCGGCTTGGATCCCGCGTAAGATGAATTCATGATCATCAAAGGTAGTTAAAATGATCACCGGAGTCGTCATTTCATTTTCTGCGAGCCAATTAAGAGTTGCGATACCATCCATTTTCGGCATTGAAAGATCGAGTAAGATCACATCTGGAGAGTAAATAGCTAAGGCATTTTCGATTTCAGTGCCATCTTGGGCTTCTCCGACCACCTCAACTTTATCCGACAAGTTAAGAAGACTTTTAATGCCTTCTCTAACTAGCATCTGATCATCAACTAAAAGAACTTTTATCGGAGTAGGCATTTTATCTTACTCCGGAATAACTACGATGAAGAATATTACTCATATACGATTTCAAGCCTTGAAATTTTCATCTTGCCCAAGCGGTATTCCAATATCGATCTTTAAAGCACTTTGAACTCGGCTAGTAGTCATTTGACCATTAAATTCTGCCACGCGTTCTTGCATGCCGGACAATCCATTTCCGGGAGTAAACTTTTTATTGAGCTGACCGTTGTCGTACAATTCGAGAAAAAGCTCGTCGTCATAGGTTTTTAGGGTAATCCAAAGTTCACTGGCACCACTATGGCGTAAACTATTTGTGATTGCTTCTTGAATACAGCTAAGTAATGCCTTGGCAAGTTCGATTTGTTCTAAGCTAAATCCAGCTTCTATCTGGCAGTGAATATTGAGCTTGGGAACTTTTTCAATCATCAGCGCTAGCATTTTTTCAAAATCTAAATGCTGATTTTCCCTTAGCGTACTCACCGCTTCTCTGACGTCACTCAGTAATAATTTAGCGAGCGAATGGCACTGTTCAACTTTATCTCTGGCTTGTCCTTGCGAGAGATGGCTGGCTACTTGAAGGTTAATAATGAGAGCGGTCAAATGGTGGCCGAGTAAGTCGTGTAAGTCTCTGGCGATACGTGTGCGCTCATTCTGGCGGGATGCTTCAGACAACAGATGTTGGGTAGCTTGGAGCTCTTTATTAAGCCTCTGTGCTTCCAAAGACGCTTTCTCCGCTTTAACCGTTTCGAAATTCATGAACACGGCGAAGAAGTGAAAGGTGGAATAAAGCAATCCATAAAAAATCACATTTTTGTTCTCCCATCGGATTGAGTAAAGCACAAACCACAAAGTGACTACCGCGAACATAATGAGCATCGACCTTTTTAAACTCGTCATATGCGGCAGAATTGAAACCCAGATAATTGTCAAAATAGGTAAAAAGTCGATCGGTATTAAAAGCATCAATCCGAAAGCACAGAGCAATTGTAAGACGATGGCGGCGTATTTATAGATAATACCTGGCGGCAGTAAATCATCTCGAATAATTGATATAAAGCAGACAATATAAGCAATAAATAGCGTGACGATAAGCCAGCTATTCGATTTTATCTCCGGGGTCGAGTTGGGTAACCAGTATAGGACAATACCAAATACTATCGACCAAGTGCCGACTGCTGCAACTTCACCCAGTCCAATGCTTTTATTCGCGATTCTCATACTAGCTATTATGGCAGAGATCTTAAGGCTTAAAAATAGGCCAAAAGTCATGGTTTGAATTGATGACTTCTCGCACTGATTAAAAATCTGCTTGATGCGTATTATGGTCCAATAATCAACACCACGGTCTAAGACTTATACGTCACCAGCAGGAGAGAATTATGTTCCAACTTATCCATCAACTTGCATTTTACGTGCACGTAATGGCAGGTAGCCTGGCAATGGTAGTCTTTTGGTTGCCAATGTTAGCCAAAAAGGGCAGTGCAAAACATGTTAAATATGGTCGCTACTTCGTAAATGGCATGTATGCCGTTTCTGTCAGCGGTCTAATCATGACTATTTTGGTTTTAATTGACCCTGTTGGCATACGTGAACCGGCGAGAAATCTGTCGTTTGAAGCTGCTACTAACTTAGCGCATCAAAACCGGCTGTTTGCAGGATTCCTGTTGATGTTATCAATATTGGTATTTAACAGCGTGCGCCACTCAATAATGGTGTTGCGGGTTAAATCAGAGCGAATATTACTACGTACGCCACTGCATGTTGGACTATTTGTTCTATTAGGTCTAGTCGGTCTTATTATGGGGTATGTGGGTACAATTCAAGGTGTGGTGCTTTTTCAAATATTTGCTGGGCTTTGTATCGTCAATTCAATCGCTACGATTCACTATATATTCAAGGCTGAAGTCAAGAAACGAGAGTGGATCATCGCCCACCTCGGCTCAATCCTTGGCGCCGGTATCGGTGCTTACACTGCTTTCTTTGTTTTTGGCGGCAGCAGGTTATTTAGTCAACTAGTCAGTGGTAGTGGTCAGGTCTTGCTATGGGTTTTACCTGGCGTTGTAGGCACCATTGCTTCTATTTATCTGGCCAAGAAATATCGACGTCAATATCGAGTGGCTTGAGATTAGAGGTTTAGTTATTGGAGTTCTATTTTATTGAGTCAGCTCTAGTTCAGATAGCTTGGCGCATGCTATGAAATTTAATCAGGAGTCGAGTTTGTTAAAAATCGATGCTAAATGATATTTGGGTAATTAGAAGGATCAGGAGACATTTAATGAAGAAATTAATTTTTTTAACGTCATTGCTAACAGCAGGATTAAGCAACAGTGGTTTAGTTTATGCTTCAAAAGCAATCGACGCGTTTAATCAACAAAATTATCAAGAAGCTAAACTACTGTTTAAACAACACCCAAATAAATCCGAGAAGAAATATTATTTAGGGCGCATCGCGTTGATTGAAAAGGATTTGGATGAAGCCGAGGACTTGCTTGAAGAAGCGCTCGCAGAAAACCCTAAAGAAGCGGATTATCACTATTGGTTTGGAAATATGAGTCTATTACAAGCGGCTAACGCTTCAATTTTTAGCGCACCGGGTTATGCCTCTGATGCAAGAGAGCATTTGACCAAAGCGTTAGAATTAGATCCTAAACATACTGAAGCGATGAAAGACTTGATCGCCTTTTACTTAAACGCACCAAGCATAGCTGGTGGCTCGACCGAAAAAGCCATTACTATGACCGAAAAGTTGATTCAAGTATCACCGCTAGATGGTTATCAGTCAAAACTCAATATTTATCGGAAAGAAGAAGATAAGGAGAAGGAACTAGAAACGGCATTAATACTAAGTGAGAAGTTTGCCCAGCACCCTAAAGCTCTGTTAAGCGCCGGATTTAGTTATCAGCTTCATAAGGACTATCCAAAAGCATTTGAACTCTTCGCTACCGCGAGCAAAATGAAAGTGAAAGAAGATGACCTCTCTCCGTTGAGCGCATTATATCAGTTAGGAAGAACTGCAGTACTCAGCGAGCAGCAAACTCAACTTGGAATTCAATCGCTAGAAAGCTATCTTGAAATGGAGACCAATGATTCTCTTCCAAGTAAAAACTGGGCGCGGTTTCGGTTGGCAAGTTTATACCAACAATCAGGAGAGTTGGGTAAAGCAAAAAAATTGGCGGCCATGGCAAGTAAAGAGGATTCTGATAAAACATTAAAGAAGCGTGCTAAAAAATTGCTAAAAAAACTAAAATAACTTTGCGTATCTCCTCTCTTTACTCAAGAGAGGACAGATTTTAGCTAATACAAGGTAACCTCACTAGTTCCATTGGGCAAAACACTAAATAATTTTTGAGAAGTTTCCCCCGGTCGTGTTGCGACGTAGATTACACGCGAACTATCGGTTAACCAGTCTGCCCAAACTACATTATCGATGTTGGATAAGTGAAAAATAGAACTACCGTCAGTCGAGGCATTATGTAGACTAACAATTCCACTACCTTCATCAACACGAAATAAAATCTGGCTGCTATCTGATGATTCTTCCAGTGGAAGTTGGATATTCATATCGGCAGTTAAATCGTGTGAAACTTTCTGGTTAGCCGTGCCGTTAGGTAATACCGAATAAATCGTGCTGTTTAAACCTTGGCTATTTTGCAGCTGATATAACAGGCGGCTATCGTTACTCAACCATAAAATGCTTTGTGGATCGATGGTTACACCACTTTGGAGAGTTAAACTTACTTTGTTCTGAGTACTAGCGTCCGCACTCGCAATATACAATTCATCGTAAGCTGTGATCGATTCTATATCAGCAAAAAAGGATAAATAGGTCCCGCTAGTTGACCACTGCCACTCATTGTTGACCACGCCATTAGGTAGTAAGTTTGGATTTATTTTACGATACCATTCACCATCGCCCTCAACAGAAAATAGCTCAGCTACATTTTGTGTACGCATGTCGGAAATAAAAGCAACTCGCTGGCTATTCGCGGACCACTGCCAATTGAAAAGTTTGGGGTTGGTTACATCAATGTGCTCGATTAACTCTGTTCTGTTGTTGGCATCGATCAAGTTCGTAAACAAGCTGATTTGGCTATTTAAGTTTGCATCTTCGCTAAAAGCGATGGCACTTGAGTCTGGTGCGAAAGCGAATTGAGTTACACCTAAAGCTATACCGCTGCTACTGATCAACGTTCTGGTTACGCCGTCTGGAGTTACAGCATAAAGCTGGTTAGGAGAACCAACATCCTGACTAATATAACCAACTAAACTATTATCCTCCGAAAATGCCCAGCTATGGATCCGAGAGTTGCTACTTAAGGTATGGTTAAGTTCTACCAGGTTGGTTCCGTCCAAAGCAACGCTATAGAGTTGTTGTGTGGCAGTCGCATTGACGTCTCCGTTTTGCACAAGAAAGGTCAGAAAATTACCGTCGCCGGACAATTTCCAGCAGTCGCTCGAAAAGCATTGAGTCGTCAAATCTTGACTTAAAGTAGCTAGTCCCGACCCATCCACCAGTGTTGTTTGTATTTCAAAAACACCATCACTGTCAGGGTCGCTACGAAAAATGATGCGTGCGCTGTCGCTTGCCCATTGCCAATTATTGACTGGAATTTGCTCGCCACCCACTAACGCTGTCACGGGCATTTCACTACTAATTAGCACTTCATTTCCCCCACTTATCGAATTTACATAAAGCTCGTCAATACCGTTATCGTCTTTATCCGCGCGATAAGCAACCAAAGCGCCGTTTGGTGAAATATCTACAGGTCTTAAATCGGTTGAGGGAGAAAAACTATCGTTGAGGCCTGCTCTATTAACGGAGGTTGGGTCGGCGCTGAATAATTCGAATCGGCTATTGGCTACTTCGACCGCAAAAACAATTCTGCTAGCCCCTATTTTTACATTTGATATTTGCGCTGCAAATGGCGGGGGAGGCTCGACAGGTGTATTGCTCGAAGAACCACAACCTAAAGAGGAAATTAAACTAACGGGAATAGCATAAAGCGAAAAAATTAGTGTACTTGAAGTAATAAAGCTTGTTTTTGGGGTCTGGGTATTCAATGGAAATTCTCTTTATAAACTAATGTCATTAGTTCATAGTTAACGACAGCAGTAAATTCTCAATATTAGTCACTTAAAGTGTATATTAAGATTCGAGAATTTCCATTAAATCTGAGGGCCTTCAGGCCTTCGAAAACTGGTAGTTATTTTCGAATTCCTTCGATATGTAGATCAAGGTAAACATCTGCAGATGCAGGTCCCAAGTCCATCGGTACGCCAAAATCCTTCATTGTGATCTTTGCCGTTCCACCAAAACCGGCGCGGTAGCCACCCCAAGGATCTTTACCTTCGCCAACCTTATAAGCATCAATGGTGATTGATTTAGTAACGCCACGAATAGTGATATTGCCTGTTACTTCTAACTTATCGTTACCCTTATCAGTTACTGATGTGCTAACAAATTTCGCTTTTGGGAATTTATTAACTTCGAGAAAATCTTTGCTCTTGATGTGTTTATCTCTCTTAGCGTGATTGGAATCGAAGCTTCCAGTATCTACAGTAATTTCAATTTTGGAGGCTGATACATTCTTAGCATCATAACTAAATTGACCAGAAAAATTATTAAATCGTCCTGTTAACCAAGAGTAGCCTAAGTGCTTTATTTTCAAGTTTACCGATGCATGCGCTCCCTTAGTATCGACAACATAATCAGCAGCGGAGGCGCTAGTTGCAGAAAAGAGCATTGCTGCTCCGATTAAAGGTAGGGTGAGTTTCATATTATTCTCCTGGATATATTTAAGTTCTTTCAATTGAGTTATTTAAATTTGAGATTTTTTGAGTTTAATATTTAAAGCGTTTTCATAATATTCGCTTTAAAGTTTCATCTTTATCATAAAAATGGTGTTTTAAGGCGGCTACCATATGAACAACAACTATGCCAATCAATAAATAAGCACACCATTTATGTATTTGCCCAGTAATGTCTTCTTGATTTTCAAAGGCTTCAAATAATGGAGGGATTTCAAATAAATTAAAAACATTTACGCCACGAAAGTCAGCTGTAGAAATCAAAAAGCCGCTTATTAAGATGTTAAAGATCAAAAAGGTCATCAATAACTTTGCCTGTTTAGAGGCGACCATTTCCCAGTGTTTGTGGCTTGCAATATTCGTAGGGGAAATTTCAATGGTTCGCCATACAATGCTCACAATAAAAATCAATGCCAACAAGATGCCAAAGCTTTCGTGATAAAAAGGTGCGGTTTGGTACCAGTCACTATAATAGGAGAGATCCACCATCCAGAACCCCAGTGCAAAAAGGCCAATGATTAGAATGGCTACAGCCCAGTGAAATAGCTTACTCAGCAATCCAAATTGAGACGGAGAATTCCTTAGCATTGAGAATCATTCGTAGAATTTTGCTTTTCAATATACTGTAAAAATGGTTATCAACAAAGCAATTTTACAATCTTCGAAATATACGATTAATTAGCTGGGGCAAACTGAGATAAAAACGCGATAAAGGCTGTTGACCGCTAAATAAGCAGAAACCAGCTGCGCTACTATAGAAATTGAATAATCTGATACGCCCAGCACGCAGTATTTAAGTGAACCTACTCATGGCATTCGATCCCTTGAGTTGAAGCAGTATTGAGCTTATCTTTTTCGCCACAGTATTTATTCGCCGATCTCACATCTTTGTGTTGAAAATAGTTGTCGATAATTGGGATAGAGAATACTGTCACTACACTTAGAATAATGCACAGCATTAATGTGGAGAGTTTTCGGTTAAGCCGTGAAGCAGAGGCGTACTTATCCATAACTAATTTATAGTCCATTCCATTGGATATCATCTTAGGGCAGCAACATATTATAAATCTAAGCCCGAAAAGTAAATTACGAATAGTTAAATTCAACAATTATTAATTTTGCCAAAAGCAAAGATCTGTAATTTCGGTCAGTCAGATGTTACTTGGTTACTGTCAGCTTCCCCTGCAGCGTCTTGAACGGGCTTATCTTCCGCTTTTTTCTCACGTCCGATAGCTGAAAGCCGGTCCGCTTGCTCGCGAGTGAGCTTGTGAATTGATTTAATAAGACATTTTTGATGCGGGTAATCAGGGACAAAGATAGAATCGAACTTTTCAGTTAAGCGTGTCCCGGTGCGGTGGATACCTATTGCATGGCTAAAATCTAATTCATAGCACATTCCGGCGATTTCAATTAGATAGGGCTTGCGAAAAGATGAAAATAACACCAAATAATCGCGGTTAAGATACCGCCAGCCGTTTAGTCTGAATGAATTGATGCTGGTAGTTCGCTCGAGTTTTTCGGTTTCGATGAATTTTTCGTAGGCGAGTGTTTTTTCTTTGTCACTTAACCCGGTAGAAGCGCAGCCTGCTAAATACAGAATTGCTATAAATCCTAAAGTTAAACGTTGACGGAACTTAGCCATAATAACTCACCTCTTTCGCTATCTTGACGACTAATAAACTAGTATCAGTCTAACATCTTTGATTTTATTGAGAAAATTATACCGTTGTTAATAAGACGCCTAAGACAATCGGATAGTTACAATAGCAATAAAATAAGCATAAAGATTAGTTGAATTTGGATTAGTTTGTTGTAAAAAGCGATCTAATATAAGCTTAAGTGAGTTAACAAAGGAGAATCTACTTTGTACCAGCGTAAATCGAGTCAGCTCAGTCGCCTATTTTTCATTTTGTTCAGCTGGTTGTTATGTTCAACGAGTTCTGCCGCTGATGAGCCTATTCAAAAAATCATCAATCATCCGGATCGGCCAGCGAAAGATCGGTTAAAAGATTCGACACGAAAGCCAGAATCAATTTTACCTTTTACCCAGATAAAGTCAGGTGATCACGTGTTAGAACTTGGAGCTGGGGGAGGCTATACCACGGAATTGTTGGCTCATCTAGTCGGCGAGCAAGGACGTGTATTCGCGCAAGGCTTAGCAAGCTCGAGAGTTGCTAACAACCGATTACCTCAAGTAGTCGCGTTACGTCGTCACTTATTATATGAGCTGGAAGATGTGCTTTTGGACCACAAAGCACCTCACGGCTCTCTGGACTCAGCGGTTATTTTCTTTGCACTACATGATTTTTATCTAAATCCAAGAATGGATAAGCCGGCAATCTTGAAAACAATATATCAATTTTTGAAGCCTGGAGGATCATTGATTATTTTGGATAACGCAGCAGACGCTGACGCTGGTACTTCCGTAAATCGACGACTACATCGTATTGGAGAGAATTTTATAATCGCAGAGCTAGAAAAGGTAGGATTTAAAGTTGAATCTAAAAGTGATGCGCTAAGAAACCCGAAAGACGACCATACAAAACGTTGGCAGACTTTCAACGGATTGCAAGATCGTTTCGCGATTCGATTTGTAAAACCCGAGTAATTTTAAAGTATCTAACTTTTAAATATCTAAATTTCAATTATGGGGCTTGTTTAGCAGTGCAGGTATCAATTTTAGTTTTTGCTGTTATCGTTTTAGTTTTTGCAATTCGCGGTTATAAAAGTGGTGTTGTAATTGTACTCTCTAGACTATTGAGCTTACCCTTGGCTTACCTTTTTGCCTGGTTGCTAGCAAAACCAGTTGGACAATCAATCCAATCCTCGGGCCTTGTGGAAGGGTTACTCGCCTATGTTTTGGGTGGGAGTATCGTATTTTTCGTCACTTATTTAATCGTAACCCTATCTTTTTCGGTTGTTCATAAGAACTTTGTTAAAACAGATGAGACAGTTAGCGACGCTTCAGCGATTAGTGGTGCCCTGTTGGGAGGATTTGTTGGAATATTTATCGGGTTGTTGGCAGTGTGGCTTTCTAATAATGTGCAGACGATCATCGCGGCGAAAGTAGGCAAGCCCAGCTCGCCTACAAGTTTTGAAAAAACTATCAATGAAGTTGCTGCTTCAGCTATTTCCAGGCTCACCATCGACAAAAATGAAGCGCCCAAGTTGGAATCATTGCCGGCAGTTTTACTTGCCAATCCGTCAGAGAATATTATCCTTATGCAGAACATTTCGGAAAAAGGTCTAATTCAAAATTTACTGCAAAACAATCAGGTAAAAAGAATCCTGGATTCACGATCGCCCGGCGCTTTAGTGCATACACAGCAGTTTAGGCGATTAGTTAATGATCCTGATTTTAAGAGACTAGCAGAGAAAATGAATTTTTCCGCTGAAACTGACGAGCTTGAAAAACAGCTTGCCATTCAATTGACTAAGACCTGGAGCCAGGTGAGAGCCATTCAAACAGACCCCCAATTTGTGCAAATCACCAATGACCCGGAAGTTCGTCAGTTAATCAATTCGAAAAATGTATTCAAAATAATCAATAGCAGCAAAATTGAACAATTGATGAGCGTTGTTTCCCAAGTCGAAGTTCCTGAAATCGAATTTAAGCCAATGAAGATAGACAGATCAGGTAATATACGTCCAAAAGAAAAAGATGTAAAAATTCACCGCTGGGTTGATGACAAGGGAAATGTTCATTACTCTGACAAAGATCCAGAGACTGATAATTAAATCCATTCAGTTAACATTCAGCTTCGTCTAATATTATTTCGACCTAACTAAAAATCTATAACAATTCTCCAGGGGAAGGTTATGCGCGTTATATCGCTAATTACGCTTTTTATCATTGCACTATTTTCTTTTAATCTTCAGGCAGAAGAGGCTGAAGAGAACAAAGAAGAAGAAGGCATCTGGGAGATTGGTTTCATATTAGGCGCGACAGACGTATCTATATCTGATAGATACACTTTTTCGAATGAAAAAGAGTCGAGCGTTTCGTTATCGGCTGGGTGGGAACTTGGTTATCATTGGCCTAAAGGCTATCACTTGGAAACGAGTTATATAGTATCGAATGATTTAGATTTAGGTATCACCGATAGTTATGACCTTACTCAGTTTAATGTTCTTTTCGGGTATTCTTATAAAATAACTGACTCGATCACCTTTACACCCAAGATTGGTTTTAGCAGTTGGGACCTGGATACGAGAGAAGGTGCGTTGTTTAATCCAGGACCGGAAGAAACCTTTGAGTACGATGGAATGGATCTCACCTATGAACTCAACCTTGAGGTTCCTATTGGATATGATCTGACATTTAACCTGGCTTATGAAAATACCAATTTCGATTTTGGTGAAATTAGTATTGCTAATCTTGGGTTGTCATTTGAGTTTTAGTGATGGTTAAGAATTTTTAAGAACTTAAAGCTTAATTGCCGGTGGCAGATCAAATAGATCTTATTCTAGTTGCGTTTTAGACCAAATCGATACATTAGAAATTAGGCTTATTCGATCATCTCAAATACCTATTTCCGACCTTGTTTTGCCATATTTCTGTGGCTATATATTTATATAGGAACGAACAAAATAGCTACTTTAAATCAAGGATGTAGCTTCGTTTTTATATGTCTTGTTGGAGCGAATCTGACTCGCTCTATCTGAATTGTCATGAGGTAAGAAACAGGAGCGAAATGAAACCGAAATCGGTTTTTTATAAATTTTTAGCGCATTCTCTTGCGACTTGTCTTCTCTTACCAGTTTTAACTCATGCCGAATCAAATTCTCTTGAGTCGTATAAGCACAAAATATTAATAGGAAACTCAATCTCTTCATTCAATTCTAATATGCGTCTCGATTCAGAGCTTTTTGACGCCGGTGAATATTTTGATTTTGAAGAGGACCTTAAGTTTGATCGGGAGGTCAATCTGATATTAGGCAAATATGAGATCGAGTTTTCAACCGACCATAAGTTTTCTTTTTCGCTGCTACCTTTGCATCGAGACTCTTTTGTTACTGCTGAGGAAGAACTGGAAATTTACGGAAACACCATAGTGGCTGGCGCTGAAGTTTACTCCAAGCTAGATATGACTGCCTATGATCTTGAATACGCTTATCGTCTTATTTCAAGTCCAGCCTATAACTTGGAGTTGATTGCAGGGATTTATTGGATGGATACAAAGTTATCAATTCAGGTCGATGGAAGAATTCAAATTAATGAAGACGAATTCAATGAATCCGCTTCTTACCATACGAGTAGTCGAAGCGGCACACCCTTGCCATTATTCGGAGTATCACAAGAAGTTCATTTTAACGATTACTGGAGCGTTATCGCGTCAGTCAGATATTTTCGCTCTAAGCACAAAAGAGATGAAGGTGAAATCATTTCAGTACTGCTAGCTACTGAATACCAATGGTCAAAAGAAATTGGCTTTGGCGTTTCTTACAGTTTTTTTGATGCAGATGTTTATCTGGAAAATGCAATGTTGGATATCGATAGCAATATCCGTTGGAAGTATTCAGGGCTTAATATGTACGGTTTCTTTCGTTTTTAGCCTGCGTTTCAATCATTCTCAGCGTTTCCCCCTTTAATTAAAACTCTAATTTGAGATATATAGCTTATTTTTTGTGCAACTTGTATTAGGCTTTAACTTACTGGTTGAAGGTCATACCAGAATAATAATGTTAAATAAAAACAATAAATTACAACCAATATAGGACCTAAAACAATGCTCAAACGATTATCAATAATAATTCTATTTAGTTTTCTAAATTTCATATTCACGCCTAAATCCATCGCAAATATATGTTTCGAAATCCCATCGATACCTTCTGACAGCTTTCATTTTGATGACTCGATTAAGGTTTCTTCTTATGACAGCGTGGAAATAGCCGCAAATTTATTTACACCAAAGCTTTCCACTCCAGCGTCGGGGTTTCCGGCAATTATATTCGTTAATAGTTGGGTGCTTGATGAACATGAATATTTGCTACAGGCCGCCCAGTTCGCTCAAAAGGGTTACCTAGTTTTAAGTTACAGCGCACGTGGTTGGGGTTGCTCCGGCGGTCAGGTTGATGTGGCTGGCAGCAAAGACATGCAGGATTTGAGTGCAATCGTTGATTGGTTGCAAGCCAATGCGCAGGTCGATTCGGATAACATAGGTATCAGCGGTATTTCCTACGGTTCAGGTATCAGCTTAATGGGCTTGGCTAAAGAGCCCCGCATTAAAACAGCAGTTGCAATGAGCACCTGGGGATCGCTTACAGACTCATTATTTCAACATGAAACGCCGCGGCTATTTTGGGGATTTTTTCTGGTTTCCAGCGGCTTACTTACTGCCAATTTAGATCCGGTAATCGTTCAAAATTATCAGAATTTGATCTTGCACCAAAATATTCCTGAAACTCTCGAATGGGCGGAACAACGTTCAGTAGACAATGTAATCGGTCTGATAAATGAAAGAAATGCGCCGGTTTATTTAGCCAATAATTTTGGTGACAACTTATTTCAACTGAATAATCTCCTAAAGTTTTATAAGCAGTTAACCGGACCAAAAAAAATCGATTTAAACCAGGGCACTCATGCCAGTGGAGAAGGTTTTGGCTTAGTAGGATTAGAAAATTACACGTGGAGTAATACGCATCGTTGGTTTGATTATTGGCTCAAAGATATTGATACCGAAATTATGCAAGAACAACCGGTAAGTATGGATGTTGACCTAGCAGATTATCGAGACGAGTTTGCTGATTGGCCAATTCCCAATCAGCTGGAAAAGACTTTTTATCTAGGCGCGCGAGGCTTATTTTCAAATGGTGACTTAAGAGATTCTCCATACTCGCCTTGGTGGAGTAGAACGAATACCATATTGAGCGGCCTTGATACTTTTGCGACGACAGGTATTCCCGTTTTATCGGCAATTTTGGATGCCCATCTAGATTTACCGGTTAAAATTCCAGTTAATGCCATTAGTCGTGTAAATGGTATTTTCTTTGATACGCCAACACTGCAACAAAACTTAAAAATTCGAGGAATTCCCAAAGTAAAATTAAATGTTGAGCCTTCGTCCTCGAAAATGCAATTGGTGGCTTATTTATATGATGTAGCGCCGAATGGCATGGGCACTTTAATCACTCATGGCCCGGTGACACTCCATAGGGCATCAAAAAGTAAAACGCAGTCGGTTGAGTGGGAGCTAGTAGCCACGGCTTATGACGTGCCGGCAGGCCATAAAATTGGAATTGCATTTGATACTTTCGATATTCTTTACGGCGTGCCAACCATATTGCCTTATTCGGTGAAGTTTAAGTTTAAAAGTGGTTTGGATTCTAGTTTGAGCTTACCGACAGTTGGGCAATAACTGCCGAAAATAGCTCATTTTGAGTAGCCTCGATTGACGTTGAGGCTACTGCTTATTTAGATTTTAATTAGTTTAAAGGGCGTGGCGGAGTACCGTTACCTGGACAGCTCGCATTAGTTAAAGTTGTATAGTAACTAGAACCATCATCCAATTTTACTCTTACGTTTAATGAACTTGGTGTACCATACTGACTTAGTAAAACACTTGCAGTTGTTTGCCCGGAAAAGAGTTGATATTCCGGGTAACCTGGGGCACCTGCAGTAAATATTTTCATCGTTGACGCCGCTTCATGGCCGCTGACGTTCACTATGAACTTTCTTGCACCGTTCACACATCCTAATCGCTCTATATCTACACTTGAAGGATAAGGTTGGATAGCAATTTTTCGTGTGCCCGTTTGGTGTTGTGTTGCCACCTGAGTTTGATATGGCAATGAAGCTGCACAGTAGTTATTTCCACAGCTTGGAGGAGTGAACGGGAAAAAATGATAGTTCCCCAAGCAGTACGTTTTCACATCTGTAGCTTGAGATTGAGAAACGCTTAGTACCTGTCCCTGACACGAAGCAGTCCCCCAATATTTAATTTCATAGGTTGTTTCATAAATTGGTTGTTCAATCCAATCTTCGTACCAGGTCCCAGCATTTACTTCAAAGTTGGCACTACAGGCGACAACACCCAAAAGTGCTAATTTGATTTTCTTTAGCATAGTTTATTCCTCTGTTTATGACTTGTTTATCAAGGATGAGATAGTTCATTTTATTAACCAGCAAAGTGAGGGCGTTACAAATAATGAGACTGGTGAATTAATAAATAGGACATAACTTGAATAAAAAAGCCTCGTGGAGAAACGAGGCTGAAGATCTCAGTAAGTGTGTGGTTTCTTACTGTGGATAAAGGCTATTTAGTTTAGTGCAGCAAAACAAACCTAATTCAGATTAATCGGAGGGCCTCCACTTGAACTGCAACTCGGAATGTTAAACGATATGTTGTACCAATTACCGGTTACTCCACCGCGTTTTGAGCGAACTCTAAATTGCTGAGTTCCGGTATAAGTTCTGATCAGGGCTTGAGTCGCAGTTCCTGAATACAAGTTGTACCAATTGGAACCAACTTTACGTTGAACAGTATAATGACTTTCCGTATCAGTGTTATTCCAACTTATTAAACCGCGTCTATCGGCACCAATACAATTTAAGTATTCATAATCTACGTTTGTAATGATGGGTTTGATACGTCTTGCAGTGAGAATAAAGTCATTCCATAAATTGATGGATACTGTTTGGTTGTTATTGTTGTTTAAACTTGTGGTGATAGTAATGCTCTTGCCTTTAATTGGCTTGACTAAATATTGAATTAGCTCTGGTGAAATATTTCTGCCTTCATACATGATGGTTTCAGGCACGACTTCATCAAGCGCGAAAAACGATTTAGAAAAGCCGTTAAACTTTTCAGCAAACATGCTATCAAGTTTGCTTTCGATATAATCTTTCGCCCAATTGCTTATAAACTGCTCGGTATCAAAAATACCTAATGCATCGATAAGGTCGACAAAAAAACCGATAATTCCTTTTGCGTCAAAGTCGGTAGATACTCGATAATTATCTAATAACTCAATATTTGAAAGTTCTCCGGTTATAAAGCTATACTGCCCAATCACTTCGATATTATTGATCGACATATCCCAGTCGAACCGAACTCCATCTTCCTTTCCTTTGCCGCTCGCTCCAACTGAAATTCCAGATATGCTTATGTTAACCACACCATCGTTGGTGCCACTGAATTTGAGTTGAATATTCCCATCAAGGTCAACGTAGTGCACCGAGGTAACCACATCTTGTTGCAGAAGTTTATTGGTTAATCCAGATTCGAATGCAATTTTTCCGTCGTCCAACTTAGCAACTGAGAGATGCGCATTGGAAACTTCTTGATGGTCAAGAAGTTTCTTTCCTTTATAAACTAAGTCGATAGAGCTGTTAGGTAAGCTCGTCGCGAGTTGTGAAAAGAAAAGTGCCACAACACCAAACATGAGTTTTAATGCTGATTTCATTGATAGTCCTTGGCGATTAATAGGTTGATAGTATTGTATTAATCTCAGGACTATGTCGTTATAAATACTGGGACAAGTTTATTAAGGAATGGGACAAGATAGTAACTGACCGATGAAAAAGAAGAAGAGCCTCGATAATCATCGAGGCCGGCAAGTACGAAAAAGTCGCGTCTAGTTGTCTATGTAATTATTAGTATGGAATAAGCTGTAGTGTACCGTTTCGCGTCTGTGGTTTCCGTCTGGGCCAATTATCCAATCGTTAGTTACTTTGGTAGTAGGGCAAATTGTATATCCTGTTGTACTTCTATAAGTATCAACCAGGGGAATTGTAAATACATTTACCGGCATATACTCACATTCTGTCACGTAGACTGAACTACTTTGAATTGCATTAGTACTAGCTGTTAGTAATGTAGTACCTGAAAGCGCTAAGAAAGATAGCGTTTTTAATATTTTCATATTTCGACTTCCTTATTGATAAATTTGAAAGAAAAATTCTATATCCAATGAGAAGGGGGGAAATTTAGGGACTACTCAAAGAATTTTGAATCAATTCAAATTTTATTTGTCGATAGGATTTGTCGTTAGAAGATATGAGACTTTTTTGTTAAATTTTGGGACATTTATATCGAATTAATTAGTTTCGTTTCAGTTGAGTCTCTTTGAGACAACATATATGTGATTGTATTCATTAGATAAAATCTATTTATATTGATTTTAAAATTTAATAACATGAAATATTGCCAATTTCTAAAATTGAGACATCGGTAAATTGCGCGATGTAGTTATATAAGATAATATTTGTGGCTGAGATTTTTGTTGTCAGGAAGCTCAAAAGCAGGTAGGAGAGAAGTAGATATATGGATAACTTAGAAATAACAACAATAATTTAAAATGTGCCATTTTTATCCTCAATCTCATACAAAGCCTCAGTTTAAAAAGATTTATTAGTAAAGGAAAACAAAATGAAAAAAATTCTAATTTTAGGGACTCTTGTAGTTGCAGCAACAAGCATTTTTCTAGCGGGTAACCAAGCGAAAGCCTTTCTCCCTGGAAATACTGCCTGTCATTACTACCATAACGGCGAATTATACGAAACAAGATTTATCGTTGGATCCGTATGCCCTGATGTTCCCTATGAACTTCACTCAGACAGCGCTCCGTCTGTACAAGAACTATTGGCAAACGGAGAAGACCCTCGCCAAAAAATTCATAATCCGGACGAATGTGTTCTGGAAACTGGATCTGCAAGAACAGATATATAACAATTAATACTGTTTATTTACAATTTGAGGAGAACAAGGACGTTCTCTACAGAAGCGGTTTCACAAGTATTTGAAAAAAATAGCCCTTATTTTTCTAATTATTTCTATTAGCTATTCTGCGAACAGTTTTTCAATACTTCGGTTTCAAAACCTTTCGGTCGAACAAGGGCTACTAAATACTACAGTTTGGTCAGTGACACAAGATGATGATGGATACATTTGGTTAGGTACCAGCAATGGCCTGGCACGATTTGATGGTTATGAAATAAGAACTTATCTCGATGAAATTAAACCTCCGGGAAAATTCGATAGTAATGTAGTTCGAGCCTTAGCAGATGATAGCAATGACAATTTGTGGATTGGGACATTAGAAGGCGGGTTGCATCGATACAATCGCACCACCGAAAATTTTACGAATTTCACTTATATCAATGACATCTCCAGTTTAAATGACAAATCGGACTCGGGAAAAAATCTTTCCGCAAGCCAAGTTATAGCATTAGCAACAAGCAGGAAAAATCAACTTTGGGTGGGAACTACTTCGGGGATTAATAGAGTTGACTTAACAACTGGTGAGGTTAAACATTTTCGATCAAGAAATCGAGATAAAAAATCTCAGCCTGAAGACTACGTTTATTCAATATTCGTTGATAAATCAGATACTGTTTGGATAGGAACTAAAGCTGGTCTTGCGTATTTTAACGAATCTAACGATGCATTCTCGTATGTTAAATTAGTTGAAAGTAATCAACCTAAAGTTCGCTCAATTACATCTGGAAGTGATAACAACTTACTAATTGGTACCTATCAAGGCTTATTTCAGTACGAACACTCAAGTATGTCGGTTAAGCATATAACCCAGGGAATTGGTGCTCCTATCGTTTTATCGGTCATCTATGATCAACAAAAAAATATCTGGCTTGGTACGTTTGATAAGGGAGTTTTTAAGATATCAGCTCAGAATCGGGTTAGCCAATACTCCTATGATAGAACTCAATCACAGTCGCTGAGTGATGATACCATTCTTAGCCTATTTTTAGACAGAGAAAAGAATATTTGGGCTGGCACTTTTAGCGGCGGTGTGAACTGGATTAACAGAAACAGTCGAAATTTCGGTTTATATAACGACAGTCAGTCTTCTATTCCATGCTTACCAAATCCAACTATTTATTCAGCCTATTTAAGCAGCCAAGAAGATCTCTGGTTAGGTTCAAGCTCAGGACTTACACGATTCAATCGAAAAACCCGCGAGTGTAAAAGTTTTGATTCTGTTTCAGGAGATTTAAAGACGCTTTCTAGTAGTAGAATTTACGCCATACAAGAAGATACTCAAAAGAACTTATGGGTGGGGACAGGTAAAGGTCTTAACAGAATCAAGCCGAGTGCTAACGAAATTAATCAGTTTAAAGACAGTTTTCCAAGTGAAATAGTTTACGCTATAGAAGAAGGTTCTAAAGAAATTATTTATATTGGAACTAATAGAGGATTTTACATTAAAAAAAGTAGTGTAGATTCCTTTGAAAAAATAAAATTAAAAGATAAGACGTTGAAGTCGGTAAATGTTCGTGCTATCGATATCGATACAAATAACCAAGTATATTTGGGAACGAACAAAGGCTTATATTGGTTTAATCAAGATAACCAATTATTAGAACTCGTAAAGAGAGAGGAAAATCCTGCAATTAACTCTCCCATTAGTTCGCTATACAGAGATGATAATGGAAATCTCTGGGTAGGAGCAGAACAGATCGGATTGATAAAACTAAATCATGATTACAAAGAACAGAGAAGAATCACTGAAAAGGATGGGTTACCCACTACCCAAGAATTATCAAATATATTAGCCGATGATCGGGGAAACCTCTGGGTAAGCAGTCCGTTAGGAATTGCCTACGTCAATCTTGAAAATAGTACTATTCACTCCTATCGTTCACGAGATGGGCTACAGGGTGATGTGTTTATTCGCGGTGCAGCTTTTAAAGCTGAAACTGGAGAGCTGTTGTTCGGCGGGCGCTACGGACTAAATATTTTTTTTCCAGAAAAAATAATATTTAACGAGGTAGCTCCGAAAGTTCATGTAACTAATTTCTTTCACTTTAACAAGCCGGTTGTTCACAATGATAA
>JAPHTP010000083.1 GCA_026196875.1 Kangiellaceae bacterium
GCCGAAAAACTATTGGCAATGACCAATTTGCCGGAGACCGAAAAAGCGGCGATTTCTAATCAAGTCAATTATTTAGCCAAACAAGGCTACCGCGTCCTGGCACTTGCAGATAAGTCGCTGGAGAATATGCCAGAAACAATTGAAGAGCAGCTACATAACCTTCAATTTGCCGGTTTAGTTGGCATCATTGATCCGCTAAGAAAAGAAGCAAAAGATGCAGTGAATCAATGCCGTCAAGCGCAAATTGAAGTCGCCATGATCACTGGCGATCATCCGGAAACAGCCAGAGCAATTGCGGCTCGTTTAGGCATAGTCGGCGACAACGAGTCAGTAATAATTGGAAATGATATAGCTAAACTAGCCAAACAGCCGAAAGAGTTTGAAAAGACTGTGGCTTCCAGCCATACCTATGCCAGAGTCAAACCGGTTGAAAAGCAGCAAATTGTCGAGGAACTACAGAGGCAAGGGCACTTTGTTGCGGTAACCGGCGATGGTGTCAATGACGCACCAGCGTTAAAAACGGCGCACGTTGGCATTGCCATGGGAAAACGTGGTACGGATGTGGCTCGCGAAAGCTCGGATTTAATTTTAACCGACGACAACTTCTCTTCAATAGTTAAGGGAATTGTTGAGGGACGCGTCGTTTACGCCAATATTCGCAAAGTTGTCTTTTTGCTGATTTCTACTGGTGCAGCAGAAATTCTATTATTCATTTTAAGCTTACTGGCTGGTCTGCCGCTTCCCCTGTTTCCGATTCAATTACTTTGGCTCAACCTGGTTACTAACGGCGTGCAGGATGTTGCTTTGGCGTTCGAGCCAGCCGAAGGCAATGAGCTTAAGCAAGCACCGCGAGATCCGAACGAGTCAATTTTTAACCGGTTAATGATTGAAAGGGTTTTAGTCAACGCCACAGTCATGGGTAGTCTGGCCTTTATATTATTCGCGTTAAGCATGCAAAGTGGCGCATCAGAAGCTGAAGCGCGCAATTTGACGCTATTACTGATGGTATTATTCGAAAACGTGCACGCGCTTAACAGCCGCTCTGAAACCAAGTCTCTTTTCAGAATGAACTTTTTCAGTAATAAGTTGCTATTGCTCGGAATTTTGATAGCACAAAGCATTCATATCGGCGCAATGTACACTGATGGTCTAGGCGGATTATTGCAACTTAGCCCGGTAACTTTTGAGCAATGGTCATTTTTGCTCAGCATTGCGTTGATACTGATTGTCACCGATGAGGGGGTCAAATGGTGGAATAGGCATAAATCACTCAAATAATGCAAGCAGACATTTTGAAATTCATAATTATCCAAGACATGGTATGATGTCCATTCATCAAATTATAGATCTCTGATTAAGTTTTTTCATACCAATGACATTATTAATTGTTTACATCCTTTTGGCGATTTTAGTCTCTTTCGCCTGCTCCATTTTTGAAGCTGTTTTACTGTCAATCAATAATGCCCATGTTGAGCTTTTAAAAAGCAAGAACGAACCGGTTGGATTTGAACTCGATAAACTAAAAAATGACATCGGCAAGCCTTTGGCCGCTATCTTAACCTTAAATACCATAGCCCACACTATTGGTGCAGCAGGCGCAGGGGCACAAGCCGCAGTTGTTTTTGGCAACGCTTACCTAGGCGTATTTTCTGCTGTCCTTACCCTATTAATTTTGATCTTTTCAGAGATTATTCCAAAAACGATTGGCGCCAGCTATTGGAAAAAATTGACACCTATCACCACTTATTGCTTAAAGTACCTGGTGAAAGCCCTTTATATTTTTATCAAATTGTCTGAGTCGATTACCAACAAAATTTCTCATGGCCCAACCATCACTGGATTTAGCCGAGAAGAGTTTGCGGTAATGGCAGAGCTTAGTAATCAAGATGGGCAGTTATTGGAACAAGAGTCGCACTTTTTAAAGAACTTAATGCAACTACACCAATGTAACGTAAAGGAGGCTATGACCCCTCGTACCGTTGTATTTTCGCTCAATCAAAAACTTCTCGTTCAAGAGTTTTTCCACAAACATGATCAAAAAACCTTTTCACGGATCCCAGTATATGAAGATGATAGTGAGAATATCACAGGCTATGTATTCAGAAGCGATCTGCTGCTTGCTCAAGCCAGAGGTAATGGCGACCAACCACTAGTCAATTACATTCACAAGCTGCCAGCGCTCCTGGTGAATGCGCCTCTGTCGCAAGCGCTAAACCAAATGTTAGAGCTACGCGCCCATATCATTTTGGTTGTCGATGAATATGGGGCAATTCAGGGAATTATCACAATGGAAGATGTGATGGAAACCATGTTAGGCTTTGAAATAGTGGACGAAAAAGATCAAGCGATCGATATGCAAAAAGAAGCAATGAAACAGAAAAAGCGTAGAGACAAAGAATCTACGCATAAGCAATGGTAACTACTGAGGAAGAATTTTAAACATAGCACTAACTGTCTGCGAAATAGTAATGTGCTTAGGGGAATACAAGGTCAATTGCGGTCGACTTGGTGAACGTTGCCGCATCATAACTCTATCTCTTGGTACTGCAAAAGCTGAAGAATAGTCGCCGTAATCCCCTCTTCCTTGGGTAATTGCGTACACTGACGCTATTTTCGCATTGAGTCCTTTAACCAACACCATTGCATTTTCTCGCGCTTTCTTTCCTGCTTCTACCTTCAAGTCTTGCTCAAGGCTCTCTCTATTCGCCGCATCGAAATTGGCATAAGCATTGGATACGTTATCTAAAGCTAAAACTTTTTCCATTATCCTGGAGTAGGCTGATACTTCGGTAATTTCGAAGTTAAAAGTTCGCGAGAATTCGTAGCCTTGAATATCCAGATTCTGATAGTTATCGTTTCTTGTTCTTATTGTATTTTTGTCCAGGTCAGTAGCTTCTATACTTTCAATATCGCTGTCGTTTTCCTGAAGTATTTTGATAAGCTGCTCCGAAACTAATGACATTTTCTCTAGCGCATTGGTAGAAGATTTGTTAAATGTCTTCAAGCTTATACTAACGATCGCAAAGTCAGGTTTAACTTCCATCTCCGCGTAGCCTTCCGCAGAAACAAACGGAAAGCCAGGTTTTACGTTCGCGCCAACTGAGTGACTGCTAATCAAGCAGATAAAAACAAGTAATTGTCTATACATGACTCCTCCTAAAGATTTTATTGTAAAAAAGAAACTTGGTCTCTTTTCTATTACAACGGTAACAATCTTTAGAAAGGGCTAACCGATTCTGTCACTATGTCCACTTATTTACGTTGCTGGAATTTTCGAAGTCTGCTCGTTGGGGGTTAACGACGCAGAACTTGTGGCCGGTAGGCGCTTGCATAACGACCCACCTCTCGAATGTTTCAACAACATGAGCTCCTAAACTCGAAAGCCGCTCGACCTCAGCTTGAATATCGTCAGTTTCAATATCCAGATGAACTCGACTCTCGTGCTCTACTTTTTGAATTAAGATCTGCGGTTGATCCTTTTCAACTTCCAAGTGAGAGTATTTGGATGCCCAATCTTCATTTGAACGAACGCAATCTTTTCCTAGTGCCTTCTCCCAGAATTCATTAGCTTCTTCTATATTGTCAACATTACTATCGATAACGATTGCGGCTAGTCTGCTGCGGTGCATAATCACTCCTCTAACAGGTTGGTATGCATTTGCTTACTCTGATTAGTTACGGCTTAATAATGAGGAATCCATCAAATCGTTTGGGATTTTTTTCGCTTTGCCTTTTGATATCCCGTATGAAAACTTTTTTGATTTGCTTTGTGTATTTGTTTTTGAGCTCTCGAAATACTTCTGGGTCGTGCTCCCCGGAGTCACCAATTAAAATAAACTTCCGATTAGGAAAGTGCTCTAGAATCATAGAGATTTGTTCAATCTTTTGCGCTTGCGTAGCTCCGCCGCTAATTAACTTAGATATATCATCATAGGTTTCTGATTCGGTTAAATTTGTTCTAACATTTTTCATATGAAAACTGCCGCGGGGAAAATTTCCATTAGGTTCAATTAAGAAATTCGACAAGGGCCTATAGAGTTGCCAAGGCCCTCCTGAGACATAATGAAACGCAGTCGATTTAGCATACGACCGATACATTTCACGCATACCAGGAGCTTCATTAAACTCCCTAAAAAAAGTGTTATTAAGCACTTCCCTGTTTCCTAAGGGAATATTGGTAACTTTAATTGTGTCGTCTATATCGGAAATTATCGACAGCCCCTCAGAAGAAATTAGCCTGATTGCTCCGGTGCCATAATGCTTTTCACCGTTTGCGGTAAAAGTTAACCAACCATTGTGAGATTGTTGCGCCGCTAATAGTTTCGTCGCTCTTTCTTGCGGCAATTTAAATACACCGGCTAAATTTCCATTTCGATCGGTCTCATGTTTTCCGTTGGCGCCGGACAAAACGTAGTGAATTTTCTCAGGGTCGTTATCAAACAGTATTTTAACTTGTTCTCCAGATTCACTATCTCTTAGAAAATCTTGAGCACGGCTTTTAAATATGGTCTTTTGAGCTTGAGTTAAATCATCTATTCCGATTTTTTGTTCAATAATTTTACGGGCTGCATTGAGCGACAATTTACGAGCAGGATCCAGATCTTCGCTGATCCAAAACCTAAAAGGTATATGCCAATCGGTTCCAGCGGAATTAGCCAGGTATCCATAGGTAGGATAGAAAGTTACTAACTTCTCTTTGCTCTCATCCTTTTCTTCAGCAATAGAATGTGAGGCCGAAAGGGCTAGTATAAAAAAAACAGCCTGGATTACAGGAACTTTCACGATTAGATTAGACATATCAACCTGTTATTTAAGAGTGCCCATCTTGTTTATGGATAACACCATGTTAGGGAGTACACTGAAGATACTTGATCGACTCCGCAATGACAAATAGGTTAGAACATCAATTTTTTCCAAAGACATAAAAAAAGCGGCCAGCTTAGCTGACCGCTCTTATCTACATAACATCAGTAAATGTTAGTCTGCGCTATAAATAGTTTCCAATACTTCAATTCTTGCATTTGAAACTAAGCCAGATGATTTAATCGCGTCGGCGACTGCTATTAAATCTGCATCTTCACTTGCTTTAAATACAGCCAATTGGGTATTTGGATAGCTAACAACTAAAGTTAAACCCAGTTCAGTTCTCAACTTGTCAGCACTCACACCTTTTTTCAATAACACATTTATGTTTCCTGAAACAGGCGCAAGCTCACCAGTTAATAGATTGCGAACAACAGTATTTTTGTTCACTATTTTCTTGGGAGTGCTTGATTCAACAATGGCCATTGAATTAGTTTGAGTGATAACTTGTTTTTTTCCAATTTGGCTAACTGGAACATAAGCCATCTCTCGTTCAACTTTATATCCGCCAAAATCAGCTTGGGTCGAAATTACTTTACGAACTTGTTTTACTTCAACTTCTTGCCCGGGCTTGATTAGTTTTGGAGTCGCTTGAGCAACAGCTGTCGCCGCAAAAATTAACCCCGCAGAAGTAACTGCTATTTTCTTCAACATAATAAATTCTCCTTTCAATTACTATTCTGCGTTTGCGTGGCCAAAGGTACGGATAGAAACACCTTCTAAAACACTAGGTGCCACATTGTTTACGTAACGAGTAGCTCCAATCAAGTTGTTGCCGCCATCAGTTGCATCAAAACTCGCACCACCAGCATCAATTACTCTGATTGTCCAGGTGCCTACCGCTGATTCACCATAAAAGGCGTTAGACATCATTACTGAGTTATTTAAAATGTAGCCAGCAGCCCATCCTGTTTCAAAGCTCAGAGCAGGAACAATCAATGCTTGCTTAGACGATAGAAGTACACTTCGAGTTCCCGAAGGAGAAGTTACTTCAATTGCCAGGTCTGTTCCAGCAGTAGTCTGATTTCCACCACCGAGTCCGAAGCCCATTTCAGGGTTGCTCACGTTAAGCATAAATTGAACCGCTTCCAATGTCATATCTTCGGTGATTTCAATTTCGTGTGTAACACCAGCAGCAGTATTATCTGGAACGTTCTTAGCAAGAGACGCTTCTCCAGCCGTGGTTCCGGCACCAACCCAGTCAGAAATTACTTGCTGACCCAAGTCTGCCGTGTAATTAAGTGCCATATTAACGGCAGCTCCCGCATTAACTCTACCGAAACCGTAAAGGTTGTTGAATTGGTAACCCGCTGCGTTCTCAACCCAACCTTGGTGCGCAACAAAGTCTTCGCCGTTTACATCCAAAGTAACCGCCGCATCCTCCGCATCATTTTGTGTGCTGGTTGAAGCTAGGATATGACGAACATCACGCCAAGTAAGTTCCGGATTAGCAGATAGGATTAGCGATACTACTCCTGACGTGTTTGGTGCCGCAGAAGAGGTTCCATTCATTGTCGAATGGTAGTTACAGCTCGGGTTATCTTCATGTCCTGGATAATCAAATGGATACTGGCTGGCAGCAAACTCTTCACCATAAGCAGCAGCCCAAGCTGCAATGCGACCGCCGGTGAATCCAGAAGTACCACTTAAACAAGTCATTGAATCGGTTGTGATCATAGTCGGCGACCAACGTCCAAACTCTCCAGCAGGAGCAGATACAAATACGTTCGCTCCAGCAGTTGAATAACTGGTGTGCTTGCCATCAGAGTTTACAGCCCCAATACTCAAGTAGTATGGATGTGCTTGGCTAGGCTCAAATGACCCGTTGTAACATGTTAAACCAACAGTAGTAGCTCCATTATCAGTACAGATTGAACCCTCAGGTGACCCGCCATCGAATCCGTTACCACTCGATTTGATATTCAACGCGCCCTTACCATTTCTAAGGTGGAGACTAGGATAAGACTCAACTGCTTCATCAAATGCAGAATAACTAATGGCTGTCGGGTAGGTGATGCCATAACTACGGTTAAATGCAGCGACATTTTCGTTCAGTGTAATCCCACTTCCGGCAAAACCGTGAACCAAAAAGTCTGTTTGAGGAACTTTGCCGCTACCTAGATAATTCATTCCTATCAATTGGGTATCAGGAGCGACGCCTCGTCCACCTAAGCCGTTCCAACCTTTTGCAGCAATAAGACCTGCAACACTTGTTCCATGATCGCCGCTTCTCGAAGAGCTAGTAGGGTCAGTTACATCGGCAGCGTCAGTATTTAAATTTAATGATCTATTGGCAATTACATTTGGTTCAAGATCTTCATGGCGAATTTCTAATCCGCTGTCAACTACTACGGCAATCGCGCCTTGGCCTGTCACGCCTTGAGCATACGCGCCAAGGACATTCATATCTTCGCCGGCAACCAACGTAGCTTCAGACGCAGCGAAATCTGCATCGAGAGATGCATTTGCATCTTCTTCAGACATACCGAACTGATTAACATATAGATTAAATAATCCTTGTCTCATTGCGTCACTAAGCGCATAGGCTTTTTGGCCTGTATTTCTTAAGTGCCATTGCTGGTTCGCAAGCGGATCATTTGCGACATCGGAAACATTGATTTTGCCTTGATCAGATTGACCATTTGCAGAAACTTGGTAGTCGATTGATACAGCTTCGCCTGAAATAGAAAGATAACTAAAGTTTACGCCATCTAATTCAAGTACACCGTGGCTGAAAGTATAAGCACCATTCTCAGCTACAACTTCGGCATCATTTTCGAAAAACGCAATCGAAATTGCATCGCCATCAGGATCTGCCGCAGGTAAGGTGCCGGTAATTGGTACCCACTGTTTTAGACCAGCCAGTGGTAGGTCATTCGCACTTGGTGGATGATCAACTTCTTGAACTGGTGGTGGAGTGTTATCGCTGCTAGAGCAAGCAGACAGAGCAAGTAAAACGGCAGAAGAAAGCAACGATGCCTTCCAAAAATTATTCTTCATAGATTTGTTTCCTTTCTAATTTATATTGAAGATTCAATGCGCAAAATTGAAAGCGATATTTTGCCCGGCCAATGTTTTACCTTTCTATATTTATTCGGTCAACGTGAATAATGCGCAGATTTTTAGATAATTTTTCTGATAAAAAAATTGAAAAAATGTGCATCTAAAAATAGAAATAGTTGAGGTTATCAACGAACTAAAGACCTAGTTCAAACATATGTTCTTTAAAAATAGAGACTTGAGAGCAAACCACAGATATAAAAAGCTCAACTTCAGTTGTTCGGTTTTTTGCCACTTGTTTATCTAATACTCTTTTCGGTTTGAAAAAAAATTTGTAAAATAAGATTGTAACTAAAGATTAATGAGTAAAAATAATAGGCAAAGTATAAAGAAAATAACCAAATAGAATATCCACTTAACTCACTTAATCTTTACCAGGATTCAAGACCGCCAGTTATTTGTGGTTATGTTTTAATCAGATAAAGTATCTGCCATAAATGTGATGGTTCAATAAATAGCCACTAGCTTTAGCAAATTACTAATCTCCTTTTTTCTGAGCTAAATCGAATTTAACCTACCATTACTTTCTAACATTCCGTATTTTTTCGATTCTTTGCATCAAATAATTGTTAGATCTTTTTCCAATATTCTTGACCACCATCAGACCCCCAAACTTGAAATTGTGAGAAAATCCTGCGCAATAACATAAGTTGCGCCTTGCGGTAGAGGTGTAACGCCAACCCTGAGGAATAATGATGAAGACTATCATTGAACCTTTTCGCATTAAATCGGTTGAACCATTGAGGATGACAACAAACACCGAGCGCGAAACTTACTTGAAAGAGGCAAATTACAACCTCTTTTCGTTAAAGTCTGACGACGTACTGATTGATTTGCTTACCGACTCTGGCACCTCCGCTATGAGCACCAAACAGTGGGCAGGCATTCAGATGGGGGATGAAAGCTACGCGGGTTCTCCTTCTTTTTATCGCTTTGAAAAAGCGCTTAGAGAGTTAGCTCCGTTTAGGCATATTATCCCTACTCATCAAGGACGTGCAGCAGAGAAAATTCTTTTCTCTATCGTTGGCCAAAAAGGCAAGGTAATTCCAAATAATACTCACTTTGATACTACCCGCGCCAATGTTGAAGCGACCACAACCGAAGCAATTGACCTGGTGAAAAAAGAAGGACTCGACCCACAGCTAGAACACCCATTCAAAGGGGACATGGATCTTAATCGATTAAGAGACCTTCTTGAGACCCGTGCCGATGACGTGCCTTTAGTGATGTTAACAATCACCAATAATTCTGGTGGTGGCCAACCGGTTTCTATGAAAAACATTCGGGAAACCAAAGCACTATGCGAAGAGTTCGGTAAACCATTATTTTTGGATGCCTGCCGATTCGCTGAAAATGCCTACTTTATAAAGCAGCGTGAAGAGGGCTATGCTGACAAAACGCCAAAAGAGATCGTCCAGGAAATCTTCAGTTATGCGGACGGTATGACCATGAGCGCCAAGAAAGACGCATTGGTTAATATGGGCGGCTGGCTAGCTCTTAATGATGATGATTTGGCGATGAATGCCCGCAATCTGTTGATCTTAACTGAGGGCTTTCCGACATATGGCGGCCTGTCCGGCAGAGATCTGGACGCCATGGCCATAGGTTTGTAAGAAGTCGTTGAAGAAGACTACTTGAACTATCGTATTACTTCTACTGCTTATCTGGGCAATGCGCTTGATCGTTTAGGCATTCCGGTGATGAAACCTATAGGCGGTCACGCCGTTTATATTGATGCCAAAGCGATGTTACCGCATATCGATCCTTTGCAATATCCAGGTCAAGCACTAGCCATCGAAATGTATCGTGTTGGTGGGATCAGAACCTGCGAAATTGGCAGCGTAATGTTTGGACGTCAACCCGATGGTTCAGAAAAGGCATCGCCGATGGAACTCGTACGAATGGCAATCCCCCGAAGAGTTTACACCCAAAGTCATATCGACTATTGCATTGAATGTTTAGAAGAAGTTAATGCCAGTAAAAATGAACTCAAGGGCGTAAAGATCGACTGGGAACCACCGGCGCTTCGCCACTTTACCGCGCATTTCTCTCCTCTCTAGAGATTCTCGCCTCTCCTCTTTCTCTCAGAGAGAGGCGGGCTCTTACCATTGAAATTGGCCGTTTCTGTCCCCTCTCCCTCTGGGAGAGGGAAATAACAATCTGGCTTTGCCTTAAAACTGTTAAGTTGACATTTCCACTTAGATCTCTACGATAACGAAATGCTTAGATTTCAATTAAAATTGGTCCTCATTGCGAGCTTAACCTTATTTCACCCAGTTGTACTATCAACTACCAAAACAATTCTTATCAACGGCGAGTCATTTACCGATTATCGTGTAACCCAAAAAGGGCCCGAAGAAAGTCTTAAGATAATCCAACAAGAATTAGGCCTTCTTTTTAGTGAAGCTTTGTCAGAATATTTAAGCCCTGCACACCAAATTCTCATCGGAATTACTGATATCGACCTACCCGGCGAACTAAATTCTTATGCACGTGTAGCGGGAAAGAATTTAAGGGCAACAGGCGACTTTAGAAAAGTCCGTCTTAACTTTAAAATTGTAGTCAAAGACGAACTTGGAAAAGTAATTCTAGCTGATGCTTTCGAGTTAAGGGATAACTCCAAGCGCCCCAAAATTAGAAAAACGTTCTCTGATTGGAAAGCAACGGATCTGTTTAGACGACCAATTAAACGATGGGCTGCCGAAACTTTCACAAAAGATTAAAAAAAACCGGCAACAGTTGCCGGTATACAGGGGGAGTCACATCTGGGTTATTTACACTTTAAAGAGTGTTCGCTAACCCAACGATAAACACGTCATCGCACTTCAGCCATTTCACTTCAGCTATTGCAGAATTGACTAGGATTTAGCCTTCTTGCGCGCAAAATAGTCATCAGCTTTTCTGGCGGAAGCCGCTAGCCAATGCTGGAATTTGCGCAACCATTTCCGGGCAATCGGATATTCGATAGCTAAGATTCCTAAACCGATAGGGAGAATTAAGAAAGCAGGACCAGGTAAAACTATCAGCACCATACCCAGTAATGTCACAAAGACACCAACAACAGTAATGACAGCTTTTTTCGCCGGACGACCAACAGGGTGGTCAAAAACTTCGTTGAAAGATCGCTTAATTCTTTGCTTGAACTCTTTGACAAACTTACTACCGGATTGGCTATGCCGTGCACTCACTTTCTTATTCCTTCTTTCGGCCGTGTTAGGACTGATTTTACCGATCAAAGACGTTTTTGAGTTTGTATAAATGTAACAAGGGATTAGCCACACTCTGTAACATTTACTCTAAGCAATTGTTTTAAATCTATTTTTTTCCAAATTTGTTCGATTTTCCTCGAGTCAGAATAGCCTCCCCCAATTAATTTACTTGATCACACATACTATTTGCCATACAGTATGCAAATACTGTTTGTCACACAGTGTGTTACGCACAGCATTAATTGCACCTATCACGCTTGCATAAATGGAAATATCGATGACAGAAATTGAACATTATCAGAAGTTAAAACTAGAGCTTCGTAGAGGTGTACTCATTCTTGCGGTGTTAGCAGAATTGAGAGAAGAGCACTATGGTTATTCCCTACGTAAGAATTTATTAGCGAAAGGACTAGAAATTGATGAAGGTACTTTGTACCCCCTCGTAAGGCGGCTCGAAAAACAAGGGTTGCTCACAAGCGAATGGCGCGAAGAATCGAATCGTAAAAAACGTTTTTACAAAGTTTCTGAGATTGGCCAGCTAACTTTGGAAAAGCTAACTCAGGATTGGCATCAAGTTGAAGAAACCTTAAACCGAATTTTAAATTAAACAATTGGAGTTTATCATGCAATTAATCACCAATTACTTGGACAACATAAAAGATCATTTACCGGAAGAACTTCAACAAGAAGTTTGTGACGAACTTGAAGCTTCAATTTATGGCCAAGTGGAAGACAAGCAAGAAGAACTAAATCGTGAGCTAAACGAAAAAGAAGTGGAAAAAATCTTGTTGCAAATCGGCCATCCAATGCGGGTCGCATCAGCCTATTTGCCTGGTCAAGAAGTTGTCGGCAAAGAATTGTTCCCAGCTTATAAAAAAGCATTAGAAATAACATTAACGGTAGCTTTTATTATCATCATCTTAACCATGGTTCCGGGATTGTTTGAAACGCGATCAATTATTGGCAGCGCGATTTCAATCTTCGCAGAGATGATTGATACCAGTCTCTACGTGTTTGCAGTTGTTACCCTGATTTTTTACCTAATGGGCTATTACGGCGTTGACCTGAATGAAATATACGCCTGGTCTCCGAAGGACTTAAAAGGTAAAGCACCAAAGTTAAAAATCAGTCGGGTGGAAACTGGATTTGAGCTAGTTATCTATATCGTGTTTTTAGCATGGTGGAATAATCTTTTCACTTGGCCGGCAGATATTTTTCATGACGGACAGGCCGCCACGGTAAGCCTTAGCAACGAGTGGACAAAAGTGGCATTGAGCATAAACATTGTGATGGCGTTAAGCGTGCTTGTAGGAATTCACAAGTTTATTATTGCCAGCTGGACCAAATTCAGTTTAGCGACAGATATTGCTCTATCGTTAGCCGCTATTGCGATCTGTTTTCAGATCAGCCAATTCTATGAGTTTGTAGTTTATAGCGAAGAGTTTGTTCAAAACGAAAATTGGGAATCCGTGAGAACAGTAATGAATAATATTGTTTATTCTTTCTTGGTGGTCATTTCATTAATCAGCGCTTGGGAAATATTTTCTAACTTCAGAAAAATAATTAACAAATAATCATATGTGTTTTTGTAGCCCCGAAAGAGCGCTAGCGGCTTCGGGGATTACTTTTGTTGCATTTATTTAGTCAAATAAGTCATTTCGAATTTGCTTTAACCCGAAATGTTGATAAGCCAACTTGGTCGCCATTCTTCCTCTCGGCGTACGATGGATAAATCCTTGTTGAATTAAAAATGGTTCTAACACATCGTCAATGGTATCTCGTTCTTCACTGATAGCAGCAGCTAGAGAATCCAAACCGACCGGTCCTCCATCGAACTTCTCGATAATCGCAAGCATTAACTTACGGTCCATATTGTCGAACCCTTGGTCGTCAACATCGAGCAAGTTTAGCGCCTTATCAGAAACTTCTTGAGAAATCTTGCCATCTGCTTTGACTTCCGCGTAATCCCTGACTCGTCTTAATAATCTATTAGCAATTCGTGGTGTACCGCGAGAGCGTCGAGCAATTTCTTTGGCACCCTTTGAATCGATTGGAATACCGACAATGTTGGCAGAACGTTCAACAATATGCGTGAGATCGTCAATATCGTAAAACTCAAGTCTTTGCACAATGCCAAACCGGTCTCTTAAAGGCGAAGTTAAAAGTCCTGCCCTAGTAGTTGCACCGACCAATGTAAAGGGTGGCAAATCGAGCTTTATTGAACGAGCTGCGGGCCCTTCACCAATCATAATATCTAATTGATAATCTTCCATCGCAGGATAAAGAATTTCTTCGACCATTGGGCTCAGCCGATGGATCTCGTCAATAAACAGAACATCATGTTCTTCAAGGTTAGTTAGCAATGCTGCGAGGTCACCTGCTTTTTCTAACACCGGGCCAGAGGTATGACGAATATTCACGCGCATTTCATTAGCAATAATATTGGCTAAAGTAGTTTTGCCTAATCCCGGCGGGCCGAAAATGAGCGTATGATCGAGAGCATCCTTTCTTTTGCGCGCAGCTTGAAAAGCAATATCCATTTGTTCCCGTACTTTGGGTTGCCCTACGTAATCTTGCAAAGTCTTTGGCCGAATGGCTCGGTCAATCTGCTCTTCGGTTCCTTGGCTGGTCGCGCTGATAATGCGGTCGGTCTCGATCATATCTATCTCGATCAGTTAAAATAACTTCAAACATCTATTTATTTGAGTAGTATTCTAACCTGAAAATGTTATGAAAAACTACTGCTTCAAAAAGATATATCCAGCTTTAACCGCCCCCCAGACTTGCTTGTCTTTCGAGTCGAAGCCTCTATCCCAGCTGACAATCCCTTTATGGTTTACGATGACTTCCGACGTAGCATAAGTCGCTCCTCGCAATTTGCTCATGCACTTGTTTGTATCAGTTGAACCGCTATAGCTCTTATTCTCTTCTCGCCAAGCGAGATAAACAGTACAGCCATCTTTTTCTTTTAGCTTCGAGGGATTCAGGTTTTCCAGAGGTTTTGCTTTCTTCCAATCTCCTGCATATTTCAGTGGCTCGTCAAAAGTGTAAACTATGCTAGCAAATTCATTGCTGGAAAGTTGTTTGAGTTGGTACACTCTTTGTCGATAAGGTTTATCTAAGTGCCCTTCTGCCGCCTGTTCAACATATATCCAAATTCCTTTATGTTTTCCTTGCCAAATTTGCTTCATATTTAAATGAATGTTAAAAAAATCTTCATCTTCTTTTGACTGAACTTCGCTATTAAAGTGCCCTTGCATCCATTGAGTGAGTTGCTCAAGTTTTGAAATCGCTTGTGCCGGTTGATTGAAACACAAAAACAAAACCGTCACGATTCCATATTTGAAAAGATTATTATTCATTATTTTCGCCCTCATATTGCCATTTGACGCGACTCAATGGCCTTCAGTTTTTTTAGTTCGTTCTAGATAATTGTCTAATCTCGTCCAGCCTCTATCTTACATATTGCACAGGCAGTTGCAAAAGATGATTGGGAAGCGCAAAATAAATTCATTGCAAACAAAAATAACATTCCAATTGTGACGGAATAAAAGGAGCAAAATGGATACTAAAGCAGCTGTCGCCTTTAAGGCAGGCCAACCACTTAGCATAGAAACTGTTCAACTCGACGGTCCTAAAGCCGGAGAATGTTTGATCGAAATTAAAGCCACCGGAATATGCCATACCGACGAATTCACTTTGTCCGGCGCAGACCCAGAAGGGTTATTCCCAGCGATTCTTGGCCACGAAGGCGCCGGAATTGTTAGAGAAGTCGGTCCAGGTGTTACCTCACTAAAACCCGGCGACCATGTAATTCCGCTATACACTCCAGAGTGCCGACAGTGTGAGTACTGCTTATCCGGCAAAACGAATCTTTGCCAGGCAATTCGTGAAACTCAAGGCCGAGGTCTAATGCCCGATGGTACTTCACGTTTTTCAATCAATGGTGAAAGTATTCACCATTATATGGGCACTTCTACTTTTGCGAATTTCACCGTTGTCCCGGAAATTGCGCTCGCTAAGATCCGTCCAGATGCTCCCTTTGATAAGGTTTGCTATATCGGATGCGGGGTCACAACCGGAATAGGCGCAGTGATCAACACCGCCAAAGTTCAACCGGGTGATAACGTGATCGTATTTGGGCTTGGTGGTATAGGGCTAAATGTGCTCCAGGGTGCAAGAATGGTTGGTGCCAACATGATAGTTGGTGTCGACACCAACCCGGCTAAAAAAGAAATGGCGGAAAAATTTGGCATGACTCATTTTGTTAATCCAGATGAAGTGGAAGGTGATCTAGTCCCTTATTTGGTAGACCTGACTAAAGGCGGCGCCGATCATTCATTTGAATGTATTGGTAATGTAAATGTGATGCGAGATGCCTTGGAATGTTGTCACAAAGGCTGGGGAGAAAGTACGATTATTGGTGTCGCGGGCGCAGGCCAAGAAATAACAACCAGACCGTTTCAACTCGTCACCGGTCGCGTATGGCGTGGCACCGCTTTTGGCGGGGCCAAGGGCCGAACAGATGTTCCTAAAATTGTCGATTGGTATATGGATCGCAAAATTAATATCGATGATTTAATTACTCACACTATGCCTTTAAACGACATCAACAAAGCGTTCGACTTGATGCACGCCGGTGAAAGTATTCGTAGCGTTGTACTTTTTGAATAGTAGCGCTTTTTGATTAAAATCCATCCTCACTTTCTATTATGATCTATCCCCTCTCCATATGGGAGTACCCAAAGAGAGGGGCATAGCAAAGGGTTAGCGAGAAGGAAAACTTCAATGTCTTTAGTAGTAAAATCGCAACAAAAATCTTTTAGCGGTATACAAAGTGTATACACCCACGACTCTGAAACGACTCAATGCGAAATGGAGTTTAGTGTATATACTCCGGAGAAAACTGATTCAACCAAGTGCCCAACTCTTTATTTTCTCTCCGGCTTAACCTGCACTCAGGAAAATGTAACAACCAAATCTGGGTTTCAGAAATACGCAAACGAATTTGGATTTGTCGTTGTTTGTCCTGACACGAGTCCTCGGGATAGTAACCACCCGGGCGAGCACGACACATATGATTTTGGCAGCGGCGCTGGTTTTTACCTTAACGCAACTCAACATCCTTGGTCGCAAAACTATAAGATGTATGATTACATTGTGACCGAGCTCCATCAGCTAATTGAAAACAACTTCAATGTTGATCACTCTCGATGTGGACTATTCGGCCATTCGATGGGAGGACATGGTGCTTTGACTATCGGGCTAAGAAACCCTGCCCAATTTCACTCTATTTCTGCTTTCTCGCCCATAGTCGCTCCGTCACAATGTCCTTGGGGTAAAAATGCATTTACAAAATACTTAGGTGGTGATGAATCTAACTGGAAAAACTACGATGCATACGAATTAATTAGGTCGGGCTTTGGCTCCAAGAATTCAATATTAATTGACCAAGGTACAGACGATAACTTCTTGGCGGAACAGCTCAAACCAGAACTTTTTGAATCCGCTTGTCAAAATCAAGAGCAATCACTTGAGCTTCGCTTGCATGAGGGCTATGATCATAGTTACTATTTTATCTCTTCTTTTATGCGTGACCACTTTGAATTTCATGCAAAAAACTTAGGGCTATTAGATTGAATCTTAAAATCCGCCAGTTGAGATTTTGAATGAAAGTATTTTGGGTAGAATCCATTGATCATAGTGAGGACTGGTTTGTCGTTGCTCCGGATGTTGAAGTCGCCGTCAGTTTATTTGCGAATGAGATGGGTTATGACATTATTGTTGATGAAGTAAACGCAACTGAAGTGTGTCAACTCGCTGAAAAACTCTACTATCCAGCCCCAGCATTTTTGGATAACACTGGTGTTACCGCTTGCGGTGGAGAATTTATTGATTTTCACGATCAGGACCTTCTCGAACATGTACCCGAAGATTTTCTCAGGACCGTTGCAGGAGAAACCCGTATTGTTCGCTTTGGCAACAAAGTCTATATGGAAGGGAACGTAATGCGAGTTGCGCTACAAATGGAAGGCAAACTCAAAAAGTGCTGACAGAAATCCTTTAAGCTCTAATTAGCGACACTGCCTAAACCACTCTTTTCTCACTTTATCCAAATTCGCTTTTAACTTTTCTACTTCTGGCGCGCTATTTCTTTCTCTTAATCTATCGTCTAAGTGCTCAATAGTTACCTCAAGCCATTTACATTTGTCCTCATCAGACATATTAGTGAGTTCTGCTGGTAACAGGGACTCCATGTGTGTAGAGAACTGACCCAAAGATTCTTTATTGGAAATATCCGACATTTTCATCAAAACGCTTACAAGAGGATCTGATGACTGGGTTATTTTTTCGAGCTGCGCAATATCTGTCTTGTCAGGATTGGTAATTTGCTCATTTTTATTGTTAAAAACCTCTTGTCTAGCTTTTTTCCCCTTTTGAATTAATTCTTCATCGATTAAGTTCTTATTGTTAAGCAAATCAGCAGATCCTTCAAAAGTAATATAATCAATATTCAAATTAGGCTTGCTTCGGCTAATGATTATTTCACCAGAAGCACTTGTCCATTGATAGAAAGTTATAAGTCTTTCATCGCTTTTGCTAACAGCATTAAATTGTTCAGAGACTAATCCCACTACGCCGGTAAAATAAAGAATAAGCAAAAATATAACTCCGCCAAGAAAAGAAGCGAAAGCTAACCAAGTATTATCACTGCTCGATTCTTTTTTAGACTCTTTTTCTCTTTGCGGTGAAGCTGTCTGATTTTGTTGCATCTATCTAGTTTAGTTTCTGGTTAAGTTTCTAGTTTAGTATCTGGTTAGCTTCTCTGCTCAAACCTAAATCAATTTTCTAAAGGTGTGCTTTTGAAAAATTCGACAATTATTCTATTATACGTTGGATGAATATGGATATCATTATGGCGAGCATTTCGAACCGTAATTTTTTGAAGTATTTCGCTAGAGAATAGTTCGGCTAACGCTTCACTATGTTTAACTGGGATCACTTGATCCTTTTCTGCTATCAATATTAATGTAGGAATATCTATACTGGCAGCTCGTTTATTGGATTCAAATCTATCCCTCGCCAGCCAAGAAATAGGAAAAATTGGATAGTGTGTTTTAGCCACTTCCACAATTGAATCATAAGGAGTGACTAAGGCGATCTTTTCTACTTCACGGTTCACCGCCACATAAGTAGCCACACCACTTCCTAAACTCCGACCAATCAATGATATCGATTGATGGATTGCAGTCACATGATCAAAAACGGCCAATGCATCTGTGTAGAGTGCGGCTTCAGTTGGCTCTCCAGAATTTAAACCGTACCCCCTATAAGGTATCAAATAAATAGTGTATTCAGGAAACCACCGATAAAAGTCGTTAATATTGGCTTCAATAGCCTCTGCGTTGCCTCCATAATAAATAATCGCCTTGGCGTTGCTGGGATTTAAAACCCAACCATTCAACAGTTGCCCTTTATTTTTTAGCTGTATGCTCTCAACGCCCGCTAGTGACTTTGAGCTTTGAGGAAAAAAGAGCAAGGAGCGCTGAAAAACGAACATCAATCCACATAGCAATAGATAGACTAAAACTACAAAGATAATTAGCGATTTCATTTTGCTCCTTTCTATTGGTTCAGGGGATCTATTTTAAGAATTTGTAACGTTTACCATTTAACAAGCTTCCTATTGGAGTACTTCGTACAATTAAAGTGTAGCTGATAATACCGATACCTAAAGTACCAAAAGAACTGATAATAAACTTAATCCATAGATTCATCTCAATATCTAAAAGCCAATATTGAATGATAAATAAAAGTGGTAAGTGAATAATGTATACCCAATATGATGAGTCGGCAACATATCTAAATAATTTACTTTCGGCATTAAGTAAAGATTTGCCATAAATCAGACAAACCAGCGTCATATATACTGCGACATAACATTCCAGAGCAGCAACGATTAGATGCTCAACGGAAAAGGATATTCCTTCAACGGCGATTTTCATCATATCTGCCAAGCTAATGACTATGGGCATTTGATAATAAAGATATGCATAACCAACTAAACTAATGACAAATAATAAGGGCCCAAATCTTTCTATTTCTTTAAGTAATTCCTTCTTTTGATACGCCAGATATCCAAATAGGAAAAATAAACCATAAAATCCGAAAGACCAGAGTTCCGGATAAATTCTTTCCGGGGCAGGGTGTGGTGCAGTCTGAGTTAACAGTGCAGGTATCATTAATGCCGGTAATACTAACAAAATAAATGAAGGATTCATTATTTTATTCAGCCAGGCAGTTAGGTGAATTTTAGATTTATATATCACCGCAGCGGCAAGGTAAAACCAGCATAAGTTATATAAAAACCACAAGTGTGTAGTACTAAACGGAGGCTGTGGCGCATCAGGGTTATTTTGCATCATTGCAATGAGCTTTAAAAATGGCGATTGGTTTTCGACATTCCCTAGAGCCCATCCAATGCCTATAATTAGGCTAATAAGAACCAAAGGTAAAAAGATAAAGAAAGGAAGTAATATTCTCTTGCTTCTATTTTTTAGCATTCCTCCAACACTGTACTTTTTTAATAGCATTAGAGTAAAAAAACCTGCAATAAAAAAGAACAAAGGCATCCGAAATAAATGAGTAAACCATGCAACTATATCTATAGCAGACGAGGTTTGAGTATCAGCGGTCATCCAAAGCTGTCCCATCATTGGACTATAAGCTAAAGCTGCATGAAAAAATATTCCTAGCAACATTGCCAAAGCTCGTAGATTATCCATATAGTGGAACCGAGAAATTGACTGCTCTTCTATGATGTTTACGCTTTGCTGCGATTTAGTTTCTTCAGGGTGTACAACACCCTCGCTAACAATTGTCTGCGACATAATGTATACCTCTTAAGGTGGTTAAGCGGCCAGGCTAACTCAATAAGTTAAAAAATGGCGAATGGATCTGTTCAGAGGAAAGATCTTTTCCTTGATTGAAAATAGAAAGTGATCATTATTAATAAAATAATAACTATTAGTTCGGCCAGTAAGAATGATATAGCTGTAGCATTCCAGACGGGGATCTCACCCCACAAATGTTTTTTGATTTCGGAGAAACTACCTAACCAGAACATAAACAACGAAATCGAAATATTGCAAATCGCCATAGTTATCACGGTGACGCCTTCAGACTCGAAAATAATAGCCACACTAAGAATTAACACATAAGCGACAAATAGTTCCGCGATGGTAATGGCGGCAAATGGAATCATTCCATTGGGTAAATTTGAAGAGTTCCAAATTACCAGCATTATGACTGCAGCAATAAATCCCCAGGAAAATAGTGACAGTGATAAATTGGCAAATATTTTAGCTATCGTATAGTCGCGAAAATTTACCGGTAAACTCATTATAAAAGGTAGAGTCTGCTCCTTTCGTTCGTGTATTACCGTGGTAAATACAAGATGGGTACCAACGGTAGCAAACAAAGAGATTATTAATACCAATCCAACATAGAATGTGGCTTTATGGTCAATACTAAAAACAGCAGATGCAACTACGCCCGAAACTAAATAGATAATTAGCAAACTGCGATTTAAACGCCAATCCTTTAATACCAGACTTTTAATCATAGGAAGATTCATAGTTATTCTCCTCCTCTGCTAGAAAAAACTTCAGCGACGAATATTTCTTCGAGAGACAAACTTTCAACACTGGAAATCGAAGCACCGAAGCCTTTTAACAATTGAATAAACGACTCGTTAAATTTATTTGTGGTGACTACAGCGACTCTTCCACTTCGCTTAACATCTACTAAGTGATTTATCGAATTAAGATCTTTTTCTGAATCGATTTCAATTCGAACACGACGCCATTCCTCCAGAAAGGTTTCCTTATCTTTAGAGTTGACCACTCTACCGCGATCGATGAAGGTAATTTTATCTGATAATTGCTCTATATCTTGGGTGTTGTGGGACGAGAACAAAATACTTCGATCTTCATCCATCATCACATCCATTAGTTCACGTAATGTTTCTTGCCTTGCTACGGGATCTAACCCAGTTGTAGGTTCATCCAATACTAATAATTTTGGTCGTCTCGCGAGAACTAATAGCAAATTAGCTTTGACACGTTGTCCATGTGAAAGGCCTTTGATTTTTTGCTCAGGAATAAGGTCAAACCTTTTGATAAGCGTTTTGACGTATGAATCATCCCAACCAGGAAATAGAGATTTCATATAATCGATATGCCACTGCAAGCTCATATTTTTATATAAACGCATATCCTCTGAGGCAAAACCAATTTTCCATTTAGCTAGTGCAGCCTCTTTTAACATATCATGTCCCAGAACTTGGACATTGCCACCCTGCGGAACAAGAAGTCCCATTAAGATACGAATAGTCGTCGACTTTCCTGCACCGTTTGGACCAATTAATCCCAATATGCTCCCCGCTTCTAACTCAAGATTGATTCCTGACAAATTAAAATGGGAATAACTTTGGCACACATTATTAAGTTCTATTGCTAGGTTAGACATAACTTCTACTCACTTCTATCAACGTTCTGCAAATGTTTACTCGCAAGGCTTCCTAACCTATCGAGTAATTCATCTACGGATATGCCTAGTGCATTTGCTTTCTTTAAAGCCTCAACTAAATGTACGTCGATTTCCTGCTCTCTAATTTTCAAGCTCATATTCTCACCACTAGATACAAATGACCCTTTACCTTGTTGAGTTACAATAACTCCCTGGTTTTCCAGTTCTTGATACGCGCGCTTCACGGTAATAACACTAACTTTCAAGGTCACCGCGAACTCTCGAATGGAAGGCAGCTTAAACCCTTGCTGCCAATCCCCCACTGCAATCTTATTTTTTATCTGTTCGATGATCTGCAAATACATTGGCCGACCATCGGTTTGCGAAAGTAGAAAATGCGACTCCATAAACTCAGCAAACACCTTTTTTACTGTATGTTTTTATATGTACAACCGAATACTGTACATATCGTATATACACAGTATACACACATATACACACTGATCAAGCCATTTTGTACAAAATTTGCTCTACTCTACTTAAGTCTCGGATTTTTAACGTAAAGTGAAGAAAATTTAACGTAGTCTATCGGAGATCTTCGATAATATGAAAGTTAGACAGGATTAGATGACGGGCCTAATAATAGATGATCGCGTATAGTATGAGTGGTAGAGTCGCAATGGTCGTGAATGCTCAAAATTGAATTATTAAGATGGTTATATTGCTTCGAAAAATATACTTAGCACTGCTTATATTGCTCACTTCAACGCATATTTCTGCAGCTGAAGAGCAAAGACAATTTGGTATGTTGCTATTAGGTGGCGATGGGCATTTGTTTGCTTCGCACATTATTCAATGGGAAGAAAAAAACAACTTTCAAGCTTTCTTGGAAGTCAAGCTTGCCGATCTAAAGACCCACCAGACAATTGCCAGAAAAGTTGAAAACAACCAGCAGATCTACACACTAGTTCCTAAAAAGCTAAATAAGACGGATCTCAAATCCGGCGAAGAATTTGACGTAAAAATCGATGTCTTTAAGGGGCAGTTTGATAACGCAGGAAAGAGAATCCTTGAGTCTACCGATGCCTCAATGAGAAGTTTATTCTATCGCCAAATACATAAAGCAAAAAAAGATAAAAAGAAAAAATACTCCAAATTTGAAAAATACTATGCCATCCAGAGTGGCAAGAAAACCTTCCTATTTAATCGAGTTACAGATTACCGTCCGTTTGAACACGTGGTTATTGCAAACAATCAATGCGCAATGAAAAACAAATCACTTGAAGTAAGAATGCTCAAATCCAAATCCCAGCCGACTTACAGTGGCTCATTAGAAAGCTTAAAAGCAATCGCAGATAAATATGATTTAAATGATTTAAGAACTATCTACTTAAACAAGAAGAAAAAGAGTTGGTAGACCACCAACCAACTCTTGTTCATATTGAATTGTCAGACCTTGCCATTTGTTCCGTTAACATCTTTTCCATCTTTCTCTTGAACGGGCGAAACCAGAACTCAACAAATATAACAGCGTAAATCAGAGGCTTTAGGATAATCGCCACAGCCATCGAAGTTGAACCAAATGATTCAGGGCTGTGAATGGCGAGTGTGATCCCCGTGACCAATGATGCAACACAACCGACTATGTAAGCGTTGTTGATGGTCACTTTTGATTGCATAATCAATTCGCTGAGATTAGGTGCGTAGCTAGGGTATTTAACAATCCAGGATGTCTTATCAAATAACTGATAAGTTTTACTAGCCCCAAATGTCATGATAGACAGACACACAGTCAAACCAATAACAATAGCGAAACTCGCAAGTTCCCACTTTCCATTTGTTCCGGTGAGTAATACAACTGCAGGAATTGCCAGGCCCAAAATAAATAGCCCAAATGCACCGCTCCAATCCGTTCTAAAGCCCACTTCTTGATTAATCGGCGCCTTATCCTCATTTTTAGATAGTTCAGCTGGAGAGACATCAAAGGCCGTAGCTAAAGCGACCTTAGAATCTAATGAACAATTACCGTCTTTCTCAATTCGTTGAATTGTTCGCTCACTTAATCCACAAATTGCCGCGAGTTTTTCTTGCGACCAACCACGCTGTCTTCGTAGCTCGACCACTTTTTCACTTGATACAGACAAAATTCTTCCCTCTCTAATAACGACTAAAGTTACTGGGGAATTTAGATAAGTTGCAGATAGTTAACCACGACAAAATCCCGACCATTTCACGACAGTCTCACGACAATCGTTCAAAAAGAAATAAAATTCTATGTAAATTAGCAACTTACTACATCATATTTTTTAGAGCGAGACGAATCAATGTGGCTGGAGGTAAAGAGTCATCTTCCAACTTACTGATCGCCTTGCTTGCTTCAGCAGGCTTGTATCCCAGTGCGACCAGGCCGCTAATCGCTTCCTGTACATATGCATTTCCACTTGAAGCCACTGGGGTTGGAGAGACTTCTCCAGTAGAAACAGGCGCTTCCACCTGCCAGTCTTTTAAACGGTCCTTCATTTCAATGATCAATCTTTCAGCAGTCTTTTTACCAACTCCCGGAATTTTAACCAACGTCGATGCTTCTCCGTGGTGCACGTTTTGTACAAATTCGATTGCGCTCATCGCCGAAAGAATAGCTAAGGCTAACTTGGGCCCGACACCATTCACCTTGATCAGCTCGCGAAACAACTTTCGTTCCTCTAAACTATAAAAAGCAAACAAGGTATGCGCATTTTCGCTAACTGAAAGGTGGGTATGCAGAACTACTTTTTGTCCTACTTCTGGTAAATTGTATATGGTATTCATCGGTGCTTGGCATTCATAACCAACGCCATTGCAATCAACTAAAATAAAGGGAGGTTGTTTTTCTAAGAGCGTTCCGCTTAATCTTCCGATCATCTATTTTCACTTTTTATTTGATTTGTTTTTAAGTACTTTTGTCTTTACGTGTTTTTGTCTTTATGTACTTATGCTCGATCACTGAGTTTAAATATTTTACCTAAGCCGGCCACGTACAGTACGCTTCGCCCCGGCTTGAAACAATGCACTTTGTAAAGCGTGGCCATGGCAAATTGCAACTGCAAGTCCATCCGCCGCATCAGCTTGGGGAGTAGCACTCAATCCTAGCAGGCTTGTCACCATATGCTGAACTTGTGCTTTGTCAGCGCCACCGGTACCAACAACTGACTGTTTGATCTGCCTCGCGGAATACTCCGCCACCACTAAAGCGTGTTGGGCCATAGCCACCATGGCTGCACCACGGGCTTGGCCTAGCTTCAGTGCAGAATCAGCATTTTTTGCCATAAACACTTGTTCAATAGCAGCTTCGCTTGGCTTGTACTCTTGAACAACTTCCGCAATGCAGGAGTAAATCTGATTAAGGCGGTCAGATAAAATTCCGTCTTTAACCCGTATGCAACCGCTCGCTACGTATTCTACTTTTCTTCCTTCCATACGAACCACACCGAAGCCGGTGATCCGAGAACCTGGGTCTATTCCGAGAATTATGGGCATGGACGACTTTATATCAATGAACTACACACCTAACGAATATACCACATTGTGATCAGCCGGGTAACGAGGTGTTCGAATTATAAAAAAGGCGAACAACTCGTTCGCCTTAAATTAATCGATTAAATTCTAGCTATAGTTGCTCGTAAGCCTCAGCAGGAATGTTTGCGTTGTGATATACATTCTGAGTATCATCCAGATCATCAAGACGGTCGATAAGAGTTAATACTTTCACCGCTGTATCTACATCAATATCCGCATGAGTTGAAGGTAACATAGTTACTTCACCGGCTTCAGGTTGCAGACCTTTTTCTACCAGCGCCTCTTTAACATTCATAAAGTCTTCGGGCGAAGTTAATACTTCAAAAGAGCCATCTTCATGATTAACAATATCATCAGCACCTGCTTCCAGCGCTTCTTCCATCAATGTATCTTCATCAACTTCAGATGAGAAAACTAGCTGTCCTTTCCTTTCAAATAAATAGGCAACCGAACCAGAAGCTGCTAGTTCGCAACCAGATTTCGAAAATGCATGTCTTACTTCTGCAACGGTGCGGTTTTTATTGTCAGTCAAACAGTCAACCAATACTGCAACACCACCAGAAGCATAACCTTCATAAACCAAATTTTCGTAATCATCTCCTTCCGCCGTTCCTGCACCACGTGCAATTGCTTTATCAACGGTGTCACGCTTCATATTAGCACCAAGCGCTTTATCGATGACCGCACGTAACGAAGGATTGTCATCTGGGTTAGGACCACCAGATTTTGCCGCCACTACGAGCTCACGAATAATCTTAGTAAATACTTTTCCGCGTTTTGCATCTTGGGCAGCTTTTCGGTGTTTAATGTTAGCCCACTTACTATGTCCTGCCATTGGTATACTCCAATTTACTTTATTTCAGGTTTTGTATTTCTGTAGGAGAACGAACTCCGGCACGAAGAAATATTGAGTGTTTACAACAAGCCGCTAGATTTCTATTCGTAAACACCGTTTCGCGGCTCAGAAGCTTCTCCTACAACGTTATTATCTATGCCTCATCTTTTTTAACGGTAGAGGCAATATGCAATTCTTCCAATTGTTTGTCCGACACGAATGAAGGCGCGGAAGTTAATGGACAGCTTGCGGTAGTTGTTTTCGGAAACGCAATTACATCACGAATTGAATCGGCGCCTACCATCAGCATAACAAGTCGGTCGAGACCAAAAGCGATCCCTCCATGTGGAGGGCAGCCATACTGCAAGGCTTCTAGCAAGAAGCCAAATTTTTCTTCTGCTTCTTGCTTATCAATTCCCAAAATATCAAATACAGCAGCTTGGATATCCTGGTTGTGGATACGTACCGAACCACCACCGACTTCACAACCATTTAACACCATATCGTAAGCGCGTGATAAGGTTTCAGTTGGCGCAGCTCTTAGTTTTTCCGCATCGTTTTCTTTCGGCGCGGTAAACGGATGATGTAACGCATGAAGCTGTCCATCTTCTTCTTCAAACATTGGGAAATCCACTACCCACAATGGCTTCCAGCTATCTTCGACCAAACCACGGTCTTCAGCAACTTTCAATCTCAACGCGCCGAGAGAATCGGTAACAACTTTATATGAATCAGCTCCAAACAACAGGATATCGCCCGCTTTTGCACCGGTCCTTTCAGTGATCTGATTGATTATGTCATCGTTTAAAAACTTTGCGATAGGAGACTGAACGCCTTCGGCTCCATTACCGACTTCATTAACTTTTATCCACGCGAGTCCTTTAGCGCCATAACGGCCTGCATACTCACCGTATCCGTCAATTTGCTTACGGCTGAGTTCTGCACCACCTGGAACGCAAATAACAGCGACCCTACCTTTAGGATCATTGGCTGGTCCGGCAAAGACTTTAAATTCGATGTCCTTTAGTAAATCATCAACATCTACCAACTCAATTGCTACGCGTAAATCAGGCTTATCGCTTCCATATTTTTGCATTGCCTCTGCATATGGCATACGTGGAAATTCACCGAGATCTACCTCGAGACATTCTTGGAATAAATCTCGGATCATTGTTTCCATCATGCCCATGATAGATTCTTCATCCATAAACGAAGTTTCAATATCCAGCTGGGTAAACTCCGGTTGGCGATCTGCCCGTAAATCTTCATCACGGAAGCAGCGTACAATTTGGTAGTAGCGGTCAAATCCGCTCATCATCAATAATTGCTTAAATAGCTGAGGGGACTGAGGAAGCGCGAAAAAAGCCCCTTTGTTAGTACGGCTAGGCACAAGATAGTCACGCGCACCTTCCGGGGTTGCTTTGGTCAAGATTGGCGTTTCAATATCCGCGAAATTCTCTGCTTCAAGGAAATCGCGCAACTTCTTGGCTACCTTATTGCGGAACAAGAGTTTTTGCTGCATTTCCGGGCGTCGTAAATCCAAGTAACGATATTTCAAACGCAGTTCCTCAGAAACCTCTTCGTGCTCGCTGACCAGGATTGCCGGTGGAGCCGATTTGTTCAAAATTTCGATATTGATTGCGACCACTTCAATCGCGCCGGTTTGCATATCCTTGTTGATCATGTCTTGAGGACGATTTCTAACCTTTCCTTCCACGCAAACGACATATTCACTGCGCAGCTTTTTAGCGACGGCTAATAGTCCTTCTTGATCGGGATCGATAGCAACCTGAACAATCCCACTTCGATCTCTTACTTGTAGGAATGCTAAACCACCTAAATCTCGCTGCTGGTGGATCCAACCAGCAATTTTGACCGTTTCACCCTCGGAAACACTAACTAAATCACCACAATAATGGCTACGCATAACTAAACCTTGATTTTAAGCTTGAAGCGGCCTGTCAAAGGCCTCGGAAAAACCGCGTATATTACTGGATATATGGGCTAAAGTCGACGATTTGAAGACTGCCTCTGCTATCGATGGGACTCATGCTCATGAGAATTTCGATTGCAGCGGGAATATTTTTCGACTAACTTCGTTGACTGTCAATAATATCAATAAGTTATGGAATAATAATGGTTAATGGCAACATCATGCTAAAAGAAAGCGCTGCCGACTATTTCTTTAACGTTAACGCTCAAATTACAGCCTCTATGCTGCTAATATCAGTGCTGGTTACGCTACTTCTCAGCCAGTCAAAAAATTACATCGCCAAGTCAAAAACAACCGAGGCGCTCTCAGTAATTACCGCCAGCATACAGGACTTGACTGCGCACTATTACGAGACCAATCAATGGCCCAGAGCCCATAAAATTCACCACTATAACTCAGAGACTATCGGAAGCTATGTAGCTTCAATAAGTTTTGACGGAGTTGGTGGACTTCATATTGAATTTAACCACCAAGAATCGCTACTGGCAGGTAAATATCTCTCCATAGTAGCGTCGGTGCCCAAAGAGTCGCGCGCCGGAAGTATTATTTGGGTTTGTGGCTACGCCAAACCTTTAACTGGCTATCAACTTACTTCTGCATCAAAAACTGATTTATCTCCATTACTGCTAGGCATGGCCTGCAAAAACTCGAACAATCAAGCTAAGGAAACTCAATGATAAAATCTCGAAATGAATTTATCACAAGACAATTAAGTCTTTTAAAAGAGTCTTCGGAAAATAATCGAGAGCCTCTCGACCGAATTTTGGCTCAAGTACTATCATCGACCGAACATCGAGAGGCGATGCTTTACTTTGATAAAACTCAAAGTGTGGCGCAAACCTTAAATGAGTTTAATTTATCTGACTTGGCACCAGATATGATTAGTCAAATTGTCGCCATTGAAAAGAAACACCAAGTTTCGGTTCCACTACAAAAGATTTCCAACATCAGTGGAGTAGCAACCAAAGTTTACGAAATACTTACGCTTAGATTGGTTATGGGGCTAACTTACGCTTTAGCCTTAACGTGCCTGGCCACTGTGGTGTTTTACATTATTTCGGCTAAAGTTCTGGTTCAATTTGAGGAGGTCTTTGTTTCTTTTGGTGCAGACTTACCTCAGCTAACGCAGCTAGCTATCAACTGGCAGCACTCCTATTTTCCGCCTACGGCTTTCGCTCTATTAATGGTCATCTTTGTCGGCTTTATTTTGTTTCAAGCTAAAAATTTAAACCGGCTTAAAGGCTCCTCAAAACTCAAAAAGCTTCCATTTATACACCGCGTATTTGACTTCGTTGATAGCCTTACTTACCTAACTCAGATAAAACTTCTGCTAAGCGCTGGTTTGACTTATGAGACGGTAAAAACTGAGCTTCCTGAACCACCTTCTTCGCTAAAACAAATGGCCAAGTATTCACTTGCTGAAATAGAAATGGCAGAGGCCCTAGGCAACGTCGCGTCTGAAATTGATTTTCAAATAGACGCGCTAAGTTTGAAAGCAGAAAATGTCGTCGTATCAGCCTGTCGATCGCTTTTGACCTTTATTATGTCACTGGTCATTGGATTTGTCGGCTTCATCTTAATCGCCAGTTATTTGCCCATTTTTCAAATGGGGGCTGTCGTTTAAGTAGGAAACCTTGGTGCCACCACACTAGAAGAAATTTACCCAAGAGAAACAGATTTACCGAGAGGACTTAACATGAAATATAAAGGATTCACCTTAATCGAATTAATGATAGTAGTCGCGATAATAGGAATTCTTGCGGCAATAGCGCTACCTGCTTATCAAGACTACACGATTCGAGCTCAAATTGCTGAAGGGATCAGTTTGACCAATGCTGTAAAACCTAAAATTCAAGAATACTATAAACAACACGGACGATTTCCTGCAAACAACCAAGATGCAGGTTTACCTCAGGCACAATACTTAATTGGTAACTATGTCAAAGGTATAGAGGTGGTTGCAGGCGCCATCCATGTTACATACGGAAACAAGGTCAACGCCTTAGTTACTGACAAAGTGCTGACAATGCGCCCTCAATTTGTCCGTCAAAGTGCTATTACACCATTAGCCTGGCTATGTGGTGGCGATCAAGTTGTTAACGGTATGGAGGTGGCTGGAGAAAACCTAACTGACCTAGGTCCACAGTTTTTACCGGCAGTATGTCGCTAATAATAATTTAGTCCGGTAATTAATTTACCTTATAGCGATAATGACCCGTAATTTTGGCCCCAAATAAAAAATCATCTTGTTTAGGGCCAAAACCAATATTATGCAAAATCAAGTAGTTACTCCCATCTGAGTTTTTATTATCACTGACAATGCCGATGTGGGGTAAATTGCCTGGCAGCATCCAGGTAACTATATCTCCAGGTTGATAATCTTGCGGATTGGAAGATATGGATAAACTCGCACCTCGGCGCTCAAAAAAGACCTGAAGGTTGGGCACACGTCGGTGATCGATATTAGTATCTGGTCGTTTTAGCCCCCAAATTTTCGGATACAAGTCAAAATTACTCTTCATATCCTCGTGAACCAACTGCTGTAAATCCACGCCTAACTTCCGGTAACTGCGAATTACCACATCAGTACAAACGCCTATGTTGTCTGGAACATCCCCTCCAGGATATTTTATGGCCATGTAACGGCCATTATAAGTCACATTTTTTTGTGTTCGCTGCTTCGCTGCCCGTATCAGTTTTTGGCTCCACTCTGTGGAGCTAGCCGTAACTTTGGCTGTATCAGTCATCCCACGGTTACTTTCGGCAGCAATTATGGAGTGACTCATTGTTATCAATAAAACAACTAGTCCATAGTTAATCGCACACTTCATTTTTGTTCCCTTTTTAGCTTCTTTAAGATTAAGACAACAGTTAATTACCAAAAATTCACCTGAGACCTAATTTTAGGCTTATCAATAGGTTAAGTGATACACATTCAAATTGACGAGATATATTTAACTTTGTATAGAATATTCAAATATATACCTCCGAAACTGGAAAAATCGTTAAAACTTGCCTATTTATTAACTACAACTATTCTAATCATTTTCGGTTAATCAATGAGTGAGAGCAACGACGCCGCTGACACATTTATCTCAGTAGCACATGTGGCATCAGAGTTATTCAAAGCCCAGTCCATTGCTGAAGAGCTTTCGATAACTTCCAAGAATGCTCGCGCACTAGCCGTGAGAGCGGGCTCTACGGCCGCTGGATTTAATGAGATCACGCGCTTTATTGAAGGGCTTTCCAAACTAACCATAGATGCGGCTAGAAGTGTCAATACGATTGCTATATCTCAAACCAAAATCGCCTCCGACCTTTTTCGATCACAAAGTTTTGTCTCTAAACTCGATAAAGTCGACTATGAGCCGGTAAAAGGTCATGTAAATGAGCTAGCACCTATTTACGATGAAGTTAATCAAGCTCGTTCACAATTAGAACGAAAAATAAGGATAAGTTTGCGTGAATTGGTTGACAGATTGGACGAAACAAAAATGGAATTAAGGGCGACACAAGTTGTTTCGGTCGTATCTAGAGTCGAAGCTTCCAGGGCACACGAAGATTTTCAGAACTCACTTAACTCCGTTGCCGATAAAGTTTCAAGTGCTGGTCAAAGAATTAACTCTCATTTAGAAAGAGCACGCAGACATTTAGCCCACTTGAGAACCTAGATAATCAGTAGACTAACTTCAAAAACTCTAATCGCTAAGTCAAACAATTTAAAACACAAATCAAGGAATAAGAATGAAGGCAATCTCAATATTTCAAAAGGGCAGTCACCAATGGTTGTGCTTTGGTAGGGACCCCGACAAGCCAGAGAAAATCATCGATACAAACCAATATATGGTTACAAACGGTGAAAGTAGTATCATTCTCGATCCAGGCGGAGTTGAGTTGTTTTCTCAAATGCTAACTTCAGTGCTTCGCTACACTACGCTCGACAATATCAAAGCTCTGTTTTCGTCACATCAAGACCCAGATATTATTTCGTCACTTGGCTTGTGGGACCAATGTTTAAAAAATTCGAAACTCTATTCTCCTTGGTTATGGGAGTCTTTTATTCGTCACTTCGGAATGAGTAATATTGAATTTGAGGCAATTCCTGATGAAGGAAGTGAAATCCAATTAGGCAATATCGTATTACAGTTTGTTCCAGCCCATTACCTTCATTCATCGGGCAATATGCATGTCTATGATAAAGAAGCAAAAATACTAATGAGCGGCGATGTTGGTGCTGCGCTCGACGAGGTGAGCGCTCCATTTTACGTCGAAGACTTTGAGGCGCATATTCCCAAAATGGAATATTTTCATCGACGCTGGATGCCGTCCAATAAAGCGAAAGAAGAGTGGATCAACCGAGTTAGAAAACTCGATATCGAAATTATAGCGCCACAGCATGGAGGGATCTTCAAAAACGATATGGTTGGCAAGTTCTTAGATTGGTTTGAGCGTCTTGATGTCGGCATAGCAACCAACAAATAAGGTGCAGAAGAATAAGTCCAAGAGCTAAATATTAGATTTGGTAGTTATTTTCCTATCATTTCTTCTATGGCAACCTCCCCTAATGGTCTTTTGCGCTTTACCGACAAACTATCGTTCCATTCTTTGGCAAAGTCCTTTTGATAATGCCAGTTTACAAGCGCGGTAATCAGCATCGCGATTAGTGCGCCTATTGCCGCTAGCAACATATCTTTATGTGCATCCCAAACATCGCCCTGTGTACCTAAATATGCCTGTCCGAGATCAGCCGCAACAATTTCCACCACACCCCATTCGAATAATTCAAAAACCAAAGAAGTCGACATCGTCAAGTCAAGCGGCAGAAAATATCCCCAGAAACCTTTAACTTCAACAATTCTAATAAATAACTCACGAATCGGATAAGCCAGTAAAAGCCCATAACAAAAATGCACCAGGCGATCGAAGTTATTTCTTTCCCAGCCTACCCACTCGTTAAAAGAGAAACCAAACAGATTGATCGACCAGGTATCATATGGCACTCTGGCATAAGTGTAATGGGAACCGAGTTCATGGAGTAGCATAAAAAGAAAAATACATGTGTAGCTGATCTTTGAAAGTGGAAACTTATTAGCGGTTACAGCCAATAAACCAACAAATAGTACGCTAAGAATGTTTTCCAGCGCCCAGTCATGACGGTCAAATGGGGCAATTGCTAAGAAAATAAACCAACCAGTGAACAAAAGTAATAATATACCAGGAAAGAGTTTTGTAGATTTATAATTCATTTGGGTAAAATTTTAAGTTGGCTTTAATGGCAACACTTCAATATTTTAAAATTATTCTACTCAAAAGGAGGGTTGGCTATTCACAGCTTTTGTTACGTAGCCAACCTTCTATCAAAAGTTTAGTTCTCAAAGTTATTCTAATCCTAACTCCGTCAACATAAGTTTGCGTATTACCGGTACCGGAGCATTTCCATAACTCAAGAACTTATTATGAAAATCTTTTAATTTGAACTTGTCGCCCATTTTCTGTTTAAGCTCTTCTCTGAAAGCGTAGATTTCAGCGTACCCATTAAAATAGCTGGTTAATTGTACCTGTGATAACGTCGCCCGGCGCCACTTGCCTTCAGCTTCTGTCTTTTCTTGAAAAGCTTCATTCATCAACAAGTTTAGTCCTTCTTCTCTGGTCATACCTAGCACGTGAATACTGTAGTCCAAAATAGTATTCGCTACTACGCGCAGGTTCCACTTACTATACATTAGCCACATTTCAGGCTCGTTGTTGCCATAACCTTCTTCTAACATCATTCGCTCAGAATAAACGGCCCAACCTTCGATCATAGCGCCGTTACCAAAAATAGATTTAATCATGCTAGGAGATTTATTGGCATGGACCAATTGGGTGTAATGTCCAGGTAATGCCTCGTGGATATTTAAAATCTGCAAGATCCAATGGTTGTATTCTCTTAAATAACTTTCTGCTTGTTCCTCGGTATAGTGATCAAGTGGTGTTACATTGTAGTAAGTATTTGCCGTTGCATCGTATGGCCCTGGCGCACTAACGGACGCGCCTGCAAAGCCGCGCATATATTCTGGTGTTTCCCGAATAACTAAAGGCCGGGAGGGATCCATTTCCAATAAGTCATGGTCCAGAATAAACTTCTCAATAATAGGCATTTGACGACGTACTTCATCGACAAACTCTTCGCGCTTAACATGCTTTACTGATAAATGGTCAATCAATTTTTTTACCGCGACTAGTTCTTCATCAGGCATGACTTCATCAGAGAAGTATTTTGGCCAGAGCTTTTTAGTAATTGCAATCATTTCCTGGTGCAGTTCAGCTTTCGACTGCAACGCCTTCTCATAAAGTTGTTTAGCGGTGTAATCGGAAACGATGTCGTGTTTAAACTTTTGCTCATACAAAGTTTCACCTATTCGGAAACTTTTAGCTGAACCGTCAGCGATATTCTTGTGCTTTTCCTCGAGCCACGAAATATAACCGTTAATAGCATTGATAGCTTTTTCTAATTTAGGCTCGAAAGTCTTTTTCTCTTCATCGGGTAACGTTGATTGTTCTATTTTTTCAGGAATAGACTTTTGGAATATGCCAAGCGCGCCTTTGTTTTGCTGAATAGCCAGCTCAGTATACTCCAATGTCGGTTTTTTAATGTTGGCAATTGCAGCTTGATAATAAGCAGGAACATTATCTAGCCGTTTGGAAATAGCTTTTAGTCTTTCATCAAGCGATTTGTAATCAGTATTTAAAATTACGCCAAATACACCGGCTACATTGTAATTAGAAGGATTCCACTCGCTACTTTTAAAAACATCTCGATACCACTCTCCGGATTCAATTTGGTTTTTGATTAATGCATGGTCTGTTGCATTAAGCGGAGAAAGTTTACTTGTATCAAATTTGGCTAGCTGCCGTTTAATTTTATCAGAAAATTGTTTTTCTTCAGCTTCCCTTTCTTGATTGGGAATTTTCAATTGGTCGTCATACTTATAATAACCAACATACACGCCATAGTTAGGGTAAACCTGCCACATTTCTTCAAGAAATTTTTCTTTAAATTCTTCAAATTCTTGATTTTGATCAGCTTGAATAACTTCTCGAGTAGTTTCTTGTACTTCGTTTTTAGCGGTCGCCTCTTGAGGATTAACCGATTGCTCTGACGAATCGCTACAACCACCTAGCATCGCTCCGGCCAATACTACAGAAAGCGAAACTCTCAGTATTGTCTTCATTATCTTCTCCACTTAATGTTTTAGTTCTAGTTTTAGTTTAAATCTTATTATTGTTGTTCCCAATTATTAGGATATGCGTTGTCTTACGACTTCGAATAAACATACACCGGTCGCTACAGAAACATTCAGACTAGACACACTTCCAGCCATGGGAATTTTTATTAATTGGTCACAGTTTTCACGAGTTAATCGACGCATACCTTCACCTTCAGCTCCCATAACCAGCGCCGTTGGACCACTGAACTTAGTTTGATAAACAGTAGTCTTTGCTTCTCCAGCAGTGCCGATTACCCATACATCTCTTTCTTTTAATTGTTTGAGAATCCTGGCCAAGTTTGTCACCTTCACCACCGGAACGTTTTCTGCAGCACCGCAAGCTACTTTTCTCGCAACCGCAGTTAATGACGCAGAACGGTCTTTAGGTACAACTAAAGCGTCAACTCCGGCAGCATCCGCAGTACGAAGACAAGCCCCTAAATTATGAGGGTCCGTCACTCCGTCTAAAATAAGCAGCAGTAGATCACTTTTTTGCTCCGCGAGTTCTACTAATTGATTTTCATTTAGCTGTGCATCATAAACTTTGACCTCTGCGATAACTCCCTGGTGATTACCTTTTACCCAGTTGTCCATTTTTTTCTTGTCTACTAGTTGAAAACGAATGCCAGCATTTTTCGCGAGCCCTTCTATATGCTCAGCTTTTTTGTCATGGCGATTTTTCTGGATAAATAACTGCAATACATTTTCCGGTGTTCTTTGTAGAAAACTTTCCACCGCGTGAATACCAAAAATTTTTTCACTTTGACTCATAGTTTTTTAAATACTCTTTTCGAGCTTAAAGTAGATAAGTTTTCCAACACGAAACTATCTACTTTCGCTTTTTCCTGGTTGAACGACTCGGTTTTTTCTTGGCACTGGTTCGTGACGAAACGTTCTTGGTGGTGCCACTCGCTTTCTTTTTAGCCCCGCCAACTCTCTTTTTCGAGGAAGATTCTCTCTTCTTACTACCACTTCCTCTTTTTGCACCTGCCGCTGATTGCTCTCGCATGGCTTTCATTCGAGCCCTGGCATATAGTTTTTCACGCTCGCTCATACGCTTTCGTGGACCAGTAGCACTTTCGATAACCTCAATCAAGGCAAAGTCGATTTTACGCTGGTCTAAGTCGACACTATCAACTTCAATTTCCAATTTGTCACCAATTGCAAACGACTGACGAGTATGCTCCCCAATTAGCCTTTGCCGCGCGCTATCATAATTAAAGTAGTCTTCGCCTAGTTCCGTAACGTGTACTAAACCTTCGACAAACACTTCGTCAAGTCGAACAAAAATTCCAAAGTTAGTGACCCCCGATACAACCCCCGTGTACTGTTTTCCTATATGACTTTGCATATATTCACACTTAAGCCAATCAGTAACATCACGCGATGCCATATCCGCATTTCTTTCAGTCATGGAACTCGCTTGACCGATGGAATCCAATTTACCAAAATTATACTGCTTAAGAATTGCATCGGATTCTTGCTTTGATTGAAGCGCTTCTTCCGCTACTAAAGCTTTAATTATTCGATGGACAATTAAATCCGGATATCTTCTAATTGGCGAAGTAAAATGAGTATAAGCATCAAAAGCCAGTCCAAAATGGCCTTGATTTTTCGGAGAATATTCAGCCTGACTCATCGAACGCAATAGCATTATCTGAATGTTTTCCGCATCTGGTCTTTCGGCCGCTTCCAATAATAGCTTTTGAAATATTTCCGGCCCAGGTTCAGCACCACCGGTAATAAATAGACCTAGCTCGGAAAGAAAACTACGAAATTTATCCAGCTTGGCTTCGGTTGGGCCGAGATGCACCCTATACATCCCCGGTACTTTGTGCTTTTTAAAGAACTTGGCAGCCGCGACATTCGCGCAAATCATACATTCTTCAATTATTTTATGGGCGTCATTTCTAACCACAGGCACAATTTTTTCGATTTTTTTATTATCATTAAAAATGATCCGGGTTTCGGTTGTTTCAAAATCGATTGCACCTCGAACTTGTTTTTGTTTTATGCGAGTTTGATATAGTTGATGCAAATGATTAATTGGCTCCACTAGCTCAGCATATTCAGATCGCAGAGATTCATCGCCCTCGAGTATTGCCCACACTTTGGTATAAGTCATGCGCGCTTTAGAGTGCATGACCGCAGGGTAGAACTTGCTTCGCGTTACTTTGCCCTGTGCACTAAGATTCATTTCACAAACCATACACAGACGATCAACTTTAGGTTTTAACGAACACAAGCCATTAGATACTTGTTCCGGTAACATTGGAATTACGGAGTTGGGAAAATAAACGGAAGTGCCCCGCTTGTTGGCTTCTATATCCAAAGCGCTTTCCGGCTTTACATAATGACTGACATCGGCAATGGCCACCCATAACTTCCAGCCCCCTGATGCAGTTGGTTTACAATATACAGCATCATCAAAATCACGGGCATCTTCTCCATCAATGGTGATCAAAGGAAGTCCCCTTAGATCGACTCTGCCACCTAATTCACTTTCGTCGACTTCTAACGGCAACTGCTGTAGCTGATCATGTACATCAGCATTCCACTCATGGCGGATCCCATATTGGGCGATAGCGATTTGGGTTTCCATACCAGGGGCTAAATAATCGCCTAGCACTTGGGCAATAGTGCCAACCGCTTTAGAGCGATACGTCGGTCGAGTAACAATATGGGTAACAACTACTTGTCCGGGCTTAACCCGCACCGGGTCATCCGGTGGGATCAGGATATCTTGGGCAATGCGAGTATCCTCAGGGCTGACAAAACAAATCCCACTTTCTTCATAATATCTGCCAACGATTTGCAACGGTTCTTGCGATTCTAGAACTTCCACAATGCCAGCTTCAATGCGTCCATCCGAGTGAATTTTCTTTTCTCTGACGAGAACTCTTTCGCCAGGAAATACTTTGCGCATTTCTTTAGCTGATACAAGCCAATCTTTCCCTCCAGTATCAGGAGTGAAAAAACCGAAGCCATCACGGTGCCCAATAATCACCCCGGCGACCAGGTTCATCTTGTCGACAACCCCATAGGCCCCACGTCTGTCGCAGTGGATTTGTCCATCTCGTTCCATCGCGCGTAATCGTCGTGAAAGTGCGATTTCTTGTTCAATGTCGTACAAGCCTAAATTATATTGAATCGCTTTAAATTTAAGTGGTCCGCCGGCATGAGCTAAATGCTCTAGAATAAGTTCTCTACTGGGTATCGGATTTTCGTATTTTTGAGCTTCGCGCTCAAAATGAGGGTCTTCCAAGGAAGGAGTCTTTTTTGGCATAAATTGAATTGGCTTAGTTATTTCTTATAAAAGTGGCTCTTTAACAGAGATTATCGGTTTGTCTATAGTTTAACGGATTTTTAAGTTCAAGATCACAAATATATCTTTTTTAACCAATTATTGATTGTTAATTCATGCTTTTATCGCCTATCTCAAGATTTTAATACCCGTCATTAGGGTTAAGGTGAATTCTGCACAATATTTTTGCCATCTAAAACTAGCTCTAAGGTAGTGACTTTTGCTAGTCTTGTAACTACTAAGTACCCATAATAAAAAACAACTCCTTAGGGAATAAATTCATGAAATTAATTAGTTATAGAGCCACATTGTGCCTTTTATCTTTTGCCCTCGTTCCTGGTTGCAGCGAGCAAAACTCAAACAGTCAGTTACCCGCTGAAAAGCCCGAATCTCATATGGAGAAACCAATGCCAGCCAATTCGGTGGACCAAAATTCTGTTGTAATAAAACCTCCTGTGGCGAAAAAAGTTGACCACGAGATGGAAATCCACGGCCATAAACGGAATGACCAATATTACTGGATGCGCGACGATGAACGTAAGGCACCGGAAGTCATTTCCTACCTCAACGCTGAAAATGACTACACCAAGGCAAAATTAGCCCATACTGCAGATCTTCAGAAAAAGCTATTTGACGAAATTACCGGTCGATTAGAACCCAATGAAGAGTCGGTTCCTGTTTTTGACAAGGGATACTGGTATCAGTCCAGGTATGAAGAAGGCAAGGACTACCGAATTCATACGCGCCATAAAGAGAAACTTGAGGCCCCTGCGGAAGTTTTGTTGGACCAAAATGAACGTGCTAAAGGACACGAGTATTACCGTCTGGCCGCGCTAGAAGTAAGCCCTAATCAAAAATTGCTCGGAATCTCCGAAGATACGGTCAGCCGTCGGCAATACGATATTCGCGTTAAGGATCTTGCTACCGGCAAGTACTTTGACGAAGTGATTGAAAATACTTCAGGTCAAATTGTTTGGGCTAATGACAATAAAACTATTTTCTACGTTAAAAAAGATCCGCAGACCTTGCTACCTTTCCAAGTATACCGCCATGCTTTGGGTACTGATCCAAAAAATGACGTGTTGGTATACGAAGAGAAAGACAATACCTTCTACACTTATATATACAAAACTCGCTCCGAAAAGTACATTGGCATTGGCTTGTCCTCAACCATGAATAGCGAAGCACGGTTTATTGATGCAGATAATCCGGCCAGCGAGCCTAAAATCTTTTTGCCGAGGGAAAAAGATCACAAGTACATTGCTGACCATATCGGTAACAAATTCTACGTAAAGTCTGATTTGAATGCACTTAATGAACGAGTAGTTTCTGTAGAAGAAAATAAAATTGGCAGCAAAGAACATTGGCAAGAAGTGCTTCCTCACCGCGAAGATACGCTGCTGCAAGAGTTTGAATTATTCAACGACTACATGGTAGTGAACGAGAGAATTGATGGGGTTGAAAAACTTCGACTTAGAGATTACCAAGGCAAGCTCCTCCAGGAAATCACTTTTAACGATGCAGCATACACGGCAGGTTTGGGAGCAAATCCAGATCCTGCTTCAGAAGTCGTACGATACTATTACTCAAGTATGACTACGCCTGATTCTGAGTTTGAATATGATGCAAAAACGAAAACGAGTAAACTCCTAAAACAGGACAAAGTGCTAGGAGAATTTCATCCCGATGCTTATCAAAGTGAACGTATAATGATAGATGCTCGCGATGGTAAAAAAGTGCCTGTGTCGATCGTTTACCGTAAAGATACGTTTAAAAAAGACGGCGCTAATCCTTTGCTGTTATATGCTTACGGATCGTATGGTGCTACCATGGATCCAAGCTTTAGTATTTCTCGCCTGAGTCTTTTAGATAGAGGATTTGTTTACGCGATTGCACATATCCGCGGAAGCAAAATGCTCGGGCGCCAATGGTATGAAGACGGTAAAAAACTTACTAAGATAAACACTTTTACCGACTATATCGATGCAACCAAGGCCCTGGTAAAACAAGGCTATGGTAATGCGGAAAAAATCTATGCCCGTGGCGGTAGTGCTGGTGGAATGTTAATGGGTGGCGTAGTCAACATGGCACCGGAACTCTATCATGGCGTTGTTGCAGCTGTTCCTTTTGTCGATGTAGTTACAACCATGTTAGACGAATCAATTCCACTGACCACAGGTGAATATGATGAATGGGGGAATCCTAACGATAAAACTTATTACAATTACATGCTGTCTTACTCGCCGTATGATCAGGTCAGAAAGCAAAATTACCCTAACCTACTGGTTGTTACCGGTTTACATGATTCACAAGTTCAATATTTTGAACCGGCTAAATGGGTTGCTAAATTAAGAGATATGAAAACTGATGACAATCTATTGTTACTTGATACTGACATGGAGGCTGGACACGGTGGAAAGTCAGGTCGCTACAAGCGTTATCTAGATGTAGCAAAACAATATAGTTTTATACTCGACTTAGCAGGTATAAACGAATAATCTCCAACGGGGTGAATAATTTTATTCGCCCCGTAACTTCCCGCCGTTCAACTCTTCTTTTTTAAGCAACTTTCACAATTTTTTAATAACTCATTCCTATCAACTTAATTGATAAAAACCCTTAAATTTTTAGGGATTAATTAGCGAGTTTATTTGAGTTTTATTTCCCTAATTATTTTGTTGTTTTAGTTACAAGAACGCATTAGCTTTTTGGTGATTACCCCTATTATTTTTGCAGGTATTTAGGCATTTATTTGCTAATTCCTTACTAAATTAGTCAAACTTTTTTGGTTTGCCGCCGACATCTGATCCACATCAATAAACAAATATCCCTGAGGCATAACATGTGATTGTTCATTCTTTTATCTAACAGGGGAGGGAAAACGATGAGCGAAGTGTTTAGCAAAAGCATGGCCCGCAATATTTATTTCGGCGGAAGCATGTTTTTTGTATTTTTGTTCCTCGGATTGACCTGGCACACCAATAAGGAATTACCGAAAACGGACAACCGCCAGGCTATTACTGAAGAAGTCGCATTGGGCAAAAAAGTATGGGAAGAAAATAACTGCGTAGGTTGTCATTCCTTACTTGGAGAAGGCGCCTATTTTGCACCAGAATTGGGGAACGTATACAAAAGATTTGGTAACTCGAAAGAAGCGATCAAGGCCTTTATGAAAAGTCGACCAGTTGAAGGTATTCCCGGTCGCAGAAGCATGCCTCAGTTTAATCTAACCGAAGAAGAACTGGACGCTATTGCAGAGTTCTTAAAATACTCTAGCGAAATTGACGCGGCTGGTTGGCCACCAAACATTCAAGGTTAAGGGGAGATTACACAATGAGTACTTTGAAATATCAATCTCAAGCAGTCGCAAAACCTTATTTTATTGCCGCTATTGGTTTGTTTGTCGGTCAAATAATTTTCGGTTTGATCTTAGGTCTGCAATACGTTTGGGGTGACTTCTTGTTCCCTGAAATTCCATTTAACGTGGCAAGAATGGTTCACACTAACTTACTAATAGTTTGGCTTCTTTTTGGCTTTTTTGGTGCAGCTTACTACATGGTTCCTGAAGAGTCTCAGAGAGAATTACATAGCCCCAAATTGGCGATGGTACTATTCTGGGTCTTCTTAATTGCCGGTGCGCTAACAGTTGTCGGTTATCTTGCAGTTCCTTATGCAACTCTTGCGAAAATAACTGGGAATGATTTACTACCAACTATGGGGCGGGAGTTTCTCGAGCAACCAACGATAACAAAAGTAGGCATTGTAGTTGTTGCGCTTGGTTTCCTTTATAACATAGCGATGACCATTTTGCCCGGTCGTAAAACCGTTGTTAATGTTGTTTTACTAACCGGCTTAGTTGGTCTGGCGGTATTGTTCCTCTTCTCATTTTACAACCCGATAAACCTAGTAAAAGATAAGTTTTACTGGTGGTGGGTAGTCCATCTATGGGTCGAAGGTGTTTGGGAGTTAATCCTTGGCGCAATCTTGGCATATGTACTGATTAAAACAACTGGCATTGACCGTGAAGTTGTCGACAAATGGTTGTACTTGATTGTCGCCATGGCGTTCATTACTGGAATCATCGGTACAGGTCACCACTACTACTGGATAGGAACTCCTGAGTACTGGCAACTGTTTGGCTCAGTGTTCAGCGCGTTAGAACCGATCCCCTTCTTTATGATGACCTTACTTGCATTTGGTGCGGTCGGTAAACGCAAGCGCGACCATCCAAATAAGGCGACAGTTCTTTGGGCGATGGGTACTGGTGTAATGGCATTCTTGGGTGCTGGTGTTTGGGGCTTCTTACATACTCTATCTCCGGTTAACTTCTATACCCACGGAACCCAGATCACGGCAGCGCATGGTCACATGGCATTCTATGGCGCTTATGCGATGATCGTTATTACAATCATCTCATACGCTATGCCATATTTACGTGGTCAAGGAAACGCTGCAAGTTGGAAACAACAGTATGTTGAAATGTGGTCATTCTGGTTAATGACAATCTCTATGGTATTCATTACATTGTTCTTAACTGGTGCTGGTATCTTACAGACTTGGTTACAACGATTTGATGACGGTCTGCCATTCATGGTTGTGCAAGATAAGATCGCAATCTTCTACTGGATGCGTGAAGTAGCTGGTGTTGTATTCTTCTTAGGCTTAATTCTTTATATCGTTAGCTTCTTTGTTAAAGGGGAAAAAAATGAGAAAGGAATTGCCTGATCTAAGTCTAGTAAATAACGCACTTTAAAATTAAAAAAGCCGGGAAATTTCTCGGCTTTTTTATTGTGCTATTTTTACTTGTACGACATTTTTATTATATCAAATAGCTGATAAATACCTGACTAAATTACATAGGTATGACCCACATCAGCATTCACAACCGCCAATTTGATAATCTACAAATACTCGAATTATTTTTGATAAGCAACAGAGTATTCCAATGGATGCAAAAACCATGATCGAAACCAGTGACATTCCAATGTACGTACCTCAACATAATGAAGTTGATGTGTTTCAAATGGCATTTGAAAACCAACTTCCATTAATGCTTAAGGGGCCGACTGGGTGCGGAAAAACACGCTTTGTTACTCATATGGCAGAAAAACTCGGACGCCCTTTATATACCGTAGCATGTCATGATGATTTAACTGCGGCAGACTTAGTTGGCCGATATCTAATTGAAGGAGGCCAAACCGTTTGGCGCGATGGTCCGTTGACCCGCGCTGTTCGAGAAGGTGGTATTTGTTATTTAGACGAAGTGGTGGAAGCGCGCAAAGATACAACGGTTGTTATCCACCCCTTATCTGACGATAGACGTCAGTTACCGATTGATCGCACAGGAGAGTTACTGCAAGCGCCAGACGATTTTATGCTCGTTATTTCATACAACCCAGGCTATCAAAACCTACTAAAAGGACTAAAGCCGTCTACAAGGCAGCGTTTCGTTTCATTGACTTTTGATTACCCGAAAAGCGAAACCGAGCAATCAATAATTAGCAAAGAAACAGGCGTAGATGATTTTACGGTTAGACAATTGGTTGACTTATCAAATGCATTACGGCGACTAAAAGATCACGATTTGGAAGAATCAGTTTCCACCCGCCTAATCGTTTACACTGCCACTTTAATTAAGGCTGGTATGGATCCTATTCAAGCTTGTAGAGCCGCGTTGATCGAACCATTGAGCGACGACGAAGAAGTAGTAAAAGCCTTGATGGAAGTCGTTGTAGCTAAACTTGATGTTGAGTAGCTACATAACAATGTCGAAAGTAGCGAGTAAATAACGCTTATGGAAGAATATGTCGGCCAGATTTGGCATAAGTATATAACTAAAGCAGCTTCACTTGAATTTGCCGAAGCAAAAGTCGAGTTAAATGATATTCGCCATACACTAGCAATTCAATTTCGTGCATTCGGCGGTGATCTAGCGTTAGAACTTAAAGACGCATTGAACAAGGACTGGGAGGGTAAACGAAGTTTTCTCAGTAAGCTAGCTTCATCTCAACAGAAAATGGAATTGGCTTCGGTTGGGATCAACAATCTTTATCTTCCCAAGCATATCGCTATTTTTCCTGATAAAGAGCTTAATAAAAAAACCTACCTTTGGCTAAGTGCGCTCTTAGCGAGTTATGAAAATTCGACCGGTACTAATTGGCTCGAAGATAACGTTAAATCTGTAAATAAGACATTAAGCCTATTTCCAGGGTTAAGGAGGACCTATCGTGTTTTATCTCAGGAGCATGTAAAGCTCAGAAGCAAAATAAAAACGCTGAAGCAAACAGAAGATGAACTGATCATTCAAAGGCTTTTATTATCTCCGGATATATCGGAAGTGAGCGATCTGAATCTGGATAGCTTTAACCCCAAAGATATCTTTCCTGTTCCGCTTTGGTGCGATCCTTTTCCTGCAGAAGCAACCAGAATAGAAAAAAAGCTAAAAGATACTCAAACAGAATCTGATATCGCGAAGCACGAAAAAGCCAAAAAAGTCGACTTAAGAAAAAAAGGCGAGCACGTTGATGACATCGATGAAAAAGATGGCTTAATGGCATTTCGCCTGGATAGTGTTTTTTCTTGGACTGAATATATTCCTGTTGATAGAACTGCAGATGAAGAAAATGAAGACCAAGCGGCCTTGGCGGCTGAGGACATCGACCAAATATCAGTGGTGCGAGGTTCAGAAACAACCGCAGGTAAGCTTAAGTTTGATTTGGACCTACCAGGCTCAGATCAGGATGACATAACAATTAACGAAGGTATCAAATTGCCTGAATGGGATTACAGAAAGTCGGCACTTCAAAAAGACTTCTGTAGGCTCCACACAATGCAACCCAGGAAAGTTGAAAAGCATGAGTTTTCACCAAAGCTTCGTGAAAAAGCCAAACGATTGAAAGCCCAATTCGAATTTCTCGTAATGCAAAAACAGTGGTTAAAAGGTCAACCTGATGGTAGCGAAATTGATCTCGAGCGATTTATTTTGCGTCAAGCCGATGAATTAAATGGCCAAGTGAAGCAGGATAGTAATCTATATCTGGAACTCCGCCAGAATTCACGTAGTTTGTCGTGTTTACTATTGGCAGATTTAAGTTTATCGACCGATAGCTATGTAAACAACGAGTCTAAAATAATCGATATGATTAAAGACTCCCTTTACCTATTTTCTGAGTCTCTGTCAGCGACCCAAGATCGATTCGCTATCGGAGGGTTTTCGTCCAAACGAAGAGATATGGTCCGTTACTACCCGATCAAGTCCTTTGATGAAAAACAATCGAAAACTACTTTAGACAAAATTTCTTCATTAACACCTGGCTACTATACGCGTATGGGCGCTGCAATTCGACACGCGGCCAATCAACTGGAAAAAGAATCGACTGAAACTAAATTACTGCTATTGCTCAGTGATGGAAAACCTAATGATATTGATCTATATGAAGGGCGCTACGGTATTGAAGACACTAAGCATGCCGTACGCGAAGCATTTACTAAAGGAATAAGAGTGTTCTGTGTAACCATCGACGACGAAGATAATAATTATCTTCCTTATATTTTTGGTTCGGCCAATTACATCAAAATTAAGCGAGCCACTGAATTACCGGAGAAGCTACCAAAGCTATATTCACTGCTGACCAAGTAGTTTTTCCATAAATTAAAATGGAGTATCTGTAATTAGCCTATGGACACTTCGACAGTCATTTTACAGATAGCTGCGATTTTGATCATCGCCAGAATTTTTGGCGAAATTGCAGTTCGCTTTAGTGCTCCGGCGGTTATCGGAGAACTAATTGCTGGAGTCATTCTTGGCCCGACTCTATTCAATATTATCCAACCAGACGGAATGATTCGAATACTCGCGGAGATCGGTATCATTCTTCTCCTTTTCCAAATCGGATTAGAAACCAATATTCAAAACTTAGCAGCCTCTGGAAGAAAGTCAGTAATCGTTGCCATAGGTGGCTTTATTATTCCTTTTGTTGCTTGCTATGCACTCAGTTACTATTGGTTCGGGCTTTCGCAATTAGTATCCCTGCTCATAGCAGGCACAATGACAGCCACTAGTATAGGGATCACCATGCGCTCCCTCAAAGACATCGGGCAAGAGCAAAGCAAAGAAGGGCAAATTGTTTTAGGAGCAGCAGTACTCGATGATATATTTGGTGTGTTACTACTTGCGGTTCTTTTTGATTTTTCTCAAAACGGCGAAGTTAATTTAGTAAGTACAGCAAGAATACTTCTATTTATGACAGTGTTCTTCCTAATAGCACCGACGATTGCTAAATTCCTTAGCCTATTAATCAGAAAGCACGAGCGAGTCACAAAGCTTCCGGGGTTAGTACCTACAACCATTGTTTCTTTAGTACTTTTTCTTGCATGGTTATCTCATGCGATAGGTATTCCAGAACTACTCGGAGGATTCGCTACAGGCCTGGCTTTATCCAGAAGATTTTTTATTCCATTTGGCATGTCCTTAAAAGCCGACTCAGAGTTTTCGGATAAAATCCATAACCAGATGAAGCCAATCATTCAGCTCTTCACACCGATCTTTTTTGTCACTGTGGGATTGTCTTTGGACTTAAGTTCAATAGATTGGACTTCAACTTTTTTCTGGTATTTTTCTATCTCATTAACTGCAGTGGCAATTGTCTCCAAAATGGGCGGAGCCATGCTAATCAAGGAAAATTTTGCCCGTCGAGTGGTGACGGGTATGGCCATGGTACCGCGAGGTGAAGTTGGGTTAATTTTTGCCGAGCTTGGCCGTTCTACCGGGCTTTTAAACAATGAAATCTATGCAACTGTGGTAATTGTAATTGCGTATACCACCCTCTTTACACCATTTTGGCTGAAGTTGTTTTATAAGCGATTTGGCAAATATATGGATGATTAGATGTTGGTATAAAAAATTGCTCAGGAACAAATTTTGATGCAAGCTCGTAAAGAGAGGTAAACGAGCTTGCCGAGTGGTTTAATTACGTTTTCCGAACTAACCGATTTAGCCTTTGTTCATTTCCATACGAAATAACCACTTACCGTATAGTAAAATACCGACAGCTGAAACCGCACCAATCACCCCAATAACGTACCAAGCATTACCGACATTATGCATAGCGTAAAGTTGGCTAGTTAGGGCTTGGGCATTTTCACCAGTAAACTCAACCAGTTTCGAAAATCCTTCACCTTGCGGAACTGCAGTAATTTGATCAGCAGTCATACCTTTATCTGCAAGCATTTGTCGTGCGAAGTTTTCCTTTGAAGCAAACTCATTGTATAGCCAAGGACCGAAATACCCTTCAAGTCCCCAGCCAATTCCCTGAGGTAACATGACAAATCCCAAATACATTGCGCGCTTGTTTTTCGGTGCAATGTTGGACATATATTCATTTTTCTTAGGGCTAATCATCATTTCGCCCAAACTGAATAAGGCGACTGCAAAAAGAACAATCCAAGCGCTTTCAAATCCACCGATTAGGATCATCGAAACGACACTTGCGACAGCACCGGCAAACATTGCGGTAGTGATCCGGTAATGTGCTGTCCAAGCTGCGACCAGGAAACACGTCAACATAATCATTGCGGCATTTAAGTTAACTATTCCTTCCGGTTCAATTCTGGTTCCTTCATGGTTCATCCCAAGGAAAAAGCGGGCAAAGCTACTATCCGTGCCACCAGCACCAAATAAATCAGTGACAATTACCGAAGTATCCACCCAATCCTTAACGTGCAATGGTAAGACATCAAATAAGGCATTGAACATAAACCAGAAGCCGGCGAAAACTAACATGTACCAATAAACGATCGGCTTTCTTAATTCAGACCAAGCGTCTTTCCACAAGTGTTGTTGTTTGATTTCACCCGATTCAACTTTTTCCTTTAGCTTTAATCGTTCTTCTTTTCCGGGTTCTTTATAAGTGAGTAACAAAAGAAAGTTAAGAGAGATAATTCCGGCACATACGAAGAACAAGCTATCCCAAGAAAGCTGGCGGAAATGAACGGCTACAATCGGACCTAGGAAGCCACCAATATTTACGACTTGATAAAAAATCCCCCACGCCATTGAGCCGCTTTCTTTTTTAACCGCATTACCAAGTGTCCCTTGAATTCCGGGTTTAAAGATCCCCGTGCCGGTTGCAAGTAGTACAGCGCCACACATAAATCCCCAGAAACTAGGGAAAAATGCCATGCAAAGATAACCGGCAATTTTTATTATCGTAGAAGCAAAAATGGTTTCTTTATAACCAATACGATCGGATACTCCGCCGGAGAATACCGGGATAAAAGTCTGCACTAGTGCCCAGGTCATGGTGATAAGACCGTAGTCGGTTATTGTTAACCCTAAAGCCCCTTCAGAAACCGGTGATGTTGCATACAAGGCGGCACTAGCCTTCACACCGTAGTAGGCTAAACGCTCTACCATTTCCATGCCACAAACCAGCCAGAACACATAGCCTAAGCTAACAATGGCCGCGATCATCCCAAGTTGTTTGGTATCTGCCAGCTGATTCTCGTCAGATAATTCGATTGTTGAACTATTATTTTCAGACATTTGTTGATTGCCCCTACTACTTTACGCCGCTAATTTCTGCTGCGTGATTTATTTATAATTGTGTAAAAGGACTAACTTTATCGAGAAAATAGATAGATTGGAATGCTTTGGGGATTATTTCACTGATTATTCACTCAAGGCCTAGATAAAGAACTACTTGCTATCTCAGACTTTGGCGTATGACTTACGAAACTCGGTTGGAGTTTTACCGGTTTCCTTTTTAAAGACCTTATAAAAGGATGAACGCGCATTAAAGCCAACCCCCAAGGCAATATTCAGTACGGTATCTTCATTGGCAATAATTTGGGGTTTAGCAGATTCAATCCGCCATTTATTGACGAAATCGAAAAAGTTTGTCCCCATAGTTTCATTTAACGTTTGAGAAATGTAGTTGGGAGAAACGGCAACATGTTTTGCGAGTTTTTGCAATGACAGGCCAGGATCTAAATGCAGCTGATCTTGCTCCATCGCCAGGTTAATCTTACCGGCAATACGCTCAGCCTGATCGTCACCCAGTGCCGAGCGTTGGTACTTACTGCGCGTTTCGACCTTGTCATTTGTGGAGATATTGGTTTCACTCTCAATGTAGCGCCCCTCAAAACCAGGTTTTTGGCGTAACCCCCAATAAGCCAAAGTCCACACTAACACCAGCAATAGTGTCGAACCAACTCTATGCCCAAATAACGAATGCTCCTGAACTAGTGTCGAGACCAAACTGGCGAAACCCACAAGCCAGGTTCCCGCAATAATCAGAAGCACCCAACTTAACCAGCCCAATTCACGATGTTCATTACTTGCAAATAGGTCTTTTAATTGTTTTCTATATTGAGAGAGGCGAATAATTATACGAATGACATAATAGCCCGACTGTACCGCCCAAAGCAGCATTGCCAGCAGCATACTTAAAACCACCAGCAGCGGAAATCCGCTGTCAATGTCCGACTCTTCACTAAAAATAAATAGCCGCATTTCCAGTGGCAGGCTCAGTAGCAATGCAGTGACCACCAGACCGAATAAGAATGGTAGAAATTGAACCATGTGTTTAGGGTGTAAACGCCATGGTGTGCTTGACGTTAGTCCTTCAACGTAGAGCCAAAGCGAAGGCGCGAGCAAAAGCCATGCAGGAAATATTGAAGCAATGTAAATAGTAGTCCACCCGGGAAACAGCAAAAACGCAACCGGCCCTAAGGCGATAACCCCATTAGCAATAAAGAAAATAGCCAAAGGCAAATAGGTTCGCGTGTGAAATGCGCGTACCAAAAGTTGCGAGAGACAAAAGCCAATTTGCCCCAGCGTTACCATGGTAATTGCAAACACAACCAAATCTTCCAAGCTCACATCCTCTCAACCATTGCGTGATGTCGATTCTACCTCGTTTTTGCCCACTTAAAATACACAAAAATGTCCGTCCTTATAGTCACGGACGACTGGGCTCAATCGGTATGTCAAGATTCTACTTCATTGGTGAATATTTGAACTGACAGAGCGGAGTGACTAGCAAGACATTCAAATAACGAGCAAGTAACTTTATTCAGCCCTTGCGTACACCAACATGTCATAACATATAAGGATAAACCTAAATGAACAACCTGCAAAAAATGGGTGGTATTGCAGCCCTCTCCGAAGCACTCTTATATTTGGCTGCATTTATTTTTTTTGGTGCTGTTTGGGATTTTCCATCAAACTCCAGCGTCGAACAGAAGCTACTCTATTTAATAGAGAACCAAGTGATTCTGCATATTGCACACTTCGTTTTATATATCCTGTTTGGCATTATCTTGCTGGTGCTCGTACTAGCAATACATGAACGTTTGCATAAGCATGCCAATCTTCTTTCAAAGATGGCTGCCGCCTTCGGTTTAATATGGGTTGGTCTTGTCATAGCCAGCGGAATGATCGCCAACATAGGGCTCAACGAAGTTATTGAACTCGCCGTGCTCGAACCAGAACAAGCCAGACCCGTCTGGTTATCGGTTAACACCATTGTGGAAGGCTTGGGGGGTGGAAATGAAATTGTTGGAGGTCTTTGGGTTCTACTTTTAAGTATTGCTGCTTTAAAAACAAACACTCTTCCTAATAAGCTCAATTACTTGGGCCTAACAGTTGGATTAGCCGGAGTTTTCACAGTTTATCCGGCAGAAATACTGACGGAGATATTCGGTGTAAGCCAACTATTATGGTTTGCCTGGTTAGGTTTAGTATTACTGTCATCACCTCAAGATAAACGTTTTCACCAACCAGACCCTAACCAACAACCAAACAATGATTGAAATGGAACTCAACACAATCAAGCAGAAAATCAATGGTTGAAAGAACCTAATTGCATTTAAAGGTGCCCCGTAGGCGGACGGTAATAAAACTAATAAAAAGTACGGGATAATGAAAGAAATTACAGCGGGAATAATTGCTCTCGATAAATAGTGCTTTTTCTTCCAAGTTTTGAAATCAAGATAGTTACTCTCGTTGTTAGCTTTAGACTTTAATCTCCAGATAAGCAGAATAACTATAATAGGAATAAGTAATACCAACCAAAACAATATCTTTTCTGAAAATGGAGTACCGTAAAGCGTTGCAGGCTTGCCATTTAAGACAGGCCCAATCTGGCTAATCAGAGCAGATAAGTTTACATCGCCAAATGCAGAGCTTGAATTAACCACGATAAACCAGCCTATATTTAAGTCCTTTGAGAAACTAATTAATGCCTCAAATCCTGCAGACTGACCAAAGTGGTAGTTAATATTAAAATCGTCTATCTGCCTATAATACCATCCCAGCCCATAACCATATTGTTCTTCGGGCGAATCTAGCATTAACATTTTTTGTTTGGTCTCATTCGAAATAATCGAGCTATCATCCGACAACATCATCTTTAAGTAGACAAGCATATCCTCAGCAGATGAATAGATACCTCCTTGTGCGGAAGTTAACGGACCTAAATGATCTATCTGTCCTACAGGTTGTCCAAACCAGTACAAGTGCCCTCTCGCGGCCTGTTCTAAGTATGCTTTTTCTTCTTGCATAAAGCTGTTGGACATTTTTAACGGCGCAAAAATAGTTTCGCGGACAAATTGAGTGTATTTTTGCCCTGATATTGATTGCACTAAATATCCCAATAACTGGTAGTTAGTATTGGAATATTGAAAGCGCTCTCCAGGAACTGACGCCAAGCTGTGAATCTTAAGTTCTTTCGCGGCTTGTTCTAGTACATTAGAGTCAGTGTTAACGTTGTCTTGATTTCTATTACCGGTACGCTTAGAAAACCCGCTAGTATGGTTGAGTAATTGCTTCACTGTAATTTGATCAGATAGGACTTTATCTTGAGTCTGAAACCAGGGGATGTAATTAACCACGGGCTTATCAATATCGATTTTTCCGTCTTCATAAAGCTTCATTACCGCAAGTGAGGTAAAAGTTTTCGAAACAGAGCCCAATTTGAAGGGTGTTGAGTGGGCTACGTCTTCTCCCCCCGGATAAACTTCTCCAAGAGATTTAAGATAAGCTATCTCGCCATTTTCGATAATACCGATGGAAAGCCCGGGCACATTTAGTTGCTCCATCCCGTCGATTAAGTAAGACTCGATTGTTCTAATTTTTTCCTCTGTAACTAGCGCGGGCTTTGCGCTAACGCTAGCGGCTATTGCAAAATATAGGGCTAGAGTAGCGACATTGGCTTTGACCGCTATTAACAGTGGCTTTAATAAGTTCATTACTAATATTGGAGTACAGATCCCAAACATTGAATTTCCTTTCTATAAATTTGCAGATGTTTCAAACCCATTGTTACACATGTAACAATATAATTACAAATAAATTATATTACCCACTTTACGGTGATAAAAGGCTTGAAACGCCCAATAGAAATTCAATACCGATTAATTTGAATAACCCCGCAGGGCTCAGTAGATACTAAAAAGTAGCCGTCAAGACGCCAAGACTAATAAGCAGAAATATAATCCACGACAGGTGCTTTCCTTTAGAACCAATGAGTGCAATTAAGAAGTGAATGAAAAAGGTGACGCCGATAACATAAGCAATGAATGACTTATTTAGCCCATCACTCGCCAGGTGAATGACTATAGCTGCAAACCCAAACCAGGCGACGGTGGTGATATGCCAGGCGAACCTCAATGTTTTGATGGTAAAGTCGGGACTACCGAAGATCTTGGGTAAATCGTCACGGCGGAATAATCGGATGAGAATGTATTTTTCGCCCAGGTAGGAATGGGCGATTCCGATGAAGATCAATAGGGCTGCGGCACAGTAAAGCAAGATATCCAAAGTCTTAATCCTGGGGATTTTTGGAGATAGAAGCTTAAGGGTAATCTAAATGTTTATTGGGGAATTTTCAAATGAATTTGGGTTTCAATTTATTTTTGTGAACTATTTATTGAGTTTGAATTTAGGGTTTGTTTCGCAACGCTTCGCTTGCGCTCGTTAAATTTTTGTGTCTATCCGATGGCTCATGATTTCCACGAGTCCGTTATAGCCGCTAGGCGGCCATTAATTTCGCTTTCCTTTTCTTTTATTAGCTTTTAAGAATACGGATAATTTGAAACTAAATTGATGCTTAACTTACTCTAATAAGCTGAGCGGATTTAATACTCATTCAACTTTGAGCTTTCTTTTTTCTTAACACTAAAAAAGTAAAACACAAAACTTTAAGATCGGGTGCCCAGCGGCTATAACGGGCTTGTGGAATGCATGACACATCAAAAAAAGCAGAACAATTGTTTGAGCGGAGCGAGTTTTGTTCTGCCTGATGTGTCGATTTCAAGTTGAGACAGCCAGTGAAGGCTTGTATAACCAACCAAATGAATATGAATTAGTTATTTTCAGCGAAAAAGCCCTTTTGGTTCCTTTTGGGGCTTTGGCCAAAAGGAACTCGCACGCAAGCGAAGCGGTGCGAAACAAGAAAAATCGTACTTAACTATACTATAGCCTTCCCAATCATCTCTGGATGCTGACCACACCGATAATCAAACTCCTTTTCTCTATCAAAGAACTTCTAAAAAATCTCATCCGGAAAAACAATTTAATTGGCTAAGCGTTATTCCCTCTGCCAAATATCTCCTTGAATCTTCTAATCCGCTGGTCCAGGACTTCCTTACGCACTTGGTATTCCGGGTCGTGAACTCGATCTTGGAGGAGTGAGTCAGCAAGTTCTTCGTTACGTCCAAACTCAACCACAAAAAAGACAGAGAATCTTCGCACCCATGGATCCGGATGGTGTTTAGCCGCCCATGCTAGCACCTCGACCGTTTCGTGGCCCTGCCCCGGCATCCAGGCCAAAGTGTACGGAATGTAGCTCTTTGTTCCTTCTTCAGCGGATGTTATCAATGCTTCATAAAGCGCATTTTGAATGTCGGGAAGATGCTCCTTTGCGTCTTTCCAAAACTGGTTCCTTTTGTCCGCAAAACCGCTCTCTTCATGATGAGTCAACTTAACATTCAAAGAGCCAAATGCGGAGGCCACTTTGACGCGTTGTATTTTCTGAGGATGAGTGAACAATCGTAGAAGCACGTCTGGCGATTTACCATCCAGAATAGCTTTGAGTACCAACCTTTCGTCATTGGAGAAGTCCATACTCTGCCTCCAGGATTCAGATTTTTCAACTACTGAATCGTCGACGTGTCCGCCGTCGGTTCCTGACTCCCTCAGTGGAGGAGACGCGGCTAAATGGTCTAATTCAGCTGCATGCCGTTCGACAAACGCGGGTGGATCATCGAAAACCACCGGACTCGCATTCAACCCTGCCAATGTATGGACGAAAAAGCCGGCGACGGCCATTGCAATAACGGCTGTTACGATGATTAATTTTTTATATGTAGAACTGATTTTCATGATTTTATTCATATGCGTAATTCGATCCTTATGTGTGATAAACAGCGGCCTATTTATAAGTAAATCAAGTTCTTCAAAACTTAAACGAATCGAAATGAAAATACCTGAAGTCCTTATGACTTTTGGATGAATTTGCGCTGATGGTGATATTCAGCTGGTTAACTACATATGATTAAGGTGGGAGTGAATAATCCTTATCAAAGAAATCAGGGAGGATCACTCCCCCCTTTAGAGTTCAAATGCTTAGTTTTTCTTTCCTTCTTCCGACTCTCTATACTTGTCGAACCAAGCCAGAATATACCCAATCTTTCTCGCTAAATTAGAAGGCTTGGCCGCAATCCCATGATAAGCCCCTTGAATACGCACTAGTGAACTTTCCACACCTTCCAAACGCAAAGCACCATAATATTGCTCGCTTTCACTCATAGGTGTACGGACATCGAGTTCGCCAGTTAACACCATAGTTGGAGTTTCCACATTACCCACCAGTGCTAAAGGCGAACGTTTCCAATATTGCTCGTAGTCTTTCCACGGCAAATCGGTAAACCAATATCGGGTCATAAATGTATAAATATCTGAGGTACCAATCATGCTAATCCAATTAATTACAGGCTTAGCTACAACCGCCGCTTTAAATCGATTAGTTTTACCAATAATCCAGGCGGTTAACACCCCTCCGCCAGAACCACCGGTAACAAATAAATTATTCTCATCGACATAGCCTTTGGCAATCACACCATCCACCATATCCATCAGATCATCATAATCATTTGACGGATAATTTTTATTAATCAAATTAGCAAACTCACTGCCCTGAGAAGTTGAACCTCGTGGGTTGCCATATACCACCACATAACCTGCCGCAGCAAAGAGTTGTACTTCCGATGAATAACCAGGACCGTATGCTGTATGAGGACCACCATGAATTTCTAAAATCATTGGATATTTTTTCTTAGGGTCAAAATCCGGCGGAGTTACAATCCAGGCTTGTAAATCACGTTGATCAACAGAACTTTTCACCGTTAACAGCTCAGGCTTAGTCACCGTTTTATGATCAAACACATCACCGTTTAAATCAGTGAGCATAGTCACTCGACCACGTCTATCAACTACAGCTAAATCAGCCGGTTTATTCCCGCTCGAATGGGTGTAAACCACACTACCATTATCTGTAATATCGTATTGACCAGAAGTATAAGGTCTCCCAAGACTCATGCCCCCCAACAGACTGGTTTTATTGGAAAGCTTGGCAGACAGATTAACGTAACCGACTCGCTTTTTACCGTCATTATCGTAACTAAAATAAATCCCTTTGCTATTTTTCGCCCAGCGAATATTCTGCACTGAACGATCCAGCTTTGGGGTTAGCTGTTTAATGTTACTGCCATCGGCATTCATCACATACAGCTCACTATTTTGAAAAGACTTACCGTCATCTTCAAACCCCGTAAAAGCAATTCGTTTTCCGTCGGGGCTCGTTTTAGGTGAATTTTCTGGGCCGGTGGCATTGGTTAATTGAGTGACCTTACCGCTTAGCACGTCAATGGCTAATAGGTCGCTGTTAAAAATATCGAATTCAAAATCTTCTCTAGTGTTGGCCGACACAATAATTTGTTTGGCATCTTTGGTCCAAGCCAATGAGCCGGCATAATTGTGAGCACTCGAAGTAATTTGTCTGGGGGTGCCACCAATAGCCGGCACAACATAAACCTGAAGGTTCCCCGGTTTGTTCATTCCTGCACCGTCTTGCTGGAATAAAGTCTTGTCAATATACTGCGCATCATTCGCCCACTTAGCACCCTTAGGTTTAAACGACAGGCTGAATAAAGGCTCGGCTTTGGCAGGAGTAAACATTGCAAAGGCTATCTGCTTTCCATCAGGCGAAAAACTGAGACTGTTAGGACTCATCGCCACATCGGTGACTCGGGCGGTATTACCAGTTTTCACGTCTCTTACATAAATTTGCACTTTGCCTTCTTTACTAGACAAGTAAGCCATTTTAGAACCATCGCGAGAAAAAACGGGGCTATAATGATTTTTTGAGTCCGATAACAGCGGCATATGACTGCTGCCGTCTAAAGCCACCGTCCACAAATTTCTGCGCACGCTATCAGTCATAATATCCATGCTACGGCGTTCATAAACAACATGATCACCATCGGGCATGACTACAGGGTTGGCCGCATACTCTAAACTAAATAGATCCTTGTAATTGAGGAAGTGCTTATTCTCCTCATTAGATTCTGGTTTTGCGGATAGATTTGCCGTTAATAAAAGGCTTGCAAACAGGGTCGATATGGTTCGCAATGACTTGGGGTTCTTCATTATTTTTTGTCTCACTGTTCTTGCAATTGCGCCAATTGTATCAGAGGAATAAAAACATAGGCGGTAAGAGTGTTTCAAAATGTATCTTTGGCAATCAGTTCAATCTACCAGTTTGGATTACCTCGACTTGCTGTGTTAAGAAATCTAAGGGGTAAGTTACTCGGTCTTAGCTCTGCCAGTAGTCTACTCATCTTGATAGATATCAAGTACTTCAACAAACAACTTGTTGCCTTCAATTCGTTTAACCACGGCTTTCGATCCGCTAAGCAATGGTTTGTCGCCAAATAATTGCTCTGCGCGCCATCCTGTGCCTCTTGCTTTTACTCTGCCTTCAAAAGCATTTCCCACTTGTGATTTCACAAAATCGCTTTCAACTATAACGATAGAGCCAACTAGAGAATCTTTCAAACTCCCTAAATTTTCTTTAGTACGAGGTTCTTCTTGTAGCCCGAGCTTCAATGAGAGTTTATCAAGATGTGGGATTAGAAAATCAAAAGCTCCCAAGAAAGCCAGTCCAACTAAAAGCGCTATAAAAAGGAATAATTCGAGCATAGTTTTTTACCTTATTCTAGGTTGATGCTGGACAATTCATTTATATGCTAGGTGGCCAAGAAAAGTCGGAAAACCTTTCGAGATCCTGAGCGTATCGCTTCGGTAACTTTCCATACTCTTTCTCATAGATTTTAGCCATAGCTAAAATCGTATATCCTCCACGCGAGATCCCTTTGCTGTCAGTAAGCATCCAGTCTTCAATGTCACCAATCTTAATTTTTATTCGCTCTAATAACTCTTCATCCATTTCACCAACTGGCTCTGATGCCAGGGAAGTTACTACATAGCCATCATTCTCAGCATGAGCCACTCCCCAAATATGTTCAATAACTCCGTCAAATTCATAAGGGAATTTTATATACGCTTCTAGCTTTCCAGCAGCTAATCCTTCTAAGAAAAAGTCGAGCTTAGACTTTGCAATGGCAATATGCTCCTGCATAGTAGGATCATCTATATCTACTGGTAGAGCTTCCAGGTCTGGTTTTAACTTCCATAACTTCAATAAAACTATAGGCAGTATTATCCAACCTATAGCAAGCGAGACAACCGCTCCTAAATCATCATTAAGTCCCAACTGTTGAGTCGTAAATGAGTATAGTGGAAATAGTGAAGCTAGAGATACAATGCCGATAACAATCAGGCGGAACAATGTGCTTTCCTCTGGTTCTTAACTTTTATTTCCTTGAGTTTATCTACGTGGGATTTAATTATCAATGAACAAATTTGCCAAATTACTTAGTAATCGCTGTAATCATTTCAAGTGTCATCGACACTTGTTTCTTTGAATTCCATAAAAGGTAAGGTCAACACAAAGACTATGGTTAGCAACCTTTCCTTCTCTAGCCAATTATTTATTTTTCTAGAGCACAAGCTTAATTTCGCTAAAACAGACCAACCCCTTTTATGCTCAAATAGGTGACACCAAACATCCGTTTCATCACGGCAAGTGGTAGTTTGGACCCCAGCATCTTGTTTGTCCCTTTTCCTTCATTAAACTCTTTCACATGCGAGAAAACCTCAGTTTATTAATCAATTAAAGATACTTCAGTCAGTATGGAGAACATATGAAACTTGTTAATTTCAAGCGTCTTATAAAACTATCGGTGACCACTGTGATGATAATTGCGAGTTCTTTTAGCTTCGCAGGAGATGCCAAAAAGAAAGAAGCAGAGCAGCCTCAAAAAGACTTTGATTTTTTGATCGGCAATTGGGACTGTGAATGGCAGCGATTTGATCCGAAAGGCAAAATACAGTCTAAAATTCGTTGTAAATGGGACGCAAGATATACATTCGATGGACTGATGGTTCAGGATGATTTTAGAATGTTTAACTCATCAGGAAAGCTTGTCTACGCCGGTACGACACTGAGAAATTATTCCCCGCAAGAAAAACAATGGAAAAATACTTTTCTAGACGTAGTGGGAGGACCGTCCTTTGAAGATTTCGTCGGCAAGAAAGTTGGTGGTGAAATTCACATTCAAACCACACGAAAGAATGCAAACGGCCAAAAAGCGTTTATGAAAATTCGTTTTCATAATATTAGTGAGAGTGGATTTTCATGGGAGGGAAAAACCAGTTCAGATGGCAAAAACTGGACTTTGGATTCTCGGATCATTTCGAAAAAAGGTTAGAGTTGATAAGTTAGAAGCAGGGTAAATAGGTTTCATCTAGTGATCTATTGGTTCTGCTTTCAATTGATGTTGGTTCTTGCGCGCATCAAGCGCCTTGATGCCGTACTGACTTGGATGCTTCCCTCTTGTTATCAGGAAATTGATAACCTGTAATTTGGAATTTCAGATGCACTATGTTCTCGATATTGCTAAGTTCAATTATATTATTTTCGACTTTTGAAGATAACTCAAAGCTAGTTTTGCGTGTCTTTCTTCTCTCTACACTAAATTTAAGTGTATTGTTAGGTTCATTCGATACTTTAACCAAATAGTTAGGGCCAGAGTAAATATATCTCATCTAAGAATCAATTGACTCTGCCGCCAATTATTTAGTTTTCAATTTGTTTATGCAAACCACTAAGTCGTAAATAATTGGCAATCTTTTTGAGTGTATGTGCGCTAATATTAGACTAGGGACTTCAATTTCCCTTTGAGAGTGTGAGCTTTGTTAAAACTATCTCCAAATATAATAGTGCTCACCTCGTCCAGGAACAGGTTGATTTCTTATGGTTGAATCTAAAAATGTCGGTGAGTTTGTTACCCCCGCTCTTTATGACAAAGTGCATCAACTGGCGTTAGAGATGATTAGTTCTTCGGAAACTAACGATTTGCAAGCGATGTGGCATGCGTACAACAGTTTAGAGCAACTTTGTAAAGATAACGAATACTCTAGCACAGACCATCCTTTTCAGTGGGAGGTTTTGGCCGACTTTACGAATGATCCTAAAACGGCCATTCAACTCTACCACAATGCACTTAAATTGGCGCTTAAAGCTGACTTTCGCGAGTACGTCGCTTCTATTCTTATTTCCTTGGCTGAAAATTATCTTGAGCTCGGTGAACGTGTACTTGCCTGGAAAGAGGCGTTGGCAGCAGACCAGGTCGCACGGTTCACAAAAAATCTTCGATTGAGGAAGGAAGTTAGTGAGTTTCTACTTCGGATGAGCGCTAGCTCGAACAACTAAGTTTTGATCCGATTGAATAATTAAGATCAGAACGACTAAATCTCATTTTGAAATCAGCTGACTCTTCCCCAAACTACTTTCTGATTACTATCTCAGCTATTTTGCGTCCTGTGTCGTAGGCATGTAGTTGATAGCCTTGTGGGGAGTTTTTACTAGCTCATTATATCTTTCAATAGTTTCTATATATTCGCTTCTTAGCAAGTCTTCAAGATCTGATGGAAAAGGCGCTCCGACATCAATAGGATTACAATTTTCACCAGAACTTCGTATCGATTCGTAAACGGATACATGTCGAATAAATTCAATCAGTTGACTGTATAGTAGCCCATTCATTTTAACATAATGTAAATTTTGCCTCACTAAATCTCGTGCCGTTACAAGATTTGACAGAAGGTGATTTTTCTCGACTTCTTTTGACAGGTTTACACTAAATGTGTCATTGGCATCAGACAACATGGATAGATTCCGCCAAATCGAGTTATCAAACTCAATACAAGATATAAGCGGATTTAGGAACTGAGTTAACTTGTTCTTGTAGTAATCAACTTCTGCTTTGTAATGCTCGGACTTTATTGATGACTCAAAGTCAGTAGAAGATTTCAATCTAGCCAAACGGTAGTTAAAAATAAACCCTAACCCAACGACTAATAGTGGAGTAATGTATGTAATGAGTAGTTCCATTTTCATATTCCTCGCTTTTGACTGTAGCTCAGGGGCTCTCCAATTACTCTAGCAAAAACATAACACCTAGCCCCCTAATATAAAAGACAAAAAAGGAAGAGGTTGAAAATATTTACAGTGAGAATTTGAATCAAGCTGAGATATGAGCTTTTAAGACAAAACAGTCTCAAGCTGGAACCACTCAAGAACAATAGATAGATAAATTAGGTAAAGAAAAGCTGACAGATAACCATCAGCTTAAAGAAAGACACGAACAAATAAGACCGAAGCGGCTCACGAATCAAAAAAAGTTCTCTTGTTATTCTTGTTATTTTACAATAACTCTCCCAATCATCTCGGGATGAGGCCCACACCGATAATCAAACTCCCCTACCTTATCAAACAACTTATCAAACGTCTCGTCGGGAAAAATATAGTCCGACTCTTCCTCACCATATTTTTCAAAAAACACACTGTGATATTGACGCTTCTCTTTGTTCACCCACCGAATAGTTTGCCCCTTTTTAATCTCAATCACTTCCGGCACAAACTTAAACTTAATCATGGTCACTTCTACCACATCCGCTTCGCTTTTTTCTGTCGCTTCTTTATTCCCATTAAATGCGCATGCGGTAAAGCTGATGACTAGAGAAAACACTACAAGTAATTTTTTCATTGCTTTTCCCTCTTATATTTTGAATAAGATAAAAAATTCATCTGTACCCTGAGTGGAGTCAAAGGGTAACAAGTGCATTGCATGAATTGAAAGGGCTTCAACTCCGCTCAACCTACTTTTTATTTATTGAAATAGTGTAAATAAAAAATGGGGAAGCCAAATGACTCCCCCACAAATAACTAAGCCAAAGACTTAGTTAGGCCAACGGGCCCTACTTCCAACGGGCCCTTTTCTCTTGCAACAGAGATCGGTTGCAGAGGTCTATCCCTTACCTCCGTGCAATTTGTTAATTATTGTTTCTTAGCGTTTATTTCAGCTTCCCCATTATCTAATCCTAACTTGTACCCGAGAGATACATGGTGGAATCTTGATTGGGCATAATCATCATGGATGGCAAACCCAAAGTTATATAATTTGCCGGGCTCAATGCTTACATCGCCGGATTTATCTGAAACCAGTTTTCGTTTCATTATCACGGTCCAGGTCTTGCCTTTAAGCGTCGCTTCAATCTCAGCACCAACACCGCCTTGCATCACTCTTTGTTCTAAGATGTAGCCATCTTCAACAGACTTGCTGCCTGATTTATACCGAACGATATCCATATAGTGACCGGCATCCATTTCACCTTTAATCATGTCGGCATCAGCCAATTTGTCCCAGCCTCCACGTTTTTTACCTCGGCGGCCTTTCACTTCTATTTTGGTGCGACTTTCCTTCAAATATTTAGTCACTCCGTCTGTTATGCTAATGCGATCTTTAAATTCACTTCCGTCTAGCGCTGCTTGTTCAGGTGCATGTGGCATATTGCGATTATCGTGGTGGCAAGTCCCCCAGCACCCTGCCCTATCAGCAAACTCAACCTCGTCGGTTGCGAACATTACAGCTAGCTTGACCTTGTTTTCTGGGTCCATTTTTCCGCCATCAACAAATTCAACGGGTGAATGTCCAGTGTCAGGCCAAGAGAATTTCATATATAAGTACTCACCATCATGAGCTGAATCAACTTTTACTGGAATACTGCCTCTTTTGTTTGGAATCGGGGTTGATTCCGCAGTTTCCCCGGTAACGATTTTCTGCCCCATCTCGGCAGTTTCGTTATCATGGCAAGTCACACAACGATCCCCACCTTTATCAAATGGCCTGGCACCGCCATGGTCACGACCATTAAGTACCCATTCAATTGATGCTTCACCGGGATAAAAGATGGTGATATCGCGGCTGGCCGCATTTCCCCAGTTAACGCTGATATTACTTGCAGAAGCCGCCGGCGTCTTACCTGAAGTCGCATCAGCAGATTTTCCACCGGCAGTTTTATATTGTGCGATTGCTTCTTCTACAGCGGCTTTAATTCTGTCTTGCTCTTCAGCTTCTGCCACAGCTTTCTCATCAGCCGCCTTTTGCTTGGCTTCAGTTTCCTGTTTTTCAACTAGTGCCAGCCCATCCAAATACATTTGAGGCACTTCTCTGGCAAATTTTGGATTAGGCGCTTCTAATTCTTCGATTTCTTCGTCAGTTAACATATGACGAACATCGTTATGGGCAATGCCTTTGTGGCAATCGATACAAGTTTGACCTTGCTCGAAAGCATTCATGTGCTGTTTTCTAGCGCGAGGCTTCTGAAACTGGGGCGCCATCGATTCAAAGTTATGGCAGTTGCGGCATTCTCTTGAGTCTGTGTCCTTCATTTGTTTCCAGACTCGTTTGGCCATCGTTAAGCGGCGCTCTTCAAATTTCTCAGGTGTGTCTATTGTGCCTAAGGCTTTGTGGAGTAATTCGTTTGATGCTTGAACTTTACGCACCATTTTATGAACCCAGGGATCAGGTACGTGGCAGTCTGAGCAAGTCGCTCTCACGCCAGTTCTGTTGCTATAGTGAATGGTTGGCTTATATTCTTTGTAAACGTTATTTTCCATTTCATGGCAGCTGATACAAAACGTCATTGTATTGGTAGCTTCCATCGCTGTATTAAAACCGCCCCAAAAAATAATACCGCCAATAAAAAAGACCAATCCAGCTGCAACTGTCGCGCCCATCAGGACTTTTTTTCTCATCAGTTTTTTTAACTTCGATTCTTTTTGTGACATTTTCGGTACTCCTTACAAGAGGTAGCCTTTTAATATTTGTCGATTTTTTGTTTTAGTAAATAATTTGAAATTATCTGAATATGAGTGTGGCCGAAGCCACACTCAGAACTACAACTTAGTGATTAATTAAGTCTTATGGTTAGAACGATTGAATACGTTGAACTTACCAGTAGGCGTTGTTAACCCTTTGATGCGGTGTTTCTCTTTAAGAGTCTTCGCATCGTAAACAACGATTTCACCAGTTGGATTCTTGTTATCTGTACGGTTCCAAACAGATACCCAAACTTCTGTACCGCCTTGGTTGAACTCGATGTGAAGCGCAGCTTTACCTTTTTCTTCAGTAACGCGAATAGTTTTCACAATTTTACGAGTTTTCTTGTCTATGACTTGTACAGATTGTTGAACTTCTGGCTCTGGGTGCTTCAGCTGATCTGCCCATACATATTGAGAGTTTTCGTGAGTTCGAATGAAAACGCCTGCGCCGTCAGTTTCAACTTCGTAGCAAAGTTTCCAAGCGTCTTTAGGACGATTGATTGGATCGTTACCCCATACAGAGACCAGACCAACACCTAAGTGAGTTGTTCCGCCGACAGGTCCACACTTTTCGTCAACCCAGTTAGCGCCAGGCCCAGGGTGAGGAAGTTTGTCAACGTCGATCATTTTTTCAAGCTTACGCTCTTTAGTATCAACGATAACCATTTTGTTAGACGCATTTGCAGCAATTTGGAAATAACGTCCAGAAGGGTCGAAGAAACCATCATGTAAGAATTCCGCAGAATCAATTTGCTCGATTCTTAAGTTATCCAAGTCACGATAATCAACTTGCCACATTTGGCCTAGCTCTTTAACAGCAACCAGGAAAGTTGGCTCGTTAGGTGTAGTATAAATTGCCGCTACACGAGCTTCGTTGATAAACTCACCTTTAGTATTGTAACCACGAGTTGAAACAACTTTTAGAGGTTCTAAAGTTTCAGCATCCATAATTACAAAGTGCGCAGGCCAGTAACCTCCGGCGATTACGTATTTGCCATCACCAGAAACAGCGATATCACGAGCGTCATATGCCATTTGGGTTTCTGCAACTAACATTTTGTCTGGAGTTTGGAAAAGATCAATCTTGTTAACACGGCCGTCACGACCAATGGTATACCAGAAGCGTCCAGTATCTTTAGTGTGTTGAGTTTTATGATGCTCGGTACCTTTGATTACGTGAACCGCGTAACCAGTATCCAAGTGAGCAATAACTTCTTTAGTATCACCATCTACGATAGCAGCTTTACCTGCATCACGCTCAATAACAACGAAGAAGTTTTTCCAGTTACGGTTATGTTTAGGTTTTTTAGGGTAGTCTTTTAAGGCGATGAATTGTTTGGTGCGGTCCTTCATCATCTTCAAAGACATTTCTGGTGGCACAGGTGGTTCCATCTGAATATAAGTAGAAACCAGGCTGATTTCTTCTTTAGTGAAGATATCATCGAAGTTGTTCATACCACCTTCTGTACCGTAAGTGATAATTTTCTCAAGACGCTTTTGGCCTAGTTTTAAAGTCTCTTTTGGCTCTAAGCTTTTACCAGTCGCACCTTTACGTAAAACACCGTGACAACCAGCACAACGTTGGAAGTAAAGTGTTTTTGCTTTTTCGAAATCTGCCTCAGATAGAGTTGGTCCTGCAGCAACCGCATTCATACTAATACCTGATGCTAACAGTCCGGCAGCCATCCCTAATGCAGAGAGACCTACCTTTGTCTTTTTCATGACTTATCCCCTCGTTTGTTTAGAAAAGAAAGAAGAGCTGTTCAACGGATAAATTGATTAACTCGACAATCATCATACGCCGCCCTATTCCATACTCTTTGATCAATATCAATATATAGATTCTTGTTTTTCCACATTTTTTTTAGGGAAAATAAGACTATTTTTCGGTGCTAGAACTTTACTATTGAGAACAATTATCAGTTACGTAAAGTTCCTAGTTTCTTGCAGTTTAAGAGTTGACTCATATCAATAATTTGATCTCGTATAGGAGTAAGCTAAGAATCACCAAAAACGCAACAGAGAGATTAATGGGATGGATTATTTTCCATTATTCACCGACATAAAACAAAAAGAATGCTTAGTCGTTGGTGGAGGAGAAATTGCTTTTAGAAAAGCATCTGCGCTCTTAAGAGCCGGCTCAAATGTAACTATTGTTGCCCCTGAAATTTGCGATAACGTTCAAGACTTAGCGGAGAACGCCGCGTGCAAAATAGTCCAACAAAAGTATCAAAATAGTTTTCTTGATAACAAAATTTTAGTTATAGCCGCTACCGATATCAGATCGCTTAACGAACAAGTTTTTAGTGATGCAAACGACAGAAACATTCCGGTAAACGTAGTCGATAACCCTGACCTCTGCACTTTTATTTTTCCGGCGATAGTAGAACGCGGCCCGATGACTATTGCAGTATGCAGTAATGGTAACGCACCGGTTCTAGGACGGCTTTTAAGAGCTAAGATTGAATCAATTATTCCATTCCAATATGGAAGGTTGGCAGAGCTAGCGCAAAAATATCGAGCCAAAGTAAAATCTGCTTTTAGCAACACCAACCAAAGAAGAGATTTTTGGGAGTCGGTGTTTGAAGGGAAAGTCGCGGAAAAAGTTTTTGATGGCGAATTTGAACAAGCAGAAGAAATGCTTAATCAAAAACTTGAAACCGATAGCTTTCCGCAAGAGCAGCGAGGCGAAGTATATTTAGTGGGTGCAGGCCCCGGAGACCCCGAACTATTGACATTCAAAGCGCTAAGATTAATGCAACAGGCAGACGTTGTAATTTATGATCGATTAGTCACTCCCGAAATTCTAGACCTAACCAGGCGAGATGCACACAAAATTTACGTTGGCAAAAAGTCAAAATATCACTGTGTTCCACAAAAAGATATTAACTCATTGCTGCTGGAATATGCTGAGAAAGGGCATCGAGTTTTGCGATTAAAAGGGGGCGATCCTTTTATCTTTGGACGCGGTGGAGAAGAAGCAGAAGAGTTGGTTAAACGACAAATTCCATTTCAGGTTGTACCAGGAATTACATCTGCTGCTGGCGCTTCAACTTATAGTGGAATACCGCTCACACATCGCGACTACTCTCACAGCGTCACCTTCGTAACCGGTCATCTAAAAAATGATACCTGTGACTTAAATTGGAAAGCGTTAGCGCAACCAGGACAGACATTAGTTATTTACATGGGGCTTGCAGGCTTAGCCACAATTTCTACTCAATTAGTCAATCATGGTTTGCCGGATTCAACACCGGTTGCATTAGTACAAAATGCAACGAGAGGAAATCAGAAAGTCGTCATTGGTAATTTAAGCAATATTGAGAAAGTAGCGAAGGAAAATGAAGTGGTTTCTCCTGCGTTAATCTTTGTCGGGGAAGTGATCAATCTATACGGCACGTTAAAGCAGACTAATCAATCGCGCCAAATGAGTGACGCACATGGAAATCTTGCGCTAGAAAGAAAGTCTGCTTAGTTACTAAGATAATTGGTAATTAAAAAAGAATCTATTGAGAGTTGTCTCTTTCCCTCTTGTTTTTACTGTTGTAAGAATATAGAGGGCTCTTTATTCGACCTGTCCGAAGCAGACATTAACTTGCTTATCAGAGAGCCTTCACCTGAAGGCTTTTCTGTTTTGAGACGATTACTTTTTAAAAGCTCGCGCCATCAATTTTTCGGGTTTCTAACGAATCTAAATTTAGATCTTCAACACACCCCAAATTCACTCGATACTTTCCGGGAAACGCCGGGCCATCATGAAAAGGATAGATCCCGCACGTTTTACAAAAGTAGTGGTATACGTCGTGGTCACCAAATTGGTATCGCTGCAAACTTTCTTTTCCTTTCAAAAAAGAAAACTTCTCAGGCTCGACATAAAAATCAGACATGGTTGCGCCTTTACGCCGACAGATGGAACAATTGCAGCGACATCCTTGGTTAATTGGCGCACATTCGAATTCAAATTGGATTTCACCACAATGGCAACTAGCGCGATATTTCTTTAACTGAGACATTATTTTGAGTCCTTATACAAATAGAATGATTTCCTGTTATTCGAAGAGTTAACTCTTTAGCTTGTTTTCCCTCTCCTGTATAAACATCTATCTTTTTATTTTTTATTGCTTGGCCGACATCTTGAGCAACAAATTGAGGAACCTTTAGTATTTTTTCTACTTCAGGAATGTTAACCACAGAATTGGGTTCAACCAGCCCAGCGTCCGTTGCAATCGTTCCAATCGTCAAAGGCGTACCTTTTGAATTTAATGGGTCGTCAGACCGATACCATTGATTATTGTAGTAGCCTAAATACCAGCCGAAACGTGTCTTTCCCCACCCTTCCAACATTACATCTTTTACAAATGCTCGATTAAATGAAATCCTTCCAGCCTTATTCACTGAAACTGCGTAAAAATCGGGCGATTTATAGTCCCCTTCAATCGGAGTGTAATACCCGGTGACTCGCCAATTATCAGAGCAAATTGGACCTTTTTGACTACAAGCGCTCAATATAAAGCTCAAACTCAGCACTAATACCACTTTTAACTTCATAGCAATCTCTTCAGATCCTTATACTGGTATAAAATTTATCATATAAATCATAGTGTTATTATACATTCTGTTAGTGAAACAACTATTACTGAACATTTTTTAATCAACTAGTGAATTTTGACGCTAATTTTGAGAGAATACGCGCCCATTTTGCAGTAATACTTATTCTAGATGATCAAAGCCGACAAACAGCTGTTTTCTTACCCCAAATATTGGGCCGAATGCTACGGCAGAGCCAAGTTTCTCCCTATGTCCCGGGCAGAGATGGATGCATTGGGTTGGGACAGTTGTGACATCATTATTGTCACTGGTGACGCTTATGTTGATCACCCGAGCTTCGGCATGGCTGTAATCGGCCGCTTTTTAGAATCCCAAGGCTTTAGGGTCGGTATCATTTCTCAACCCGACTGGAACGATCCAGAAGCTTTCAAAGCACTTGGGGAACCTAATTTATTTTTCGGAATTACAGCGGGTAATATGGACTCGATGATTAATCGTTATACCGCCGATAAGAAAGTCCGTAATGACGACGCCTATACTCCTCATGGCGAAGCAGGTAAAAGACCAGACCGTTCAGTAATTGTTTACACTCAAAAATGCAGAGCCGCTTATCCTCATATTCCGACAGTAGTCGGTGGTATTGAAGCTTCGCTAAGGCGAATCGCACAATATGACTATTGGAGTGATGAAGTAAGACGCTCAGTTTTAATTGACTCTGCGGCGGACATACTGCTTTACGGTAATGCCGAAAGGGCGATGGCCGAAATAGCCCATCAAATTTCAATCGGGCGACAAGTTGCGGAACTTACCGACATACCTGGAACCGCAATTATTAGAGATTCAATCCCGTCCGGTTGGATGGAAGTAGACTCAACTCGAATTGATTGGCCTGGCAATTTGAAAGATATTCCCGATCCTTTCAGCGAAAATCCATACGACTATCAGGAGCCGCAATCCAAATCTTGCCAAGATAAAAAGTTGCAGATCGAATCCTCTGACGCAGTTCCGATTAAAGTCATCCCGATGCCGTTAATGGGTAAAAAGGGGTTAGACAAAAACTCAACTGTCATTCGATTGCCATCATTCGAAAAGATCCGTGGCGATTCTGCTTTGTATGCTCATGCCTCTCGAATTTTACACTTAGAATCGAACCCACATAACGCATTCCCTCTAGTTCAGAAACACGGGACAAAGGAAGTTTGGATCAACACTCCCCCCATTCCATTGGAAACCAATGAAATTGATGGTGTTTTTGATTTGGAATATGAAAGAGTCCCCCACCCTTGTTATGGCGACGCAAGAATTCCGGCTTATGAAATGATCCGATTTTCTGTCAATATCATGCGAGGTTGCTTTGGCGGTTGCACTTTTTGCTCCATTACCGAACACGAGGGCCGGGTTATCCAAAGTCGCTCTCAAGAAAGTGTGCTTAAAGAAATCGAAGATATGCGTGACAAGGTGCCGGGATTTACCGGTACAGTTTCCGATCTGGGTGGCCCAACAGCTAACATGTATCATCTAAACTGTAAGGATGATGAGATCCAGCGAAACTGCCGAAAGCTATCTTGTGTGTTTCCAACGATTTGTAAGAACCTGATCACTGATCATAGCCAAACGACTCAACTTTATCGAAAAGCCCGCGCAATTCCGGGAGTAAAAAGAGTGGCGATAGCTTCCGGCTTACGTTATGACTTGGCAGTTGAAGACCCTGAATACGTAAAAGAGCTGGTTACTCACCATGTGGGTGGATACCTAAAAATTGCGCCAGAACATAGTGAAAAAAATACGCTCGATAAAATGATGAAACCTGAAATGAAAACTTATGATGACTTTAAAAGAATGTTTGATAAGTTTTCAAAAGAAGCAGGTAAGGAACAATACCTCATTCCCTATTTCATTGCTGCGCACCCTGGCTGTACAGATGAAGATATGTTGAACTTGGCTATGTGGTTGAAGAAAAATAAATTCAGAGTAGACCAGGTACAGACTTTCTATCCTTCACCTATGTCGCTCGCCACAGCAATGTACCACTCAGGAAAAAACCCGCTTAAGAAAGTGACTTATAAAAGTGAGTCGGTAGACAGCATTAAAGAAATCGATCAGCGTCGGATCCAAAAAGCGTTTTTACGTTATCATGACCATAAGAGCTGGCCTCTACTAAGACAAGCTTTGAAGAAACTCAATCGTACGGAACTGATTGGAGACGGGCCTAATCAATTAATCCCTACTACCGATCCTGTGTTCAAAAAACGTAGAGCGACAGCAAACAAGGCTACTCCCGGAAACAAAAAAAGCGCTGCTAACAAACCTTCGAATAGCCGAAATAGCACAGCAAATAAATCGCTCAAGTCGTCGAGCAAGCGTCGTCATAATAGAAGATAATTGTTAGAATACTCAAACTCCTAATAAAGGCTGCATAGAGACTAAAGATGAACGAAATTTCAATAATCGCCCCTGATGATTGGCATCTCCACTTTAGAGATGGGGACATGCTGCGAGAAACAGTTCCAGCAACAGCACGATGCTTTAAACGCGCGATAGTAATGCCGAATCTAGTACCACCTGTTGTTAACGCGGAAATGGCCGACGCATACAAAAAACGGATTATCGATGCAACTCCACCTGACTCAGGATTTGAACCATTGATGACAATCTATCTGACCAATGAGACTAGTCCAGAAGATATCGTAAGTGCAAAAAACTCTGGCGTGGTCGCTGCAAAACTTTACCCTGCAGGAGCAACAACTAATTCAGACGCCGCGGTTAGCCAGTTAGAAGCTTTATATCCTGTTTTTGATGAAATGAGCAAGCAAGATATGCCACTTTTGATTCATGGAGAAGTTACCGATGAGCATATTGATATTTTTGACAGAGAGAAAGAATTTATTGATCAAAAACTATCGGTTATTGTAGGCAAATATCCTGAACTTCGAATTGTGTTTGAACATATTACGACAAAAGAAGCTGCAGAGTTTGTTAACCAAGGGAATGAAAATATTGCAGCCACGATTACGCCACAGCATTTATTACTCAACCGAAACGACTTACTAGTTGGTGGAGTTCGTCCACATAATTACTGCCTCCCGGTTTTAAAACGAAATATCCATCAAGAAGCTTTACGCGCAGCAGTTAGTTCTGGTTCAAAGAAATTTTTCTTGGGAACCGATTCGGCGCCTCATGAAAAGCATCGCAAAGAATCAGCATGCGGATGTGCGGGTTGTTATAGTGCATGGAGCGCGATTGAGCTTTACGCGCACGTATTTGAAGAGCTAGGTTGCTTAGATAAACTAGAAGCCTTTGCTAGCTTAAACGGCCCGGACTTTTATAAGATGCCACGCAACGAATCGCGAATTACTTTAGTCAAAGAGGATTGGCAAATTCCAGAACAAATTACCTTGCCAAATGGTAATCCAATTGTTCCCTTCTTCGCAGGCGAAACAGTGCATTGGAAGTTAAGAGTTTAGTTTTTTAATTAATTATTCTTCGAATCAAATAAAGCGAAAAGGAGAAATTAGAGTTTCTCCTTTTTCTCTAAATGCAGTTAGCTTTCATTACAAATCAACTAGCTAACCCAAGCTAATAAAGTTATTTTTAACTAAAACTTTATGGATTTTCTTAGCTGTTTTAGCAAGTTTATTTATATCTCCAAGCCTCGGCTCATATCCTGCATCTAATTTTGATTGCCAGTCGCACAGCTGATCATCTAAAAATTCAATTAACTTTTTAGAACAACCCGCGCAAGGCCCCAGACACAAACTTGACTCAGGAATATCAAACGGCACCGCCGCCCGTATATCGGCAATTAATCGAAGCATAGCCATTGAAGGACAAGGTTTCATATCAAGTATTCTTCTCTGACTACAGAAAATAAGTCTCTAGCTTAATGACTTGTCCCTCTTTCATAATGCGTTTTGTTATAAACGTTGTACTTTCCTGAAGGCTTTTTCATTGGCAGTCGTTTAACTTCCTGTAGAGTATCAGCATCATAGACTATTATCGCCCCATCCATATCCCATATGGAAAGCAATGCGTACTTACCATCTTTTGTGTACTCAATATGAGCAGCAGTTTTCCCTGGTTCAGGTTGAAGAGTCTTAACAATTTTTAGAGTACTTTTATCAATGACATGGATCTTATCTTTGTTAGGCCCAAAGAAAACATCAGCCCAAGCATATTTGCTACCTTCATGGCTCCGCATAAAAAATCCAGGACCTTCGGTTTTCAGATCTATAACCGTTTTCCACGTTTTCATGTCAATAATACTAACTTCCCCCTTACTCAAGTTAGGAGATGCGAGAACTTCTGTCCCTTGATAATCCCAAGTTATACCAGAACCTAAATGCGGCATACCTTGAATATCTATATTTGATACCAGCTTGCCCGAATCTAAATTAATCACCTTTCCGGTTAGATTCTTCTGTTTCCCCTTACTATTGGCTGGTCTGGATGCGCCAATTACCAATGAGTAATCTTGATTAAAGAAAAAGTCATCCAGGTAATCGTCTAGCTTTACGCGTCGCGCTTTGAATCGATTTTTTCCAGCATAAGGGATTTCCCAAATTTCTGTAAAATCTTTCATCGCTGCAACAAAGCTACCACGAGTCGGCGCAGTGTAAACCGCACTCACTCTAGAAGTTTTAGCTTCATCATTTTTGGCATCAATGATTTTTACTAAGGACAAGTCATATGCGTCAAGCAGGACGATATTATTTGGTAAATAATTGCCGACTGCAATTGTCTTACCATCAAAAGACATTGCTGCATTACGCGTATTGATACCGGCTCTAACTTCTGCAACTGTTTTTAGATTGTAGATATCAAATTTGGAAATCCAACCGTCGCGACTTGCAAAGTAAACGTATCTACCGTCAGGCGAATACTTAGGACCACCATGCACCGCAAACCGAGTTTTAAAACGGTGAATCGGTTCGAACTTGTCCCCATCGAGCAGCGTTGCGTGGTGGTCGCCTGTTTCAACTACAATAAACAGGTTTTGCATATCAGCCTTAAAACTCGGCTTATCCGAAAGTTTTGACTGGTCAAAATGTTCAATACGAGAAGCGCTTATTGCTTGCTTTCCCCAGACCGGAGCTGCCTTAGGCGGTTGATAGATAAACTTAGTAATTTGCTTAATTTGTTTATCTGAGAGAACCCCACCAAATGCAGGCATTTGGGTGAGAGCTCGGCCATTTTTAATTACATCAATGGCGGCCTTTTTTCTGGTTCTGCTTAAATTGGCAGGCAGAAGCGCAGGTCCAATACCTCCCAGCCTGGTTTCGCCGTGGCATGAGGCACAGTGTTTTTGATAATCTTTGAGCGCCCCCTTTAAATTATTCTTCAATCCAACCGCCTTTGAAGCATTCGCTTGAGCGCTGCTAGTGAAGATAAAAAGTAAAGTAATAACCGAAAATATAGTTGCAGTCACTTTTCTCATGTTGATTTACTCAATAAGGTCTATTTAAGTCAGAGCCACAATATGCGCCTTAAGACGATAAGTTTGTCGATTGAATCTGTTGGTTCGTATATCGAGCCTTCTTCCCCTTAGCATAAGGAACTACTTGAACTCGCTCTGCTTCATTTTGAATATCTAATTCTGCATCAGTCAAATAGCATGCTGGATCCTCTTGCCAAGGATCGCCCGTCAGCTGATAGGCTCGAACACGTGTATTTCCACCGCAGATATTTTTAAATTGACATAAGCCACAGCGCCCTTTAAGAGGCCTTGAATCTCGTTTTAGACCAGCCATTAAAGGATCACTTAGATCAGACCAAATTTCTGAAAACTTACGACTTTTGACATTACCCAGTTTATAGTTCCACCAGAAAGTATCAGGATGAACCTCTCCAAGATTATCGATGTTTGCAACATTTTTCCCCGTAGAGTTCCCCCCCCACTGGGTAAGACGTTCTTTAATAAAGTCTTTTAATTCTGGTTTATTATTCTCAACCCATTGCAAGAAATAGACGCCATCGGCATCGTTATTTCCGGTAACAAATTCGATTTCTCTGTCAGTGCCCAAACGCTTCCAAGCTTGCTCAAATATAAAGTCCATAGCTCGCTTAGTCATTTGATGAACTACATCATCACCTCGATTCTTGTTGCCTCTTCCCGCGTAATTAAGATGCGACAAATAAAACTTATCGATATTATGTTGATCGACTAACTCCAATATTTTGGGCAGTTGAGTTTCATTATCTTGAGTTAAAGTAAATCTTAAGCCAACTTTAATCCCGCGCTCCTGGCATAATTTAATAGCGTGCATAGATTTATCAAAAGCACCTTCCATCTGGCGAAACTCGTCGTGAGTTTTTCCGATACCGTCAATGCTTATCCCTAAGTAATCAAACCCAGTGTCGGCTAATTTTTGTATATTCGATTCATCGATTAATGTCCCATTGGTAGAAAGACCAATATAGAAACCTAAGTCTTTTGCTCGCGTGGAAATATCATAGATGTCAGGGCGTAGTAATGGCTCACCGCCAGATAAAATGAGTGCTGGAACTTTAAATTGTTTAAGGTCGTCGAGTGTTTCGAAGACTTGTTCGGTAGATAATTCCCCAGGAAAGTCTGTGTCTGCACTAATCGAATAACAGTGCTTGCAACACAGATTACAACGACGGATTAAATTCCAGATAACTACTGGACCGGGAGGTTGCCTAAGAGGTTTAGTTGCTTCAGGATTAGCAACCGCCTGCATAAACTGAGTGACTCTAAACATATTTCACCTTCTAGATTCCCGCAGCTTAATAATATGTCTAGATAGCGATTTAAACTGCGTTAAATTCTTAAGCCGGTTTTCTTCAATATTTTACAGCTCTTAAGCGCCGTAAACTGGCTACAGCTATCTTTCACTAAGTCTGCGATCTGTTGCATTTTCTCATTGGCCTCTTGTTCAGTTTTGCCGTGTATCATGGCAAAGAAATTGTAAGGCCAGTCCGGCAAGTGCCTTGGACGCTGGTAGCAGTGACTTACGAAGTCTAACTCACCTATTGACTTTCCAACCTGATCAATATCACTATCCTCTATGTCCCAAACCGTCATCAAGTTAAATAAGTAGCCAATGGCATAATGATTGGGAACGAGTCCTATTCGCCGTACTAATCCCTTTTGTTTCATCGAATCGAAAATGGCAACAACAGCCGACTCACTTATACCTAATTTGTCAGCGATAGTTTTAAAAGGCCGACTTTCAATTGGCAAGCCGGCCTGAGTTAGTTCAATGATACGTTTTTCTAATTCGACTCGATTCAAAATGCTGCTCATGATTTATTAAACTGGTAAGTAGAGACCAATAAAAAACTCTTTTTCTTTAGGACAGTTAATACCACGACATTGTGTTTGTAAAAGTATGTTATCAAACGTCTCAGTCAGTACTTTTTGGTCTTCACAAGCAAGTACAAACCACATATTCCATTCATTTTCTCGCAAATAATTGTGTGCAACTTGGGTGAAGCTATTGACGACTTCAGTAACCTCAGAAATCCTGCTCTCTGGTACTTTTAAAGCACATAGGGAAAAACAACCGCTTCCCTTACTGATGTCAAATAAGGGACCAAACCGAGTAATAACCCCCTTATCCAAAAGTTGCTGCAGACATTTAATAACTTCCTGTTCGGTTGAGCCTATCTTATCCGCTACAGCTAAAAAGGGCTTTTCAACCAAAGGCAGATCGCCCTGGAGTTCATTTATCAGAGATCTTTCAAGATCATCCAACTCTACTATTTGTTGTAGTAGTTTTGACTTTCGGCTAGAAAAAGCCGAGTTTACATGTGAGTCTTTTTCTTTAGCGTTAGCCATAGTAACTCGCGCCAGTTTGCTTATATTGTTTAGTACTGAATAATGCCTGTGGCTGAAATTGCTGCAGATTGTTTTGAGTAACGATTAACTCTAGGTAATCGAGTACTTGCTGGCGACATTTTCCATGGATCATAGTAAACAAGTTGTAGGGCCAGTCCGGCAATTTTCTTGGTCGTTGATAGCATAACGTGACTTTAGACTGGGAACCCAAAAGCTCACCTATGTCATCAACTCTATTATCCGGAACATTCCAAACAACCATCGCGTTAGATGAATAACCAAGTTTGTGATGATTGACAACAGCTCCGATTCGTTTAAGCGTATGATTGGCAAGTGACCGTTTGAGAAAATTGATTATTTCAGCTTCGTCTACGCCATAATCAATTGCCAGTTCCGCGTAAGGATGCTCACAAAGAGGCAAGCCTTTTGAAAGTCGGTTAAGGATTTGTTTTTGCTGGTACGCGTCAATCATAGTTCAAATGCCAAATCGATATAGTAGTCTTTAAGCATTGGTAAGACGAGTAAAGCGCACTTTGAAGTCGCTTCTATCTCGCTAAGCACTTGTTCAAGCTTCTCTTGATTGGCAGCCGTAACCACAAACCAAAGATTATATTCATGTTCTCTCAAATAATTATGATTAACCTCTTCAAACTGACTAACCATATCCGATACTTGAGTCAATTTTTGCGACGGAACTTTTAATGCAGCTAGCGAACTTTCACCGACCTTTTTGTGGTTTAATACGCCACCCAAGCGTCGTATAAAGCCCTCTTTTTTTAACTCGGCCAGCCGTTCAATAACTTTCTGTTTTGGTTGTGCAAGCTCATCAGCTATAAGTGCGAAAGGGTCATGACAAACAGGAAAGTTCTTTTGTACTCTGTTAAGCAGTCTAATATCGAATGAAGTGAGCACTACCAATCCCTCTTACAATCCTATTTTGTGAGCGCGATCTGTAAAGAAAATACCGCTCGGACTTTTAGCCGGTAAAGTTTTAACTTTCTCTAGCGTTTTGGTGTTGTAAATATGCACCTCATTTTTATTGCGCACGGATACCCATACGTAATCTCCGCGGGGAGTAAATTCCATATGTAAAACGCCTTTACCGGCTTCGATAGTCTTTATGACTTCTAGCGTCATCGCATCAATTACTTGTAACCATTGATTGTCCGGAAACGCAAAATTAACCCAGATCTTCCGACCGTCCGGCTGAGCCATAGCAAATACAGGATTTGCCTTAAGGTCAATTCGAGTTTGTTCTTGCCAAGTTTGCAAGTTCAATACTAGTAGTTGCTTTTGTCCAATTGCAGGCAAGAACGCGTTCTCACGATTCATTGCCCAGCCCTCTAAATGCGGCATTTTATACACAGGGAATTTTTTCTCTCCTTTGCCATATTGTTGCAAGATTTTTTTGGACTTTATTTCGGGCTGCCAAAGGTCTACGAAAGCTAAACCATCTTCTCCGAAAAGTCCCGCAATATAGTAACGCCCATCATCAGATACCAGTGCATCGTAGGGTTGCTTGCCTACATTTTCGATTTGAGTTATTCGGGGATTTTTTTCATCGCTCATATCGACTTTAAAAATATCGTTACCTTCAAATGAACTGTAGACAAATTGCTCTCCCGGTATATCAACTAAACCAACAGTCTTTGAACGCCTTTCGCTGCCTTTAATAGGTGCAGGAATATCGGCTACCAACGATAAGTCACCGCTTCTAAATATTTTTATCCCGCCTGGCTCATAATTTGATACAGCAATATACTTTCCACTTTGAGAAATCGCGCCACCAATAGAATTTCCACCTTGGATAATTCTCTTTTCGATCTTTCCCTTACGAATATCGACCTTTGATAACCCTCCATCTCTGGCAAATATATAAGCGTATGCCTGGTCACGAGAATATACCGCCGACGCATGAGACAAGTCTCCGAGCCCATCTACACGACAAAGAACCTGATTACCGGAATGCTCTACAATAAGTAAGCTTCCCGTTGCCCTCTCAATAATAATCCCCATGTCTCCGGTGCTACGGTTTTCTTCGCAAGCCTCTACCGAAGCACACAGTGCGACTAGTGCCAAAACTGACAATTTAATGAGTTTCATTTTTAACTACCCTTATTTTTTTGAGTAACTGAGGTTGCTTTTGAGTTAGCGCTTTTTTGTTTTTTATTTACTTTTTCGTCATCACTAGAATGCTTTGTTTTTGGTAAATAATTTGCTAGAACGTTTGAGTCCGAAAGCAAATACTCTGCGATGAAATGTATTTCTGCTTTTGTAAGGATCTCTTTCCAAGGAGGCATAGGAGTGCCGGGACGGCCTTCTGATATTACGATTTCGATGTAGTTTAAAGGCTTTCCTTTAAGGTTTTTTTTTAACAATGCAGGTCCCAGACCTCCTTGCATAGTTAATCCATGACAAGAGCCGCAATCTTGTTTAAGCAAATAAATTAATTCTTGCTTCTGTTTCGGAGTGAGCTCATTTGCAGAAGCGTTGTTACTCGTCGCAAGCGCAACTAAACCGGTGATGATGAAATAAATAACTGCAGATAACAGTGGTAGCTTCCGCACGGCAGGGTTAGTCTTCTGTTGCATTTCCTGCTCCAAATCGTTTGTAACCAACTTAGTTGGTTTAATTTACATTGGCCTTGCAGGCTATTATAGGAGAGCGCTCAATAAAGGATTTGATATGGATCAGACTCGGTGCGAGAAGCGAAAAGTACTAGATAAGCACTTGATTTTATTAAAATAAATTATCCTATTTAATTTTACTTTTGTTTACACCAATGGACGATATTGTTTCTACCACCGGTTTTTGCTTGATAAAGCGCGCTATCGACCTGTGAAAATATCGTATCGAGTGAGTCCTTATGATTAATAATTGAAGTAATCCCTATGCTGACGGATATTCTTATTTTGCGATTTTCGTCTATATAAACCTCTACCTCCTCTAATTTATCCAGAATTCTTTTCGCGATAACACTTTCTTGTTCTGCGTTGGTTCGTGTCATGAATAACATAAACTCGTCTCCGCCAATTCGTGCAAAACAATCTCCATCCCTCAGTAGAGCAAGACCTGAAGCAGCGACTGCTTTCAATACCTTGTCTCCAATTTGATGACCAAACTCATCATTGATTGGTTTTAAGTTATCCACGTCGATTAGCATTACTGTATGGTGTGTTTTAGTAGTTGCTTTACGTTTCAATGCACGGCGAATTTTGTCGAAAATAAAGCGTCTATTTGCCAGTCCCGTTAATTCATCTGTCACGGAGAGAGCTTTGAGTTTTAGTGACATCCGATACTGCCAAACAGCAATAAACAAAGTTATGACGCCTAACGAAAGAGCTCCTATCAACCATAGCCTTTGAATCTCATTAGCCCTGAGTTGTTCCTTTAATTGTAACTTTTGAAATTTAGTTTGCTGCTCCAATTTTTCGAGTTCAACTTTTTCTCTTTCTTTTTGAATTGTTAGCCTTAAAAACTCCAATCTTTCTGACGAGTTCTTTTCATGAACAGAGAAGTAATCTTGATAGTATTTGTCTAGCACTTGATACGCTTCTTTATGCAGTCCTCTAAACTGCAATACTTGAGAATGAATTTTGTCGACTTCTAACGCCCAACTCGTTCCATCCAGTTCAGGTATTTCGAGATAAATGTGCCTTGCCTGATCGAGTGCGGCGGCGGCGGCGGTAAAGTCTCCAAGATGGGCGGTACAGTATGCCATCTTTTTATATAGTTCAGCTTTGTAGTCTTTAAACTCTGTTAAATGTAATACTGAAGTCATTGAGTCTAATGATTGCTGGCAACGACCTTGTTGTGCATAGGTCATAGCTAATCCGTAGTGATAGAAAAAAAGTGAGTAATCCGACTTAAATATTTGGATTGCAGAGTGATAACGATGGTACCAGCTTAGAGCTGAATCAAAGTCGCCCTGGTAGCGATAAGTGGATGCGAGGCCGTAAGCACCTTCACCTATGTAATATGGATAACCGGATTGGGTGTAAAATTCGTTGGCTAAAAGATAATGCTTTATACTTTGTTCATATTTCCCCATGTATCCCAAAACAACCGCATTGCCCTCTTCTACCAAGCCTTTTAAAAACGGAGAGTGGTTATTGTCTGCAATTTGGTAAGCCTTGTTGACTTCTAATAAAGCTGATTCATACTTTTCTTCCAACGATAAGGCATAAGCGAGTTCAACTAATGACATAACGGCAACTTGATCCAAACGCTCACTTTGAGCTATTTTCACCGCTTTTGAAAGAGTGGTAATGGCCTCTCGATATTCTCCTTCTCGCTGCAAGATTAACCCGGAATACATTAACGACATGGCTTTTACATAAGCGCTGGTTGCAGAGTCAAATTGTGTCAATAGTTGTTCAATCTGAAGTTTAAAGAGAGTGAATTGATAGGAATAATTAAATCCCTGGGCTTTTCTAAGTTGCCATAAGAGTTGGGTAGCCTGATTTGAACTTTCTATATTCGGCTCTAGTGATAGCAAATCAGAGAGCGCTTTCTCCGGCTCTGCAAGCACCAATTCTTCCATTCTCTCAAGTGCAAGTAAATCGCTGTCTTTAGCATGACATTCAGAAGCCGAATGTGCCAACCAAAAACAAATTAACGCGATAAACCGCCAAGTGACCAAACTAATACTTCCCTTTTCAACTAGAGGGAAGATTTAATTAGCCAAAAAGATCCCGGCCAACTTCCCTAACACAAACCAAAATCTCACATTGATATTATCATTCTGCAATTTGGAAGAATAATGAAGAATTTGACAAAATACAATCAACATATTTGACACTCAATGCAATGAACATTAAATATGTATGATTTTATAGTAGGCTATTTTTTGGCTGTTAATCCAAAGATCTTGTTCAATAGATAGGTTGACGGCCAATATACAAACATAGGTAGCGCAAGCATTAATAACACTAAATACTGGTAATCTGGCAACCAACTCTGGCGACGGGTTTCACTGAACCCATAGACATAGTTGATGTTAACCGGAGTATTTGGAGAAACAGTCTGCTCGCCTGGTGCCGGCATAAACCAAAAGCAAATCAACATCGCAACCCAGGCAATAATAGTCCACATTGGCAAAGCCTTTGCCTCAAATCCGGTACGCTTTAACAAATATAACAGGAGAAATGGCAACCAGCCGTGAAACAGAGATAAGCCCCTGGCAAAAAGCGGTATTGACTCACGGTACATATATTCGGTTAAACCTAAAAATGAATAGCCCAACCCGACGCTAAGAAAATCTATCACCCATGCGAATTGAGGGATTAAGATCCCAATAGCCGCGGCGCTAATCAGTTTCCGATCCTCTCTCCACATTCCTATGAGTGTTAAAAATAATGCGATATCGCAAAAATAGAGAAAGTTTGTTGGTCCATATGCCTGCCAATAAAAGGGTACCAACACGGCCATAAATAGGCTAAAGGCTATTTTTAGTCCGAGTGGGATTTGCTTACTATTCATTTTATCCATAGATTTACGTCCATTTGTACTAGCTAAAATTTGCAGATTATTAAATCTATTTCGGGCATTCAGAGCTAAAGATATCCCCCAAGTTGCATCTTTTATTGCTATAAGTAGCGGTATTTTCGCCTTTTCTTGAGAGGGGAACTTATGGACAATGTCTCACACGAGTTTAAGCCATTACTGATTACTATTAGTGTTTGCTTACGGTAGGATATCGCTTATAGAGAACCAAGGATTGTCTAGAATGTCAGTAGTTAAAGAAGTAGATGCAACACCTTTTACCAAAAGACTTCACTACTCGGTAGAAGAAATATCTATTGAAGAGTTTATGGATGCTGTGGCACAACATAGAGATAATTCCGGAGGTTCAACGCATATACAATTTTTCCAGTCAAAACTCGGACAGAGTCAAAACTAGGCTCAGCCATCGTTTACGCTGTACAGGTAATTTATCTTCTCCCCTCTAATTTTTACACTTCGCCAAGTGCTCGACTGTAACTTCTTTTAATTTAAATCGTCTTAAACCCAAATCACAAAATATGTAGCTGCAATTTGTAGTGTCGATCTAAATCCCTTATAGTTATTTAAGCAATACGCCTAATTTGCGTTAATTGAATGAAGCTAGTCGCAGTTCATTCCGAAAATAATAAGGAACGGAAGTACTAATGACTAACAAGGCAACTCGAGCCTCTCAGACAGTAGTTTTAAAAGACTCTGACAGCTGTCTCATCGATCTTATCCCACTATACGAAAATACACGACGATACTCCGAATCTATCTGTGACTCTTTAACCGATGAAGATCTGCAAGCTCAATCCATGCCGGAAGCTTCCCCCTTAAAGTGGCATTTAGCTCACACAAGCTGGGCATTTGAAACATTTATCCTTAAACCGAATTTAGCTGACTATCAAGATTTTGACCCCAATTATGAGTACTTATTCAATTCCTACTACAATGCAATCGGCAACCAGTATCCACGCCCAAACCGAGGGCTTCTGACCCGCCCAACCCGTTATCAAGTTGAATCCTATCGACGTCACGTTGATCAGGGGATGCAAGAATTGTTTAATCAAAATACTAAAGATTCGCGATTACATGCACTGATACTGCTTTGTATCCATCACGAACAACAGCACCAGGAATTGATGCTTACCGACTTTAAACATTTGTTGTCGTTTAACCCCCTCAATATCAAGACGATGGATACAGAATCAAAACTGGAGTCAATTGATGGTAAGGCGGAATCATTTGTATTTGAGGGAGGCTTAACTCATATCGGCCATCGCAATGAAACTTTCTATTTTGATAACGAAGGCCCACAACATAGTTTTTATTTACATCCTTTCACTATCGACAAAAACCTAATATCCAATGAAGAATTTATAGAATTTATTGAAGATAAAGGATACCAACGTTCAGAATTTTGGTTATCGGAAGCTTGGTACAATATTAGTCAACAAAATATCAGTCATCCACTTTATTGGCGCTTTCGTGACGGCCTTTGGCAGCAGCACACGTTAAGCGGAACACAAGCAATCGAGCCCCATTTACCAGTTACTCATATTAGTTACTTTGAGGCAAGCGCCTTTGCTAACTGGAAAAACAAAAGATTGCCTTCCGAATTTGAGTGGGAGCATGCTGCGCGTAATCAACCGAGCAAAATAAAAGGGCTGTTTAACCAACTTTGGCAATGGACATCGAGTAGCTATGCTGCTTATCCAGGCTTTAAGGTTGCCGAGGGTGCCATTGGAGAATACAACGGGAAGTTTATGGTAAATCAATATGTGCTACGCGGAGGCTCAATTGCTACCCCTGACGGTCATATCCGCCCTTCTTATCGAAACTTTTTTTATCCCGATGCAAGTTGGCAATTTACCGGCATTCGACTAGCAGATAGCCTTAACTAAATGGAGACGAGTTTAATGGATGCGAAAGTGAAGTCATTTTCTAATAACGATCAAGATAAATCAGATTCATTTTCTCAAGATGTACTACACGGATTATCCCAGGAGCAGAAAACGCTCCCTTGCAAGTACTTTTATGATTCTCGGGGCTCTCAACTATTCGAAGAAATCTGTGAGCTGGATGAATACTACATTACTCGCACTGAGCTTGCCCTGATTGACACGATCAAACACGAAGTTGCGGATTTAATCGGTGATAGTGCAACTATTATTGAGCCGGGCGCAGGCGCAGGTAAAAAGATACAGAAGTTATTAAGCGCATTGGACAGCCCGAAAACCTACGTTCCGGTCGACATATCTCCAGATTTTTTAGATTACTCAGAACAAAAAATTAATCAGAAATTCCCTAAGTTAGAAGTCCTTCCGATAGAAGCAGATTTTACCAAGCCTTTAAGCTGGGTCCAACAGAGAAACATCCAGAATCGGAATGTGTTTTTTCCTGGCTCTACAATTGGCAACTTTTCCCCTCAACAAGCAACAAAGTTACTGGCTAATTTAGCCTCAATAACTGATGATGACGGGGGCGTTTTAGTTGGTTTTGATCTGCATAAAAACGTCGATAAAATTAAAGCTGCATATAACGATAAAAAAGGCGTAACCGCTGACTTCAATAAGAATATTTTAGTACGTATTAAAAGTGAACTTAACGCCAATATCGATCCGGAAACATTTGAACATGAAGCCGTTTTTAACCATGATGAAAGTCGCATAGAAATGCACCTGAAAAGTAAAATTGAGCAGACAGTAGAAATAGAAAATCGCCGCTTTGACTTTCAGAAATCTGAAACAATTCATACAGAAAATTCGTACAAGTATTCAAACCAAGCGTTTGTCGAACTAGCCCAAGAGGCCGGCTTGACCAGTCAGAAGCATTGGATGGATGACGAACAATTAATAAGTATGCACTACCTAACGAAATAGTTTATTCGACAGCAAGATCAAAAAAGGCTACCTAAGTAGCCTTTTTAAATATCCAATAAATAATTAACCGAACTATATTTCGAACGGGTCACGGCGAGTTATCGTCTCAACGCGATCAGGTCCAGTCGAAACAATATCTACTGGCACACCGACTATTTCTTCAATCTTAGCAATATAATTTCGAGCGTTTTCCGGAAGCTCATCCCAAGACTGGACTCCAAAGGTATTTTCGCTCCAGCCAGGCATCTCGATATATTGAGGCTCAACCCGTTCAAACCCTTCAGCGCTTACAGGCGTAGTATCAAGAGAACCTTCTTCAGGGCACTGATAAGAAGTACAAATCTTGACAACTTCTAAACCGTCTAAAACGTCCAGTTTAGTTAAGCAGATCCCGCTCACGCTATTAACTTGAATAGCACGCTTTAATGCTACCGCATCTAGCCAACCACAACGGCGTCGACGCCCGGTAGTGGCGCCAAACTCGTGACCTTTTTCGCCTAGACGTTCACCAATTTCATCAAATAACTCTGTCGGGAAAGGACCGCCGCCAACACGGGTGGTGTAGGCTTTTGTGATCCCTAGAACATAATCTAAGTATAAAGGACCAAAACCGGAACCTGTTGCTGTTCCGCCAGCAGTTGTGTTTGAAGAAGTAACAAATGGGAAGGTACCATGATCGATATCTAATAGAGTACCCTGTGCGCCCTCAAATAAGAGTGACTCGTCATTTGCTCTGGCTTTATGTAGCGTATTGGGAATATCTTCAACTAAATCTTTGAGTAACTCAGCGTATTCGAGACATTCTTGGTATGTTTTCTCCAAATCAATAGCTTCTTGCTTGAAAAAGTTAGTCAGTACAAAGTTATGGTATTCTAAGACCTCAGCTAACTTTTCTTTTAATCGCTCAGGATAGAATAAATCGTCAACTCTTAATCCGCGGCGAGCAACTTTATCTTCATAGGCAGGGCCAATACCGCGCCCTGTTGTACCGATTTTCTTATCGCCAGTTTTCGCAGCCTCACGAGCCTGATCGAGGGCGATATGGTAAGGCAAAATCAATGTACAAGCTGCACTAACACGTAATCGCTCACGTACAGGTACACCGTTCTCCTCAAGCATTGTCATTTCTTTGGCTAAGGCTTCAGGAGATAGCACTACGCCATTTCCGATTAAACATTTAACATCTGATCGCAAAATTCCAGATGGGATCAAATGAAGTACCGTTTTTTTACCTTCAATTACTAAGGTGTGACCGGCATTGTGGCCGCCTTGATATCTAACAACGGCACTTACTCTATCGGTGAGCAAGTCGACAATTTTACCTTTACCTTCGTCACCCCATTGGGTGCCCAGTACAACGACGTTTTTAGACATACTTAAGTCTCTCGCTTGTCTCTCTTTATGGCTTTTGAACTTGCCTTTTGAGGAAACCGCGCATTTTACTCTTATCGAAAATAAATTTCCGCATTTTTTGGCCTTTTTTTCGGATTTTTCGGTTATTTCATCGAAGATTTATGACTCTTCGATCAGCCAGTTATCGGACTATCCAAAGCATTACCACCCCCACCAGCATCACCGCGAAACCGACATTCCTTAAGCTGCTATCTGGCAAGTTACTGATCTTTAACACCATTTCTCGCCATGACTTTGGAGAAATAAATGGCATCATGCCTTCTAGAATTAGTGCAATCGCGACCGCTGCGAGTAGATCTGACATTTTACTTTTCCAACTTATTTTTCATACGAAAATAAAAAAGGCAGCTGAAGCTGCCTTTTTCGTGAGAGACTTAAACTTACTTAGTCGGCTTGCCGTCAGCATCTTTAAAATACTTAAAGAAATCACTATCAGGTTTAACAACTATAATATCGCCTTCTTTGCTAAATGACGCTTTGTAGGCATCTAAACTTCTTAAAAAAGAATAAAACTCCGGATTTTTGTTATAGGTGTCAGCATATATTTTTGCCGCTTGAGCGTCTGCATCACCTTTAATGGTACGTGCATACTCATCAGCTTCCGCCAAAGTGCGTAACACCTCAGCATCAGTTTTGGCACGAGTAATATTGGCTTCCTGCTGACCCTCACTGCGAATTTTAACCGCTTGTGCTTCACGTTCTGACTTAATTTGCTCATAAACATTAGCTAAAACTCGAGGTGTGTAGTTAACTTTTTTGACACGAATATCAACCACTTCCATGCCGTACTCAGGAGCCTTATCTGCTTCATTCACGAAACTTTTTATTTGTCCCATTAACTCTTCACGCTCACCAGAAACTGCTTCTTCCAACGTACGATTACCAAATTGATTGCGTAAACCGTTGTCCACATAGTTTTCCAAAAAATCTTCAGCACTCTTAAAGTTTCCGGAAGTACGGATGTAGAATTTCGCAAAATCAACGACTTTCCACTGAACATAAGTATCCACCTCTAAAAACTCTTTGTTCTGCGTAGTGAACACGTCAGGTGAACCATCCATAATTTGCACACGAGTATCAAGAAGCACCACCGAGTCCATTGCAGGTATTTTAAGGTGCAATCCCGGCTCATTTACAACAGGATTGTTATCAACATCTCGCAATACTTTTCCAAAACGAAGAACTAATGCTCTTTCAGTTTCCTCAACAATATAGAGTGATTTAGCTACCGCAAGGAGGACGATAAGGCTAATGATGACTGCAAAAAAATTACGATTACTCATTGTTTTCGCCTCGCTTGTTCTTCATGATCTGGTCAAGAGGCAAATAAATCATATTGTTATTGCCTTCGGTATCAATCATTATCTTGGTCGAATTGGACATTACTTCTTCAACTGTATCTAGATACAAACGAGTGCGAGTCACTTCCGGCGCGGCTTCATACTGCGGCAATAGTTGTTTAAAGCGAGCGACCTCACCGTTAGCTTTTGCAAGCACAGTTGCTTGATAAGCCTCAGCTTGTTGACGAGCTTGCTCTGCCTGTGCTTTGGCTAGAGGAAGCTTTTTGTTCTCATAAGCTTCTGCTTCCTGTTTAACTTTCTTCGCATCTTGGGCCGCTCGGTTAACTTCTTCAAACGCATTATTTACTTCGCGAGGCGGTCTTACTCTTTCTAAGGTTACGGTACGAACAGACAAACCGCTTTTATAACCGGCAAGTACCTGCTCCATTTCAATTTTCAGTTCGTTTTGGATACGTTCCTTATCGGTGGTTAATATCGCATCAACTACGGAATTACCAACGACTTGTCTTAACGCGGATTCAGCCGCTTGATTCAAAGTGCTTTCCACACTAGCAAGGTTAAACAAATAGTCTTCTGGAGAAGCAACTTGATATTGAATCCCCACATCTACCTCAACAATATTGATGTCTTTGGTCAGCATAACCCCTTCAACTTGAGTGCTACGCATAACGTCGGTGTTCACTTTAATGACCTTTTCGACACCGCGTGGTACCCAACCTAAACCTGCTCCGACCGTGCGATCGTATTGACCGAAGTGAAGAATAACCCCGCGTTCAGCTTCGTTCACAGTATAAATACCACTGGCCGCCCAAATACCGACTAAAACAAGTAACCCTGTTACTAAAAAGCCTTTGCCGGAACTATTCGATTTACTGGAACCTCCTTTTCCGCCACCAAATATACCTGTGACCTTCTTAAACACTTCATCCAAATCCGGTGGGCCATCATTTTTTTTCCGATTCCCCCACGGATCTTTATTACCGTTGTCATTACCTGGTTCATTCCAAGGCATTTTTATCTCCAGTTTAAGTTGTTAACTGATATTCGAATCAACTCGACCATCTAATTTGGTCCATTTTATTGAGCTACTTCAAAGGATGCAAATTGGTTAAGACAATCAAACGTAACCGAATATATTTTATTCCACCTGATAAAACTAAATAGAGTCCACCTCATATTCAAGCATTGTGCGTTTTATTAGACTATTAATGGTGATAATTGCTCTATATTTCAAGCTTCTTGCAGACATTCCTCAATTTGTCCATTGGTTTTACGCTGCAATCTACGCCAATCGGCAATATTTATTTTAATATCAATACGATAACTACCGTCATCATTAATCGCTTCAGTTTCAATCACATTTAAGTTGTGTAGTTCGCTACGAATACCAAAATCTTTTGGTGACAAAGATAATGTTAGCTGCAACCACTGAACCTCAAGCTGCTGAGTAATTGTTTGGCACAATAACTGAATACCATCCCCGGTTTTGGCAGAACACCATACTCTATCTGGCTCGCCTTCGATTCCGGGTTCAACTTTTGGTTCGACCCCCTGTAAATTGTCGATTTTATTGAAAACTTCAATAGTCTTGATGTCCGCGGCTCCAATAGCTTCTAAAACATCGTAAACCTGTTCAATATTGTCGTCCTTTCTCTCGTCAGAAGCGTCTATGATGTGCAACAAAATATCTGCCTGCCTACTTTCTTGTAGCGTCGCCTTAAATGCTGCCACCAAGTCATGGGGCAAATGGCGAATAAAACCAACGGTGTCAGATAAAATTGCCTGCTGCCCAGGCACTAATTCTATTTTTCGGTGAGTGGGATCTAAGGTCGCGAAAAGCTGATCTGCGGCGTAGACATCAGCCTCAGTAATACGATTAAACATGGTCGATTTACCGGCATTGGTATATCCCACCAACGCAACCGTCGGTAAACTGCCTCGTTTCCGAGACCGTCGACTTTGTTCACGCTGCTTCTCAACCTTTTCTAATCTTTTACGGATGGTTTTGATCCGTTCACGCAGCAATCTGCGGTCAGTTTCTAACTGGGTTTCTCCAGGTCCCCTTAGACCAATTCCCCCTTTCTGTCTTTCCAGGTGGGTCCAACCTCGCACTAAACGGGTCGACAAATGATTAAGCTGAGCGAGCTCAACTTGAAGCTTTCCCTCATGGGTTTGTGCTCTTTGGGCGAATATATCGAGAATAAGACCGGTCCGGTCTATTACCCTGCACTCTACCAATCGCTCAAGGTTTCTTTCTTGCGCCGGCGACAAACGATGATTAAATAATACGACATCGGCTTTTTTATCTTTTACCTGCTGCGCAATTTCTTCTGCTTTACCTGTTCCTATAAAGTAACGGGGATGAGGAGAATGGCGACTGCCGCCGATAACGTCTTTAACCTGCAAACCAGCAGATACCACCAAATCAACAAATTCGTCCTTGTCTTCTTGATTGTGGGTGTCGGGAAAATCTATGTGGATAAGGATGGCGTTTTCACCGCCAGCGTGTCTTTCAAACAAATGGACAACTCTTGTGGAGCTTGAGCTCCAACATTATTTATTTTTATAAAATAATAAACACGAACGCCAACTATTAAAATAGCTGGCGTAATTTGTACTTTTTAAGGAACCCTAACTGAAGTTTCTTAAAACTAGAAGTTGCCGACGCTATCGCCACCTTCAGTACTATGCTCACTGCCGTCATTTGCGTGAGGTAATTTCACATTACGAGCAGGAACAACAGTTGAAATTGCATGTTTATAAACCATTTGGCTAACCGTATTTTTTAACAATACAACGAACTGGTCAAAAGACTCAATTTGCCCTTGAAGCTTAATGCCGTTAACCAAGAAGATTGAAACCGGAACACGTTCTTTACGAAGTGCATTTAAATAAGGGTCTTGTAGAGATTGCCCTTTTGACATAACTGTCTCCTTTTTGTTTTTTTAATCTTGAGACTTATTTCGGTGGTTGAGTCTCTTTGTAATTATTGTTCTTGTAAAGCCTGCAGACTGATAGCAATACTTTGACAAAAACGCTCCTTCATTTGGTCAAATCACAGTAAAAACTACCTCTTTTACTGCTCCAAAGCTAATTTTAGCATCGTTTCAATACTTCTGCTAAATATGCGTTAGTAATGATGCTAAAAGGTCGCTTACTTTCACTTAGTGGGGATTCCCCTCAATAAGTTCAATGCTACTCTCAATAAAATGTCATTAAATTTGGTAAATCAAATGAGATTAACCTCATTGTTCCGTAGCGGCGCATATTTTATTACGATTCATTACGATCTACTACGAAATTCTTCCTAGATAGCGTATTTTTTTGCGATTGTGCGTAATAAACTGCATTCTCAACAAACATATACTTCAATCACCACACCTTAGAATGAACCTATCTCAAGATAGATTGGTTTCAGCAGCAGCGACACAACGAATAATGTTGTAGTCAAATTCTTCTCCCAACATCTCGTAAGTACGCTTTAACTTACCAACCTCTCCTTGCTCATCACTTAATAAGGTTTGACTAATCAATTGATAATCGGATTCTTCTATATCCAAAACCATGGTTGCATCAAGTAGTCCAGCGCCAATAGCGTCGGCGATATGGCCATAGATAGTGGACGTTTTTAATTCTCTTTTATTCGCAACATCATCAATAGATATCCCATCGGATAACATAATTAAAGTTTGGTTGACGGTATCGCTGACTGAGCTACTTACCGCATGATGTAATGGGTGAGCCTTAATTGTTTCAAGAAAAACCTGTCCATATTTTTCTAGCTTACGACTACCCACTCCATTAATAAACTGAATTTCAGCTAGCTGTTTTGGGCGACTTTCAGCCATCTCTACCAATGTGGAGTCGTGAAAAATAACGTAGGGCGGAACACCCTGTTGATCTGCCAATTTCTTACGTAGCGCTTTTAACGCCTCGAACAACTCTTGATGTATTGAGGCAACTTGCTTTTTATTTGACTTGCTCGACTTGGTTTTTTCTAGCTTGGGCTGTTTTCTGGCAGCCAAGCTTTGCTCTCCTTTCAGAAGCGCGCGGCTTTTTTCAGTTAGCCGAAGTGCGCCGTATCGATTAACGTCTGAAACCACAAACCCCAGAGCAATCAATTGTCTGAATAAGCTACGCCACTCAGCAACTGACAGCTCTTCACCAATACCGTAGGTAGATAAGCTGTCATGCCCGTTATTGATAATCCTCTGGTCGCTTTTTCCCAATAGAATATCGATAATGTATCCCACGCCGAATCTTTGGCCTGAACGATACACGCAAGACAAAGCTTTCTGGGCAGCAACGGTAGCATCCCATGTTTCTGGTGGACTCAAACAATTATCGCAGTTACCACACCGTTTGGTCAGTGGCTCATCAAAGTAGTCCAATAAAGCAACCCTTCGGCAGGTTGACAGCTCGCAAAGCCCCAACATAGATTCCAGTTTTTGCTGGGTAACCCTTTTATAATCCTCATGAGCTTCACTTTGTTCCATCATTTGCCGAAGCGTTATAACGTCCTGTAAACCATAGCTCATCCAGGCATTTGAGGCTTGCCCATCTCTACCGGCACGCCCGGTTTCCTGATAATAGGCTTCAATACTTTTCGGCAAACTCAAATGCGCAACAAAACGCACATCGGGTTTATCGATGCCCATACCAAACGCAATTGTTGCCACGATAATTACTCCAGACTCGCGCAAAAAACGTTGCTGATTTTCAGCTCGCACCTCGGCACGCATACCAGCATGGTAAGGTAGTGCAGTTCTCCCTTTGTCAGACAGCCATTCCGCTACCGCCTCCACTTTTTTACGAGACAAGCAATAAACGATTCCCGCATCTGTAGGGTGATGTAACTGGAGAAAACGCCACAATTGATCTCGGCTATTTTGACCTTCCTGGATCTGATAACGAATATTCGGTCTATCAAAACTATTGATGAATTTTTCAGCATTGTGAAGTTTTAAATGCTCGACGATCTCCTCTCGCGTTTTTGAATCAGCTGTAGCTGTAAGCGCAATTCGCGGCACATTTGGAAAGACTTCCGCGAGAAAATCTAATTGTTTATATTCCGGCCTAAAATCGTGTCCCCATTGGGACACGCAGTGGGCTTCATCGATCGCAAATAAAGAAAGCTCAATTTGTTGCAGTAAATTGATACAGCTTGGTGTTGTCAGTCTTTCAGGTGCTACATATAAAATATCCAACTCACCACTTATTAAGCGATGTTCAATCGCTTTTGCCTGACTGGTAGTTAAGGTTGAATTCAGAAATGCACCTTGGATACCCAGTTGTTCTAATGCATCAACCTGGTCTTGCATTAAAGCAATTAGCGGAGATACCACTACACCTACGCCTCGGCGCACCATCGCTGGTATTTGATAACAAAGCGATTTTCCGCCACCGGTTGGCATCAGTGCAAGCACATCTTTACCTTCGATTAATGCGTCGATAATACTGGATTGGTTTAGACGGAACTCTGCGTAACCGAAAGTATCCCTAAGAATTTGGAGTGCTTGCTGCATTGTTAGACTTTCTTCTAATAATTTTATCTTTTGATTTTTGATTTTTGATTGTAGATTATATTGTGATCTTAACTTGGAAGACGATGGACAATCTCTGAAATCAATGCCAGCAAAATTTGCTGAACGACTACAGTCAATATCTCTGCTCAAATGAACTGATTTTCGCTTCACTAAGTTTCAGCATGAGATTCAACAAACTCTAAAACATCTCGTTTAGCCTGGAGTAGCTGGTCTTTCTCAAGTGGATCATACCAATTGACATTTGGCCAACTGCGTAGCCAAGTATATTGACGTTTAGCTAATTGTCGAGTGGCAATAATACCTCTTTCGATCGCCTCGTCTAAACTGAGCTCCCCCTGCAAGTGCATCCAAATTTGGCGATAGCCCACACACTTAATCGAAGGATTATCCAGACTAAGATCTCCTCGATGATAAAGAGCTGTAACTTCCTCGAGAAATCCTTGTTGCATCATTATTTCGAATCGTTTGGCGATCCGCTGGTGTAAAACGGCCCTATCTTCCGGCGCTAAGGCAATTGATAGCAACGGATTGGGTAACGCATCAAGTTGTTGTTCTTTATGCCACGCCGACAGAGGCTTGCCACTCACTTTAAATACTTCTAAGGCGCGCAAAATTCGCTGAGTGTCAGTGGAATGTAATCGGTTGGCTGTATCTGGATCTACCTGAGTGAGTCTATCATGTAACGCTTGAATACCTTCATTTTCTAGCTCGCCCTTAAGTTGTGAACGAGTCTGTTCATCGGCTTGTGGTAAATCTGCAAGCCCATCCTTCAGAGCTTTATAATAAAGCATGGTTCCGCCAGCAAGTAGCGGAGTCTTTCCCTTAGCATGAATTTCGTTAATCATCTTTTTGGCATCAGTAGCAAAATTCGCGGCTGAATAAGACTCTGCTGGGTCGATTAAATCAATGAGGTAGTGTGGCGCAAGTCGTAACTCATCGACAGACGGTTTTGCGCTACCGATATTCATATCTTTATAGACCATTGCAGAGTCCACGCTAATGATTTCGAACTGATCGGTTTTGTATAGTTCCATTGCCAGAGCGGTTTTTCCACTCGCGGTGGGTCCCATTATGAAAATGACAGGTTTATCTGGATATGTCATTTGCATCTAAAACAAGCCTTTAAGCATTTCACCGGTGATTTGTTTAACCGTATCTGCAGGTAAATTCGGCGCACACTTGTGAAAAATGCTCACTATTTGTGTAGGGCTTAATTCCACTTGCTCAGATAGCCTCCCAATTAAACCGGCGGTTTTAAGCGAACTCAAAAAACAATCTTCCAAGAGCACTTTTATTGAGTTAGTGCTTAATTGTAAACTCCAGTCAGGCACTGCAGAAATTTTTAGACAACTGTTTTCGGTCGGTTCAAATATAAAGCCTAGATTTTTCAATAACTGATGATTTTGGAAATCTTCTATGACCTCTTCGCAAACGGAAACTTCTATAGGAAAAAGCAGCGGCTTACTTTCACACTTTTGATTTTTATCCACAAGCTCTTGCAAGTATAAGATCAGAAGCTTTTGTTGATTAATCGCCAACAAAACACCATCGGAGTCGGGAGCAATCCAAAAACCACCGCCAACGTAGTACGCCGCTTCATTCCTCTTTGCAACTTTCGGTTTCTGTTGTGGTGTTACAAATTTATTTTCAGTATAGGAATCAACTCTCGACGGGTATTCTTTAATTTGCGAAATTAATTCGGGATTTGTTTCTGTCTTAGTCGAGTTAGATACTTCACCCGCGATTCCTTTTTGAGCAGCTACAGCTTTCAAAGTATCTTGACTGACTTTGCGAATATAGGGAGAAGACCCGGTAGTAAATGCTGCTGAGCGATTAAAGTCACTATCTGAAGTCCGAGTTTCTGATGTCTGAATTTCTGAAGTCTGAGTTAACGCTTGCGTTGGTTGTTTATCATCACATTTTTGCCAGAGATGATCTTGTTGGTTTCTTCCATCTGACTCAGCTTGCTCTTCGTTTACCTCTTGTTCAAATACCAGAGATTGGTTACTAAAAGATTCATTTAATGCTTCACTTATACTTTTAGCAAACAAATCGTGCACAAGTCGTTGTTGCCCAAACCTCACTTCATGTTTGGTGGGATGTACATTCACATCAACTTGGTGCGGGTCCATTTGAATAAAAATAACAAAGGTGGCCATTCTACCTGGCGGTAAAAATTGTTGATAAGCTTGACGAATTGCATGGCTTAAAATTTTATCTTTAATTGGTCTGCCATTGATAAATACGTATTGAATATCCGACTCACTGCGGTGGAAATCCGGCTTACCTAACCATCCGTTGACTTTCATCAATTCATGCTGACAGTTAAAAGCAATACAATTCTGAGCAAACGGTTTTCCACAAATTGCCTCAACTCGCTTAAGTAATTCACTTGATTGCGTGGCCGGAACTCGTTTTGCTACTTTATGATTGTGCCTTAATACGAATGCGATTTCAGGATTAGCCAAAGCGTGCTGTTTAAAAACTTCTTCCACTCTAGCAAATTCAGTTTTCTCTGTGCGCAGGAATTTTTGCCTGGCAGGTGTATTATAGAAAAGCTCAGCAACTTCAATTCGTGTTCCAGCAGAAGCAGCGGCGGGCAAAACTTCAACCGCCATATCACGCCCATGGGCAATGGCTTGCCAAGCCAATTCTTCTTGGTGAGGACGTGAAGTTAAGGTCAATTTTGCAACAGAACTAATACTCGCAAGGGCCTCGCCGCGAAACCCTAAGGAGCGAATTCCAGCTAAGTCTTTCGCTTGGGCTATTTTACTTGTCGCATGGCGGGTTAAAGCTAAGGTTAAATCATCTTTTACAATTCCTTTGCCATTATCTGTCACCCGAATAAGCCGGGTACCACCACGTTCAATTTCGACGTCTATCTTGGTGGCGCCTGAGTCGATACTATTTTCGACCAACTCTTTAACAACTGACGCGGGTCTTTCGACCACTTCACCAGCGGCGATTTGATTGGCTAAGCGATTATCCAGCAGCTTTATTCTCTGTGCTGAGGTTGCTGGCGACTGAGTCGCTTGAGGCAAGTGTACTCTCCTAAAAATTTCCAGCCCTATTCAATAATAAAGATAGTCTTGGCGTATTTCTTATACTTCTGGAATTGATAATACTTGTCCGATTCGAAGTCGACTGGACTTTAGCTTATTGTGTGACTTTAATCGCGAAATCGAGACCCCATATTCAGCAGCAATTTCAGACAACGTATCACCTCTGGCAACTCTATGAGACTTAGCCTTGGCCAGATTGGCTAAGTAAGTTCCATCCGGCGGATTGGCTCGAAAATACTTTCTTACGCCTTCAAAAACTGCTCGAGCAATTTTGTTCTGCTGCTTACTGGTCTTTAATAACTTTTCTTCCGTAGGGTTAGATATAAATGCCATTTCGACAAGCATCGCCGGAATATCTGGCATTCTCAGCACCATAAAGGCAGCTTTTCTAAGCCCCTTTCCGTGCATTTTACTCATCCTACTTTTAAGTTGTTTACGCACTTCCTCACCAGCTTTAATACTTTCACCTACAGAATAATGCATTGATAAGTCAATTAACACTTGGGCGACTAAAGGGTCTTTATTCTGCAAACTTTCTACGCCTCCAAGCCTGTCAGAGCTTTTTTCTCTTTGCTCTAACCATTTACCCATTTCAGTATTGGCTCCTCGTGTTGAAAGCACCCAGACAGATGCCCCTTTAACTCTAGGATCAGTAAATCCATCAGCATGCAATGAAACCAAAAGGTCTGCCCGATTTTTTCTAGCAAGCTTGGTTCTTTGCTCTAAGCCGATGTAGTAATCGCCACTACGAGTTAAGAATGCTTTAAATCCTTTTTCCTTATTAACCAACGCAGCAAGCCTTTTTGCCACTTCCAAAGTGACGTGTTTTTCTCGGGTTCCTTTTTTGCCTAAAGCACCAGGATCTTCACCACCGTGGCCGGCATCGATAGCAATAACTATGTCTCTATTCTTTTGTTTTATGACAGAATCAGCAGTCTTGATCACCTGCTTGCGAGCATTTTTTTCTCGTAAATCAACAACCAGTCGATGGCCGTAATTCTGATAAGGATTTAAGGTGAAGTCTCTGGTCAATACTTCATGAGTCAAATCCATCACAATTCTCAGCTCACCGGATTTCTCACTGGATCGAATTTTACTAACCAGATCTTTCGGTACATCAATTTTATTCAAGTCGGTTTTTAAATCAGCATTCTTAAAATCAATGACAAGCCGATGGGGATTTTGCAAAGTAAATAACTTGTACTCGGCTTTTTCGCTGACATCAAAAACCAGGCGGGTTTTCTCGGGATCTTTCCAAAAGCGAATACCATTAATATCACCTGCTTTGAGCGGAGATACAGTAATAATCGCAACAACGATTAAACTAAAAAACTTGATTAGAAATCGTTCCAATTCAACACCCTTACTTCTTTAAAGCCTTCAATAATTCCCGTATTTGGACTTAGTCATTTAGATTTAATTATATTTATTTTAGCAGCTTTTCTACTAACGCCTCGCTCCAAGAGGCTGTGCCTGCATCCAGTCTAATACTTCTTGCTTCGCCTTGATAGCTCAATTCCAACGAAATATCCGCCTCGGGTAATATACCAGTACCCTTTTCCGGCCACTCGATTAAGCATAAGGCGGCTTCATCCAAATAATCCCTGATCCCTATGTATTCCAGCTCTTCAGGATCTCCGAGTCGGTAAAGATCAAAGTGATAAACTTTACGACCGCCTATTTCGTAAGGTTCAACCAAAGTGTAGGTAGGGCTTTTGGTACTACCACTGTGCCCTAGCGCTTGGAGCAACCCCCTTACCATTGTCGTTTTACCTGCCCCCAGCGGACCATTAAGAAAAATGACTGCTTTTTGCGGCAATAACCCGGCAAGCTTGCAACCGAACTCAAGCGTTGCTTTTTCGTCGAGTAGTTCTTTATGCATGTTTAGATACTAAGAGGCCAAGAGATCAAAGTGGCTATATCATATCATTGCAGGGTTTAGTATGACTACTATAGGCTTAATGGTAGCTGACTATTATGCGCCATTTGTGGGCACCATTTGAGGTGTCATCATTTTAGCTCGCTAGTTTCAGGGATTCACTAATTGGGGCAATTGAGAAACCAGATCACTTGCAAGCATTCCTCGATATAATTGACGAGGCCCGGCGACCCTTTCTGCAGCTTCTCCGTGAGCACAGACGCCAAGTATCGCGGCTTGAAGCAAACTGAAACCTTGCGCAATGAAAGCCCCAATAATCCCGGAAAGAACATCCCCCATTCCACCACTTGCCATTCCTGGGTTACCGACAGGGCAAACAATCAACATACCGGAAGCGTCACAAATAATAGTTCCAGCGCCTTTTAATACGCAAATACCGCCGTACCTCACGGCTATATTTTGGGCTGCTTCAAAACGATTTTGATTGACTTCTTGAGTGGAAATTCCAAGTAATCGCCCTGCCTCACCTGGATGGGGAGTGAGTATTCGAAGGGGATCTTTATTGGGATTTAACGCTAGCCAATTGAGAGCATCGGCATCAAATATTTTATTAGTCATTTTCGCTCTTTGCGAACGAGCAATAAATTCCATCCAATCGGTTGCCCAACTTGATCGCCCCAAACCGGGACCGACAACCAGACTATTAACACCCTCGATTTGAATATCGGTGGTCTCACCAGCATTTTGATTTTTGGCCATTACTTCGGGAGTATGACTGACCAGGCTTTCTGCACCATTTTCTAACCAAGCACTAGTTAACCCGCTACCACTACGAGCCGCTGCCGAACTGGCTAAGATCGCAGCTCCTACCATTCCAGTTGCACCGCCAATGATTAAACAGCGACCAAAATTACCTTTATGCGATGTAAGACTTCGCGGTTTAATCTTGTGTGAAACACTTTTCCAGTTTTCTGCAACCACATTGAATTCATGGGATTGAAAACAGGTTTCGGGGATGCCTAAATCAGCTAGCTTGACAACACCACGATAATTGGCCGCTTCACCGGTATAAAGTCCGCGCTTATGTCCAATAAAAGTGATTGTCATAGTCGCCTGGACGGCACCTGATGATACGTTACCGGTATCAGCTTCTAATCCTGATGGAATATCAACAGCAATTACCGGTATGTCTGCCTGGTTTATTAGTTTAATTACGCGGTCAAATGGTGCCCTTAAGTTTCCTTTGATGCCCGTGCCAAGCATAGCGTCAACGACTAAGTCATACTCTCCCAATTGAATATCTGGCCATTCAAGCAAAGACAACCCAGATCTAGGCAATTTATCAAAAGCAACTTTAGCATCACCCTTTAGCTTTTCTGATGCACAAAAATTGCACAGGGTCACTTTTAATCTGTCAAGTGCAGCCAAACGCGCAACAACGTAACCGTCGCCGCCGTTATTTCCTTTACCGGTTAAAATAAGAATGCGTCTTGCTTCAGGCCAGTGTGATTTGATTAACTGATAAACCGATGCCCCAGCCTTCTCCATCAAAGGATAGGTACCCTGCTCACTTTTCTGCGCATAGCTCAATTCAATGTCGCGAATTTGAGCTGCAGTATATAGGGCAATGCCCGCTTCTAGATTTCTATTTTTCATCTAGAACTCACTTTTTAAAAGAAGGGGTTAAATCAATGCTACGGTAACCGTCAGAAATGGGCTTTTGGTCTAGTCGAGTCTAATAAAGTGTTCTCTATAAAAAGCTAACTCAGCAATTGACTCTTTAATGTCTTCCAAAGCTAGATGTTCATTTTTTTTACTAAAATTTTTCAACATTTCAGGTTTCCAGCGAACTGCAAGTTCTTTCAATGTACTAACATCCAAGTTACGGTAGTGAAAGTAATCGTTGAGCTTAGGCATGTATCTAACCAGGAAGCGACGGTCTTGACCGATGCTATTGCCACACATCGGCGATTTGCCTACCGGTACCCATTTCTTCAAAAATTCGATTGTCGCTTGCTCTGCTTGTTGCTCGTTTATCGTACTATCTATTACCCGCTGGGTTAGACCAGATTGGCCGTGATGAGTAGTGCACCATTCGTCCATTGCATCTAACAGGGATTGGGGTTGATGAACCGCCATTACAGGGCCTTCAGCCAAAATATTGAGATTTTTATCTGTAACTATGGTCGCTATCTCGATTATTCTTTCTTGGTCAGGGTCAAGCCCCGTCATTTCGAGATCAATCCAAATCAGGTTTTCGCTGTCCGGCACCCAGACCCTCCTATTACGTTATTTATTCTAATGCCACTTTAATACCACGACCTTTACAGAAAAACTATCTTACAGACAAGATAGTATCCCTAAATTGCCTTCCTAAATAGTCTTCCTATAAAGATAGTATATAATACCTGCACAATTATAGGTTTGAGAAGCCTTAGCGCGAATATCAGGTGATAATCCATGAATAAACAACCCCATCGTTCATGGATTAATGCTAATTGTAAAAAATCAGAGAGAAATTTTTGGCTAAAAGAGATAAGTTAACCCACCGGCAAAAACGACAGGTCGCGGCTCAACTGCGGCGTAAACTGAAAAAAACCGAGGAACTCCCGCAATTTGAAGATCTTTCGGCAGCTCAAGATGGGCTTTTAGTCAGTCGATTCGGTGAACAAGCCGACGTTATTAGTCTTATCGATGATAAAAAATATCGCTGCTTCTTAAGACAAAATTTAGGTTCGCCCGTTCCGGGGGATAAAGTGAGTTTTCGCCTCGACCCACAAAACCAGGGAGTTGTTGAGGCACTGTATGAGCGCCATTCTGAATTGGGACGCCCATCCGCTCATCAGGGCGTTAAAATTGTTGCAGCAAATATCAATTTAGTTTTCGTGGTAGTAGCTCCATTGCCGGACTTCTCTTCAATGCTGTTGGACCGTTATTTGACGGCTGTTAGAAATGCTAACCTAGATGCAGTAATCGTTGCCAACAAGTGGGACCTTAGTGGTGAAATAGAAGCCCAAAACATAACAGCTCAATTAGAAATCTACCATAAACTTGGATACCGGGTGGTTCAGGTTTCAACCAAAAATGAAAACGGAATTGAGCAAATTAGTGAGTTGGCTCAGTCAAAACACAGTATTTTAGTCGGCCAATCAGGTGTCGGAAAATCCTCAATTATTAATCTACTATTCCCACACCAACAAAGTCTGGTTAACGAAGTATCAGGAAACTCCAGGTTGGGTCAACATACCACAACCGCATCTCAGCTATTTTTATTCCCTAACCGTGAAGGATTTATTGTCGACTCTCCCGGGATAAGAGAGTTTGGTTTATGGCACCTAGAGCAACCTCAAATTTGCAATGGGTTCATAGAGTTTGAACCCTATATAGGAGGTTGTAAGTTCAGGGATTGCACTCATGTAAACGAGCCTGGCTGCAGTATTATCAGCGCGGTAGAAGAGCAAAAAATAGCTCGCCAAAGATGGCAAAACTATTGCCGAATTATTGCCAGCAACTCAGATTAAACCGATTAAAACGGTTACCAAGACTCAACAAAGTCAGTAATAAGATCCGCTTTTATCGGCTTGGCAAAATAATATCCCTGCGCTACTTCGTATCCCATATTCTTGATCGCCGATAATTGCATCTCGTTTTCTACACCTTCAGCGACAATATGAATGCCAAGATTTCTTGCAAACACAGCTATAGACTCAACCAAAGCGGAATTATCTTGTGCCGTGTTAATTGCTTTGATAAACGAACGATCAAGTTTAATCGCGTCAAATGGAAATTTGTGTAAATAACTTAAAGAAGAATAACCAGTACCAAAATCATCCAAATAAACCTTCATTCCCATCGCTTTCACCTCGCGCACAAAGTTTAGTGCAGCTTTGTAGTCTTCAATTAAAATGCTTTCGGTAATTTCGATATTAAGATTCTCAGTTGATATATCGTAATGGGCAAGCTTTCTTCGAATAAAATCATCCAAAGTTCGAGAAAGTATCTGGACAGAGGAAACATTTACATTGACGTACATTGGCGACATCTTGTCATGGAGTTTTAGGCGAGCCAGGGTTTTACACGCCAGGTCAACTACGGCCTCACCGATTTCCACAATTATGCCGGTTTCTTCGGCGACAGGGATAAACTCTTCCGGGCTTACAAACCCATTTTCAGGATGTTCCCAACGAACTAAAGCTTCAAACCCGACAGGAATGTTTTTTACCATATCAATAATAGGCTGATAAACTAGGTACAATTCGTTGTTGGCCACGGCATCACGCAAATCTCTTTCCATTTTCATTCGGTTGGTGACAAGCTTTTTAATATTGGAGTCAAACAGGCAATATTGGTTTTTACCTAGATGTTTGGCTTGATACATAGCTGCGTCAGCATCGCTCATTATTAGCTCGGCTGATATATCCTTACTTGAACCAAGTCTCACACCGATACTCGCACTGGTTATCAGCGAATGTCCCGCTACCTCAAAAGGCTTTTTAAGCTCTTTTAATAGGCGCGCGCACAGCCTCAAAGCAATAGTATCCGATTTGATTGAAGGCATTAAAATACAGAATTCGTCCCCGCCCAAACGAGCAACTAAATCAGCATCTCTAATACAATGCTGTAAACGTTTAGCAACTTCAATTAAAAACAAGTCACCGATATGGTGGCCTAAACTATCGTTTATGATTTTGAATCGATCCAGATCCAAAAAAAGTAGTGCTAAAATTTCATTCTCTAAAATCGAGTTTTTGCGGATAAGCTGATTCAGTGCATTTGATAGCTGCTGTCGATTTGGAAGCCCGGTCAATGAGTCGTGCAGACTTTCGTAAGCAAGCCTTTCTTCTATAAGTTTTCTTTTTTCTATGGTTTGTTCTAATTCCGAAGTTCTCTCTTTAACGCGCCGCTCCAGTGTTTCATGCGCAATGCGCAATGACTCTGCGTCTTTTTTTCGTAAAATTGCGGTCGCTACCTGTTGACCGATGGTCAACAATATTAATTGCTCGTCCCTTGTATAAACGATATCCGGTTGATAACTCTGAATCGCGAGCACACCAAAAACTTGATAGCGATCTTTTAGTGGCACTCCGAGCCAGCTTTCGCATTTCGTGTTGCCTTCAAATCCTTGAATACTTTGGCCCTTGCAAAAAAGCAAAGACTCACCACTAATTAACACTTTTTCGGTGAAGCCTTTTTTTACCTGGGCATCACCGTACTTTCTGTTAGTTGGGTGAGGTTCTACTTCGTCAACATAATAGGGGAACTCGATCAGGTCCCGTTTCTCAGATAACAGTGCAATATACTCATTTTCGGCAAACATTAAGCGCTTAATTATTTGATGTACGCCATAAAATAACCCTTGTAAACTGTCTGCGGTACTCACTAACTCAGTAATTTGGAACAAAGCAGCCTGAACCTGCTGGCTCCTTTTTCGCTCTTGTACTTCAGCGGTTAACGCGGAGTTAGCTAAATAAAGCTCCTGGGTTCTTTCAGAGACTCTTTTTTCTAAGTCAGCGTTGGCATCAATCAAAGCTAATTCTGCTTGTTTGCTTTTAAATACAAGCGCTATTTGACGTGCAACAAACTGAAGAATTTCTTCTTCCTGCTGGCCATACTCAATATCTTCGCGATAACTTTGAATGACGAGTCCACCCAGAATTTCACTATTGTACTCAAGCGGGATCCCCAACCAGTCATGGCTATCCTTGCCGACCGAGTCAACAACATTTTTACTCTGCAGCAGGTTGACCATCTCGTTTGACAAGTGCTGCATCTCTCCTGTTCGCAACATGTAACCTGTTAAGGTTCGACGCAGTTCACTACTGGTTAACTTGCTTAATACTTCGGTATCGACTCCATCGTCATATTCATCTTTAACATAAATAAAATTGACCTGGCTTTTATTTTGCTCATAAAGTGCGACAAAAAAATTCTCCGCATAAGTGAGTTGCTTGATAATTTCATGAAGTCGCCGGCAGTACTCTTTAATTGAGCGACTGGATACGGCGCATTCGGTAATTTGAAACAGTGCGGACTCCAAACTCGCAGATTGGGTGATAGTGTTGCTTTTTTTACCGCTCGACTTACTCATGAATTATTCATTACCTACTCAACACCTAACACTTGCTTCTCAATATTTTCCGCGGCGCTACGTTTTAGTACAATGATTGCGATACGTCTATTAACAGGGTTATATGGGCTGTCTTTGTCAAACAGGATTGAAGATGAGAATCCTTCGACTCGAGCTATTTTTTCTTCAACAATCCCGCCTCTCATTAGCTCCCTTCTTGCGGAGTTTGCTCTGTCTGCAGATAATTCCCAATTACCATAATCTTCCCTTTCCACATAGGGTGTCGCATCTGTATGCCCGGTAATTGAAAGCTTGTTGGGAACTTGTTTTAGCACTCTTGCCAGTCTCCTTAAGATTGTCTTTGAGTAGAGTTTAGGCTCTGCACTTCCGCTATCAAACATTGGCCTCTTATCTTTATCAACAATCTGAATTCTCAGCCCCGCAGGAGTAATATCAATCATCACTTGTTCTTTGAATTGCTGGAAAGCAGCACTATTTTCGACTAACGACTCAAGCTCTTGTTTTAGCGCTTCCAATTTTGCAGTTTCTTGTTCTTCCGCAAGTTTAGCTAAATCATCCTCTGCAATTTCTTTTTCAACTTCTTTGGTTTCCGGTTGAATGTTTTTTAATTCAATTACTGCGTTGTTGGCGCCGCCTTCTCCTATTATAGATGGACTAGATCCCGTTTTATCCTGTACTCCGGAAGGGTCATTAAAATACCCCGAAATAGCCTGTTTCTCATCCTCACTCGTATTACCAATAAGCCAGAGCAGTAAAAAAAATGCCATCATAGCAGTAGCAAAGTCCGCAAAAGCGACCTTCCAACTTCCGCCATGGAAATCGTGCCCTTTTCGCTTAACGCGTTTAATAATTATTGGCTTTGCTTTATCTAACTCTTCCACAACATTCTCGAACGGCCGACATTTTTAATTTGGGTATTTTAGAGATTAGCGAAGACCTTTTACGCACTCTTCAAGCTCATAAAAATCAGGCCGAACATTACTATTTAATGTCTTACGACCAAACTCAACGGCAATTTGGGGAGGCATTCCATTGACAGACGCCAAAATACACACCTTAATACATTCAAAGAATTTAAATTCTTCTGCCGCGGAATACTCCATAGCATTGGATAGCGGAGCGACAAACCCATAAGCCAATAGGATCCCGAGGAAAGTTCCAACAAGGGCTGCAGCCACATGGACGCCAATCACTTCCGGCGGACCACCTAAAGACTGCATGGTTATAACGATACCGAGTACCGCTGCGACTATTCCAAAGCCTGGTAGCGCATCTGCTACTTTGCCGAGAGCCGCTGAAGGCGCTAGTTTTTCATGATGGTAGGTTTCCAACTCGACGTCCATCAAATTTTCTAACTCATAGGAAGTCATGTCTCCTATGACCATTAGCCGAAGATAGTCGCAAATAAAATCCATCGCAGCTTTATTATCACTGATCATCGGAAAACGACTGAATATTTCGCTCTCTTCAGGGTCATCAATATGCCGCTCTATGGCAATCAAGCCTTCGCGTCGAATCACGTTGAATAGTTGATACATTAACGACAGCAATTCCAGATAAAGCGACTTACTGTACTTACTGGCCAGTAGTAACTTAGGAAGTTGCTTTAACGTAGCTAATGATATCTTTGGCGGATTAGCCGTTATAAATGCACCAGCTGCTGCGCCACCTATAATTAGCAGTTCAAATGGTTGCCATAATGCTGCAAGTTCACCGTGTGATAAAACATACCCACCTAAAACGGCAGCTATGACTACAATTCCACCTATAAGTACCGTCATTGACTATTTTCTAACCTATCTATTCATAAGCCCGAAAGTTGTCAAAACGGGCTGGTCACTAGTACTAA